>CAZVTR010000006.1:0-63502 GCA_964630305.1 uncultured Treponemataceae bacterium | reverse complement strand
CAAATTATGAACTTACAACCGATTTTTCTTTTAAATAGTGTAAAATAATAAAAAGCACTAGCAGCAAGCCCCACGATGCTATAAGAGCGAGCCAATGCACCAATGGACTAAGATATAATTCTAAGACTGCAACCGCGCCAAGAACCATACAGGTTGAATAAATCATTGCTAAGATTGATCGCGTAGAAAAACCCAAATGCAGAAGTTTATGGTGAATATGCCACTTATCAGGAGTCATGATTGATTTTCCCTGCCTCATTCGCCTGAGCATTGCAGCAAACACATCGAATATTGGCAGTAACAGCACTGTAGGGGCTATCCATATCATCGTACCTTTGGATATGCTCTGTGTTTCCATGAGCGGCAATATAGCAAGCGTAAACCCTAGCAAATTGCTTCCTGAATCGCCCATGAAAATTTTTGCGGGCGGAAAGTTATAAAATAAATATCCTACGATTGCGCCTGCCAGGATAATCGCAGTTGAAGCACCAAAACTCTGATTTCTATCTATCAGAATAAGCCCAAAGCTAAACAGCGCTATGAGGCTGATTCCGCCGCATAGGCCATCCATGCCGTCAATCATGTTGATTGCGTTAATAACTCCTACTATCCATAATATAGTGAGCGGATAGGAAAACCAGCCGAGCATAATTGATCCCATTCCCGGAAGCCATAAGCTAGTAAACCGATATCCCCACACCGATAACCCTAAGGCAACTGCTACTTGAATAATAAAACGAACAAGCGCACGGACATTAAAAAAATCATCCAGCAGCCCTATCGCAAATATAACGGCCATGCCAATCAATACAGGGAAGTGGCGTGAAAATTCATTAAATAGTTCCTGCGAAGATATGAGCGCTGCACTAAAGCTGATAACAAATGAAACAAATATACCAATACCCCCAAGCCGGGAGATTTGAGCTGTGTGTATTTTTCGTTCATCTGGTTTATCAAACCAATTATTTTTTTTAGATATTATTATTATAAGCGGCTGCAAGAGCAAACTTGCAAAACCGCTTACTAATGCAAATAACAAATATTTCATAGTACATTAGTATAGTGCATTTAAAGTAAAAGTTCTATACAACTACTTTTTTATATTTTACCTCTAAACATAATCCGCACCTGCTTGTAGAGACCTTCACCTTCACTCTTTGTCTCAATATCTACGATATTGTTCAATGTAGTATGAATGATGCGGCGTTCAAAAGGGTTCATTGGTTCGAGCAAAATGCTGGTTCTGGTTTTTCGTACTTTTTCAGCCAATTCATAAGCCATTTTAACGAGCGATTCTTCGCGCCGGAGCCGATAGTTTTCTGAATCAACAACAATTTTGTAATTTGCAAGTCCTATTTTACTTGCATACACATTGAGCAGGCTTTGAATCGCATCGAGATTTTTCCCTTTTTTTCCAATAATAATTGAAACATTAGGACTTTCAAGACGTACGCCAAGCTTTTTTTCTTCTCTGAACAAAATAGATGCTTTGCAGGTATATCCCATGTGCTCAATGAGTTTCTGCACAAACTCAATGATTTTTTCCTCATGTTCAGGGAGCAGCTTGCTCGCAGCAGTTTCCTTTTTCTCATTGTCATGTAGATAAACACGGATCCGCGTTTTTGCTTTTTTTAAAAATGAGCCTTTTGTGGTCTCTAAAATTTCTACATCGAACTTGTCCCGTTCTACTCCCAATGCAGCAACTGCATTTTCTATGGCTTCTTCTTCTGTTTTGCCTTCAAACTCGTGAACCATACTCTATATTCTCCTTAAAACATAATAATCATTTAACTTTGGCAATTGCCGGTTTTGCCGGTTTTCCAGCATTTTTCTTATGAATAAACCTGTTTATTAAATACTGCTGAATAACCGTAAGGATATTCGCAACAATCCAGTACACTAACAATCCGGATGGAGCATCATACAGCACAAAAAAGAAAATTATCGGCAAACCATAGAGCATAAAATTCATTTGGCTTTGATTTTGCCCTGCAGACGTTGGCTGCTGCATGAATTTTCCATACCAGAGCTGGCTTAAAAGGTAAATTATTGGCAGTGCTCGTATAGCGCTTATTTTCCAGATAAACAAATCAATTGTATTAAAGCTAACAATTGCCTCTGGCAGTGAAAGATCGGTAATCCAGCCAGGGATAAAACTTGCACCCCGCAAATCAAAATGATTGCTAAACAAGCTGTACATCGCAATAAAGATAGGGAATTGCAATAGCACCGGGAGACATCCGGAAAGCGGGTTTGCCCCTTCCTTTTTATAAAGTTCAGCAAGTTCAATATTCAATTTCTGGGGATTGTTTTTATACTTATTCTGCAATTCCTGAATTTTGGGCTGAATTTCCTGCATTTTCGCAGTGCTCTTACTGCTCTTAATCGTGAGCGGTACCAGTATTACCCGCACTAAAATAGTCAGCAGAATGATAGCGATACCGTAGTTTGGAATAATGCTGTAAAACAGGTTTAAGAGCCATTTAAGCGCACTTTCAAGCCAACCGAGAGCATTATTGCCTTCCATGATTTTAGTTAGACTATCTGCAGAGTGCTTATAGTAATTCTTAGCCGGATCGTCATACCGGGCGAGTTCTTTATAATTTTTTGGTCCAATATAGATGTAAAACGTATCGGTTTGGGCACTTGCTGTAATAGGCGGACGGACAAACGACATTGACGTTACTGCTTTTACGCCTTTTTTCTGAATATTGGTTGCTCGCAGGCTGTACTGCGTAGCGTCAGGAATTACTATGAGTGAAAAATATTTCCCTGCAATACCCGCCCAGGTAAAACGAGTATTTTGTGTAATAGTGCCGTTTTTAGTATTCAAAACCTTTCGCTTAGTGCCTTCCAGCACTACGATACGTCTAAAATCCGAATAGTTAGTTAATTCAGTAAAATCCGGTCCAATTTGCGGACCAAAATATAAAGCATAAGCGCTTTCACCATTTCCAATAGCAAGAGGCTGTGGAACAGTGTTTTCATGAATTATCGAAAGCTTAATAATGTATTCATCGGGAACAAATTCATATCGTTTTTTGAGTGTGTAGGAAGTAACCGCACCCTGCTGATTCTTTGCATAGTACACACGTGAAAACTCAATTACTGTATCACTAATACGCTCATATTTCATGAGATCACGCTGCGGCTGCGGCGTTTCCTTTCCTTGGCTCGAAGGAATAATCACGCCAAATCCAGAAGGTCCTTCTGCCGGTACGAGCATTTCAACCGGCTTTCCGTCCGTGAGATGTTTCTTTAACTGCAAAGAAACTATTGAACCACCTTCATTCGTAAAAACAGCTTTGATAAAATCGGTCTCGACTGTAACTGTTTCAGGAACAAGCTTCTGGTATTCATCTTCAACAGGTAGCTGCGGCTGTACAGTCTCAGTACCTGCTGCAACAGCTTGCTGTTCCTGAAGAGGAGTCTGGACTGTTGGCTGCTGATTTTGAGGCGCCTGAACTGGCGGTGAAAAAAATAACGTTTGTACAATACTTACTGCAAAGACAAACAGCACGGAAAGGACTACAGCTAACAGGGTTCTTTTTGATGATCCTGCATCATCATTTTCAAATGTATTCATGGCAGTGGATCATAACCTCCCGGATGGAATGGATGACATTTGCTAATTCGTTTTATCGATAAGTATAGTCCCTTAAGTGGGCCATACTTATCGAGCGCCTGAAGTGCATAGGTTGAACAGGTTGGATAAAATCGGCATGAAGGGGGAAACAGGGGAGAAATAAATTTTCTATATAGCTTTATCGGAAATGCAATAATTGCAATCATTACACTTCTCATACTACAGTGCCAATCCTGCTTTTTTGAGAAGAATCTGCATCTGCTTTTTTCGTTCTTCAAACGTTTCTTCCTGGCAGGGCTGTATTATAAAGATGATATCAACCCATTTAGTAATCCAGGGTTTGTATACTGTTCTCCAAATTTCAGAACAAATACGCCTTGCCCGATTACGACGAACAGCAGTACCTACTTTCTTACTGGCTGAAAACACGACCCTGGTTCTCTCAAGGGAGTTATAGCATACTTGCATTGCCATCCCCTGTGTTTGATACCGCTTCCCTTCCCTGTAAACACGCTGAATATCCTTAGAACGCGTTAAGCGTTCATCTTTGGAAAACTTCAGACATACCACATTAGTTATGGCTTAATACTTTTTCTTTTCATCAGAAATGGTAAGACGGATTCTTCCTTTTGCTCTTCTCCGTTTTAATACCAGTCTTCCACCTTTGGTTGCCATTCTGGCACGGAATCCAAATTTACGCACTCTCCGCGTTCGGCTTGGCTGATAGGTTCTTTTCATCTGATACCTCTACTATATAAAAAAAAGATTTTCCTTGACTTATAGAGACGCAAGTATAGAATTTATAAGGAATTTAGTCAACATTGTCATTTAAATCAGGCTGTTTTTACAACAGTAGATACAACAACTAATACAGGATAACTCTATTATGGAAAACAAAGCAATTCTAGCAATAATACGCGGACGAGTCCAGGGAGTCGGATTTCGCTATGAAGCTCGCAATTTTGCTAAATCACTGGGACTCACCGGTTGGATAAGCAACCTTCCTGACGGAGGTGTAGAAACCTATGCCGAAGGTCCGGTATCTGCAGTCAACCGCTACATCCAGTGGCTGCATCAGGGACCACCAGGCGCGCATGTAACATCCGTCGACGTTACCGAAAAGCCCTTCTCAGGAACCTATGCATCATTTACCATTGAATTGTACTAGCAGTGTTGCAGAACCGTATTCTGAGGCGCACCCTACCATCCGCACATAAAAAAAGGGCACACGTCAGCAGTGTACCCTCAATTTTCACATCAGTTGTATTCCGATTCTACCGCTATCATACCTTATGCAACATAGCTTTCCAGCATCGAAGCATCATACGAATCAGAAAGCCGTTTTATAACAGCTTTTTCAATCTGCCTGATGCGTTCTTTTGTCAGATTAAACTCTTCGCCAATTTCTTTAAGGCTGAGCGGCTTATGGTTATTTAGCCCAAAGCGCATTTCGATAATTTTGCGCTCTTTTTCTGTAAGTGTTCCCAAAACACGATTGATATCGTCGCGGAGTGCAAGTTCGATAACGGTATCCTCTGGTCCCTTATATGCAGAACTATTCACCGTATCGACGAGTGTTCCGGATTCTTTGTCATCATAAATGGGTGCGTCGAGCGATACAAAATCTCTGCTGACTGCGACTAAATCACGGACATGTTCCGGTTCCATGTTGAGCATACGCGCTATCTCTTGTTCTTCATCATCTTCGGACATGCTCTCGTTTATAATTTTTTTCGCTTTTTCAATCTGCACAAGCTCATTAGCCCGGTTCAGCGGAAGACGAATGGGCCGGCTCTTTTCGCAGATTGCCTTGAGAATTGCCTGACGAATCCACCACACTGCATAGGAAATAAAGTGGTACCCTTTGCTCACATCAAAGCGCTCAATTGCATGCAAAAGTCCGATATTGCCTTCTGATATGAGGTCAGCAAGCGGCAAACCCTGATTCTGGTATTTCTTGGCAACATTTACAACAAACCGCAAGTTTGCTTTAACGAGCTTTTCTTTTGCAAGCTTATCTCCCTGAGCAGCAAGCCGCGCATAGTGATCTTCCTCTTCGCGGGTCATGAGCGGGATTCGATTAATTTCTTTTAAGTATATAGAAAGCACATTGGCATCGGCACTGGTCTGTTCTTTTATTTCACGTGTTGTTTTCATGGTTCCTCCTGAACTGATACTAATCAAGCAAGTTTCGTGCCAA
The DNA here is from genome assembly GCA_964630305.1 of uncultured Treponemataceae bacterium. Classification (GTDB taxonomy): domain Bacteria; phylum Spirochaetota; class Spirochaetia; order Treponematales; family UBA12059; genus JAKPPT01. Next base: position 57,716 of record CAZVTR010000006.1, on the reverse strand, counting down.
TTCAGATATTAGTTTGCCAAAAATCAGACCTAGCAGCTATTTTATTACAACACAAACACTTAACAACACAAAAGCTGGCAGTCCCGCGCTATTTTGCGGGCACGACTGCATCAAATCGCATGTGTAAAGCGCTGCGGATAACTTTAATTGTGTTACAATTCTACACACAGAGTACAAACAACTGTTTACTGTATTAAAATGAAACAACAAGTATCGGTTGAGTGAGTGAGTGTATCATTTCAACCCATTTTATCGGGAAAGCAGCACCACAACAGAATTAGCACCTGCAATGTACGGACAGTGCGGTACATACTGAGCCGTCTGCTCTTCATAAAAGGCATCAGTTTCGGACCTGCTCGTATCGATTATTCGATACCACTGCTTGCCATCAGGCAGCGCTGAAAGCTGGACAGGCACCGATTGCTGTTCCGGATTCCAGATGATGAAAAAATCATTATCATCTTTATCAAGGAGAATATCAGCTTTAGTCCCATCGATGCGCATCGCAAGACACTTGCTGTCGCTCTTCCAGTCCGGTTCACCGCCATCGGGACTAAACCAGGTAATATCAGGCATTTTGTTATGGCGTCCTTGCTTGCCAGTATAAAATTCAGGCCGATGAAACGCCGGATGCCGTTTTCTGAATGCTATGAGTTTTTTTACAAAACTAAACAGATCCGCATTCGCTGTGAGCAAGTCCCAATTAATCCAGGAAATTTCATTGTCCTGACACCAGGCATTATTGTTACCCTGCTGCGTTCTGCCAAACTCATCTCCAGCGAGGAGCATTGGCGTTCCGAGAGACAAAAAGAGAGTAGTTAAAAAGTTTTTAATTTGCCTCCTGCGCACGTCGAGAATCTTTGGATCATTAGCGGGGCCTTCAAAACCATAGTTATAGCTAAAGTTGCTCGGATGCCCGTCAAAATTATTCTCGCCATTTTCGTCATTATGCTTGCCGTTATACGAAACAAGATCCATTAGCGTAAAACCGTCATGACAGCATACATAATTGATTGAATGAAAGGGTTTTCTGCCATCTCGCAGGTACAAATCGCTTGAGCCAGTAATTCGAGTTGCAAATGCACCGGTAAAACCGCTATCGCCGCGCCAGTATCGCCGCACATCATCTCTAAACCGATCATTCCACTCTGCCCAGCGGCCGCCGGGAAACGCACCGACCTGATATGCTCCGCCTGCATCCCACGCTTCTGCAATGAGCTTTGTGTTTCGCAGGATAGGATCTTCTGCTATCATCTCAATCATGGGCGGATTTTCGAGCATCTTTCCCTTTTGATCGCGCCCCAGTATCGATGCAAGATCGAACCTGAATCCATCGACATGCATCTGCACAACCCAGTAGTGGAGACAATCGATAATAAAATTCCTCACAATCGGATTATTGCAGTTGAGCGTATTGCCGCAGCCGGAAAAATTCTTGTAGTATCGCGGGTTCTCATCGAGCATGTACCAGATAGGATTATCAAAACCGCGGAACGACACGGTAGGCCCGAGCTCATTGCCTTCTGCAGTATGATTGAATACCACATCGAGGATGACTTCGATGCCTGCTTTGTGGAGCTCGCGCACCATGGTTTTAAACTCAGTCACCTGTTCTCCGCAGGTTCCGCTTGCCGCATAGATTCCTTTTGGCGCAAAGAATGCGAGCGTGCTATACCCCCAGTACTGCTTGAGCTGTTCTCCGGTAAAAGGATTTTTGCGCTGGTTTTCGTAAAAATCAAATTCCTGAACGGGAAGCAGTTCCAGGCTGGTTATCCCAAGATCCTTAAAATACGGAATTTTTTCTATAATTCCCTGATAGGTGCCAGGTGCCGAAACCCCTGAACTTCCATGACGCGTGGCACCGCGAACGTGCAGCTCATAGATTACGGCATGCCGGAGCGGCAAATTGAGGGGTCTGTCCCCCTGCCAGTCAAACGCGGTGTCATCGATAACAATGCACTTTGGCATAAAGCCGGCATTATCAACTTGCGAAAACGAAAGGTCTTTTTCTTCACTCGCAATATCATAGCCGCAGGACTCTGTGAGATCCCAGATAAAATCACCCGTGAGCGCTTTGGCATATGGGTCAAGGAGCAGTTTGTGCTTATTAAACCGGAGCCCTTCTTGCGGGATATAGGGACCGTCGACTCTATACCCATAGAGTGTCCCCGCACCAATGCCCTGGAGCTCTGCATGCCACACATCCCCCGTGCGGTTTATGACAGGATCAAACTTATATTCAAAAAATGCTGTGCTGTCTGAAGGGTTTGCATAGAGCTCAAGTGTGATACTGGTTGCATGTCGTGAAAACAGTGCAAAATTGATACCGCCAGGCACAAGCGTTGCACCAAACGGTGCAGGAGAACCTGGCAGTACGCGTATAGTTGGATTCATGACCACCTCATGTGGTCATAGTATACTACATTGCCATTCCGCCATCAATTTTTAAGACTTCACCGGTAATGTAAGAAGCCATATCGGATGCAAGAAACAGCACTGCTGATGCTATTTCTTCGGGCTTGCCGGTTCTGCCGAGCGGAATTGCTGATTTAAGCTTTTCTTTTGCTTCTTCAGGAATTTTCTCTGTCATGGCAGTATCGATAAAGCCAGGAGCTACCACATTGACGCGCACACCCCTGCTCGCAACCTCTTTCGCTAAACTCTTTGAAAACCCGATGAGGCCGGCTTTTGATGCAGCATAGTTGGTTTGGCCGCCGTTTCCTGTTATACCAACAACACTCGACACATTGATGATGCTGCCTGCGCGCTTCTTGATCATGTGGCGCGCTGCGGTGCGGCACACGAAAAATGCGCTAGTAAGATTAGTGAGCAGCACCTGTTCCCAATCTTCGGTACTCATTCTAAACACGAGGCCGTCTTTGGTAATTCCGGCATTGTTAACCACAACATCAATCGAGCCTTCATTGGCTATTGCATCAATTGCGGATTCCAGCGCTTTTTCATCGGTTACACTGCAGGAAATCCATTTGAGTTTACATGCATTGGTTTGAGCAATTGCAGCAAGCTCTTCTGCATTATCTGCTTCCGAACGTGAAACATAATAAACATTTGCACCTTCTTCTAAAAACTTTTTAACAATGGCTCTGCCGATACCTTTTGATCCGCCTGTAACTAAGCAGTTTTTTCCTTTTAACAATTCCATACCGTTGCTCCTCTCCTGGCTCTTATCATTTAGCATTCAATTTCACAGACATACTGGTTGCGCTGATTACAAACCAATCAGTGTACGTCACTATAGCATTACTGTGGAACTTTTTGTATCAGCTCCAAGGTACCACATGGATACGCGGGAATTTCTGTGTTGAAAGATTTCCACAAGCCGCACAGCACGGTGCCTGGTCCAGCTTCCAATATGCGGCCGTAGCCATCATTCACAATTGCGGCTTCCTCCTGTGTCCACCGCACAGGACTGATTATCTGGTCAGCCGCTAGCTTCTTTAGCTCTGCGCTGGAGGTTACCTTGCCGCCGGTCACATTGGAATAAAATGCGATAGCAGGATCTTTGAATACAACGTCCTGGAGAATTTCTTTAAAGCCATCGTACGCATACTGCATGATAGGTGAGTGGAACGCACCAGAAACCTTAAGGCGAACAACTCTGCGCGCGCCAGCATTTTTTATGACTTCTTCCGCTTTGGTAATACCTGCTTCTGTTCCTGAGATTACTGACTGGTTTGGCGCATTATAGTTTGCAACCCATACATCGTTAATACCAGCCTGCTTGAGAGCAGCCTCTATTTTTTCCGGTTCGAGAGAAAGCACTGCGCTCATCGTTGAACCGCCTGAGCGTTTGCCTGCTTCATCCATGAGCCTTCCGCGCTCTGCCACAAGCTTCATCATTGTTTCAAAAGAAAGCACCCCTGCTTCCACGAGCGCCGGCCACTCACCCAAACTAAAACCGGCAGTGCCCTCACAGGTAAAACCCATATCGTGGAGCACAACAGCCGCTGAATAATCAACCAGTGCCAGCGCTACCTGCGTATTCTGGGTCTGCTTTAACTCATCTTCTGTCCCTGAAAAAATAAGATCGGCCAGTTTCATTTTTGTGATATCAGAAGCATGCTCAAACAGCTCCCGCACTTGTTTATACGCATCGAATAAATCTTTTCCCATGCCAATAGCCTGAGCACCCTGCCCAGGAAACACTATGCACGTTTTCATCTCATCTCCTCCTTGCGCAGCAATCGTACTGTACGATAGTTCAGCACGCTCACAATTATACAATAAGATTCATGTTTTATGGCTAATAAGGAATTTATGACAGTTTGACTGTTTTTGTCAACAGAGGAGAGGGGAAGGTAGATGCTATTGCTTTCAATGCATATCCAGTCAGCATACAAGCAAACTGTTTATGGTGTCTGTCCCTGTAATTATTTCCCGCCATTTCTCCCCTCCCTTTTTCCTTGTCAGCCCTAAAAAAATAGTTTATGCTGGTGCTATGCTCATTGACATGCATTTGCATAGCGTATTTTCCGACGGCACTCTCACACCGCAGGAGCTAGTGGATTCGCTTGTACAGCACAACGTGAACTTTGCATGTCTCACCGACCACGATACATTTGGCGGAACGCCATTTTTTTTAGAAGCCGCAAAAAGCAACGGTATTGCATCGATACCAGCAATAGAAATTGACTGTATTGCACCCGAAATTGGCTATGACAGCGAAATTTTATGCTATTTCCCGGAAGGAAACTACAGCCATACGGAATCTCTGACAAACACATACAGGAGCAGAAGGCTTTTAGCAGTCCAGACAGTCATTGAGCACTCAAGGCATATCAAACCCAGCTTATCGCTCAAAGATTTCTTTGTTAAAAAATTATTACGTTTACCGCTTGCTCCGGAAGCAAAAGAGCTGCTGTTCAATACCATTCGCATAACCAGTCCTGAGCTATATGCTTTTTTTATTGAATGCACAGTTATTGATAAAAAAACAACTTACAAAGAATTTAAAAAGCGGTATACCGCTCCAGTATTTAAAAATGCTCGGGAGCCACTAAAACCGCACATTAAAGAAGTAATTGCAGCGGCAAAAGCAGACAATGGTATTGTTGTGCTCCCACATTTTGGCCATGAGTTTGATGATGATACAGAAGTTTTAACAAAAGAGTACTCACGAGCCCGGGAAATGCTTGCCTACTTTCAATCCGCAGGCATAGAGGGGCTCGAATGGTATGCGTACCGGAACCACGAGCAGCAAAAGCTCAATGAGCTCATTCACAAGCTTGCCGAGCCATTTAATTTCGTTACGACATTCGGCTGTGATTTTCATGGTTCTGAAAACAAAAAAAATACTATTATTCCGTTCGAGGGAGAAATTGCTTTTCTATACAAGTAGTACAGCCGCACCGAAAGGACACCATCATGCAAAACAACATCCGGGTTTTTGACGGACACAACGATTTTTCAGAACATCTCTCTGACAATATTGAAGCTAACAAACACCTCTTATTTGAACGGCAGACAAAGGGTCATCTTGATGTTCCGCGCATGCGCGAGGGTAATTTTCTAGGCGGGTTTTTTGCAGTGTTTATTCCCCAGCCTTTGCCTCAGCAAGAATTATCCGATGAAGAGAAACGGATACTTAATTATAACCCGCTCGATCCAGATTATGCATACGAACAAACAACAAATAAAATTCACATGCTCCTAGAGCTTGCACAGGAATCCAATAACAGCTTAACGATTATCCATTCTGCGAGCGAACTCAAACAAACATGCACCAACAATACAATTGCCATGCTGCTCCACATAGAAGGAGCTGAAGCCATAGCCGGCGATCTTTCAAACCTCGATTTTTTTTACAACCTCGGTGTCCGGTCCATCGGTCCTGTATGGAGCAGAGCGAATGTGTTTGGTCACGGGGTCACATCAGGCGGACCGGGGAATCCCGATACCGGCCCCGGCTTAACCGAAGCTGGCCGCGAACTGGTGAGAGCCTGCAACCGCATGGGCATACTCATTGACTGCTCGCATATCAATGAAAAAGGTTTCTGGGACATCGCTGCACTCTCCACAAAACCGCTTGTTGCGACGCACTCCTGCGCGCATGCACTCTCACCGTCAAAGCGCAACCTCACAGACCGGCAAATACAGGCTATCGGAGAATCAAACGGCTTAATTGGAATTAACTTTGCTGTTCACTTTTTGCGAGAGGATTGCGCAATCAATACCGACACACCGCTCAGCCTCATCGTTCAGCACGCAGCATACATTGCAGACCGCATCGGGGTTGATCATGTAGCATTCGGTTCAGATTTTGACGGCGCGCCCATTCCCGCTGATCTGGGCGATGTTAGCGGATTGCCGCGCCTCATCGACGAGTTCAGAGCTCATGGCTTTACCCTTGAAGAAATCGAAAAAATAGCCTATAAAAACTGGATACGAATTCTGGAAGCGACCTTATAATTTTTCAAAGGGGTAACACATATGGCACACTGCATTGTTCCCGAAGCTGAAGCTATTCTCGATAAAGAATTTCCAGTGCACAATCACGGCTTTGTCCGCCTTGTCGATTATCTTGGGGGCGATGAACGCATTGTTCAGGCAGCGCGCGTTTCGTATGGGAAAGGGACAAAAACAGTTCGGGAAGATACAGCGCTCATTGATTACCTCCTCAGGAATGAACACACGAGCCCTTTTGAGCAGGTAGTGCTCACATTTCATATTAAACTGCCAATTTTTGTCGCACGCCAGTGGATTCGCCACCGCACTGCCCGGCTCAACGAAATCTCGGGGAGATACTCTGTGCTCAAGGATGAGTTCTGGCTTCCTTCCCCCGATGCCGTAGCCAAGCAGAGCAAAGATAACAAACAGGGGCGCACCGATGAGCCATTTTCTCCCGAGACTGCTCAAAATGTTATCAGCATGATGGATGAGGAGCAGCGGCAAGCATATAAACACTACGAACAACTGCTCGATATGGAAGTGGCACGAGAGCTTGCAAGAGTCAATCTTCCGCTTTCAACCTATACCGAATGGTACTGGCAGATGGATCTCCACAACCTCCTGCGCTTTCTCATGCTCCGGCTCGATCGTCATGCACAGCGTGAAATTAGAGAATATGCCGAAGTAATCTATGAAATTACCAAAAAAGTAGCGCCACTCACCTGCGCCAGCTTTGAAAACCATGTACTCAAAGGCATCCGGCTTTCGGGTGAAGAGACCGCTGTGATACGGAAACTCTGGAACGGCGAAAGCATCACGATTGATGAGCGGACAAAGAGAATTTTAGAGGAAAAACTAAACATCACGCCATAGCCTCTTTTCATACAGACTGCCTGGCAGTTAGTATATTTTAACTTTAAAATTTCTCTGAAACATGTAACAAACTAACAATGAGCGGCTGTACATGCCAAAAATTCAAAAACGCATAGAGCCGTTCAAGCGCAGCCTTTTTTTGTGATTCAGAAAACTCGGACAGCTTTTGCGCTCTAATAAGTATATTTTTAGGCGTATGCTCTGTGGCAATAAATTCCATAATAGTTACTTTATACCCAACAGCTTCAAGCGCAAGTGCACGTATTGTATCGGTTACAAGCGAACCTACCCGTTCCCGTAAAATCCCATGTTTCATCATAGATGCAAGCGGTTCTGCTTCGAGGGCATGAATGAGCTCTTTTTGGCAGCAGGGAACCGCAAGTATTGCTTTTGCATTCCAGGCAACAGCTTTTTGAAGCGCGTAGTCGGTTGCTGTGTCACAGGCGTGGAGACAAACGACTAAATCCGCTTGCTTTGCTTCTGTAAAACCAGCAATATCACCAGTCTTAAAAAGCAAATTATTAAAACCATAACGCTGAGCAAGCATATTGCAGTTCGCCATGACATCCTGCTTTAAGTCAAGCCCAATCATATCAACATGCGCTTTTTTAATCTCGGTAAAGTAGTAATGCATCGCAAATGTTAAATATGATTTACCGCACCCAAAATCAACAACCCGCAGTGGGTCATGCTGCACAAGGTCAGGCCAGATATCATCAATAAACTCAAGAAATCGGTTTATCTGTCTGAACTTATCATGGTATTTTCTTATAACATGACCTTGCCTATCCATTACGCCAAGATCGACAAGCCATGGTACAGCTGTACCTTCCGGAAGGATATACTGCTTCGTGCGGTTATGGTGAGTACTGAGCAAATTTATTTGTGCAGGTTTAGTTTCACTCTTATTAGTCTTGTTTGTGTGCTTAACAACATGCACTTTACCGTGCTTATCAGCCAAGCATTGCACAAAATAGTTGGCTGTTTTAATGACAAACTGCCTGTATGTCCCTGGAAAAACTTCTGCAATGAAATCGAGCAGTGCCTCGTATGAATAGTTTTTATGAAACGCCTGCGCGTTTTCTATCCATGATGCCTGGTACATCGGTTTACCGTTCACCATGATAGGTTTAATTTTTATTGCACCCTGTTTTGCCTGCGTTTTACTGAGAGTTGCGCTCACAAGCGCTTTTACTGATTCTGCAATGATTGTTTGATAATCACTCATACGCGCAAATACTTTTGTTCACCCATTCCATACAATATGGCGGGATCGATTTTATCTCCATCAGGCGTCTTGAGCGTCCCGCTAAATGTCCCAAATGGTCCATGGTAATCGAGCTTTGCAACGAGTGCATCTACTGCAAGCCTGTTGTCCCGCTCGGGAATAAATGTGAGATCCACAAGCCCCTCAAGATCCTGAATGTGCCAGGGTTTATAAACGCCATCAGGTTTTGTAATTTTTATTGGCGGCAGTGGTATAATTTTATTGTTTATCCAAAGAATATTTTCGTTATAAATATTTTGCTGGATAACTTGATTTTCCGTAAGATTGATGCCAATTCGCCGGCCTTTGCTGTCAAACCCAAAACCTGTTACCCAATTATAACGCATTTGATACGGGTAAAATCCCTTGTGGTCATCAAATACCGCAAGCGTTTCTTCTGGCTTTAATTCGCAGCGCTCGCCATTAACATAGAGCCAGCCGTCAGCAGGCATCAGGCACTTCATTGAATACATTCCACGATTGGCGTAAAATGGCAATACTACACTCATCGGCGATGCATGCTTATCTCCCAGATTGAGCGAAAAAGAAAATGCTATTGCAGGCTTATGCCTTTGTGCCCGTGCCCTCCCTGTAATTGTTATCCTATTATGATATACATCAGTGAGGCAATGCAGACATGAATCATGAGCTGTGTAGCCGATTGTTTCTCCGTCCATGTTTCCGGTTATGCCAAACCCCGAAAACAGCCTGGAATGCTTGATTGCATAATGTTTCTTATTAACTTTATCCCAAACATACGCAAAGCCCATTCCTAAAAGCCGTGCCTCATAGAGAGCAATAAAAACAAACCATCGGTCAGTACCAAGCTGTAATGCTCTCCATGCTTTACAGCGGGCCTGCTTTATAAAGTGCGGAAGACCGTGTATATTCGCTGCAGTAATATCTGTATCACCTATTATGCCCGAGTAGCATCCAAATGCCAATTTTCCATTTTCTACAACAGATGCCGGCGCTAATGTTAGTTCTCGTGAATATGCTCGCTGCTCATCTGACATTAGATCATCCCATTCTTATAGAGGTGGTAGAGTATTTGAGTTCCTTTTTCTCCGAAACCCTTATCAGAAGCTTTTGTAAAGAATTGTTCGGCCAATTCAAGCAAGGGCAGCCGCAGATTCATTTTTTTTGCATTATCGAGGGCTATGCGTAAATCTTTTAGGAAATGCTTTGCATAAAAACCGGGCTCAAAATCTCCGTTGAGCATGCGCGGAACCATGTTAACAAGCTGCCAGCTCTGTGCCGATCCGCCGCCAATGCTTTCGAGCACACGCAATGGTTCGAGCCCTGCTGCTTCCGCATAACGGATAGCCTCAACTGCTCCGGTCAGCGAACCTGCAATCGCTATCTGGTTTGCCATTTTTGTATGCTGTCCTGCTCCCGGTCCTCCCTGAAGCACTATCTTTTTGCCCATCACTTCAAAGAATGGCAGAACTTCGTCAAACGCAGTTTTGGAACCTCCGACCATAATGGTCAGTGTCGCATTTTTTGCGCCGATATCGCCGCCTGATACCGGTGCATCCAGCGCGAGCATTGACTTTTGTTCAGCCGCTTGCGCTATGCGCGCTGCGAGCGCTGGATCACTTGTGGTATGATCTACCACTATCGTACCGGGGGCTGCATGCTGCAGAATCCCTTCTGGACCAAGATAGACTGCCTCAACGTCCGCTGGATATCCGACCATGGTAAAAACTACCGCTTTTCCGCGGACAGCTTCGGGAATAGTTTCGGCCCATTGGGCGCCCTCTGCAATGAGCGGTTCTGCTTTTGCTTTTGTTCTATTATAAACGGTAACCTGTGCGCCAGCATGCATAAGATGCCTTGCCATGCTTGCTCCCATTACACCGGTGCCAATAAATGCTATTTTAACTCCTTGAATCTGCATTGCTCGATACTCCTTTTTCGTTTGAAAAGTTCAAATAACTGTTACTTAAAATTTATATCCAAACCGCCTCAGCATTGCCTTGCGGTCTGCTTTATCGTTTTCCTGCTCAACACCCTTGGGGCTATTGCCATCGATAACGCCTAAAATGCCTGCACCTTGTTCTGTTCGTGCAACAATTACCTGCACCGGATTCGCGGTTGCACAGAATATCCTGCAGACTTCCTGGCACATTTTAATTCTATCGAGCACATTGATGGGATAGCCGCCGCTCCCAAGTATTAAATAAAATGTATGCCCAGCTCCGATTTTTAATGCGCATGCTTCTGCATCCTTTATGAGCTCCGGGTCATTGCCTTCTGTTCTGACAAGACACGGCCCCGATGCTTCATTAAACGCAAGTCCATACTTAATTCCCGGATTGGTCGATGCCATAATCTCCGCTATATCTTCCACGGTTTTAATAAAATGAGACTGCCCTATGATTATGTTTGCATCTTTTTTCCATACGAGCTGAACGGTATCAATCTGCATAACTCCTCCAAATAATTATATTAAAATAACTAACTATATACGAAAACCATCAACAGCAAACAAACGAACGTGTTACTTCAACTGCTTTATTCCAACGCACGATGAGCTTCTCGCGAGCTTCCTTGGTCATTGCCGGAATAAACTCACGTTTCTTTCTCCAGTTGCGCTCTACTTCCTCAGTGCTTGCCCAGTACCCGACACGAAGCCCTGCAAGGTATGCCGCACCGAGCGCAGTTACTTCTGACACTTCAGGCAGTATAACCGGCTTATCGAGAATATCGGACTGGAATTGCATGAGGAAATTATTAGCACTTGCACCGCCATCGGCCTTAATAAACGGTATTGGTGAACCTAAATCGTTTTCCATTGCAACGAGCAAGTCGCGTGATTGATAAGCTATAGCTTCGAGCGCGGCTCGTGCAAAATGCGCTTTCGATGTGCCGCGTGTAATGCCGAGTACTGCGCCGCGGGCTTCCGGATCCCAGTACGGAGCTCCCATACCCACAAATGCAGGTACAATCACCACGCCGCCATTGTCGGGTACCGAACGGGCAAGTTTTTCTATCTCTGCTGATTCGGCTATAATACCAAGCTCATCTCTGAGCCATTGCACAACCGCTCCGCCAATAAACACAGAACCTTCAAGCGCGTACGTAAAGCCTTTGCCAAGATCCCATGCAATTGTTGTGAGCAGGTTATGCTTTGAAGTAATTGCAGTAGGACCTGTGTTCATCAGCGTGAAACAACCGGTGCCATAGGTGTTTTTGGATGCTCCGGCTTCAAAACACGCATGGCCAAACAAAGCAGCCTGCTGATCCCCTGCACAGCCGGTTACCGGTATCTCTGATCCAAACAAATCTTTTTTTGTAAAACCAAAATCGGAAGAGCTCGGTAGCACTGTCGGCAATATCGATGGAGGTATTTTCATTATTTTGAGTATATCCTCATCCCATCGGCCCTCGTGAATGTTAAAGAGCAGGGTTCGCGATGCATTTGTCGGATCGGTTACATGCTTGCCAGTGAGCTTATAAATGAGCCAGCTGTCGATTGTGCCAAAAAGAATATCGCCGCGTTCCGCTTTGGTGCGGAGTCCGCTCACGTTGTCAAAGAGCCACATGAGCTTTGTGCCAGAAAAATACGGATCGAGTAAAAGCCCTGTGCGCTCACGGATTTCCTTTTCATACCCAAGCGCTTTAAGCTCCTGGCATATCGGGGCAGAACGCCGGCACTGCCAGACTATTGCATTATAAACCGGCGCGCCGGTTTTTTTATCCCACAGCACACACGTTTCCCGCTGGTTTGTGATGCCAATTGCCGCAATCTGATTTGAGGTAATCTGCGCGGCTTCCATTGCTCCGAGAGCAGCCTCATACTGCGTTTTCCAGATTTCCTCAGGATCATGCTCAACCCAGCCAGGCTGCGGGTATATCTGGTTAAAGGGGAGCTGTTTGACTCCCAAAATCATTCCTATTTCATTAAATACTATTGCCCGTGAAGTGGTAGTTCCTTGATCCAGTGCTAAAATATACTTTTCCATGAGCAATGCCTCCTCCGCACAGCTTTGATAATTTCCATGGCATCTCAGCGGCCAAACAAGCCAGAGAACCACAAACGGACACATTATACACTATTTTTGGAGAAAAGAGTATGGGAAAAGGAGCGGAGGAATTTAAGGTACCATGCTTAGACAATGAAGATATTATTATACTGCAAAAACTAATATGAATAACAATTGATTGTATGATTTTTTGAAATAGGGCCGGCTATAATTTATAAGTGCATTTTATATTAAGAAATGCTATAATAAAATCTTTTAATAAAACAACTTGTTTTTTGTATTATATAATTTGAATAAATATATTTTATGGAAGCTTTAGTATCAATTTATTCAAATCAACAATTTAACTTTGTTCGCATAAATGTTTTTCATAATTCATGTCTATTATTCCAAGATTTTTATTACTGCATTCAAAATCAAAGCTGACATAACACTAAATTAGTTTCTTGATAAAATAAAACTAATTTTTATTATTTAAAAAAGAAACCTCGGAAATGTTAACCCCCAGTTAAACATTGACTTCCTAAAAAAAACAAATATATGAGCTAAAATTATTTAAAGTAAATACCTTTACCTGCTAGGTATTTAAGATACTGGCAGGTAAAGATTCAAAATCTATTCTTTCACTACTATATAATCACCAGTTAATCTTCTTTCAAAACCAAGTACACCTTTAATTGTTATCTTTGTTCCTCTTGACGTCATTGCAATTTCTTTATTGTTTGTATAGAATTCGACATGTACATTTAATAGAGGATCTAGTAATTCCCTAACTAAATATTTATACTCTTTATAATTTTCATTTTTATTCTCAACAATTGAATCAACCGTCAATTTAAATTCAACTTTTATTGTAAAATTTTCTTCTTCACAAAATTTTTTAAATTGAATATCAGTAAGACTTATCACATATCTTACCAAGAAATCTAAATCTGAAAACAAAGCCGATTTCGACTGGTCATACAATATTTGATTATTTTGTGCTTCTTTTATTTTTTCTGCTAAATACATTGCTACAGGTTCATAGTTATATGAAACAGGAATATCATACATTGCATTTATTATACTAGAACTATTGGAACTGTTTTCCTTTTTTCTAACTGGTTTGCTGAAAGAGAATTTTAATTGTCCTTCCACCAATGAAATATCAATATTATAAGTATAATAGGATATTTTATCACCACCAAAAACATTATATATTGTAATAGTGTTGGTATTATAAAAATTAACTATTTTTTCTACGTCTGTGTATGAATACTTCCAAATACTATTTTCAATCGTTTTCTTTTCTGTTTGAATTAATTGATATAGAATTGTAACAATATTTTTAGAATCATCATAACCAGAATATTGAAAATCAAGTGCATTTTGCTGTTTTTTTTCATTACCTGTGCTTACACAAGATATTAATGTAACAAATAACAAAAATGACTCAAAAAATCTTAAATAATTTCTCATAATATCTATCCTCCTTCGACAAAACTATATTGTGTCAGTATAAAAAAAAATTGTACTTGTCAATCTATCGAATTGCCTCATCAAAATCGTACCACAAAAATAGCTTATTTTTATATATCTTCTTTATGTTATCCAACCATCAAAGCAATAAAACAAACGACAGTATAACCAACAGAACGAATCTTCATAAATTAGCTGATGTTAGATGACTTTTCTTTTTAACTTTTCAACCAATAAATCTTGTACATTTCTTCTGGAATCAATAATAGTGAATAGTTCAACATGATTATTTTCTATTCTATATATAATTCGCCAATACGATTCTATGAGTTCTCGATATTCATTTATATTATATTCTAACAGTTCAGGGACAACTCTTCCTTTTTGTGGAAAATATTTTAATGAATTAATTCTTGAGATAATTGATTCAAATATCTTTTGTGCGTAATCTGGTTTTTCTACAATATAATATTCGATAATCTCTTCAATATCTTTTTTTACGCTGTTTGGAATAATAACTCTATATTCCATTAGTGTTCCTTGAAATATTTATTTTTTAACTCAGTGAATACTTCTTCTGAATCTTGAACATTGCCTTTTTTTATTTCATCTTCAGATATTTTAATGATATTTAATAAAGCAAAAGCGTTTTGCATGTTTTGATAAGAATCAATATCCATTAGAACTGCTTTTGCCTCACCATTCTGTGTGATAATAACTGGATTTCGATTTTCATTTACATATTTCATCATCTCTGCGGCATTTGTCTTAAGATATGATATCGGCTTAATATCTTTCTTAAAGTTTACATTCATTTTAGCCTCCAGTCTTATTATGGTACTATAAAAAGCCTTGCCTGTCAAATTTACGTACTCTCTTAAATGACATACTGCTTGTTTATGCAGTATACTGAATAACTACAGTAAATAATCTATGCGGAGGATCTCATGAACGACAGCGCCACACAAAAAACTATTGCCATTATCGGAGCAGGCAATATCGGCTGTTCCATTGCAGAAGGGCTCGTAAAATCGCGAAAGTATAAACCGGGACAAATTATCCTTACCCGAAAGCAAACGCAGCTTTTGAGCGCGCTGGGCGAAAAAGGGTTTTTGCTTTCTTCCGATAATTCAAAAGCTGTTTCGGAAGCCGATATCATTATTCTTGCAGTGCGCCCGGCTCAGACCGATGAATTGCTGCAGGAAATTGGCGCGGGTATTACAAACAACAAGATAGTTATTTCTGTAATTACTGATGTAGCGCTCAGCACACTCTACACATACATATCCCCTGCTGTGCCCGTCATTCGAGCTATGCCCAACATAGCAATTGCAATCCGGGAATCGATGACCTGTCTTTCAACATTGCCACAGCACAAAGCAGCATTGCTCGAAGCAGTAGAGCTCTTTAACCTGCTCGGCGCCACGCTCATCATCGACGAACAGCTCATGGTTCCTGCAACCGTGCTCGGCGCCTGCGGTGTCGCATACTTTTTGCGTGCCATTCGCGCGGCTTCTCAGGGCGGCATTCAAATTGGCTTCCATGCCGATGATGCGCTCCACATCGCAGCGCAAACGGCCAAAGGGGCTGCGGAACTCTTGCTCAAGCTTAATGAGCATCCAGAATCCGCTATCGATAAGGTCACTACGCCGCGCGGCTGTACGATTGCCGGTCTCAACGAAATGGAGCATGAAGGGTTTAGCGCTTCGATGATTAAGGGCATACTCCGCTCGTTTGAACAAGCGGAAAACCTGTACGCAAAGCATGATAAAAAGCAGTAAATACTTTTTATGTGTGTTGCGAATTGACAGGAAGCCGTATTTCAAAAGTCACCGGATCACACTGCTTGAGCCGCAGTTTTCCTCTATGGTGCTCCTCAATAATTTCCCTGGCAATGGATAACCCCAAACCGGTTCCTCTCCGCTCATCTTTTGTGGAAAAGAATGCCTCGAATATTCTCTCTGCATCTTCAGAGCGTATCGGAGGGCCGTTGTTGGATATTTCACACACAGCATCATCGCCGTCCCTGTACAATTTTACATGGATAAGCCCCGGCTTTTGGCTTAAGTCTACACACATCTTGCCGTCTTTTAATTCGGGACAAAAGCGTTCTCGCACTGCATCAACTGCATTACGAATGATATTGAGTATGACTTGATCTATCTCGTTGCCTTTGACAACAAGCTGCGGTACCTGTTCTAGCTCTAGTTCAATTTTTGCAAAGCGGTCAAAATCACCGCGGGCAAGTTCAATTGCAGCATGGATTCCCTGCGCGAAATCGTACGGCGCTGGTGCATAATCGAGCATTGCTCCTCGACGCGAATATTCCAGCAGGCTCTTTACAACACGCTCAATGCTCGATAATCCTTCGCCAATCTCCTGGAGAATCTCTTTTGCTTCTTGTGTAAAACAGCCTTCAGCTTCCTTTTGTTTACAGATTGCCTGCAGTGATCGGAAACCGCTCCACACAAAACCGAGCGGGTTATTAATTTCATGGGCGATGTCTGCGGCAAGCCGCCCGATGACCGCAAATCGTTCACGCTTTAAAATATTTGCACGCGCTGTTTCTATCTCAAACTGCATTTTGCTCCGCTCGGTTATGTCGCTGATAAGAATTGCTGTTCCGCGGGAACCCGATTTACCGTATATTACCCGGAGTTTGACTAAAAAAACATTATCATTCTGATGAACTGTCCACGAAATAGTTTCTCCCGATGCAAGCGCGCTTTTTTCTTCTGCGCTGATAATAAATGCCTTATCGAGAAGCTCTAACTGCGGCAACTCAGAAAATATTTTTCCGATCATGGCATCGGTAATATTGAGCAATCGCCCTGCATATACATTGTAGTCTGTGAGCCGTCCTGAAGCATCTAAAAAAATGTATCCCTCTTCCAGTTCTTCAAGCACCACGCCTCGAGCCATCGGAACAAGCTTTATAGCGCGCACCATAAAAGCGCCAATAAAAAATGCAATAACAGAGAGGCCAAAACCGATTGGTGTGTAGTCTTTTTGTATAGCGGGTGCAAGTTTTAATGTGTAAATAAAATTAGAAACGGCAGGCAAATGTAATCCAATGAGTATCCAGATTGAACGCAAGCGGTGCAGCCCCATCCGTAAGTTATAGGCCCGAAGCACAAATATCATTGCCATCGACATAATTGACCAGCAATACCCGGCAGTCAGCCAAAAAAACGGACCATATTTTGGCTGCATCGTTAACAAGCCCTGTATCTCTACAAATTGAACCTCTCTCCAGAATAAATGATGTAAGTCATTCGTTATCACCATTGCATAACAGAGCAAGGCGATAATAACTAAAATCTCCCAGAGTGTTGGGGGAAAGTACTTATCATGACCTGTGTATCGGAGACAAAATCCTGCAAACGACAAAGGCAGGAGCAAATAACTGATGTACGAAAGTTTTGCAAAAAACAGTGTCAGTTCTTTTGTGGCAGCAAGCTGTTCTGCGCTGTTTGTAACAATGAGCCAGATACAAAGCAGAGCATACCGCCCTAGTGAACGAGCTGTCGGCTCAGATCGAAATTTCCACAGCAGAACAATTACAACAATAAGCAATAAAACGGTAATAGGCGCCAGGACCAGGAAAAATCTATATTCCATACTTGCAGTATACCAGTCTCATTTTGAATAGCAAGCAAAAAGAATGCATATTCATACATTTTTTTACAACTATCATAATTATGTGCTATAATCGCTTTCAAAACTAAGGAGAAAAAGTATGGATGAGAATATTCTGCAATTAGTCATCATTGATGATGAACCGCGCGTAACAAAAGCCCTCGAACGAGAAATACGAATAAAGCATCCGGAAATTGAATTTTCTATCCAAACATTTCAAAATCCTTTACATGGATTAGAGTATATTAAAAACAATCAAGAAACGGTTTTTATGGTCATTTCTGATCTGCGTATGCCTGGCATGAATGGAGCAGAACTCCTTGAGAGCATTCGTTCTTTCGATAAGGATATACAGACGACACTGCTCACCGCTTACTCAGACATGGACGATATTCGCCGCGCCGTATCTGCCAATATCCGCAGCCTGCTTCCAAAACCATGGGATCAAGATAGATTATTTTCGGAAGTAGAAAGCGCACTTGCTGAATTTAAACTGAGAAAAGAAAATGCACGCTTACGAGTCGAAATTGAAAAACAGCTTGAGACTGCCAGCGCGTTTCAAAAGGCTATGCTCAGTCTGCATGAGACGGCCCCTGCGTATCCATTTATAGCAGTAGAGTATCACCCGCAGAAAACTATTGGATGCGGCGGCGATTACTACGATGCGTTTACTCTCAAAGACGGAAGAGTTGTCATTTTAATGGGAGATGTTTCTGGACACGGAATCAAACCCGCTCTTGTCACTGTAATGCTCAAAACGCTCATACAAAGTCAGCGGCTTTTAGGAGACTTTAGCTTTACGTCGCCGAGAGATTTTTTAGCAAAGCTCAACAAAGAGATTCTGCTCTTGCTTACTGCTTCACCTGATACAATTATTGCATTTTCTGCGCTGTTTATTGATCCTGCTACAAAACAAGTACAGCTCTCGAATGCAGGACTGCCGCCCATACTTGTTTCTTATAACACAGGCGCATTTGAATATTTCTTCCAGGATGGGCCGGCATTAGGGTTTTCTCCGGATGCAACTTATATCGAGCATCAGCTGACCATGCAGAAAGGAGATACCATAGCCATCATGACCGACGGAGTTACTGAATATAAAAATGCAGCATCGGTTAACAATGAAGCATGCGGCCAGCTTGCACAAATCATCGCAGCCGGCACGCCTGCTCAAACGCTCATGGAATACCTGCAAAACAAACAGGAAGAAAAACAATTTAAAGACGATGCAACGTTAATGCTGATACATTTTTAGCAGCATACAATCAGTTTATAATTTTCGCTTGCGTTATGACAACATCCTCAACGGGAACATCATTATGAAAACCGCGCGAACCAGTTTTTACCTGCGCAATTGCATCAACAACATCCATTCCTTCCAGCACTTCTCCAAAAACAGCATAACCAAATTCTTCCGGTTTGCTGCTCTTATGATCCAGGAAAAAATTGTCTTTGAGATTAATAAAAAATTGTGCAGTCGCAGAGTTCACTATATTGGTGCGCGCCATTGCGATAGTGCCGCGTTTATTGCTTAGCATATTATCAGCTTCATTTTTTATTGGATCTTTAGTTTTCTTCTGTTTCATGCCAGGCTCAAAACCGCCTCCCTGAATCATGAACCCAGGAATAACTCGATGAAAAATTACTCCATTATAAAACCCGTCAGTTACATAGCTTAAAAAATTCTTTACCGTCTCTGGTGCTTTTTCAGGAAATAATCCAATCACAATAGTTCCAAAATTAGTTTCAAGCTGTACTTTTTCTGCCATACTATCTCCTTGTATAAAACATCTTATTTTAATGACATAAATTGTGCAAGCTCATGCACATCGTGCTTTACACGTACATCAACATACGATAATTTTACGGGGACTGCTTCCACATAAACAATTTTTCCTTTTGCAAGCCCCACCTTTAATATTAGACCATCTTCACCACCCGGTACGTCATCCATTTCTGCAAATATAAAATCTCCAAGGCTATAGGCTATGAGCGCACCATTATATGCTTCCATTCTTTGGAGCACATGAGGGTGACTGCCAATAACTAAATTAGCGCCCATATCAACAAATGAACGATAGAGGTTTTCATACTCAGCACCCGGCACATTGGAGCCCTCAATGCCTCCATGCACAAACACGATATTAAACGTATCTTTTCTAAAATATTTTTTCATAGCATCTTCAGCGCCTTTTCCGGAAAATAAAATTCCTGGAGCATGTTTCCCTGCCGACGCTAGTTCCTTCCCATTAAAACCGTTTTTTTCCTGAGGATACGCTGCTACAGAAAGCACACAAAACTTAGTAGTTCCTTTTTCAAACAACCAGGGTTTTTCCGCTTCCTCAAGATTCATGCCGGCACCGCTCGTTGCAAGACCTGACGTTTTTACACGAGCAAGTGTTTCAATAAAACCATCAATGCCATAGTCCCACACATGATTATTCGTAAGCGTTAGATAATTGAACCCAGCTTCTTGCAAATAAGCAAGCGCCCAGGGAGGCACAAAAAAATTATACGATTTTTGCAGCGGCCCTTTCCCCTGTGAAAGTGATGCTTCGAAGTTGCAAGCGGTTATGGCTCCCTGCCGGAGATGCTGCAAGGTGTCGGTAAACACTGCTTCGACTCCTTCTGCTTTTAACCGTTCATCGATGCCTCTCCCGAGCATGACATCGCCAACAGCAATGACCCACTGTACAGGTTCTCCTTCGCGATAAAGCTTTTCTGCACGATGGCCAGCGCCTGTAAACCAATCATGTACCGCCTTTGCAAAAACCGAAAATCGATTTGCGTTCCATGCGCGCTGTGCTGTAGAGAAAAAACTTTTATTCCTTTTTGTTTCCTGCGCTTCTTCATTGCTGTATGTTTCCAGATGAACATATAACTTACGCACTAATGGATATTCGGGATCATTGATATAGGATCCTTCAGCAGGTATCGCTTTGAACGGAAGCGATAGTTTTTGCAAGGGTAATACTATAACATCAGCTGGCAAACCCAGCTTATCAACAAAATATTCCTTGAGATCTTGCCTGCTAATACTGAGTGTCATACTATGGAGAGGTACCGCAGGAACTAAAATTTCCTGTCCAATGCATATGTATGATTCCGGCACTGTCTCAAACGGTTCTGCTTCATACAGTTCAAGTCTCACATGATTTTTAGCATTATCAAGAGCCTTATAGTTAGTCTGTGTCATTAGTTTAAAGGAATGCTTTTGCAAAACCGGATATTTTTCTGCAAGCTCATTAAAATTGTCTGGTACAACAATAAAGAAATTATATTCAGTGCATGAAGCAACACATACGAGCAAAACACCGATGCAGCAGAACCATTGTACCGTTTTTGAAAACCATAGTTTCATCGCTATAAACGCCTTTCCATGTTATTTACTGCAGCATACAATACTCGATGCACCTTAACCATAGGTGCTCTACTGCAATAACAATATATCTACAATGCTGTCGTTTTATGATACTATACTAATTGCAAGGAGCAAACTATGAATCGCAAACATCCTGCCATACAAAAAACACCCGAAACCACAGCATTGTACCAAGTTTTTGTTCGTAACTATACTGAAGAAGGCACATTCCGTTCGGCAATTTCTAAACTTCAGGAAATTAAACAGCTTGGCTGTTCCTGGGTATACGTCACACCTGTTCATCCAATCGGAAAACAAAACAGAAAAGGCAGCATGGGCAGTCCCTATGCGATACAAGATTACCGAGCAATTAATCCAGAACTTGGTACACTCGATGACTTCCGCGCATTCATCACAGCTGTACACGAGGCCGGACTCAAACTCATGATTGATGTGGTATTCAACCATACTGCACCAGATTCGATATTAGCTCAAAAGCATCCGGAATGGTTTATGAGAACATCTAATGGTTCGCTAGGAAGGAAATGTGAAGATTGGTCCGATGTCGTTGATTTTGATTACTACAGTAAGACATCACAACCTGGCCTCTGGAATGAGCTCATTGACACGCTCGACTATTGGAGAAGTTTAGGTGTCGATGGATTTCGCTGTGATGTAGCTTCGCTCGTGCCAGTAGAATTTTGGAAACAAGCACGAATGCATGTTAATCGCTATAACAACGCAACAGCGCGCGATGAGCGGCCTACACTCTGGCTTGCGGAAAGCGTCCATCCCTCTTTTATTATTGAGCTGCGCGGGAGAGGTTACCAGGCATGGTCTGACCCTGAAATTCACGAAGCTTTTGATCTCTCATATGACTATGATGGTTTTGAGATTCTGGAACAGATCTGGGCAGGGCAAAAAAATATTACTGCATACCTTGATCATGTCAGGTTGCAGCAAGCGCTATACCCTGCATCGGCACAGAAAATTCGTTTTCTTGAAAACCATGATCAAAAACGAGCGGCATGGCGCTTTAAAGACAGTGACATGCTCAAAGCCTGGACATTGTTCTATCAATTTTTGCCGGGATGCACCTTTATATATATGGGACAAGAATGGGGTATTAGCGAATATCCGACACTGTTTGAAAAGCAGCCTGTCCCATGGGAAACGAAAAACGGCGAATTCAATAAATTCTTTACTCAATGTTTTTCGCTTACTCAGCAGATTAAAGCTCACCGAGCAGCAATTTCTTATATGGCGCTCGGTGATGGCATTATCCTTTTAACACGAAGAGGAGAACATGCGCAGTGGCATGCGCTGTGCAATCTCAATGCACGCAAAGGCTATATCACCATACCCGGAACAATTTCCGGTAAAAATCTTTTTGATAATAAGCCAATAACCCTGAGCGGAAAAACTGTAATACCGGAAAACTGTCTCCTCATTGAGGAAGCATTGCAGTAATTTCTTGCAACGTAGGCGGTTCTGCACCGTAGCGCATGCACACTAGCGCAGAAGCGCATACTGCAAATTCTAAAGCATGCTTGAGCTGCTCTTCGGTCATGGTTCTCAGCCCATCTCTATTCAGTTTTCCCATAGCCTGCAGCGCAGCCAGCAGTGCTCCATGAAATGTATCCCCTGCGCCAACAGTGTCTGCTACCGTTACCTCACAGCCGGGAACATCACACTGCAAGAGCACACCATCTGCATTACGTCTAATACAGAGAGCACCCTGACTTCCTCGCGTACCAACAACAAGTCCTGGACCTCGCGTTGCAAGCTGCTTAAGCGCTGTTTCAAAATTGACATCAGGCATTAAATACTCAAGATCCGCATGAGATACTTTTACAATATCAGCATGCTCAACTATTTTTTGAAACCTTTCTAAATACAAGGCTTTATCACGAACTAATACCGGTCGAACATTTGGATCAAAGCTAATAAGCTGCCGATGAGGTGAAGCTGTAATTGAAAGTATCATTGCTTCTATCAAAGTTGCTGTTGGCTCAACAACCAATGAAATTGAACCAACCACAACACAGGAAATTGCTTGTATTTCATTGATCAGCTGTACAGCTTTTTTTGGATCAAAGGCTGTCATTGATGTTCCATTAAAATAGAATGAATATTCCGGTTCGCCATGTTCTCGGATTTGAACAAAAGCAAGCGCGGTTGGATCAGTACATTGTTTAACATACTTTATTGAAACATGTTCTTTTTTAAGCCTATTCATGAGTTTTCTTCCAAAGTTATCAACAGAAAGCGTGCCAAAAAACCCAACCTCTGCGCCTGCTCGTGCTGCAGCTATAGCTGTATTATATGGACTCCCTCCGGGTTTAGGAATAAAACACATTTCTCTCTGATCTGGATTCTCTACCATATCAATAAGTGCTTCACCAACACATACAATCATGCCCAACACCTCATCTAAAATCCGACTTTTAGCATTATATGTTCTTTACTGAATTACCATAAATTAAGTGATAACTTAGTAATACATTTTCGCATGGCTCATTTTTCATCATTGCTACTATTGCTTGAGCCGCTTTTATACCTTTTTCAAACCCCGATTGTGCTACGGTAGTTAATGATGGCTGTAAAATCGAACCTAACTCTATCCCATCAAAACCTGCTATGGAAATTGCATCTGGGATAGCATAGCCTAAATGATTGCAGACATCATAAGCTGCTAGCGCTGCGATATCACTCAAACACAGAATAGCATCAGGCCGATTCCCTTCATTAAACATTGCACGCAGCACAGAACGTGAAGACTCTAAGCTTGCATCTGCATAGTAAACCGCTACAGCAATATGCTTTTTTGTTTCTTCCATGAATTGTTTCCGTGCCGCTTCAACACCAGCGAGTCTGTTTTGAACAATTCTCGAACGATACACTTCTCCTGGATCATCCGGATCAATGCTGTTTTTTAAACTAATCACTGCAACAGATCGATGCCCTGCTCTTAAAACAAGATTCATTAAATCGTATGCTGCTTTGCTATCATCAATGCCAATATTTACAGAGCTGCTTAAACCTGCACCGTCAATGGTTACAAATGGAATATGTCGCTTATCAATAATAGAGAGAATTTCCGGTCCGGGACTGATGCCAATTGTTATAAAACCGTCTACCACAGCTGTATTAATTGTATGGGTAAGAAGTCCTTTCACAGGTGGAAGTATCGTTAAAACGAGATCTTCGTCATTGCACACTTTTCCAATACCCTGCAGCACTTCAAACATGTAAGGATTTTTAAACGCTTCCTGTATTGGATCCGGAAGTAAAAGTCCAATTGCTCCAACTCGTTTTGTTGCAAGCGTCCGTGCAACAGGGTCTGGCGCATAGCCAAGCGCATCGGCAGCCCGCATCACTTTTTCTCGTGTTTCCGGCATTATTTTCCAGGGCATATTAAAAGCAAACGAAACCGTTGCTTTTGAAACTTGTGCATACTCTGCTATATCTTTTATTGTTACTTTTTTCTTTTTCTTCATCTGCTATACTCCATATCCCAGCCAAACAATACCGCAAGATTCAAGCCTTAACTCTTCATCATCTGCAAGCAATTTTCCTGACAGCAAATCTTTTCCAGCACTCCCACCTGTATGATTATGAAACCACCATGCAGGCATAGTGACACTGTGTTCAGAAAAATTTGCAACAACAAGCAAAATAGCATTCTTGTGCTGTTTTCTAAGTACCAATACCGAGGGATGCCCTGAATCAAGCACTTCCAATTCCCCCGCGCCAAAAATGTCGTGAGTTTTTCTTATGCGTGCATATGTGCATAACGCTGTGAATACCTTACCAGCTAGCGATGTGACGGTATGTCTGTTTTTGTATGCCTCGTCTGACCAGCGCGGCCTGTGTACCCACCTGCTGTCTGAGCAGTGATGCGGATCTTGTTCATAGGAATAATCATTGAGCGCTGCAATCTCATCACCTAGGTATAAGAGCGGTATACCGCTCACTGCATAAATAATGCCATAAAGCATAAGCAATCTTCTCACGGCGCACTCGATATCGTATCCGCTGCCTTGCTCAAGCGCTAATTCTATGCCAGCCAGTGATGCAGCGGTGCCGCAAATTCTCCTGTCCCCAGTGTGTGGATTATACTGAAAGCTCACACCCCTGCTAAAACTCCCCAGGAAGAGTCCCATATAAAACTCATTAAGGAATTTTCGGTGGTCATATGCATTGATGCCTAGTTCAGCTGCATCCTCATCGGCAAATGTCCAGCCTATATCATCATGACAGCGGATATAGTTTACCCACGCACAGCCCTCCGGAATGTGGAAATGCTTTCTGAAAGAGTGTACGAGCAATCGTACTTCCTTTGTTGCACTCGCTTCCCATAATTCCGCCATTAAAAGCGGATTGTATGAAAGCTGACATTCTTCTCTATCAATATATTTAGCTATTTCCGCAGGATGAACTATTGCTTCAGATTTAAACAAGAGCGAAGGCGCGACAATTTTAGCCGCTGTTCTAAATGCCTGTATCAAGGTATGCGCTTCTGGAAGATTTTCGCATGAAGTACCCTTACGTTTCCAGGTAAAGGCTACTGCATCGAGACGCAATACCGATATTCCGCTATTTGCAATCGCAAGCATTTCCTGAGCCATTGCATTAAATACAGCAGGGTTTTCATACCGCAAATCCCACTGGTATGAATGAAATGTGGTCCACACCCATTTACCCAGTGCCTCACAGTATGTAAATGAACCTTTGCGAACTTCAGGAAAGATATCGCGAAGATGGGCTTGATACTGCTGTACGTCTTCGTAATTTGCAAATGTCCAGTAAAACTGTTCAAACGTTTGATTTCCAGCTTTTGCTTTGAGCGCCCACTCATGCTCATCCGATGTGTGATTAAAAATAAAATCGGCTACGAGCACTATACCGTTATCGAGCAGTACCCGTGATAGCTCTTGTAAATCTTCAATTGTTCCAAGTTTGGGATCTGTTTCGCGATAACTTGAAACAGCATAGCCTCCGTCATTTTCTTTTTCTGGACTCCTATAAAACGGCATCAAATGCAAATAGGAAATACCAAGTTCCTGCAAATATGAGAGGCGCTCTTGAATGCCTTTAAAGGTTCCTGCAAACCTATCAACATATGCGACAGCGCCAATCATATTCGGTGAAAGATACCAGCCGGATTCAACAGGAAACTGTTCATCACGCTTTTTTAAATAGAGCGGTCTGTTTTTATAAGCAAAAAATAAATTTTCAAGTATTTTTGCAACATAAAACCCAAAATCCGGCCTATGTCCATACAAAACAAATAGCTGTTCTGCAAAACGGACAAAGTTATCTGCGAGCCTCGCATAAAAAGGCTTCCATAATACGTCTTGAGTAATACCCCTGAGCTGCCAATACTCTATGCAAAAAGCGAGGAGTTCTAAAAAGTGGTCTTTCATTATTTTATCGATCCTGCAATCATTCCTTTAACGATATACTTTTGCGCAAAGAGGAAGAAAATGATAATTGGTATCATCGCCATCAGTATTGCAGTTAAAATTAAATCCCATTGCTTGACAAAAGCACCGGCAAAGTTGCTCACTGCGAGCGGAATAGTCTGTATGGTATTGCCCTTTCCCAGCACAAGAAGCGGTAAAAGAAAATCGTTCCAAATCCATATACCATTCAAAACTAATACGGTCGCCTGAATTGGTTTTAATATTGGAAAAACTATCTTAAAAAATATTTCATGCTTTTTACAGCCATCTATCAGCGCGGCTTCCTCTAATTCAAGCGGAATACTCTTGATAAACCCATGAAACAAAAAAATCGAAAGCGGAGCACCAAAACCAATATAGCTGATAATAATGCCAAGGTATGTGCGGAGCAGCGGTATGCCGGTAATGTTGGTAACGGTTCTAAACCAGGACAACAATGGGAACATGACAATCTGAAACGGAATAACCATTGCTGCAACAAAAATAAAGAAAATGAATGATGATGTTTTTGTTTTTGTTCTCGCCAACACCCATGCTGCCTGAGCCGAAAAAAGATTGATAAGGAGCAATGAAACAGTGGTAATTATAACCGAAGCCAAAAAAGAAGCTGGATACCGTACAGCTTCGTTTTTCCATATTTTAACAATGTTGGCAAAAAGATTACCAAACCGCTCCGGAAGCGATAACGGATATTGAGTTATTTCAAAAGCAGTTTTAGCAGAATTGATAATTACCATATAAAAAGGAAAAATAAATGCGACAAAGAGGAGAGCTGTAACAAATTCTAGTATAATCAAACCAATTTTTTTTCTGGAAATCATAGCTCTATCTCCTTTTTCTTGTTGACATAAACCTGTATGAGTGAAATTATTGCAAGCACAATGAAGAATATTACCGCCCTAGCCTGTCCCATTGCTAAATTATTAGAAATAAACGCTGTGTTATATATATTTAACGCTAAGAGCTCAGTCCCCAAAATTGGTTTATTCATGAGCATGGTTGACGGACCACCGCTCGTTAAGGATACGTTTACATCAAATTGTTTAAAACTGAACACAAGCGTCAGGAACATAGTAACTGTAAAAGCCTGTGCAACCATTGGCAGCGTAATCATTTTTAAGCGCATCCACGAATTAGCACCATCGATTTTAGCAGCTTCATGCAATTCTTCGGGGACATTTTCTATAGCCGCAATGTAAATCATCATAATGTACCCCGCATACTGCCAGGTACTCACAATGACCATTGCAATAACTGCAGTAGTGCTTTTGCTTAACATCAGATTCTGAGGATCGGCAAGGGCGCTTAAAAATGGGAAAACCTTTCCGAGCGCTGGCACGGCGTTATTAAATATAAACTGCCAGATATACCCCAGAATTAAACCGCCTATCAGATTTGGTACAAAAAAACCTGCTCTATAAATATTTTTTAGCTTGAGCTTACTGGTTACTAAGAGAGCAAGCGCAAATGCAATTAGATTTACTGTTACCATAGAAAGCAGCGTATAAACACCCGTTAAACCAAATGAATAAATAAACGCAGGATCTTTAAATGAATCTATAAAGTTTTTTAACCCAATAAATTTGAGGCCGCCGTCTAGCTTTGCCGATGATGACCAATTTGTAAAAGCATAAAAAGCACCCATAAAAAAGGGAATCACCATCACCATAATAAATGCAAACAATGCAGGCAATAAAAACAGCCAGAACACAAGCCGGGATTCCTTTTGCATACTTCCTTTCATGGCAGACCTCCTTTATGTACAGGCGTGCAAGTATCAAACCAAAACCACTGTCCTCTGTTTTGATAGTTGCATGACTGTAAAAAGTGACTGGCTGCACAAGACAGCCAGTCAACCTCATCTACTATTTATTGTACACTATTTTTTAGCATTTTCCTCAAATGCTTTTTTCATGAGTGCAATAAACTGACTCTTGGAAATCTTTCCTGCAGCAAACTGATTATAAATTGGAGTGAGCACTTTATCGCGGAAATCTCCGGTGAAATAGTACTGATTCCATGAATATACTTTTCCAGCACCTGCCCATTCCTGAACCGATTTAGAAAGCTGTCCCTCAGGATTGAGTGTAATGTTAGAAAAGGCAGGAATCATAAGTGCTTCTTTAACCATATAGTTGTTTCCAGACGGAGTTTCTACGAGGTCGTTTAGGAATTTCTTTGCAAGCGCAAGATTTTTTGAATCTTTGTTAATTGCATAAAATGAAGGTGCAGCAACAAAGATACCATCAGTTGTCTGTTTCATAGAACCATGAGGAGCAAATGCCATTTTGAACGTTGCATTAGCAGCCTTCATGTTAGGATCTACCCAGTTTCCCTGATGCAGGAACACTGCTTTTCCAGCAGCAAAAGCGCCAACCTGTGCATCATAGTTACCAGTCAACAGCACTGTTTTATCTGCATATTTGAAAAGCAATTCTACCCAATCGGCATACTCTGCAAGACGCTGCTCATCGACTTTGCCTGCAAGAAGATCATTTACTACAGAGAGATCCCCATAGGAAAGGCCATTTGAGAGCAGTGAGTTGAAGTTATGGTGTGCTGTTACCCAGCCCATTTCAACAGAAGCTGCCATGGAAACAACAGAATCAATGCCAAGCTCTTTTTTCATTGCATCAAGTTTTTCAAAAGCTGCTTTGTATGCATCATAGTTATTGAGTGTTTTAGGATCGATTCCGGCTTTTGCTAAAAGATCAGCGTTGTATGCCATGCCCCATCCTTCAACAGCAACAGGGAAGCCATATACTTTACCATTATACTTGAACGCGACTGAGGTTTTTGAAACCCATGGCTCGTTTGAAAGATCGAGAATTACACCTTCCCACTCTTTATATGCTTCAAGTCCATCAAATGCAAAAATATCGGGCATGTCGCCGGCTGCATAATCAGCTTTAAGCTGAGGTCCCATGCCTCCAGAAGTTCCACCAATTGATTTGATGACAACGGTAACATTGTTTCTTTTTCCCCATTCGGCAGCATATGCTTTGAGCTGAGCATCAATTTCCGGCTTATTCTGCATAAGCGTAAGGGTTTTACCGCCTTTTTGACCGCCGCAAGCAGTTATTGCAACTACTGCAAGTACTGCCATGAGTGCAAGTACTATTTTTTTCATGAATGCCTCCTTACTGAGATACTGTATTGAACAGCAATTTAACCGGTTTAATAACCGTATACTGCAATACTAGCATGATTTTTTATTCTGTCAAGAGGTAGTTGCAATTATTTTGGTATATAAACATACATAGTACCCCCTGTGCCTACCCTGATCCGACGGATAGAGTTATATAGGGTAATACAAACAAATCCCAAATAAGAAGACAATCTGTTTGTTTGTCAACCAGATTTATGTGGCCGCTTCCTTGACATATAACCGAATGCACTTATATTTCACACTGGAGTGTTTATGAGTGATTTTGACACCGAAGATGTGAAACAAGCTTTTCTTTCCTATCTAACAGCATACTTTAAAGAAAGAAATTTTGAAACAGTAAAAAAATTTTTTAGTCCTAATTTTTCTATTTTTGGCACCGGTTTGGATGAAGTTTCGTTTAATCTAGAACAATCTATTTCGTTATTTGAAAGAGATATTTCTCAGGTTCCTGATCCAATAGATTATGAAATTTTAAGCATGCATATTCAAAAACCATTCGACAATGTCGGGATAGTAGCCTGTGAATTAAATTTAAAATTATTTATATTGAAAGAAGAGGTAAGGTTAAATAAATTAAGATACACGACAGTCTGGATTTTTAATCACAACAATTGGCAAATTGAGCACAAGCATATTTCTTTACCAACAGTTGAACATGGAGAAGATGAAGCATATCCACTCAAAGAGATAGAAGAAAGAAATGTTGTTCTTGAACGATTGGTAAAGGAGAAAACAGAAGAATTACAGGCTTTAAATATTGAATTAAATAAACTTGCGATAACTGATAAATTAACTTCTCTTTACAATAGACGTATAATAGAAGAAATAATTTATGCGGAACTTGAAAGAGCAAAACGTTATAACAGGCCGTTTTCTGTTATAATGTTAGACATAGATCATTTTAAAGAAGTGAATGATACTTTTGGTCATCTTGTGGGAGACAGAATCTTATTACAATTTGCAAGCATAATTTCAGAAAACGTAAGGAATACGGATATTTGTGGCCGCTGGGGCGGGGAAGAGTTTTTGATACTTTGTCCAGAAACAGAGCTTGAAAAAGCTAAAGTTTTAGCGAATAAAATAAGAATAGTTACAGAAAATTTTTTATTTGAAATAATTGAACACAAGACTGCAAGTTTTGGAGTTACTGCTTACAAAACTGATGATAACGTTGAGAGTCTTTTGGAAAGAGTTGATAAGGCTTTATATATGGCAAAAAATGAAGGCAGAAATAGGGTTATAGTGTTAGAATGAATTATTACATAACTATGACTCCCAACTATCGCTTATAAGTTAGTCGTTTGAGATAGCGATTCTTTGAGAGCGAAACAGAACCTTTGAGCCTAGCACCCCTTCAAAAATATGTTATACTGTTACTATGGCCAACATACTTGATTACCTTGACTGGCGTGGCGATATTACACTGGTACAGAGTGCTTTTAATCCTATCGACAATCTCATTCTCAGCGTTATTGCATACCTTCCATTTGAAACTATTGTGCCAGCTGTGTTTACCGCTAAAGGAATAACATTCCATGAAGCAGCATTGCATTTAAAGAAAATTCAAGACAAAGTATCATCTGAACGTACTCAGCAGCACATTGATTTCTTTACAAAAACCGCATCAACAAACCGATTTGCTTCCTTTAGATTATCAGGCTATAGCACTCATTTCGACAAAGACAAGGAAACGCAATTTGCTGCTGTGACCATAACATGTACCGACAAGACACACTATATTGCCTTTCGCGGTACCGATGCCAGCCTAACAGGGTGGAAAGAAGATTTTAACATGAGCTTTTTGACACCTGTCCCCGCACAGCAGCTTGCATGCCGCTACATTGAAACCGCTGCAGGAAAGCTATGGGGAAAGTTAAGGACTGGGGGACATTCTAAAGGTGGCAACCTTGCAGTATACGCAAGCGCATTTTGTAAACCGAGCGTCCAGCGGCGCATTCTAGCAGTTTACAATAATGACGGGCCAGGATTTGATGAAAGTATCATAGTCAAACCAGAATTCCAATTATTAAACAAAAGGCTTTTCGCGTTTGTTCCGCAATCATCAATAATCGGTATGCTTCTCGAACATGCTGAGCAGTACACAATTGTGGAAAGCATACACCGCGGCATTGCTCAGCACGATCCGTATTCATGGTTGGTACTTGGAACAAATTTTGTATGTAAAGATACTATAACCGACACAAGCAAGTTTCTCGATAAAACAATAAAAAATTGGCTTAAAGAGCTCACACCGCAAGAACGTGAAAAGTTTATTGATGCGCTCTTCTCTATTCTTGAAGCGACAGGAGTTTCGACATTCTCAGAACTCTCTACCAACTGGTTCCAGCGTGCAAAAACCGCAGGAGAAGCGCTCAAGAATCTTGACAGTGAAACAAAGACCATGATTTTAAAAACTCTCAAACTGCTTGTTGATGCAGCAGCTCAAACAATTAGCAAGCAATTTGATAAAATGAGAAAAAACATTTAAACAATACATATACAGCTAGTGCTGCTCATTTTTCTTTTGACAGCCATAGAATATGTGTTACAATAGAAGATACCCCTTAATGCTTAATATCGAGGTTATATGCTTCCTTATGAAATAATTGAAGCAGCTCTGGGGAAAATATCTTCTGATATTTGCTATACTAACTGCTTCTATACCGATTTTTTTACTAATACGATACGTGGGCCTGCTTCTATCACCGTATACAAAGGTTATATTGTAGGCATCAGTGAAAATTTACCTGTAAAACAATGTATTGATCTCGGCGGCTTATGTGTAAGCCCGGGCCTTGTCGATGCCCATGTTCATATAGAATCAAGCCTGGTGCATCCTCGGGAATTTTGCAACCTGGTTACGCCGCATGGAACACTAACAGTTATTGCTGATCCGCATGAAATCGCTAATGTGCTCGGTTATGACGGCATACACTGGATGCTCAAAGCGTCTGAGGGGATACCTCTTGAGATTTTTTTCATGGCACCCAGCTGTGTCCCCGCGACATCGTTTGATACAGCAGGAGCATCGCTCTATGCATCGGATCTTGCGCCGTTCACACGGGAGCCTCGCATACTTGGCTTGGGCGAAGTGATGAACTATCCAGGAATTCTCTCAGGAGATCTGCAGCTCCGTGATAAGCTTTCTCTATTTTGGGAAAATGGCAAAGTAATTGACGGACATTCACCGGGTCTATCTGGCAAAGAACTTTCAGCGTATGTCATCTCTGGCATCAGGAGTGACCACGAGGCCACAACGCCAGAAGAAGCGCTGGAAAAGTTATCAAAAGGTATGTGGATAATGGCTAGGTTTGGATCATCTGCTCGTGATCTTGAGCACCTTATTCCTGCAATGAACCATGACACCGTACACCGCATGATGCTCTGTACCGATGACAGACACCCGCATGATATTGTCAAAGAGGGCCACATTGATGCAGCTGTCCGAATTCTGCAGGAAAAGGGAATCCCGCTTATAGATGCACTGCGAATGGCGGCGCATAATCCTTCGCTCTACTTTGGACTGCGGCGCTGCGGCTCTATTGCTCCCGGCTACAAAGCAAACTTTATTGTTTTTGACCACAATGAGCCATTTTCCGTAAAAAAAGTTATTAAGCAAGGAACAATCATTGCAGAACACGGGGAAAAAACATCAGCATGGACAGAATTATTTAGCACTGCTGGCTCGCTCCCCCGCGTTAGAGACTCTGTCAATGTTAAGTGGCTCGATGAATCGGCGTTTGCCATTCCATATATTGGTAAAAAAATCCGCGTCATCGAAGCTGTGCCCGGCTCAATCGTGACGGGAAAATCGATACTGGAACCTGCGGTAGACAATGGTTTGTGTGTTGCAGATCCAGCTCGCGATTTGTTAAAGCTTTTTGTTATAGAACGACACGGAGGCACTGGATCAATCGGCAAGGGCTTTATCCGCGGGCTTGGTTTAAAGCACGGAGCAATCGGTTCAACCGTAAGCCATGATTCTCATAACATTATCGTTGCAGGAGCCGATGACACTTCCATTTTTAAAGCAGTAAAACGATTAAATGCAATGAAAGGCGGCTATGTTATCACCGATCGGGATACCATAATTGCTGAACTTCCTCTGCCTATTGCTGGGCTTATGAGCGATAAATCCATATCGGAAGTATTAGCATCGCTTGAAAGATTTTCTGCATACTTTGAACAAGAGGGAATTCAAAAAGTATCCCCGCTTATGCTGTTATCGTTTATGGCTCTGCCGGTAATACCATCACTCAAGCTCACCGATCAAGGTCTCGTTGATGTTGAGTCGTTTAAACTTGTTGATCTTTTTGTAGAGGAATAACGTATGCACAGAACAATACGGTTTAGATTGAACACACAAGAGCATACGATAACGCTCGATAGGGAACAGCCTGCTCTTGATTGGATACGCAATACTGCCCAGCTCAAAGGAACTAAAGAGGGCTGCCGCGAAGGCGATTGTGGCGCATGCATGGTTATACTGGGAGAAACCATTGATGGTAAACCCGTGTATCATGCTGTCACATCTTGCACGCTTGGACTTTCCGATCTCGATGGTAAACATATTATCACCATTGAAGGCATTGCCGAGGCTGGGCTTACTCCGGTAATGCAGGCATTTTTAGAAACAGGAGCAAGCCAGTGCGGTTTTTGCAGTCCTGGCTTCGTTGTAGCACTCACCGCACTGTTTATTGAAGGCGGCCCCATCGATTACCGCCATGCAATCACAGCAATCGACGGGAACCTCTGCCGGTGCACAGGTTACGGCAGTATCCGCAGAGCTGCAGCTAAACTGGTGCAGTCCTTTCCTGAAGTGCCCGCCGATTTCCATACCAGGCTGGCTTTTCTTGCACAGGAAGGCATACTTCCCCGCGCTCTTGCAGACACCATGCATTCAATTCCCGAACCGATACGGGAAACTATTCCCACAACAAGAACACTGGGCGGCGGTACTGACTTTTTTGTGCAAAACCCGGATCCTGACCAGGAACTTGTTCCGCGCTACACCGATCTCGAACCGCCCGCTCATCAAATACGTCATGAACATGGAAAGCTCATCATTGGTTCTGCTGTCACTATTCGCGACTTCTTTGATTCAGAACATATACGAACAACTTTCCCGGGCATAGAACAGTATGAACAATACATTGCAAGCATCCCTATCCGCAACCGTGCTACGCTTGCTGGCAATATTGCCAATGCTTCACCCATTGCCGATATGACAGTTATGCTTCTTGCTCTGGGTGCTGAGCTCAGCATAAAAACTAGTCGCGGCACAAAACGATCTCAGCCGCTCCAGAAAGCTTTTATCAGTTATAAAAAACTAGCAATAAATACAGATGAGCAAATTGATGCTATTGTGATCCCAGCAAAGCCACTAAGAATCAGCTTTGAAAAAGTATCTAAACGAGAACACCTCGATATTGCCACGGTAAACTCAGCATTCGCAGTAGAAGAAGCTGATGATGGCACAATACAACAAGCCAGACTTTCGTTTGGAGGAGTAGCACCAGTACCGCTTTTACTAGAAGAAGCATCTGCTCTTATAATAGGAAAGAAATCTTCTTCTGAGATCGTACAGCATCTAGCTCAGAAAGCACAAACTAGTGCGACGCCAATTAGCGATGTACGAGGTACCTCGGAATACCGTAAACGTTTGGTTTTCAGATTGGTGCTTGCGCATGCTCTACGGTTATGGCCTGAACTTGAGGAGGAATTGCTGCCATGAACTACAATACCGACAGTATTCCGCATGTAACTGGCACTACACTCTATATTGATGATCTTCCGGAAGCATCAACACTGCTTCATGCAGTGCCGCTTCTATCCCCAACAGCTCACGGAACATATTCAGGTCTTGATGTCTCAGAAGCACTCGCTGTGCATCCTTCCGTCCGGATACTTACCGCACAGGATGTACCGGGGAAAAATGAACTTGGCATGGTCATGGATGATGAACCTCTGCTTGCAGAACACGAATGGCACTATCAGGGAGAGGTACTGGCGCTTGTTCTTGCCGAAACAAAAAGCCTTGCGCGAAAAGCATTAAGTAAAATTACCATAACTAATATAAAAGAGCTTCCCGCAATAACCGATCCGCGTGAGGCATATGCACAAGGTAAGGTTATTCTCAAACCCCGCATTCAGCAATGCGGCGACACACAGCAGGCGTTGGCAGATTGCGATATTGTTATAACGGGAAGAGTAGATTCGGGCGGTCAGGAACATGTTTACCTGGAAACTCAAGGAGCCATAGCTGTTCCGGAAGATTCGGGAGGCATGAGGATCATTGCAGGCACACAATCTCCTTCGCTCGTTCAGCAGATTGTTGCGCGTATTCTCGGTCTGCCGATGCATAAAATAGAAATCGAAACAAGGCGCCTCGGCGGTGCTTTTGGCGGCAAAGAGGAACAAGCTAATGCCTGGGCAGCACTTGCAGCGCTCGGTGCCTATGTAACAAAACGGCCCGTAAAGCTCTATCTTAACCGGCGCGATGACTTACAGGCGACCGGGAAGCGTCACCCCTACTCAAGCGATTTTACTATAGGACTTTCTAAAGACGGAACCATACGAGCTTTTGAAGCTGTATATTACCAGAATTCAGGCGCTGCTACCGATCTTTCTCCAGCAATCATTCCGCGAACATTGTTTCATGCGTGCGGTGCGTATCACATCCCGAATGTCAAAGTAACTGGCATTATGTGCAGAACAAATCTGGTACCCTTTACCGCTTTCCGCGGCTTTGGCGGTCCGCAGGGATTTTTTGTCATAGAAAGCGCACTAGAAGCAGCAGCAAACGCACTCAACATGGATCCTATGGAACTCAGGCTAAAAAATCTTGTGCATACTAATGATCGAACGCACTACGGTATGCGGCTTGAAGATGCACGTGCAGAAGCAACAGTAACCCGCTGCATGGAGCTAGCAAACTGGCGTGAACTCCGTTCTGCAATTGACGAGTTTAACAGCAAAAACCGCCGTTATAAAAAAGGCGCAGCAGGTATACCCATCTGCTTTGGTATCAGTTTTACTAAACTAATGATGAATCAAGGCGGTGCACTGGTACATGTATACCATGACGGTTCTGTAAGCGTAAGCACCGGCGCTGTTGAAATGGGACAGGGAGTAAACCGCAAGATAGCGCTGCTCACCGCGCGCTGTTTAGGCATACCGGATTCTCGTGTTAAAATTGAAACTACAAGAACATCTACCGTTGCTAATACACAGCCCACTGCTGCGAGCACGGGTACCGATATTAACGGCGCTGCTGCATGCCTCGCAGCAGAACAAATAAAAGAGCGGCTTTTGTTGCTTGCAGCAGAGATACTTCACACCATTAAAACAGAGCTCGATTTTTCTAATTGCAGGCTCGTATATGTTAAACCATCCGATAAAGCCGGACAGGATACAGGCTATTCATTTGAAGATATTGTGAAAAAAGCATATGAAAGCAGAATCGATTTAAGCGCACATGCTTTTTATGCCACCCCAGATTTATTTTATGACATGGAAAAAGAATACGGCAGACCATTTGCGTATCATGTATACGGCTGTGCAATAGTTACTGCAACAGTCGATATGCTCAAAGGCACATACCATTTTGATACAGCATGGATTGTTCATGACCTTGCTAACTCTATCGCACCTGATATCGATATTGGGCAGATAGAAGGAGCATTTGCACAGGGTCTTGGCTGGTCAGCTTTAGAAGAGCTCTGCTTTAGCGCTGATGGCCGGCTTTTGGCAAACACGCTCTCTACATATAAAGTTCCTGACGCTCACTTTATGCCAGAGATGATTGTTGAAATCATCGATGCACCAAATCCGCACACAGTCGCTAATTCGAAGGCCATAGGAGAACCGCCATTCATGTATGGCATCGCCGGTTATTTTGCTGTACTCGATGCGCTCCATGCCGCTAACCCAACAGGGACACTCTTCTATGATCTTCCAATGACTCCCGAAAAAGCTCTGCGATATCTAGACAATTTAGTTGTGAGCCCGGCTACAGTTACCACACACACTCCGAAAGGGGAACAATAATGATTATCAAAAATTGCCGTGTCGCACTGCCCAATCAAGACCAGCTTCAAAAAAGAGATATTCATATTGCCAATGGCAAAATAAAAGCTATTGCCGATTCCATCGAAGCCAGCAATGAAACAGTTTTAGAAGCAGAAGGCTATGAAGTTTTCCCTGGGGCCATCGATCCCCATGTGCATTTTGATGAACCTGGCTTTACACACCGAGAAGATTTTTACCATGGTTCTATGGCTGCAGCACGAGGCGGTATAACAACGGTAATTGATATGCCATGCACGAGCATTCCGCCGGTCATATCAAAAGAAGCGCTTTTGTACAAGCTTTCGCACATACGATCACAGAGCATTATCGATTTTGCACTCTTTGGCGGTGTTTCGGGAATGCTCCCTGAAACCATCCTCGCATCATTCCCTGGCTCATTACAAACAGTCACCACCGCTCATCACGAAGACATCATGCTGGAAGCAATGGAAGCTCTCGCACCCTATGTCGTCGGGTTTAAGTGCTACTTCATCTCAGGTATGGACACCTTTACTGCTGTGGATCATGCTCGCTTTAGAAAAGCGCTCGTGAAATCTGCAGAACTCAAACGACCGCTTCTCCTCCACGCAGAAGATCCGCTTTTTATTGCGCCTGCAACCCAGTACTGGAAAGCTCGTGCAGAACAAGAAAACCGCTCTCCGGAGTGGGATGATTATGTCAATGCACGCTGTGAGCTTGCAGAGCTCTCTGCGGTTGCATCGGCCTGCGCTCTTGCCTGGGGTTACACACAAGCACTTCACATTGTACATGTCGGCACTGCAGAAGCTGCAGAGCTAGCAGTCAATGCTGGCGCTACGGCAGAGACATGCCCGCACTACCTGGCATTTTCACGTGAAGATTTTGCAACACACGGTTCAGCACTTAAAACCGCTCCTCCTGTTAAATCATTGGGACAAACCGAAAAACTCTGGCGCCTTATAAGCCGAAACGTATTTTCATTTGTTGCAAGCGACCATGCTCCTGCACCGCATGAAGAAAAACAGACCGGCTCTATCTGGACTGATTACGGCGGTATACCAGGCACAGGGACACTCTTTCCTTATTTGTATTCAGAAGGATACCAGTCAGGCAGGATCAGCCTAAAGCAGTTCACGGCTCTCACTGCAGGAAACGCAGCTCGCCGCTACGGACTTGATAACGGTAAAGGCTCGATAGAACCAGGGAAAGATGCTGATCTGGTATTTGTTCATCCGCAAAAAAAATACACCGTTCAGGGCGATAAATTGCTCAGTAAAGGAACAGTAACACCATTTCAAGGAAAGACTTTTGATGGTTTTATAGAAATAACCATGGTTCGCGGCACAATTGTCTGGGATGCTCGAAGTAATTCAGACAATCTTCAAAATTGCATTACTGTTCAACCAGGGTATGGAAAACATCTGCAGTGGGGGTACGCATGAGCAAAATTATGAAAACAACGTCAATGAGAGCACTCTTTGAACATATGTTCGGTGAATATCGGGCAAAAAAAACAATTTTTGAAATACCTGCGTTTTGCATCGATGCAATGAAGGTACTGGTGCAAAAATCTCCCGGATTTACCGTTTATAACACCCGCATTTCGATTCCTGCGGGACTCGCAGCTGGGCCGCACACACAGATTGCCCCTAATCTCATTGCGGGCTGGCTCTGCAGCGCTCGCGTATTCGAGCTTAAAACAGTACAAATAAATGATCGTCTCGAACTCGATAAACCATGCATCGATGCGCTCGATGAAGGACACAATGTCGAGTGGTCAACAGAACTCCTCGTCGAAGAAGCCATGGAAGAGTATCTTCGAGGATGGATTGCTATAAAAACCCTCTCAATACTGATGGATATTCCTGCTCAAGATTTTATTTTTAATATTTCAGCCGGTTATACGCTGGAAGGCATAAAATCACAAAAAGTAGACTCCTTTATTGAAGGTATGCGTAATCCCTGGAAACTCCCAATAATGAAAACTATTATTGCTGAAACACTTGATGCTTTAACCAGTTCCAGTTGTCAGGCCATTTTTGGTGAACACGTTAGGGAAAAGGCACAGGCATACATAGCAAACCTTTCAGATTCGCCAATTCATTCGATAACGCTCTCTACAATGCATGGCTGTCCCTCTCATGAAATTGAGCAGATCGGAAGCTATCTCATTAAAGAGAAAAAATTACCTACATACATCAAGCTTAATCCAACTTTGCTGGGTTTCCTTAAAGTGCGAAGCATCCTCAATAAGCTGGGCTGGACAAACATTGAATTAAAACGCGAAACCTTTGAACATGATCTCCAATTTGAAGATGCAATTAAGCTCATTGAAAATCTGTCACAGCTTGCCAACAATGAAGGAACTTGGTTTGGTGTTAAGCTCTCTAATACACTGGCTAACATCAACAATACAAACAGACTTCCCGGTGCAGAACGATATATGTCTGGACGTGCGCTCTTCCCTATTACAATACGGCTAGCATCAGAACTTATCGATTCGCTTCCTAATCTAAGTGCGCTTTCGTTTTGCGGAGGAATAGCTTCATATAATGCTAAGCAATGTATCGAAGCTGGACTTGGGCCGCTCACCGTTGTAACTGATATCCTCAAACCCGGTGGTTACCAGCGGCTCCTCACTATTGCAGAAACAGCCACAGAAGGACTTTTAGAAGAGCATGCATCCCAACCAGATTCTGAACACATCCATTTACTCGCAGACAGTGTTTTTAACAAACCATACTATCAGCGCTCATATAAAACAGGTACCGTGTACATTAACAAAGAGTTGCCGCTATCCGATTGTTTTGCAGCACCCTGTATCGAAGCATGCCCCGCAATGCAAAAAGCACCTCAGTATATTCGCGCACTTGCAGAACATAAGGCCGATATAGGTCTCGAAATCATCTATAAAGATAACCCTTTGCCGAACATTACGGGTATCCTCTGTGATCACCAGTGCATGTACTCGTGTTCGCGCAATGACTATGAGGGTCCAATTGAAATACGCGACATCAAACATCGCTGTGCTCTGACAGCTCACAGCAAGCCAAAAACAAAAGTACCCGTACTCGATAAGGGTAAAACAGCAATACTTGGATCAGGACCTGCCGGACTTGCATGCGCTCATTACCTTGCGCTCAATGGCTATCCTGTTACCGTCTTTGAACAAACATCCAGCATCGGCGGTATACCTGCTTCCGTGATACCTAAATTCCGTATTACAAAAGAGTCGCTTCAAAAAGATATCGAACGTATTCAGGCATTAGGTGCTGTTTTTATTAAAAATGCAAACCCAACATACAGTGAGCTTAAGGAGCAAGGCTATACCTCTATTGTGCTTGCCAGCGGAGCAACTGTATCTAAACCAATCGACATAAAAAATTGCACTATTCCGGTAATTACTGCCTTGGATCTATTAAAAACACTCCATCTAGAACGAGAAAAAACCCGAAGCTTTATGGAGCAATATCAAAACGCAAATACAATAATTATCATAGGCGGCGGGAATACCGCAATGGATGCGGCGCGCATAGCCGCGCGGCTTCCCTGGCGCCCTGATGTATACATTGCATACCGAAGGACGAGAGAAGAAATGCCTGCCGACAAAGAAGAACTTGAGGCAGCATTTGCCGATGGTGTTACGCTGCTTGAACTCTCTCTCCCTGAAGCCGTTATCAAAAAAGAACGCCCCTATATAGTAATTCGGAAAATGCTGCTCGGAAAACCTGGCGATGACGGCAGACGTGTCCCGTATCCATCTGATATTACCGAGCTCAAACCCTGTGACCTCATTATTTCTGCAATCGGAGAAACAGCTGATACGCAGCTGCTTGATCATTTTAAGGTAACCCATGAACGAGGATACCCGCTCTGCAATCCAGAAACCATGATGAGTCTTTCAAACGAAGAAGTATTTGTCATTGGAGATTTACGACGCGGCCCCTCAAGCATTATTGCTGCCGAAGCCGACGGCAAAAAAGCAGCCTTTGCAATACTGCGCATTGCCGGCATAGATCCGGTTGACAGCCTAACAGAAACACCGCATACCAATCCAGAACTCGAACTAATCCGCATGAAACGAGGCGCTTATCAAACTAAAACCGACCCTCGTGATAAAAATTTTATAACCAATGAAGCTCAGCGCTGCCTTTCCTGTGATGTTATGTGTTTACGTTGTGTAGAAACTTGTCCCAACCGTGCTAACTTTGCATTGCCTGTAACCTTGATACCGGGGGGTCCATTTAAGCAGCCTATTCAAATTCTCCACATCGATGCACTCTGCAATGAATGCGGCAACTGTTCCTTTTTTTGTCCCTACAACGGCGAACCTTGCAAAGACAAAATCACGCTCTTTGACACTAAACAGGAACTTGAAGCAAGTTCCAACACCGGTTTTGCATTTTTTGGAAAAGCGGAACAACCCAATCTCATTCTGCGAACCGAACAAAAAGCCAAACCCGCTGTACTGACATTTGAAGCATGGAACACAACAGGTGACGCTCAATCAGCGCCCTTTTTGTTTGCTGCGCGAGAGCTTTTCACAAACCACCGATACTTGCTTGCTCGAACCGAGCTGTACAACAAGGAGCAAAACCGATGATACTCATAGAAAACACAAAGATACTTAATTTTAACCCCATATCGGTATCAGAACCTCTCGATGTACTCATCGAAGGCACGCATATCAAAGAAGTCGGCAAAGGACTCAAAGCCCGCTATCAGGACGCTGAGAGTATCACAAGCCCGTATATCAGCCCTGGTCTTGTGTGTTCGCATAATCACTTTTACTCTGCACTGGCCCGCGGACTCATGGCACCTGTTCCTCCGTCAAAAGATTTTGTGCAGCAGCTCAATAATCTCTGGTGGCGTCTCGATAGAGCACTCGACGCCGATATGATACGCGCCAGCGGTATTGCCGGCGCACTGCATGCTATCCGGCACGGTGTTACCGCTGTAATTGATCATCATGCGAGTCCGAACTGTATCGATGCATCGCTCGATCGCATTGCGGAAGGGTTTGAGCTCACCGGACTCCGCGGTGTTCTCTGTTATGAGACAACTGATCGCAATGGCAATGCAGGCGCAGAAGCAGGGATTGCCGAAAACATTCGATTCGCAAAAAAAACCGCTCACCATCCCCTCCTGAGAGGATCAATTGGCGCTCATGCACTCTTTACTATTAACAACACAACACTGGCTATGCTGAGCGAGGCTGTCCGCGAAACGGAATCAGGGCTCCATATCCATGCTGCAGAAGATAAATATGATGCTGTGCATTCACGGTATCAGTATGGACTCGACATTGTTGATCGGCTTGAACGGGCTGAACTTTTGTCTTCTAAAACTATTATTGCACACGGCATCTACCTAACAGCTTC
Source organism: uncultured Treponemataceae bacterium (assembly GCA_964630305.1). GTDB lineage: Bacteria > Spirochaetota > Spirochaetia > Treponematales > UBA12059 > JAKPPT01. The sequence continues at coordinate 14,654 of CAZVTR010000006.1, read as the reverse complement.
TGAAATCGAAAAGCTCAATGCTCATGATGCTTTCCTTATTCACAATGCCCGTTCCAATATGAATAACCATGTTGGATACAACGAAGCTCTGCCAAGTTATAAAAATGTTGCACTTGGCACTGATGGCATCGGAAGTGACATGGTTACTGAAGCTATATGCGCTTTCTATAAACATCGGGATGCAGGCGGACCACTATACATGAATGATTTCATCGGTATGCTCTGGAATGGCAATAAAATCCTAAATCGGTACTTCCCCGATAACAAGTTTGGCTATATAGCTCCAGGGTACGCTGCTGATATTACCTTTTGGGACTATGAACCCCCGACACCGCTTATTTCCGAAAACTTTATGGGTCACATGGCATTTGGACTTTCCCCTGCATACATTTCAGGAACAATGATCGCAGGTAAGCTTGTAATGAAAAACAGAATAATCCAGCTCGATACAAAAAATCTCGTACAAGAAACACAAAACCAGGCACAAAGGCTCTGGAAAGCAATGGAGGCATTATGAACACACCAGCAGAAACTATCCGCACACTCGCAGAAAGTTACAAAGATTGGACAGCACAGACACTTTCACGAATCATTAAAGTGCCTGCAATGAGCAACAAGGAAAAAGATCGCATTATACTGCTCAAAACCATTTGTGAAGAAATTGGTTTCGATGAAGTAAAAATCGATGGCCTGGGCAATCTGCTTGCCCGTGTAGGAAACGGTCCTAAAAAGCTTGTTATTGATGCTCATATCGATACGGTTGGTATTGGCGATCCCGCTCAGTGGAAGAAAGACCCTTTTTCTGGAGACATTGAAAATGGTTTAGTCTATGGCCGCGGTACCAGTGATCAAACCGGCGGCGCAGCATCTATGCTTGCAGCGGGAAAGATTCTTAAGGAACTTGCATACAATGGCAAATTCAGCGTCTGGTTTTCATTCACGATTATCGAAGAAGACTGTGATGGCATGTGCTGGAAGTATCTTATTGAAGAAGAACACGTTAAACCGGATTATTTTGTCTCCACTGAACCGACATCCCTCAAGCTCTATCGCGGCCATCGCGGTAGAATGGAAATGGAAATCCACATTAAAGGCTTATCCTGTCACGGTTCTGCCCCCGAACGCGGCATATCTGCTGCGTATAAAGCAGCACGAGCTGCACTCGCAATAGAAAAGCTCAATGACGAACTCCAACCCGACGATGACAGGTTCCTTGGAAAGGGTACCGTCGTTGTTTCTAAAATCGATGTTCACGGTCCCTCACAGTGCGCTGTCCCGGATCAGGCTATGCTCTACCTCGACAGAAGGCTCACCTGGGGTGAAACCAAAGAAATTGCTGTTAAGCAGGTACAGGATGCTCTTGCAAAGGCTGGTATTACCGACGCTGAGATTCTTATCCCCGATTACAATACTCCCAGCTGGACCGGTAAACAATACTCTCAGGAGCTCTATTTCCCAACATGGAAATTCCCCGAGACACATCCGCTCGTGCAGAGCGGCATTAAAGCACATGAAGCAGTATTTGGAAGTAAACCTGTAGTTGATAAATGGACTTTTTCCACAAACTGTGTAGCTGTTGCAGGCCGCCATGGTATCCCCTGCATCGGTTTTGGACCAGGAGATGAAGCACAAGCGCATGCACCAAATGAGGTTACCCGGGTAGATGATTTATGGAGAGCTGCAGCTTTTTATGCAGCGCTACCCTATTTTATCGAGGAGTAACCACATGAAATGGAAGTACAGATGCAGTGAGTGCGGAAAAGAGTTCCCGCACGAGCCAGGCGTCTATGTCTGTGATGAATGCAGCGCATATCAGAAACCAGATGAGCCTCTGCGCGGTATACTGGAATGCGCAATCGAAGTTAGTCCCAAAGAACGAAAAAAAATTCTGCAACTGGAAGAGGATCTTCCCGACCCTGTACCATACGATTTCCAGCCGCAAGTGCAAGTTGGCTATACGCCGATGCACAGTCCATTCCGGCTTCAAACAAAGTATGGGTTCGATAAGCTCTACATCAAAGACGACACCTGTGAACCAACCGCTTCGTATAAAGATCGAGCATCCTATTTAGTTGCAGGTTTTGCGCTTCAGCATGGCATTAAGGAAATAGCGCTCGCCAGCACCGGCAATGCAGCTTCCAGCATGGCCGGTATCGGCGCAGGAGCCGGGTTGAATATCACTGTTTTTCTCCCAAAAACAGCACCTATCGCTAAACGCATTCAAGTACTGCAGTATGGTGCAAAACTTATTGAGGTAGATGGCACCTACGATAAAGCATTCGATGAATGTCTTGCGTACTGTAAAGAGCACAATGTGCTCTGTAGAAATACTGCGTACAATCCGCTCACTATTGAGGGGAAAAAGACTGCGGCTTTAGAAATCTGCAGTCTTATCCACCCGGATCATGTATTTGTTCCTGCGGGTGACGGCGTCATACTATCAGGGCTCTATAAGGGTTTTGAAGAAATGTATGAGTTCGAATTTATTCGTAAAATGCCGACACTGTGGGCATGCCAGGCAGAAGGCTCAAGCGCGCTCGCTCGTGCGTATGAACGGCTTAAATCCGATAAAAAGGCTGTGCTGTATGATAAAACCAGCAACAAGTTTGCAGGTGCTCCGCACGAAGAGCATCCCTGGCGCAAGTACTTTGATGTTGTTCCCAGCACTACGCTTGCAGATTCTATTTCTGTCGATGTTCCCAGAAATGGTTACCACGCACTCAAGCAGCTCAACAAGTACAACGGCAAAACCGTGACTGTCTCTGACAGTGAAATTCTTGAAGCACAAAAAGAACTAGCCAGCTTAACTGGTGTGTTTGCAGAACCAAGTTCTGCCACCGTGCTTGCAGGTTTCAAAAAAGCTTCTTCTGAAATACCAAAATCCGCTGTAGTAATCCTCTTAGTTACCGGGAGCGGCCTAAAAGATATAGCATCAGCAGCAAAAGGGCTTGGACTGCAGTAACTTTAGATAGATACAATTATTGTAAACATAAGGAGACCACGATGATCGATTTACGAATTAACGAAAGCCAGCGGCGCAAAAACATAGAGCGCTGTAAAGAAAAGGGTATTCTGCTTCCCACCTATGCGCAGATGAAAGATCCCACATTGATTCCTGCATCAATTGTACAGGAACTCAAATCTATCGGCCTTTGGGATGTACACAGCAGAAATCTTTTTCGTGTAACCTGGCACAATGAACCCAAAGAACAAGGCGGCGCTTTTGGACCAGTTAATTATTTTGAACTTCCCAGAACACTCACAGGGACAAAAGCACGCATAGCAGCAATAGTTGGCAAGTGGTTTCCAACTGGTGCGCATAAAGTAGGAGCCGCTTATTCCTGCCTGGTTCCGGAACTAATTACCGGCCGTTTTGATCCGACCTCTAAAAAAGCGGTATGGCCTTCTACTGGCAATTACTGCCGCGGCGGAGCCTATATAAGCCGGCTCCTTTCCTGCCCATCAATTGCTATTTTACCTGCAGAAATGTCACGAGAGCGTTTTGAATGGCTTAAAACTATGGCAGAAGAAGTCATAGCAACTCCAGGCTGTGAATCCAATGTTAAAGAAATTTTTGACAAATGCGTCGAACTGGAAAAAACCCGGCCAGACGCAGTCATCTTTAACCAATTTGATCAGCTTCCCAACCACCTCTGGCACTATGCAGTGACAGGACCAGCGCTCGAAGAAGTATACAATAAACTTAACCGAGGCAATGACTACCTGGCGCTTTCCGTGTTCAGCTCCGGCTCTGCCGGAACGCTCGGCGCAGGAAGCTACCTCAAAGAACACTTTGCGGGTACCCGCGTAGGCGTTGGTGAAGCGCTGCAATGCCCCACTATTCTTGAAAATGGTTTTGGCGGTCACCGCATTGAAGGCATTGGTGATAAACATATTCCCTGGATACACAATCTCCGTGATACCGATGTTGCAGTAGCTGTTGACGATGAAATTCCAATGCGGCTCCTCCGGTTGTTTAATGAAAAAGCTGGTCGGGAAGTGCTCAAAGAAAACGGTATCCCTCAAGCTGTTGTAGACAATCTCGATCTCATTGGTATTTCAGGCATTGGCAACCTTGTTGCTGCAATTAAAGCGGCCAAATATTACGAACTTGGAGAACACGATATCGTGCTCACTGTATTTACCGATTCACTCCAGCTCTATGGTTCAAGACTGCAAGAGCTCACACAGGAACGCGGCCCCTACACGCAGCGCCAGGCTGATAAAGATTTTGATATGCTCCAGCGGCTCTCTGTAGATTATGTAGCCGATCTTACCCATGCAGATAGACGGCGAATACATCAGCTTAAATACTTTACCTGGATTGAACAGCTTGGAAAATCACTCGATGAACTGAGAGCTCAGTGGGATGATTATCGATCATACTGGGGTAACTTGCACAAACAAACTGCTCAGCTTGATAAACTCATTGAAGATTTTAATGCGGAGGTTTTGCGGTGATACTCCTTAAAAACTGCTTCTGGGTACTCAAGTCTCACTACGGAAGCGGCAAGCAAGCAGGATCGCTTGAAACCGATTTACATGGTGTCGACATATTCATAGATGGAAACAGAATTGCAAAGATAGCTCCAGCCATTACAGTACCAGCAGGAACAACTACAATCGATGCATCAAAACATCTTGTCATGCCAGGTATGGTAAACACTCACCATCATTTTTACCAGACGCTTACACGAAATGTTCCTGCTGTACAAAATGCAAAGCTCTTTACCTGGCTCGTGTATCTCTATGAAATCTGGAAAGGTATTGATGAGGAGGCTGTATACCTGTCGAGCAAATTAGCCCTTGCTGAGCTTGCCAAAACAGGCTGTACACTTTCTACCGATCACCACTATCTTTATCCTGTTGATTTCAAAGACGATCTGCCCGGTCTCCAGTTTAAAGCTGCGTCTGAAATAGGAATACGCTTTGCACCAACCCGCGGCTCTATGTCTCGCTCAAAAAAAGACGGAGGGCTGCCGCCGGACACTGTGGTCCAGGATGAAGAGACCATACTCATTCAATCCGAAGAAGCTATTAAGCGCTACCACGATCCTGCGCCTGATGCAATGAGAAAACTTGCGCTTGCTCCCTGTTCTCCGTTTTCGGTATCAGAGAAGCTCATGAAAGAATCTGCGAGGCTTGCACGCAAGTATGGAGCTCGGCTTCACACACATCTAGCAGAAACAGCAGACGAAGATGAATATTGCATGAGAGTTTACGGTAGACGCCCGCTCAAAGTAATGGAGGATTGTGAATTTATTGGACCGGATGTGTGGTACGCTCATGGTATTCACTTTACCGATGAAGAACTTGATACATTAGCACGCTATCAAACCGGCATTGCACACTGCCCTGCCTCTAATATGCGGTTAGCATCTGGTATCTGCAGAGTGCGCGAAATGCTCGATAAAGGTATACCCGTCGGACTCGCTGTTGATGGCTCTGCATCTAATGACAGCTCAGATATGCTTGGTGAAGCGCGGCAAGCTCTTTTGCTCCAGCGCGTACGATATGGCGCAACAGGCAGTACAGCACGAGAAATCTTTGGCATTGCTACAGAAGGCGGAGCTCGCATACTCGGTTTCCCACATGCGGGCACACTGGAAGAAGGTTCATTAGCAGATATTGCACTGTTTGATCTCAGCAAACTTGAATATGCAGGAGCGCTGTCTGATCCGCCTGCAGCATTGCTGTTTTCCGGTTATAATCATGGAGTAGATTATCTTATAGTTAATGGCTCCATTGTTGTATCACGGGGAAAACTTGTTAATATCGATGAAGAAGCACTTGCAGAAGCTGCTAACAAAGCAGCACGCAAGCTCTTATCTAAAGCCGGAGTGCATCTGCCATGGTAACAGTAAAAAACTTGATACAGCCAGCTTCAATAGATGAAGCTGCTCACTATAATACTCAGAATCCACAGGTTCCTATGCTTGCAGGCGGAACTTATCTTTTAGCACACCCCGCATCGCTAACCCTGGAAACAGCTATGGATATCAGCCGCATTGTTCCTAAGTTTATCAGTGTGAATGAATCTGAAATCATCATTGGAAGCGGTATGACATTTCAAGAACTCCTGGAATCGAATGTTCCTCCAATATTTAAAAAAGCGCTTGCGACCATGAGTAACCGCAATATCAGAAACAGAGCAACAATTGGCGGTAATATAGGGGCAAATAAATCCTGTGCAAGTCTCATTCCCATATTGCTCCTCCTCGATGCAAACCTTACAGTAACAACGAGCACGACACTTGTTCCCCTCCAAACTTGGCTGCAAAACCCACAGGGAATTATCCTTGAAGTACATTGCAGTAACCCCAGAGGGCTGGCTATGAACTTTGCCTTTTTCCGGCGCACATCCTGTGATCTCTCCTCAATTACAGCAGCCGTTGCATGTAAGCTCGCACATAACAACAGCTTCACAGAGCTACGCATTGTTCTCGGAGGCTTTTCCAAACATGCAGAGCTCCGCACCGATATTGCTGCTCTCTTTGAAGGTATCCAGCTGCCTTCCGATAAACACACAATTCGGACACGCATACAACCCCTGCTTCATGCTATCACCGATCAGCGCGGCAGTGCTTCATACAAAGAATACATTGGCGCTGAAAAACTAGCAGAAGCACTCCTCAATGCGGAGGTTCAGCCATGATGATTTCATTCACCCTCAACGGTACACCAGTACAGTGGGACATCGATCCCGGCAAACCGCTCCTTGAAACCTTGCGCAGCCATGGTATTGTATCAGTTCGCAATGGCTGTGACGGCGAAGGCGTCTGCGGACTATGTTCTGTAATTCTTAATGGACGACAGGTAAACTCATGCCAGATTCTCACCGGTCAAATAGCAGATGCGGAACTTATTACTGTAGATTTTTATCGAACAAATGAAACAATACGAATAATTCAAAAAGCACTCATTGATAGTGCTTGCGTACAGTGCGGCTATTGCACTCCAGCAGTCACACTTGCTATTTTTAATTTACTTCAGCGCAATCATAATCCCGACAGAGAAGCAATTAAAGATGCCCTCTCCGGGACATTCTGCCGCTGTACGGGTTACGAACAATTCTTTAATGCAGTCCGCCTCGCTGTAAAACGATTGCATGATCCAGCATATCATGAAAAACTTTACCCGGAGTTTAAACCAGAACTGCGTCATATCGGAAAAAATCGCGCTAAAGTCGATTCCCTCATGATGGCAACAGGACAGCGCCTCTATGTGGAGGATTTTGTTGACGCCGATGCTTACCATGTAGTGCTGCTCGAAAGCCCTCATGCGCACGCATATATAAAAAAAATCGATACCAGTAAGGCGCTCGCAATGCCTGGTGTGGTGACAATTCTTACCCATGAAAACTGTCCGCAGCACACCTATACCACTGCCGGACAGGGGTACCCTGAACCAAGTCCATATGATCAGCTCATGTTTTCCCGCAAGGTTCGCTATGTCGGAGACAGAGTAGCTGCTGTACTGGCCAAAACACATGAGCAGGCAGAGGCTGCCGTAGATGCGATTAGTGTTGAGTATGAGCTATTGCCTCCCGTGCTCTCTATACATGAAGCAAAAAAAGCCGGTGCACCAATCGTGCATCATGGTTCCGTATCCTATGCTGACGGTACAAAACCAGAAGGCATTTCCACAGAAGGTGATTCTCGCGAAGAACCAATTATGTACCAATTCACACTCCATGCAGATCCACACCAAAACCTTGCAGCCAGCGCAAGTGATGGTATCGGTGACATTGAAAAAGGTTTTAGCGAAGCCGATGTCGTTATTGAACGCACGTACATTGGGAACCGTGTTCAGAGTACCCCAATGGAACCGCATGTTGTATTAGCTAAACCAGAAAAAGGTCGGCTTATTATCCATGCATCGACTCAAGTCCCCTGGCATGTCAGACGCATTGTCGCACGCGTAATTGGTCTACCTGAACATAAAGTTCGCATTATCAAAGAACGAGTTGGCGGCGGGTTTGGTGCCAAACAGGACATCGTTGTTGAAGATATTGCAGGGTACTTAGCGTGGACAACAGGACTCCCTGTTTTTTTCCGCTATTCCCGTAAACAAGAGTTCCGTTCAAGCCGTACACGACACGGCATGGAAATTACCATGAAACTGGGAGCCAAAAAAGACGGAACACTCACTGCGGTGTATATGAAACTCGATGCGGATACCGGTGCGTATGGACAGCACTGTCTCACCGTTCCTATGAATGCAGTCAGTAAAAGCCTGCCGCTCATTATCTGTGAGAACATGCGCTTTGAAGTAAACAGCTGGTACACTAATCTCCCACCTGCGGGAGCATATCAGGGCTATGGTGCTCCTAAAGGTTCCTTTGCGGTTCAGACAGCACTAGCAGAACTTGCTGAAATACTCGGCATTGATCAGCTTGAACTCATTGAAAAAAACAGAGTGCGCTCCGGAACCCGCATCGAAATTTTGCGCAGTCTCGGAGAAGGGCGCCCCGGTGCTCCGGTAACGCTCGGAGAATGCGGACTTGGCGAAATGCTCAGCCGCGGCCGCAAAGCGTTTAATTGGGATAATCCGACTCCTCCTGCACCTACACCCGGCTGGAGACGAGGACGCGGTGCTGTGATTATACAGCAAGGCTCCGGCTTACCGGGGCTCGATGCGGCCAATGCAGAAGTCCGACTGCTTTCCGATGGTTCACTGCTCCTCTTGTCTGGCGGTGCAGATCTTGGTACAGGTCTTGATACCGTTACCGCTAAACTTGTTGCAGAAACCCTTGCAGTCGACCTCGAGCATATCAGTGTCGTTTCAGGTGATACTGATATCACTCCTTTTGATAAAGGTGCCTATGCAAGTTCAGGCACATATTTTTCTGGCAACGCAGCACTTAAAGCAGCAGAAGATCTCAAAACAAAATGCCTCGCAGCTGCAAGTATTATTTTAAATGAACCTGTCTCACAGCTCAAACTCATCTACCCTGGAACTATACAGGGCAAAACAGGCTCCATAACGCTTGCAAAGCTTGCTCATATTTCGGTTCAAGGCGAAGGACATGCAGAGCTCGTCGGTTTTGGCAGCTTTAAAACCGATCATGCAGCTTTCCCCTATGCAGCGCATTTTGTAGATTTAGAAGCAAATCCAGACACTGGCGAGGTTAGAATACTCCGCTACCATGCATATCAAGACTGCGGGACACCAATCAATCCTGACCTTGCAATGGGGCAGGTCTATGGCGCCGCATTAAAGGCAATAGGACACTCGCTCTATGAAGAACTGCTGTTTGATAAACAGGGGGTACTCATCAATCCAAATTTTCTTGACTACAAAGTTCCATCCATCTATGAAGTGCCAGAAGATTTCCATGTGGAATTTGTGCCTGTTGATGATGAGATAGGCCCCTTTGGAGGAAAATCGGTTTCCGAAATATCGGTAAATGGATCAGCCCCAGCAATTGCAATTGCATTGCATGATGCGCTTGGTATCTGGTGCAGGGAGTGGCCATTCACACCTGAGCGTATTTTAAAACTGCTCGGAACAGTGCAAACACCGCACAAAGCTGTATTATAGAACTGTTTAAACATAGCTTATTGTAACAGAGGAGGAACCATGAGCGTTATCAATGATTTACTCGACAAGCTGTCGACAAAAAAAATTGCCATGTACAACAAGGATTTTCTGTTAACATGGGAAAAAACAAGGGATGAAATAGAAGCAACATTTCTTGTTGCACGCATTCTCCAGGAAATGCGCAAAGCAAACATGAGCCCGCGCATCTGGCATTCTGGCATCGCTGTTTCGAATTTTCGGGATAATTCGACTCGAACCAGGTTTTCTTTTTCGAGCGCCTGCGATCTGCTTGGTCTTTATGTACAAGATCTCGATGAAGGCAAGAGCCAAATTGCGCATGGTGAAACTGTCCGTGAAACAGCGGTTATGATAAGTTTCCTTTCTGAGGCAATTGGTATCCGTGATGATATGTATCTCGGTGAAGGCGACCGGTACCAGCGTGAAGTTGCACAAGCTTTAGATGAAGCGGTAAAGGATGCTGTACTTCCATCCCGCCCCACTATTGTTAACCTTCAGAGTGATATTGATCATCCGACACAATCAATGGCTGACTTATTGCACCTCGCTGAGTATTTTGGCGGTCTCGATAAACTCAAAGGCAAAAAAATTGCAATGACCTGGGCATACTCACCCTCTTACGGAAAACCGCTCTCTGTTCCGCAGGGCATTATTGGCCTTGCAACCCGTTTTGGCATGGAAGTTCACCTTGCACATCCCGAAGGCTACAATCTCATTCCAGAAGTAGTAGAACTAGCAAAAAAACAGGCTCAGGAAAGCGGAGGAAAATTTGTTCACTCGAACAGCATGGAAGAAGCGTTTAAAGATGCCGATATCGTGTACCCCAAGAGCTGGGCACCGTATGACGTAATGCTCAAACGTGTGCCGCTGCTCCATGCTGGAGATCAAGCAGGATTAAAGGAACTTGAAAAACAGTGTCTTGCTAACAATGCAAAATTCATCGATTGGGAATGCACCGAAGAAAAAATGAAGCTGACAAAAAACGGTAAAGCTCTTTACATGCACTGCCTCCCCGCCGATATCACAGATGTTTCCTGTAAAGCGGGTGAAGTTGCCGCAAGCGTATTTGACCGCTACCGCAACGACACTTATCGCGAAGCGGGATTCAAACCATACATTATTGCAGCAATGATTCTTCTTGGAAAACGGAAAGATCCGGTAAAAACACTAAAAGCTCTCATCGAGCGCAATCATAAACGGGAAATTGAATAAACTTTAAGAATAGCTGTTTTACTGTATGCTGTGCTTATGCGCATGGCACAAACAGCATTGTGTATGATTTATTAAAAGCAGTATGATGTTCTCAAGCATACTGCTTTTTTTATTGCTAGTTATTTAGTTTTTTCTTTATATGCTCCGGCAAAAGTCATGACACACATATAACCCATATAAATATGAGGTCCGCAGGCAACGCCAACAACATTAAAATCCTTGTTAAAAATACTCTTTCTATGACCTCGGTCAATAACTCCATCATCGACAATTAAATTTATCACGATGAGCCTTGCACTATCGTTTCCATAATCTATGTTTTCACCTGCTGTTATGTTCCAGGTGCCATATCGGTTCATTCTTGCAAACGGACTGCTGAGATCATTTCCTATATGCCCCATTGCGCCCGATTGCCCCTGATCATTAACATGATCTTTTGCTGCAAGTGACATACCTAAAGAAATTTTTAACGGCTGTATTGGTTTATAGGAAAGTAATTGTTCTATCGCTTCATCAACTACTTTAACTCCTTCATTTGATATTCTTAAATTTTTGCCTGGTAATGCTATATAGTTTCCTTGATAATATTTCCTATACTCTTTGAGATACTCTGCATACTGTTTAGGATTTGTTCGTGCAAGATTCAGCTCTTTTACAACTTCGATTTCCAATGCACTGAGAAAGTTATAGTTAGCAACACCTTCATTCAATAAAAGATTTGCTGTCTGTTCAGTACCAAAAACTGGTATACAGCAACACAAAGCTAGCAAAAGTATTTTTTTCAAAATTTTCTCCTTAACACGGGCGGATTGTGTTTTTGTCTCAAACACTGTTATTCCAAAATGGATATAGTAAGTTTAACTGTCATGTATTGTGCTGTCAAACTTTCAGTCAGCTGCAATAGTGTTGCTCTTGATTTTCTTACCTAATACTACTATTGTTTACCCTATGCTTGCCATTCTTTCACTATTCACCTGGTTTGAAATTGTACTGTGCTTTATTCTTTTTATTCCTTTTCAACTTATACTGTTTGTGCTCACCGCGCTTTTTGATAAAAAGCGAATTATTATGCATTATCATTCTTCACTGTGGTGCACCATCGCTCTGGCTTTAAGCCCGCTTTGGAACCTTGATATCCAGGGAAAACAATATCTCGACAGAAAAAAAACATATATCGTGGTAATGAATCACCAATCCCTGCTCGACGTACTAATTGCTTTTCGGCTCTTTTATCCGGTTAAAATGATTAGTAAAAAAGCGCTTGCTTTTGTGCCGATTGTCGGGTGGAACTTGCTCCTGAGCGGCCATCTATTAGTGGACAGAAAGAGCCTCAAAAGCCAGATGGGTGTACTTGCTTCAATTGAAAAGCATCTTAAGCGAGGAGAATCAATCCTCTTATTTCCCGAAGGCACCAGAACTAAAGACGGCGAAATCCATGAATTTAAAAAAGGAACATTTAAAGCCGCTATCAATACTCAGACAGATATACTGCCTGTTGTAATTGATGGGCCTTACCAGCTCCTTCCTAAAAAAGGCTTTATTGCACCAGGGAAACATACCATACATATCCATGTATTGCCGCCGGTACATGTTGCAGATAATTTAACAGCACAAGAATTAGCAGGAAAAGTCCACTCGCTTATGCAAAAAGAATTGGAAGCAATACGCTCGTCATACTATTCATGATACCAAGCACTTTGCACCTTTTCCAATAAGGTCTTCCCTTCCTGCAAGCTTAAGCGCTTCCTTGACAAGCTGGCGATTTTCAGGGTGAGAGTATTGGAGCAGCGCACGCTGCATAGCTCGTTCCCGTGCGCCTTTTGCCGTATAGACTGCATCGCCAGTAATGGGATCAATCCCTGTATAATACATTGCTGTAGCAAGTGTTCCTGGTGTGGGATAAAAATCCTGCACCTGGTCAGGAATAAAACCCGAATCTCGGAGATACTCAGCTAAGGCAACCGCATCCTGTAAAGTAGCTCCTGGCAATGACGCTATGAAATAGGGAATTAAAAACTGTTTTAAGCCCAAATTTTTATTGATTGATTTCCATCGTTCTACAAATTTTTCATACACAGCATGCGGCGGTTTACCCATCAGTGCAAGTACATGGTCAGATACATGTTCAGGTGCAACTTTAAGCTGTCCAGATACGTGATGGGAAGCTAATTCTCGTAAAAAGTCTTCATTGTTTCCAGCTAAAATGTAGTCAAACCGGATACCGGATCGTATAAATACTTTTTTGATACCAGGCAGATTTCTTAATTTTTTTAAGAGCGCTATAAAATCTTCATGACTTGTCTTCAGAGCCTTGCAAGGGACAGGCACTAAACAGCGTTTATCAACACAGGCTGAACCATTTTCCTGTTTAACACAAGCAGGATTTCTGAAATTGGCAGTGGGGCCGCCAACATCATGAATGTAACCCTTAAAATTTGGCTGAGCAGTGAGCAGTTTTGCTTCTGCAAGTATCGATTCATGCGATCGGCTTGTAATAATTCTTCCCTGATGAAATGCAAGCGCACAAAATGCACAGGCTCCAAAGCAACCGCGATTAGAGGTTATTGAAAATTGGACCTCCTTAAATGCGGGGACACCTCCATAGCTATCGTATACAGGATGCCATGTGCGCATGTAAGAAAATGTATACAATTCATCAAATAAAGCACGTGAAATGGGATACGCCGGAGGCTCCTGAACAGCAAACTGATTGCCTGCCTGTTCAACCAAAACACGAGCTGTTTCCGGATCGGTATTGTGATACTGTAAAGCAAAAGTACGAGCAAAGGTTAGTTTATCGCGAGCCGTTTCTTCAAATGGTGGAAGCCAGACTGCAGTATCGGGAACATGGTTCATGTTCGAACAGCGCCATACTGTCCCGCGAATACCCCGCAACCTTACTATCGATTGGTCATAACCAACCTGCTCAGGCGGATTATTCGCGAGCCGCTTAGCGGTTTCCAGCAGTGCAAGCTCTGCCATGCCGTAAATAACCAAATCAGCTTTTGCATCTAAAATAATCGGTCTCCGCACTGTATCAGAGAGGTAATCATAGTGCGAAAGGCGACGCAGCGATGCTTCAATACCGCCGGCAATAATCGGAACACCCTTAAACGCTTCCCGAGCCTTTGTACAATATGCAATTACCGTACGATCCGGCCGTGCCGATGTTTTTTTACCATTCACTTGATACTGATGCAGACTTCCATCGGCACTGCGGCATAACGAAGGATCTCCTCCTGGACTATACTCATCTTCTCTGCGCGGTTTTTTATTTGCAGTATACTTGCACACCATTGCATCCATAGAACCGCTTGTAATAAGAAACGCCAGCCGCGGTTTTCCGAGAGCACGAAACACCGAAACATCATCGGGGTCCGGACGTGCAATAATTCCCACCGTATATCCCCTGCTTTCCAGCAAACGTGCTATAAGCGCTGTTCCAAATGATGGATGATCTATATAAGCATCTCCTGAAAGGATAACAAAATCGAGTCTTTGTATTGCTGCTTCAGTCAATTCTGCTTGCGTTGTGGGAAGAAATGGCATATCCATAAGTATAAAGAAAGTCATAGCAGCTGTATAGTATTCTTGACAAATGCTACTTCAGAAACGAAACTTTATGTAAAACCAATATAAAAAAATTTTAAGGAGTATATTTTGGATACTTTATTAGATTTTAGCTTAAATAAGATTTTTCATAGTCAAATACTCGTTATATCAGTTTTTATACTTGCAATTTATTCCCTAATCCTTAATATTACTTCAACATCAAGCAAAAACCTATTAATTCGAGATTCCTGGATTTTAGGTTGTGCACTCTTTAATGTAATAGGTTATGTTGCTGTCAAACTATTTCATCAAACATCACCAGAAAAATT
>CAZVTR010000005.1:0-75779 GCA_964630305.1 uncultured Treponemataceae bacterium | reverse complement strand
ATTGATACTATAAATAATACGCTCAGCCAGACCATCACGCAGATCATTACCTCTATCGTGACAGTCGTAGGCGTCCTTTTCATGATGCTTTCGATTGATTGGCGCATGACACTTGTAGCATTGCTCATGATTCCGCTTTCATTCGCACTTATCGGTCTTATCATTGGCAAAAGCCAGAAGTACTTCAAACAACAGCAAGAGTATCTCGGTCATATTAACGGACAAGTAGAAGAAATGTATGCCGGTCATACCATTATGAAAGCTTTCAATATGGAAGAAAAAAGTCTTGCAACGTTTAAAGATCTCAATGACACACTCTATCATTCTGCATGGAAAAGCCAATTCCTCACCGGCATTATGATGCCGCTCATGAACTTTGTTGGCAACCTAGGTTATGTTGCTGTTGCTGTTTTAGGAGGATGGCTTGCAATTAAAAAAGCAATATCTGTTGGTGATATTCAAGCATTTATCCAATATGTACGCAACTTTACTCAACCCATACAGCAAATTGCCAATATTAGCAATGTATTACAGCAAACTGCTGCTGCTGCAGAACGCGTGTTTGAATTTCTTGATGAAAACGAAGAGACACCCGATACAGCTCTGCCTGTAACCATTGAAAAAGCACAAGGCCACGTTGAGTTTAGAAATATTCACTTTGGCTATTTCAAAGATAAGCCCATTATTAAAAACTTTTCGGCCACTGCACATCCAGGGCAAAAAATTGCAATCGTTGGTCCAACTGGAGCAGGGAAAACAACGCTTGTGAAACTGCTCATGCGGTTTTATGATGTCGATGACGGAGCAATTCTCCTTGATGGCCATGATATTCGATCCATGAAACGATTTGATCTTCGCAGACAATTTGGCATGGTTTTGCAGGATACCTGGCTTTACAATGACACTATTATGGAAAACATTCGCTACGGCCGTCTTGATGCCACCGATGAAGAAGTTATTGCAGCAGCAAAAGCCGCCTATGTTGATCATTTCGTGCACACGCTCCCTGAAGGCTATAACATGGTACTCAATGAAGAAACTTCGAATATTTCTCAAGGCCAAAAGCAGCTCTTAACTATTGCACGCGCGATTCTTGCTAATCCGCCAATATTGATTCTCGATGAAGCAACTAGTTCCGTTGACACACGGACTGAAGTCTTAATTCAAAAAGCAATGGACAAACTGATGCATGGACGCACCAGTTTTGTTATTGCACATCGGTTATCCACAATACAAAATGCCGATCTTATTTTGGTTCTTCGCGACGGCGATATTGTTGAACAAGGCACACACGCAGAACTCTTAGCCAAAAATGGTTTCTATGCAGAGCTCTACAACAGCCAATTTGAGGTGCCGGTGACTGCATAAAGTTATTTTCACTATATTATTATTTTTAACTAAAATGATTTCTATTTATTTCAATCCAACTAGGGGAGGGTGTAAGCCCGCCCCTTTATTACATCACTACATGCCTATAATGACCGGTATATTTATTCCAGCATCATCTCATTTCACTTCATCCACTGTTCCAGCTCCGAAGCAGAAGCAAGCACATAGTGTCCAGGTTCTGCTTCTGTCCATTCCGGTGTTTCTTTATCATAGGGATGCTGTGAAGGATCATATACAATGAGCGTTTTCTTTTTCTCTATCTCTGGGTCTGGCACCGGAACTGCTGAAAGCAAGGCTCGCGTATAAGGATGCAGCGGTTTTTCAAACAGACGTTCCGATTCTGCTAATTCTACAATTTTACCGCGATAAATTACCGCTATTCTATCGGATATGAACCGCACTACAGAAAGGTCATGAGCAATGAATAAATAGGAAAGACCATGACTTGCTTTTAGCCTATTGAGGAGATTGATAACTTGAGCGCGTATTGATACATCAAGAGCACTAATGGGTTCATCGGCTACAAGCAATTCTGGCTCCATGACAAGCGCTCGGGCAATACCAATTCTCTGACGCTGTCCTCCCGAAAATTCATGCGGGAACCTGCTTGCAAATTCAGGCAGTAGTCCAACCTCAAGGAGTGCCCGCATTACTTTTTCTTTGCGTTCTGCCTCACTTTTAAACAGCTTAAAATTGTATAAACCTTCGCTTACGATATAATCTATTTTTGCTCGCTCATTAAGCGATGCCATTGGATCCTGGAATATCATTTGAATACGTCTGCACATATCACGATGCTCTGCTCCTGTGAGTTTTTTTGTTATCTCAACGCCTTTAAAAGTAATGGAACCCGTTGCGACTGGATAGATTCTTAAAATTGCTCTTCCGACTGTCGTTTTTCCCGATCCTGATTCTCCGACAAGTGACAGTGTTTCACCGCGCTGTATATCAAAGCTTACATTATCTACTGCTCTAAAACGCCTTTTACCGCTGCCAAAATCAATTGATATATTTTTAACAGAAATTAATGGCTCGCTCATAATTATCTCCCTGTCGTTTTCTTAAGATGTTCCCGCAGCCTCACAACGATTTCAGGCGGTTCTACTTTTGGAGCATTTGCATCGAGGAGCCACGTTCTGGCTCGGTGAGTCGGGCTCATTTCAAACATCGGAGGTTCATAATAAAAATCTACTTGCAGCGCATATGGATTTCTCGGTGCGAATGCATCGCCTTGAATTTCTTTAAACAATGATGGAGGAGTCCCTTTTATTGCAAACAACTCTTTTCCTTTAACGCCAAGCTGGGGCAGCGAAGCCAGGAGCGCCCAGGTATAAGGATGCCGGGCATCATAAAACACTTCTTCCACAGTGCCTTCTTCAACCACTTGTCCAGCATACATTACCGCTATTTTATCAGCCATTTTTGCAACAACGCCAAGGTCGTGTGTAATGAATAAAACGCTTAAGCCCATATCTTTTTGTAATTTTTTTATAAGGTCAAGAATTTGAGCCTGAATTGTAACATCGAGAGCCGTTGTAGGTTCATCGCAAATCAATATTTCTGGATTACATGCTATTGCTGTCGCAATTACAACACGCTGGCGCATACCGCCAGAAAATTCATGAGGATACTGTTCATAACGCCGCTCAGGATCGGTAATGCCTACTTTTACAAGCATTTCCAGCGCAGCAGTTCGTGAAGCTTTAGCGTCAAGCCCGCGGTGCAATACTATTACTTCCCGTATCTGCTCACCGATTTTTTTGAGCGGATTAAGCGCAGTCATTGGGTCTTGAAATATCATTGCAATACGTTTTCCGCGAATTGTAAGCCAATCTTCTTCTCGTTTTACTTTGGCTAGGTCGAGTCCTCGATACATAATGGTGCCGTTAGTAATTGTTCCATTTTTATCGAGCATACCAATGAGCGTTTTAGACAACACGCTCTTTCCTGATCCTGATTCTCCAACCACAGTCAAAGTTTCACCAGAACGCAAAACAAGTCCTGCACCCCTCAGCGCTTTGAGTTTTCTTCCGCGCAAATTAAATACTACTTCAACATCTTTTGCTTCTATTAATATGTCTCCATGATTTTTCGGGCTTGTATCCATATTCATCATACTGCTTGTGTCTTTTGTTTTCATACATGGTTCCTTGGATCTGAAGCGTCAGCGAATTTGTTTCCTGCTATATAAAACGAAACGGTAACAAGGGCAAGAATCAGCGTAGGCCAGGTGAGCTGATACGGGTATAACATAAAATTATTTTTACCCATATTAACCAAATTACCCAGCGATACGGTATCGAGCGGGAGTCCTAGCCCGATAAACCCTAAAAACACCTCTGCGCCTATTGAATAAGGAATCGTTAAAGCAGCTTCCATAATTAGAATACTCACGAGATACGGGAGAATATTTTTTGTAATAATTCTCCAGAGCGGCGTGCCTAACGTTCTAGACGCTATGTTATATTCAGAGTCACGTATCATTAAGACTTTGTTCCTCACAAAACGAGCAATACCAATCCACCCTGTTGAACAGAGCGCAATAATAATTGTCCAGAATCCTGGCCTGAGAATGTACGATAAAAGCAAGAGTAATACTGTTTGAGGGATATTTGTTAAAATATTATAAATTTCTGTCATGATACGATCCAGCTTCTTAACATAGCCCCAGAGTGCGCCGGCAATCATACCAATACCGACATCTAAAAGAGCAATAATAAAACCTAATAAAAGACTTGTTCTGGTTCCATACCACGTGCGAGCCCAGATATCACGTCCAAGCTGATCAGTGCCAAAGATACCCCCGCCTTGAGAAGGAGACAGATTCCAGTGCTCAACATCTAATGAAACTTTATTGGGGTCGGTCTTTGATATAACAGGATATATAAACGAAGCCAAAGTTAGCACAATAATAACAGCTAATAGCACAATCGAAACTGGGTTCTTTAAAAAAGTTCTAAAAGTTGACCGCCAATATGAATAGTGCTCATAGCCAATTTGCTCTTCCTCACCAGCTTGTGCTTGAGCCGGTACAAAAAGTTCAGGTCCTAAAACAGGCACTTGTTTCATGCTGTCACCTCCCGCTCAATTTTACTTGTGGTCAGTTTAATTCTCGGGTCAACTATAGCCATGAGAATATCGCCGAGGAACACGCCAAACACGCCAAGAATTGAATAGATACACACAAGTGCTTGAACAAGCGTATTATCTTGCTGACGGATAGCATACACCAATAGACCTCCCATACCGGGAATAGAGTAAATACTTTCTATAATAAGCGAACCAGCAATGGTCAGCAGAATTTGTGAAGGAAGATACTGTACAAGCGGTACTAGCGCATTACGAAGCACATGCCGCCTCATCACATATTTACGGGGCAATCCTTTTGCAATAGCAAATTTTATATAATCTTTGTTTTCTTCATCTACCATAAATCGTCTGAGCCAGATAGCATACCAGGCAATACCAGACAGCGAAAGTGAAATTGCAGGTAAAATCCAGGAAGCAAGTTCATCTTCATAAAAAACCATAGGTAAGTTAAAAAGATGCGTGACCCACATTTGTATTAAAAATAAATAGACAAGGCTTGGGATTGCACGTACTGCTACGACATAAATAGTACCTAACTGGTCACCCAATCTATCCTTATTATTGGCCATGCCAATACCCATAAGAAAACCTAATATAACACTCAGCAACACCGATACAAGACCAAACCACAGTGAATATGGTATTTTTTCTTTAAGTATTTCTGCTATAGGAGTTTTTGGATACACAGTAATCGATCTTCCTAGATCTCCCGTGATAAATCCTCTTAAAAACCGCACAAACTGCACAAGCGGATTATCGAGCACTCCCAAATTCCTGAGGTATGCAGTTCTATCCTCTTCGGTCATATTAATGTAATCATCACGTGTAAAATAGTTCTCTTTAGGCATTAGCCGGAGCAGCATGAACATGACAAAGAGCACAATCAGCACGGTTATAATAGACTGCCAGAATCTGCGCAGTATATATTTCCCCATAAACTCCCCCACACAGTAATAAATAGAGGGACTGACTAAAACCAACATCGATTGTTGCAGTCCCTCATGTATCTTATAATATTTTTATAACACAGTCTGATTACTTACCTTGCAGTTTTTCAAGATCAGCATAGAACTGTTTGCGAATTTCTTCGACACGTGAAGCAAGCAGAGGTTTACTCTCAAGCTTCATACCTTTATACTTAAATCGTGTTACTCCAAAACCGCTTCGCGGGTACGTATAGGGAACAACATTACCAATTGCATATGCACTGCCACCGCAGCGGAATGGAATAATATATGCACGGTCCAATATCATCGCTTCTGCTTTTGCAAAAAGAGCATACCGCTCAGAGAGTTTAATCTTTTTATCAGCCTCTGCAACAAGCGCATCAAATTCCGGGTCTGACCATCCGCCATCATTGACAGCACCGCCAGTTATTAATCGGCCAAGCTGGGCAAGCGGATCACCATAAGCAAAGCGGAAACTGTCATAGGCCATATCAAATTTCTGAGGCGCAATTACTTCGTCGTATTGGTCGTCCACATATTGACCCAGAACAACCTCAACATTTTCCGGTCCAAACACTTCTTTAAACATCGCCTGCATGAGCAGAGCAAATTTAGTATCAGAGGAACTCGTCGAGTGAATTAGCAGAATCTGAAGCGGGAGCTTACCATCGATATTGAATTGTGCAACTGGTTTTAGGTCAACAGCTTGTGCAGCTACGCCTTTAATATTTCCTTTGCCATCGGTAAGTTCGGCGACCGCTTTCATAAAATATTCTTTTGCAAGCTTTGGATTGAATGTATTCCCAGCATTCTTGAACTCTCTAAGTCCAGGATAATCGGTATAATCTTTTCCTTTTTCATCAAAGATAACATCTTCAGGAATTATCGTTGTTCGCAATAGATTTTGCGGATTCAAAGGATCATCAAGTGTAAGTAATTTCACATGATCAATGCCATAGTACAATGCTTTTCTAAAATTAATATTTTTTACAAAGGCTGCAAACTCTGGATTCTTTGATTGGAAATTAAGCGCCCACCAGAAAGTCACCGATGAACGGTCTGTCATATAAATATAATCTTTCCATTTTGTATTTTGAAGCCCTTTTACCTGATCTGCGTTAAGACCGGCACTGGAAAGCTCTCCGCGCTGGAACATCTGCAGCGCAATTGCAGGATCAGATACTTTTTGCATGGTTATTTCTCGAATAAAAACATTCTTTTTATCCCAGTAGTTCTCATTGCGTTTGAGCACGATGAGCTTATCGCGCTGCCAGTCGGAAATATAGTAACAGCCTGAGAAGATAAGCTTATCTTTTGCGGTACCAAAGTTTTCTGCTCCAACCTTATCCATAAAGGCTTTTTCAACCGGGAAAAAGAGATCCATGGTGAGATAGGTCAGGAACCATGGCGTTGGTTTTGCAGTTGTATACTCAATGGTGTATTTATCGATAACCCGAATACCAACATTTTTGAATGTATCGAGCACCTGCTGTCGAGTTCGGTTTTTATCTTTGCCAGAATCAACATCCTGGAGTCCCTTATAGTAATCAGCCAATCCTACCAGGAGTGAACGAATAGAGCCAAAGTTTTTAATACCGTTTTTGGGATCCGAAACATACCGGAAACCTTCATAAAAGTCATCTGCAGTTACTTCATACTCTGTCACCTTGCCGTTGTGATCGACCCATTTTACTCCCTTGCGGAGATAGAACGTCCACACTGTTGCATTTTCATTGGTGGTCCACCGTTCTGCAAGAGCGGGAACAAAACGGCCAAACCGATCATTCTCTACTAAATGATCCTGCGTGTTAGCGGCTACACGCTGACTCGTATTATCAATGAGGTAAAAATAGTTAAGCGTTTTTGGTTCCGTCTCATAGGTAATGCGGTATCTGTCGCTACTCTGAGCGGCAGCAAAGACTGCCATAGACAGAGCAACGATTAAAACCATAATGCGATGTTTCATTACACATCCTCCTAACTAAAAATTCTTATTTCTTCTATTAGCAAAAAGCGTACCAAAAACTAATTACGCAAAGCAAATATTTTCTTACCTTGGAATAATATCCAGCCGTACATTTTCAAATGAGACAACACCAGACCCCGCTGTATACCCTCTTGTATGCTCCTGAGAACGCTTGCAGCGTATTTCCCATTCAAGCCGCTCACCATTTGCATCAAACCCTATTAGAAAACTTTTTGCATGACGCCATTCCTCTGTCGCACTCGCAACCTTATTTACAGCTGTTCTTACTGGCTGCGTACCTGTATTATTATGCGACTGATGTGCAATACCTGGCACTGCCTCATCGCTAAAAAGTGCATCCCAGGCATTATCGATGAGCAAATTGCTAATAAAATTGGCCAAATTGGCATACGGCGATAAGACCCCACTTGCTGAAGGCCGAGAAAGCTTATAATACTCCTTGCCAAATTCAAGCATCTGTTTATTTTCAAAATTGCAGGAAAGCGCTGCAAGATTGAGGCTGTCCCCGCGCGTTAAATAGTGCAGAACAACATCAGTCACTCCATATCGGTTCATACTCTTTTGCCAGCGGGCGTCACGAGTATCAAATACATAGACACCCGCACTGCCAATCACCTTGAGGACTGCACTATCGGGGTCCCAGACCATAGCCGTATCCTCTGCTATGCCAAAACCCCAGGTGCGCCGCTGCGGATCAAGACTCACCGCCCGGAGCAGTCGTGCAGTTCGAGCCCTCACATCAAAATGCTGGTCTACTATTCCACGAGAAAAAAAACCAAGCCCCTGTCTCACATAGAGCGCATCGGAAATTTCAGTATCCGCAGGCTTTAGGGCTTCAGGCAGAGCAAGTGCGCCAAAACTCGTTCCGCCGCCAATCATCGGGTTACTCATAATTGCAGCGCCAGCGCTTGTGCCGCCAATCACTGCTCCTTGAGCATTTCGCGTACGCATTATTTCCAAAAAGGGACTGTCCCTGCCATGTCCATCCTGAAGCGCGTCCATAATTGCATTTTGATCCCCTCCAGAAATCCAGAATCCCACTGCTTGTTCTGCCAGTTTTATCTGCTCAGGTTCCCATGCACCCCGTTCCCAACCCTTTTTTCGCACCGAGACTTTCGCGCAGGCTAGAGAAGCTTCAGGTATTCCGAGATTTAGTAATACCTCTTTAAAATAAGCATAACTTTTTTCCGGGTTTTCTGATGCACTCGGCACCAATACAAACATGTGAGCGTGAGCATCTCCCCCGCTTCGTGTGGAATCACGACACTCAATTCCGGCCTTTACAAATGTTTCAAATATTTCTTTCTCTGCGAGCGAGATATTACCTCCAGCAATGATTAACTTGCCTTCCATATAAGTTCTATTACTCCTTTCTGGGTGTCAGGTTTCCGCAAGCTGTTAGGTTTTCGCAAGCTGTTGCTGCCTGCTCAAGTCCTTCACCTAAATAACCTAAATAACCAATTAAAAAACCTATTTATCCTATTTAATTACCTAATATAGTCCACACTATGCACCGTGACCGAGCCGGCGAGCTAATTCTGGAGAACGCTGCTGCACCACTACCCACCCCTCACGCGTTAGTTGAGTCCCGCGCCGTCCTCTCGGTGTTGTAACGAGCTTTCTCGCAGCAAGCCGAGCAAAAGCAGCGCGCACGGAACCTGGCCCCAGATAAATGCCCCGTGTATGGAGATACCCCGATATGCTTTCACGCCCTGTACTCTGACCTGCCGTTTCAAGATAGGCAATTGCTTCCAAAACCCGTGTATCTTCTTCTTCGAGTGTTATAAATCCCCCGGAACCAATGTGATGCGGCTGTTTGCCTGAGACAAGTTTGTTTTTTTCTAAATGTCTTGTGCCATCGATATTAGTTGTTTGTGCATCACTGCAGGTATGTACACTAGATGCATCAGTATATATATCAGGAAAAGCAGGAATATCTTCTGCCCGCAATACTGGCCCTTCACGTACAGCAAGCATATACGTCAATAAATTCCTCAATTCCCGCACATTCCCCGGCCAGTCATGCTTTGCAAAGAAATCCAAAACTTCTTGCGAAACTGTTATGCCAGTTGCTCCTTCCTGCCGCATAAAATATTCAACGAGCGCTGGAATATCTTCGACTCGTTCGCGGAGCGGCGGGATACGGAGCCACCCCATCCGCAATCTAAAAATTAAATCCTCTCGGAAAAGTCCCGCGCGCGCTTTCTCAAGCAAGTTTTCATTCGTTGCAGCTATAACGCGCACATCAACGCGCATAATATCACTGCCGCCCACACGCATAAGCTCTTTTTCCTGAAGCACCCGCAACAGACGTGTCTGCACCTTGCCAGAAATATTCCCTATTTCATCAAGAAAGAGTGTCCCTCCATGCGCTAATTCAAACAGCCCCGGCTTACCGCCCTTGCGTGCCCCGGTGAAAGCCCCCTCTTCATAACCAAAGAGTTCGCTCTCGATAAGTTCATCGGAAAGACTGCCAAGGTCTACTGCCAGAAAGGGTCCGCGCGCACGCGAACTTGCTGAATGAATGGCAGAAGCAAAAAGTTCCTTGCCTGTCCCTGTTTCTCCCTGAATGAGAATTGACAAATCAGTCTCTGCAAGTTTTGATGCGATCCGCTTTGCATTAAGTATGAGTTCACTGGTACCTATGATGTCATCAAAGGTATATTTTGCTACATGGCCGCGCTTTCGGTACTCTTTGCCAAGCTTAAACTGTTCGGTTTCATTTTGCTCTGATTTAAATACAGCAACCGTGTGCGCATCTTCCTGTAAATCAAACCGATGCACCACAACCGATCCCGATGCAAGCTTAAACACGCGTTCTTCTTCCCCGCACCTGCACTCGAGAAATTCGAGCAATTCTCTATTCCGTACAAGCTGAGGAAGAGTGTCCCCGACGCCCTGTGTGGGACGAAGTGCAAGCAATGAGCGCACCTCTTCATTGCAAACACTTACTCTGCCATATTCATCGTATACTAGGACTCCATGGCTCAAACTGTCGATAACTGAAGCAAGATGCTGAGATAAACGCTGTGCTTCTTCGCTTTTACGGGCAAGGTTACGGGCCAAACTGACAATTTTTGCTAGGTACCGCTGTGAAAATGTCGTAATATCCTCATAGGGAATCTGTAAGCGCTGCAAAATTTCTGCTATGGTTCCAAAATCAAAAATACGAACATGAATATCGATTATCTCTGTGATATGAGCAGGAACAAGCTGAGGTTCTCCTGCTACAACCGCGATCATGCATTTTTCGGGAAATACATCTAAGCCGGGGTACCAGGTGTGCCAATTTACATGGTTGATACCGAGCTCCAGTAACGATTGCACACATGCCTCGGTTGTCTCCTGTGTATCGTTAATAAATACAACATTGGTTCCTGGAGGAAGTGCGACTACACTTTCCAGCTTATCAGGATTAACGGTTCTCCGGCCAATAATAAGCTGTTCCTCTGGAACCGTAATGCCAATATCAGCAAGGTTGCCTATAATCAAAGAACTTGAGACTACAATAATATCATCTGGTTTCCATACAGGCATGACAGCATCTACCGATGCGCTCATGACAGATGCTCTGTCTTGCACATAGGACTGTACCTGCTCGGCAAGTACCCGTGATGTCCGCTCACTACCTCCAATTATCCAAACAGTTCTCATATACAATCCACACTTATATTCCGACTTAGATTTTCGTGATTGCACTACTTATCAGCAGAATTTTGTTTTACTGCATCCAATCACAGTATCAAGCACAACTTTTATTGTAGTCCCAGATGCTTAAAACTACAAACCGGCATGAAGTTCTCCATTACATAGCTCCGCAGTCATAAACTGTATAGAAATTGCTGTATTAAATCATATTATTCAAACGTACCTTTTTTTATTAGCACTCCGTTTTCTACAACAATCGTACCATTTGCAATAACCGTAACGACATTGAGCTTGTCATCTAACAATACAATATCGGCATCCATACCTTCTTTGAGCCTACCCTTACGATTGAGTTTATACAGCATTGCAGGTGTACTCGTTACTGCTTTGAGCACAAAATCAAGCGAAAGGTCATAGTCTAACACTGCTTTCTGAACTGCTTTTAATAAAGCCCTATTCGTTCCGACATCGAGCCCAATGCACTCGCCCTGTTCATTAAACCGAGGCAAACTCCCCTGCGCATCACTCGTAATAGTCACTCTACCTGGTACACTACCAGGCTTATCCCGATGCGATGCTTCAGTATGCAGAGTCTTGAAGTATTCCGTCAGAGCCTCTGCGGCAGAAAGCTGATCATTCGTTTCTGTTGCAGTAAAATCGATGCAACCACCTCCCCTGCTCCATGCCAGCGCCTGTTTAAAAACTTCAGGTGAACGATTGCAGTGTGTCGGTAATACTTGCTGGCGAGGTATGCTCACATTAGCAAAAATGCGTTCTAATTGCATAAACCCACGAGTATCATCGCCAAGATGAATGTTTACTATACCAGCTTTGCCGGAAAGGATGCCGCCGAGACGGGCATCGGCAATTATTCTTGTAAGTTCGTCATCAGCTGGCCAGCTTGATCGATGGTCGCCTATTGCTATTTCCCCTGCGCCTAACACAGGCTCAATAAACATAATATCGCGAACCAGTTCTCCAGTAAGCGTGGTAAGCGGAACACGGTATGAGCCCGAGAGGCAATATGCCGATAAGCCTTCTGCTCTGAGGCCATAGGTTTTTGCAACTAAAGTCTCCATTGAACGAGCTATTCCATCTGTTCCGAGTACGCCAATTACTGTAGTCACACCATAGGTAAACGCCGTGCCCGCCTGAAGCTCCGGAGTCCGTGTTGCAAATCCGCCTTCTCCGCCGCCTCCTATCGTATGGACATGGCCATCAATAAAACCTGGCACCGCATATAGTCCTTTGGCATCGATAGTTGCCGTAACAAGACTCTCAGGAATTGCCAGATTTGTACCTATAAACACAATTTGGCTGCCAGCAATAAGTATATCTACTACGCCTGCATTATCTGGTGTAAAAGCTTGTGCATTTTTTATTACCAGCATAGTATTTACTCCTGTCTCAGACTCATAATTTGGTTATTCACTTGAAATATTTATAAGCAAAATTTATGCCATTTTTACAATTTGCGCTAAAAATATATAGTTTTGTCTGTACATAAGCAGAAAAAAATCACTCCATCATGCATAAAAACAAAAAGCCGCCCCTCACGAGCGGCTTCATAATGCTTCATTGCACCACCAATCAGCACTGTAAACACTGATTGCTTGTAGGCTACTCAGACAAACACTAGCTTTTGCGCTTAGTATACCCCATGATTATTCCAAGCGCTACCGAAAGCAGTGCTGCAACACCAATCTGATAATCAGCGGGAAGTGAAAATGTCAGGGTATGGGCCGGGAGCCAGAACCAGAGCAATGTCCAAAAACTTCTATCGATTCCAGCATAACCTTTAGTCCGCATAATGATATTGTCAGTAGTACGATGCAAAAACATAAGAACTGGTCCAAACTGAGCATTCATCACAAATGAAAGCGCAAAAGCTCTGAGCAGTGCGATATTTGAATTCGGACCAACGACCGCCGGGAGTAAATTATATTCCACAAGGATGTTTATAAAGCCCGTGTACCCTTTAAACGCATATTTGATGAGAATACCCAAGAGTCCCCAGACCACAGCCTTAAACAGCCATTCAACCACATTAGCAGAGACTTGTTTCCGCGCAATTACCATCCCGAGGATTTCGCCGACCGTACCAAGTATAAAAAATTGTATAAATGAAGAAAGGATGATATTTTCTCTCACCCATGTCGTATACCATTCCATACGCAGTTCCTCGTTTTATTTTTGCTCTGTTGCTGCAGGCGGCTGTAACACAAATACATACTGATACTCAGTATTAAATACCTTTTCCGCCATCTGCTGAATATTTTCTTTGGTTGCCAACACAGAACGTAATGACCACTGTTGTACAAACGAAAAGTCATCAATGCCATTAAGCAGTGTAAGGCCAGTATACCAAAGCCAGAAATCATTGGTATATATGTATCCTGTAGTCCGGCTGAGCTGAGAAGCTATCTGTTTGACATATTTATCATCAAAATTACCCGAAACATATGCATCAATTTCACGGCGGACAGCAGCGATGAGATCATCAACACGTGCCGGATCGGTACTGAATTGTATAATAAAGCTATACTGCGGTGTAGGAAGTACTTCTACTGAACCATCACAGCTTATTACATAGGTGCCGCTCAGTTCCTCTCGTATTCTATCGAGAAGCCTATTATTCAGAGAGGCTTTGAGAATTTCAAATTTTTGCTCTGTTTCCCAGGTATATTGTATTGGTCCTGTAAAATAAAGCAGCACATCGGCTTTATTTTCTTTGGCATAGTTAAATATGTATTTCTGCTGTGTTGGTTTTTGTGGTTTTGGTTCTTTCCAGACAACCCTGCTTGAATCTGGTTTTCCGGGCAAAGAACCAATATGTTTTTCGAGCAGAGGTTTCAAGCTATCCATTGTTACATCGCCAACAATAACGTAGGTAAACTTGCCGGCATTGCCAAAGAGCTTTTTCATTAATTCTGCACACTGAGCATACGTAATTGCGTCAAATTCGTTAACTCCAAAACCTTTAACATACTCAGAACTGCCATAAAGCACTTTTTGCCAGTCATTTCTAAAGCGATACTCAGGATCTTCCTGTATGCTTTCAATTTCATCAAAAAGCCGCTGTTTATTCCGATTAAAGTTTGCAATATCCTTGCCCGGGCTTGCCTGCAAGAGCGAAATGAGCCGCAAGAGCGGTTCAACATCATTGGTTTTAGTTTCCCCAACAAGATACTGGCTTGTGCTATCGACATTCCATTTTAAGCTGACACGATAAGGAGCGAGAAGTTCATTAAGTTTATCTGCAGAAATATCACTGTAACCAGCAGCATTCATAAGGAAACTTAACAACCGGGCAGGCATAACATCCTGTTCTGGTAACGCATAGTACCCGCCCTGCGCAAAAGCAAATACTTTTACAGCATCCTTATCAAAGCTTGTAGGTTTTACATATACTACAGCGCCATTAGCTAACACCAGTTTAGTAAAATCATTATAAAATGTTTCTTCTGCTGTTATTTTCCCAGGAGGCAATAAATTATCGTATAAACCTATCTCTTTTTCAGTTGAAACAAAGGGTTCATACTTTTTGCTGATTGCTCCAGCGATAAGCTTTGCAAAATCTTCCTGTTTAAGCGATACAAATTGCGGTTTTGTTCGTACATAAATAAAGCCTTTAGTAAAATCCTTAAGCATCTCCCGCATGTAGTTATTAAGCATATCGAGTGTCAGCGTATTGAGCACATTAGTAATATACACACGCTCATTGGTAACACCAGGCACTGGTTCATCATACATAAAATTGCGGGTATACTCTTCTGCAAAATCATCGCTCTTTAGATCCATATCTTCTACATCGAGCGTCTTTACCCATGCTCTGTGGCTGGAAATAGCGCGGTTAAATTCGCCCACAGTAAACCCATTCTGTTTTAGCCGCTCAATCTCTTCCATGAGCATTTTAAAAGCTTCTAATTCCTTACCGGCTTTTGCCCGCATAACAAGATCGAGTGAACGTGTTTGGCCAAAGAAATAGTCAGTGCCAAAATAGGCATCTTCCCAATTGGCTTTGCCGCTATTTATTAATGCATTGAGCCGGAAATTAATTGCCTGTTCAGTAAGATTGCGAATAACAAAATTATTATAATCGCGGAGTGTTTTTTCTGGCTTAAGCGGAGTTATCTGTTCATACCCTACTGTTGCCATACCAAAATCATCATCAGTGCTTATCGAGTATTTAAGATCAGGAATACTGTCAATTTTATAAACAAAATTAGTTAAAGCTTGAGGCTGAGCAGGAAGTTTTTCAAATACCTCATTAACTGAACGTATCATGTAGGCTGGCGTTTGATCCGCAACCACAATAATTGCCATCCTATTCAGCGTATAGTGTTTTGTATAAAACGCTTTGAGTTTTTCGGCTGTAGCATTCCTAATAGATGCCTCTGTTCCTATGGGACTGCGGTTTGCATAGGGCGTTCCGCCGAGCATGGCTTCTAGTTCCTTATTGCTTGCGCGCTCCCTGCTGCCTTTATCGAGCCGCATTTCTTCAAGGATAACGCCTTTCTCTTTTTCTACTTCAATAGGATCAAATGTAATATCAAGCGCAAACTCCTTGAGAATCTGCAACCCCTTCTGATAAAACGTAAGCTTATCAAGCGGCATTTTTATCATGTAAACAGTTCTATCAAATGATGTATACGCATTGACTTCTGCACCAAATTCCATACCAATTGATCTAAAATAGTCTACCAACTGGTTCTCCGGAAAGGATGCTGTGCCATTAAATGCCATGTGCTCAACAAAATGTGCATAGCCACGTTCTTCATCGGTTTCATGCACAGAACCCGCTTTAACGACTAAATACATGACAGCACGCTTAGCAGGATTGCCATTTTTTCTTACATAATAGGTGATCCCATTATCAAAAACACCTTTTGTGAGCTCAGGAGCAAGCGGCAGCAAATCATCTGGCATTGCCTGATAGGGATCATACTTTTGCTTTACTTCTGTAACCGCAATTGGCGTTTGCTGCACTTCTTCACTCTGAACCTGAGCTGCATCACTGCCTTTAGCCTGTGTGCCAACACAGCTCAAAAGACCGAGTACTACAAACCCAACAATAATGAGCACATTGAGTACTTTAGATTTTTTCATGCATACATCCTTTCAGCTTTATTTGACTAACAAGCAGAACATCTGCTCATAGAGTATGAATCTAGGCTATTTATTTTCAAACTCTCTTAATAACATAACTCAATTCAAAGAACGTTACAAAAATTATGGCTAAATTTTTTATTTTTTTTGTGCGATAAACCGCTCAATGACACTGCGATACTGAGGAATATCCCAAGCATAAGTGAGTATCGCTTCCAGGTATCCTGACGGCTCACCCGTATCGAGCCGCACACCCTCAGTTGCTTTCCATGCAACCTTACCCTGAGCAATCAAGGTATTGAGCGCAAAGAGATGGTAATACTCGCCGCCTGTATGCTTATTCCAGCCTTCTTCGAGATAGTCAAAAAACTCTGGCGTATAGAGGTAGCGGCCTATCGAAACTTCATGGCTTGGCTCAGTGCCTGGTGCCGGTTTTTCTACAAAACCTTTAACATGCACACCATCAGCATCGGGGGCAACAACACCATATCGGCTCACATCACCGGGTTCATGGATTGTAGCGAGCACCGAACAGCCTGTTTGCTCATACAGATCGATTAACTGGCGAGCTAATGGCGGTGTACCCAGATGAATATCATCAGGGTACGCTACGACGCAGGGCTCAGTGCCTATGAGCGGCTTTACCATGAGGAGTGCATGACCCGTTCCACGCATTGCCTGCTGGCGTACAAAACTCACATGAACTCGAGGCGGCTCTACAAGCTTGAGCTTATTTGTATTGCCTTCACGTTCAAACACACCATCAAGCTCGACTTCATGATCAAAATAATCATCGAGCGATTTCTTGCGCCTGCTTGTGATGATAATTACCTCATGAATTCCTGCGTTTACAAACTCTTCTATAATAAAATCGATTGCCGGTCTTGTAATGAGCGGCAGCATCTCTTTAGGGACAGTCTTTGTAACCGGTAAAAATCTCGTCCCATAACCTGCAGCAACAATAACACCTTTCATGGGACTATCATAGTATGGAATTACTTGCTTACTCAAGCTATTGGAAACACCCCTTCCATATAAAGCACCTCCTTTAAAATACCTCCCTTTAAAATACCAGCGCGCAACATGCATTGCACATAGTAAAACTATCTTCTAGTTGCCATTTTTCCATTTTCGTTGCATAGTGATGCAAAAAGGAGCAAAGTATGTGCGGCGTTGTATCATTGGTTTATGACAAAGACACTGACTCATTAGGTAAAGAGGCATCAGAACTCCTCAAACGGCTTGAATACCGAGGCTACGATTCTACTGGCGCATCATTTATCACAACTGATAAAAAAATAACACTCGTAAAAAAAGTAGGTTCGCCGAGCAAAGTAACCCGAGAACTCAACATACCGCAATATGGCGGCCAGCGCTTTATTGGACAGGTGCGCTGGGCGACGTATGGTGCCGTGACCGATATCAACAGCCAGCCGCACCATGTGCTGTGCAAAAAAGAACTCGTTGGCGCGCATAACGGCAATATTTCTAATACCGATGCGCTCAAAAAACGGCTTATAGAATCAGGCCATAGCCCAAAATCTGATAACGATGGCGAGATGCTCGTGCACCTCATCGAAGAGCACTATGTCGAAATCTTACAGAACGATATGGATGCCGCTAAAAATGCACATGCACTCTATAAGAAAACGGGCATTCGTGCCGATCTATCGCTTCAACACTGTGCCATGATAGAAGCAATCCGCAGGGCAGAAGCAGAGGCTGTAGGCTCTTATGCGGCTTGCGTTGCAGATCCCGATATCGAAGGTGTCTTTGCAATTAAATCCGGTTCTTCACTCTATGCCGGTATTGGCACCGATACCAATGGCAGCTTTGTTGTTGTTTCAAGTGATTTGAGCTCTGTGCTCTCTAAAACAAAAATCTTGATTCCGCTCCTCGAAGGACAGGGAATCTGGTACAACCATACTGCCTATGCAGTGTTCTCATTAACTGGTCCCCTGAAATTTTCAGAACCTGTTCCGATGCGATCGCGGCTTTCGGTGCAGGACACCGGGCTCCATGAACCCTATAAGTTTTTCATGCATCAGGAAATTGAATCCGCACCCACAAACATTACAGAGCTGGCTCGATACTATCTCCCCGATCCTGATCTTGCCTGGTTAACAAAACTTGCCAGCACGCATCAAGCGATTGCAGCTCTTGAGTTTATTGAAAACCTTGCTCAAACGGCGAGCACCGAAGCATTACAGGTATCAGCAAAAGCATTCTTTGCATCACCACAGTGGCTTGCATTTGCAAACAAGGCAAAGCAGGCTGGCTCCAACACACTGAACACTCACACCGCTTTTGTCTCAGAGCTTGCTTTTATTCTTGATGAACTATCACGGCTTACGCCCGAACATAGAGAAGCGCTTGTCCTTCTCGATGCGCTTGCAATAGAACGAAAGCGCCAGGAAATCCGCACTTCGTATATGCGATGTGTTGCAACCATGCAGCAAACACAAAAACGCAAAGGCACCATTTATATACTTGCATCGGGAACATCCTATCATGCAGCGCTCATTGGTTCATATTTCTTTGGCGGACTTGCCAGGCTGGCAGTATTTCCCTGTAACCCCGGCCAGTTCCGCGGAAACTATCTTTCCACACTCAAGGCGGATGATCTCATCATCGCAATATCGCAATCAGGAGAAACAAAAGATCTCGTTGATATACTCCAGGATGCAAAAAAACTTGAACCTAAAATTAAACGCATTGCAATTGTAAACAATGAAAACAGCCGCATACCGCAGGAGTTATCGGATTTTTACCTCCCCATACTCTGCGGACCAGAAATTGCGGTTGCCGCAACAAAATCGTTTATTAACCAGCTTGTCGTGCTCTATCTCCTCGCCGGCGCATGGGTAAAAAAAGATCCAGAACTTGCGAACGATCTTGGAGCAATCAAAAAATTGCTTGCCGATACAATCAGCTCTGCATTTCCTTCAATCGATGCAATTGCAGAAAAACTCTACCTGGTGCCTTCCATTCATCTCCTTGGTACCGGCCTTATCGGACTTGCACGCGAAGGTGCACTCAAAATCCGCGAGGTTGTGCTCAACCATGCCGAAGGGTACGATGCAGCTGAGTTTAAACACGGACCCAATACCATTTTGGGTAAAAACACCGTATTCTCGCTCGATCAGCTCGAAGCACTGTGCGCATCCGGCAACACAAACGTAACTGGCACAGCACTCGAAGCTCTGTTTAAGAATTATCCGCTCGTGTTTATCTGCCCGCCAGACGAACATGATAAACACATTACCATCAGCCAGATTCACACTCACAAAATTCGCGGCGCAGATATTTTCCTTATTGCAGAGCCTGACCATGACCTTGAGCTTGCAGTAACCGGCGTGCCCGCTGGTTATGAAAACCGATACACATCCAGCTTTATTCATATGCCCGTAACTGGCAACAAGTATTACTTTGTTTTTGGGAGCGCAATTGTGCTCCAGTATCTTGCGCTCCGAATGTCAGTGCTCAAAAAAGCTAAGCTCGATGCGCTCCATGTCGAAGATCACGGCGTACATCCCGACGCGCCTAAAAACGTGAGCAAATCGATAACGGTGGATTGAGAAAATATAACACATTTACATTGGAGCAGCGGCCACAAACCGCTGCTCTTAGTTTATTAAATTGCATCATTCTAGATTTAAACATCTTACTCTGCATTTCCCTTATGTATCGCATGCAGTTCCTTATACAGCTTACTTCTCTCCATCATTTCAGCAGACTACAAAAACACAATTCGTGAATGCGTCAGCACTTCGTGCCCGGTTTCGGTGATGAGGACATCATTTTCCAGGCGCACGCCGCCGGCTTCAGCATCATAGAGTCCTGGCTCAATGGTTATAATCTGCCCCGGCTTGAGTTCCCAGGTATTATCCTCTCTGCTTCGCATAATCGGCATTTCGTGAGCCTCAAGGCCTACTCCGTGTCCCAGGCTGTGGGGCATTGTAAACCCTGCTTCCTTAAAGAGCGCATCAACATGCTTGCCTGGTTCTTTGGCCTGAATGCCTGGCTTGCAGAGTGCTACGGCTTCATCATACGCTTTTTGCACAAGGGCAAGCATTGTTTTTTGTTTTTCCGAGAGCGCTCCTCGCACAAATGTCATAGTTACATCGGAGGTGTATCCTTTATACACTACGCCAAAATCCAAAATGGAAAAACCGTCAGTACCGAATGCAGCTGCCGAATAGGAGGGAAATGCATGGATTCCGAAACTGCGTGAGGGTCCTGCTGCAATCGTATCAAAACCTGTAGCTTCACAGCCCGCTTCGCGCAGTGCCCGTTCAATAAAAAGCGCTACATCGGTTTCTGTTTTAAATTCCCCTGCGCGGACACGTGCTTCAATTGCATCCATTATCGAGTCAGTGATAGCAGACACCTTCCGGTATATACCGATTTCTTCTGCATCCTTGATCGCTCGCATGCCAGCAACAAACTCATCCATGCCGTCATCGGTACAGGAAAAATCATAGGGTTCGCATTTTTCCATATACGAAACAAAATGCGGATACGGCGTAGCTGACGGGAGCCCGATAATATCGCCTTCATGCAGATTGAGATGTTTGCCAATACCGTTAATTGCTTCGGGTACCGATCGGGCAAAATCAGTGTATGGTAGTATTTCATCGGCTTCTGCCATAGCATGAGCCATATTGATATCCCACGGCACAAGTATTGATTTTCCGCTTGCGCTAATGAAAAGCAGCGCATCGGAGGGATGTCCTGAGAGATAGCGGATAGATGGATTTCTTCTCCCCTCTGTGTCTTCAAACATGCATACCGCAAGCTGACGCTTTGCCAGTTCTTCTGCAACTTTCTTGACCCGTTCTTGATATACGCTCATACTTTCAACTCCCTTATTGTTATAAAATATTCTCTATTTGCCCGTCATTCGGTACAACAGCACCAGCATTTTAAACCAGATAAATGGAAAGATTCTAAAAAGTTTCCATGGCTTCCGAACAACATAGTACATCCATTCATTTCCCTTATCAAACATCGCACGGTTCGGCCGCTCTCGCTTTTTTGCAAATACTTCAAGCACATCTGACCCCCAGAGGTACATACCGGAAGCAAAATGATTCATTGTTCTGTAAATCCACCGCTCACCCCAGGGTATTCCCTTTCCGGTAAGCAGCAACGTAGGCGTCGCTTTGCGGATTGCCTGGATTATGTTTGCGTGATACTGTTTTGGAAAATGTCCCTCATGTTTTCCAACAATTTTAAGCTGCAGAAATGTTTTCCGCAAGTTTTCTACAGCCCGATTGACAAGATGCCGTGTACCGCCAAAAATATACAATGATTTTCCGTAGTGCTCCAATATCGCAAGAACTCTAATAATAAAGTCGAAAGGTTCATACCGTACCGGAAGCGGACGTTTTAAAAAGGCCGCTGCTTTTATAATTGATTTTGAAATAGGTATAACCAAACTTGCTGTCTGAACCATTGTTCTAAATTCGCCGCTGCGCCGCGCTTTAAGCAAATCAAATGTTGAGAGCAAAATTATTTGATGATTTTTCCCGTCAGCGTATAATTGTTTTATTGCTTCTTCGAGTTTTTCTTCCGGCAATATATCAACAGGCACATTGAGTATGGTAATCCGCTGAATGTTTTCTATTTTGCCTGCCATGATTCACGCTCCACAAGTAATAATTTGGTTATAGCCATAACTGCTATGGCTGCTGTATCCGCTCGCAAAATTGTTGGCCCAAGCCATGCCGGCACATAGCCTTGTCGTAAAAATTGCGCTAATTCCGAGTCAGAAAATCCGCCTTCGGGACCAACACATAGTATAAACTTTTTATAACTATCTTTTATTGCACCGTGTATAGTACTTGTCACTGTTAGTTTTTCATGAAAAACTAAACCGCAAACCGACTCCTCTAACGGATGCGCTAGAAACTGCTGAATGGAACAGGGAGGGCATACTTTTGTAACTACCGCAGAACCGGATTGTCCCAGCGCTTCTTTTACTATCCGCTCATATCGTATCATTTTTCCAGAGCTTGTTTCCCGCGCGACACTCCGTTCAGTCTCGAGGAGCTGAATTGTGCTAAAACCCAGCTCTGTTCCAGCTCTTACAACATCATCCAGTTTTTGCCCCTTGAGAATCCCTACCGCAAGTACGAGTTCAGGACTATTACTGCTAGTAGATGCTTGCTGGGCATCAGCAGTCTCTGAAGCACTATTTTCTGTACTAGTACTGTCTGTTTTCTTCAGACCGTGCTTGTTACGCCTGATATCGCTGTAGTGCTGGCTGCGCTCATCGGCACTGGATCCGCATTGCTCTATACTGAGCGCTACCGTCCCATCATCAACTTTCTCTATTGTACAGACATACTGTCTTCCCTGCACATCGAGTGCGGGGAGGGTATCACCCGGCACAAGCCTTAAAACTTTTATTAACCTTTTGGCTTCCTTCCCGGAGAGCAGCACATGCCCTGAACCATCGTATTGCTCAGGAAGTATCAATCGGCGCATGTGCTACTTAGTCTGCGACCTTTGCTGAAGTTCAAGCACTGTGAGCGACTGATTTACCAGCATGGAATATTGCCCGCTCTTGAGTACTTTTAACGCTTCCTGGAGCTGTAAGTCATATTCAAGATCAAACACGGGACTCAGTTTTGTTCTATTAAGCTCGTTCTGTACCATCTTTCGGAGCACTCGTTCAGAGACGGTTATGCCGCTGCTCTTAAGCCCTTGAACAAATGCGTTTATTTCTTTTTCAGACGCATCAGGATTTTTTTCTGCAAAACTTCCAAATGCATTCTGCTCTATCAGCTTGGTAAGATCTTTTTCTTCCTGCTCTGTGAGTTCCGGTTCTTTTATGAGGAGATCCGGTATTATACCCAGCTTATCAATATTTGCATCACTTGGTGTGTAGTAGCGGGACATGGTTAGTTTAAAACCAGTCTTGCCAACCGGAGCAATAACCTGCTGCACAGAACCTTTACCATATGTAGTTTCCCCAACAAGGTAAGCACGTTTATTATCTTTGAGCGCACCAGCAAGAATTTCTGCTGCACTTGCAGAACCTTTATTGATGAGCACTACTATCGGCATATCCTTACTTACTGCTATGGAGCTCTTTGCTTTGTAGACATTGTTATCATATTTATTGCGAGACTTAGTGGAAACAATAACACCATTATCGATAAACATATCGGCAACTTGGACAACAGAAGAAAGCAGACCGCCCGGGTTATTGCGAAGATCGAGTATTAATGAGGTGGCTCCATTCTGCCTGAGCCAATCAAGCGCTTCTTTTACCCGCTGCGCAGTTTGCGGAGTAAACTCGATAATACGCAGATAGCCGATGGTTTTTTCGACCATGGCTTTTTTTACTGTGGGTATTTCGATGATTGCTCTCGTAATTGTTTCGTTGAAACGGATATTTGCTCCGCGCTGAATTGTTATTGTAACTTTTGTATTGGGTTCACCGCGTAATTTATTTAAGACCTGTTCCATGGTCATTTCTTCTGTAGACTCACCATCGATATGGGTAATATAATCACCAGGCTGAATACCTGCTTTCCACCCGGGAGTATCCTCAATGGGCGATACCACTTCCACCCATGCTTTTTTCCCAGCCGGAAGATTTGCCGGAAGCGGTTTAGAAATATATAAACCAATGCCGCCGAATTTCCCTGATGTCGTGTCATTCAAATCATTCATCATCTGTTCATCGAGGAACACCGAATAGGGATCATTCAGAGCTTCAAAAAGACCCTTCATCGCACCTTCATAGAGCACCTGGGGATCAACTTCATCAACATAGTTCTGGAGCACATACAAATAGACACTTTGCAGTAACGAAAGATACTCCTGAACATTCTGATCCTGAGCACTCACTGGAGGAACTGCAACCAGTGTGAATGTCAGCACGAGAGCCAGTACCATAAAAGTACCTACAAACGGAACAAGAGCTTTCTTTTGAAAGAGCTCTGCTTTGGGTTCTAGTTTATTCATGCTTACTATTTGAGCATGCAAAGCCTTTTGTGTCAATTCTCTTTGCTTGCATGTTAAATTCCATTAAATGCTATGAGAACAACAATCCTTCATCGAGCGTTATAACACTGCCGGAAAAGAGCAAAACCGAAGGAGAAAGCACAATATCACAGACAGCACGAGCAAACTGTTCTGGCTGTGTAAGCATTCCCTGCGGCACATGTTTTTTCCATGCAAGTTTTTTCTCTTCCGTCATGTACTCAGTTTCTACAATTCCGGGACAGACCATAATCACAGCCACACCCTTCCCTGCATATTCGCGCGCAAGCGATTTTGCAAAAACCGCAAGCCCTGTTTTTGCGCTGGCATAGACTGCGTTGGTTTTATACGCATGGACAGTATCGGTTTTAGTTCCGCCAAAGAGCACGATGACACCAGGTTGCCGCTGTTTCACGCACTGATGTGATTCCCAGCGTTCTGCCATAGAACGGGCTGCATGACCGGCGCAGAGTGCCGGCAGCTTCAGATTATAAAACAGCATCTCGTTCCAGTCCTCGATTGTGGATGCTGAAATTGGCTTTTGTAAAAACGGACCCAAAACATGGAAGTACATATCAGCCTGACGGAGTTCTGAATCGAGCGTTTGTACAAAAAATGAGCGCAAGTCAGCATCATCGGGGACTAATTCCTTTGCAATAGTCTTTACTGATACCTGTCCACCGTCAATCTCTCCATCAATCTGCCTCCTGCCCATCTCCATCTCAGCGTTCTCAGTTTGACGTTTTTCACTCCGCTCACTGCATGTCCGCAGTTCTTGAGCAAAGGTATCAAGCTTATGCTGATTTCTTCCAATCAGTGTGAGCTCGGCATTTCTCAGTGCAAGCTCGCGAGAGATAGCTTTTCCAATTCCGCCGCTTGCGCCCATGATTACCGCCCTGCGTTTGCATTCACTAGACTGATTTACTGTATCATTGTTGTTTTCTTGCATGCTCTCACTATATTCATTATGATGATGCTATGCAAACACCTCTTACTGCTACAGGCAATCCGCAGTTTGATGAAGCCGCAGTCGTGCTCTGCCGTGCCGAACAGGGAGGGAATGTCGGAGCAGTATGCAGAGCAATGGAGAGCATGGGGTTTTCTCGTTTAATACTCGTTCAATGCCCGGACTATGATTTCAATACCGTAAAAATGTATGCGCTCAAATCCTTTTGGATTTATGAGCAAGCGCTCCGTTTTAACAGTTTGCATGATGCTCTCGCATCTTATGCATATTCAGCTGGCTTTTCCCGCCGCATAGGCTCACATAGACAGACTTCACGGAATATTATCGATTGGGCAAAAACACAAATTAGCGAGCAAGCCCGCTTTGCTTTGATTTTTGGGAACGAACAGCACGGGCTTACCGGAGAAGAGCTTGCCTGCTGCGATGAAAGTATTTTCATTCCCACGGCAGAAGGTCAGCCAAGCCTTAATCTTGCGCAGGCTGTCCAGCTTGCTCTCTGGGAATGCAGGCGTCAGGTTCTGATCAATTCAGAGCAAATCACTTCTATTCCAGTCGCATCAATCCCAAACCATGCTGCAGCCGTTACCCGAGAGGAGCTTGAAACCCACATTGATACCTTGCTCACCAGGTTTGAGCCATTTTCTGTATATAAAAAACAAAAAAAAGAAGACATTAAAATACTGATGCGATCAGTTTTTTCACGAGCTTACTGTTCACAAAAAGAACTGCAGCGCCTTTTCGATTTTTTTGAACAAGCGACTGCTCAAATTTACAAAAAAAAGCAGCCAGATTCGCACGAAAAAACTTGAAAATATCAGCATCTCCAATTATTATTATAAAATAAGTAATTTTATAAAAGTATGGAGCAATCATGAGCGCACCTGAACTTGTTGTCGATGTTGCAAAAATTCGAAAAGCGGTGCATTCTTCTATCCCGCTAACCATTACCACATACACACTCCCTCATGAAGTAGAAGTGTATATGGAGCAGGTAATCGATATATTCCTCAATGAACTTGGCCAGACAAAAATCAAAGATTATGTATCCTACTGCCTCCGAGAATTAGCCGTTAATGCAAAAAAAGCTAATACCAAACGGGTTTATTTTGATCTCCAAGGACTCAATATTAACGACCCCGTAGAATACGAAGAAGGCATGAGAAACTTTAAGGCTGATACGCTTGAAAACATCAACTTTTACCTGCAAAAGCAAAAAGAAAAACAGTATTACATAAAAATAATTTTTCTTGCACGCGGTACAAATATTATTGTAGAAGTTCATAACAATGCAGAAATGACCAAAACCGAGTTCATGCGTGTACAGGATAAAATTGCACGGAGCAGAAAATATACAAGTTTTGAAGAAGCAATGGCAAAAGTGCTTGATTCTTCTGAAGGCGCAGGGCTTGGGCTCGTTATCCTGGTTCTCATGCTCAAGAAAATTGGGCTGGAAGAAGACTGTTTTGAAATCAAAGTCGAGAATGGGGAAACCATCGCACGGCTCAATATACCCGTTAACGCTACAAAAGTTGAAACACTCTCCATGCTCACCAATGAAATTGTGAGCAAAATCACCCGGCTTCCGCAGTTTCCGGAAAATATTATCGCTATTCAGCGCCTCATCAACGACCCAAAATCAGAAATGGTTGATATCGCACGGCACATTGCAACAGACCCTGCAATGACAGCAGATTTACTCAAACTGGTAAACTCTGCTCAGTTCATGCTTCCCAAAAAGGTTGATAACATTATCGATGCTGTAAAGCTTGTTGGACTTCGCGGTATCCGTAACCTGCTCTACTCCTATGGAACGCAAAAGATCCTTGCACAGGAACGCAATGTCGATCAAAAAGCGCTCTGGGATCACAGCTATCGCTGTGCATATTATTCATATAATCTCGCTAAGAACTTTAAGCCTGGAAACAGAGCGCTCCATGACGACGCATACGTCGGAGGCATGCTGCACGATATGGGGAAAATATTGTTCTCTGCAGTTCATCCGGATCTCCTTGAACACATAAAGAGCTTTTGCGTATCAAAGAATATCGATACAAAACTATTCGAGGATGTTGCGGGCGGCATGAGCCATCCGGAAATAGGAGCCCGTGTCGCAGAAAAATGGAACTTCCCGGACACCCTCGTTGCTGCCATCCGCTACCATCATGAACCAGAGCTCATGACAACAGACTATAAAGACATTGTCTTTACCGTCTACCTTGCAAATGTGCTCTGCGAATTCGAAAGCGGCAACATGAATTACGAACAAATAAGCCCGGCAGTGCTCCAGGATTTTGGATTCCTAAGCGAAAAACAGTTTGCTCGTGTTTCTGAACAATTTAAAAACGCTTTTGCGCAGGAACTTGCAGCGCAAAAAGAGCGGCATCGATAAGTAAGGTAAGTAAGTTTAGTCAGCTTGTTCCACCGTAAGCGTGCAAAAACACTAGCATGAGCTGCTGAATTCCCAAAAAATACTTTTGCTCAAACTGAGCAGCAGCCACACCAACATACCGATAGTGCCAGCTTTCCCAGGAATACCCGGTGAGCTCTTCAAGTCCTTCTGGATACGAAAGCGAAAAGCCATACTCCCGTGCGTGCTGCATAAGCCATTTGCCCGTTCTCGTTACCGCAAACTCATTGGTCACTGAGCCAAAATCAAATGCTGTCCCAAGCTGATGCTGCGAATGTCCCGGCCGAGCAGAAACTCGCGATGCTGCTTCTTCGCCCATTTCTTTTACATACCGTGCAAACAGGTTTTCTTGATATGTGTAAGACCGATACGCAGATGATACCGAAATCGGTATCCCTTCAGCTCGCGCAGCCTGCGCCATTGTATATAGAGCTTGCGCTGCGCTGCGTCTGGCTTGCATATATTTTTTATTGAGAACAACCCGCGCAGATTCAAGCAGTACAAGATCTTTCGGTATATATGATGCAGGAAGCGCATGAGTTTTATCAACAAGCACGAGCAATTCTCCATCGGTGTTTTCCAGTACAGCACTAAGCTCCCTATAAAAATCACTATACTGTTTTTGAATAGATACCAACACCTGACCCCGATACGGTTCCGGCAAAGCCTTAATACCCTGCTCTATTTTTGTACTTATATCTGCTGGCGCAAGTAGTACCGTAAAACAAACAAGAGTAATGATTGTTATAAATAATTTTTTCACTGCACTATCTTAATGAGCTCGAGAATGAGCTGTCAAGGAGACGCTTTACCTGTTTTCATTTTAGCATTACACTGAATAACAACCATATCACCACTGTTTTAGGAGCATACTATGCAGCAAATACTTGCATGGGGTCTGGAAGTTGTTAAATTAGTCCAGACAATAGCAAATCCCCTGCTTACTGCAATTATGAAAGGCATTACTTTTCTAGGAACCGAAGAAGCTTATCTGATTATTCTCCCAATCGTATATTGGATTGTTGACGGTGCTGCAGGTTTTAAACTATCCATGCTGATTTTTGTATCCAGCTATACCAATGGGCTTGCAAAAAACATACTCGCTCAGCCGCGGCCATACCAGCTCGATCCTTCTATCCAGCTTGCAACGGAATCCAGCTATGGCCTCCCGTCAGGTCACGCTCAAGGCACAATCACCCTGGCCGGCTATGCTGGAAGTAAACTTAAACGATTGAGCACATGGGTCCTGCTCAGCGTATTTGTGCTCCTCGTCGGTTTCTCACGGATTTATCTCGGAGTACATTTCCCAACCGATGTGTTTGGCGGCTGGCTGCTCGGCATACTCATTACGCTCATCTGGCTGTTTGGAGAACGAAAATTTGGTCCAGCCATTGCACGCTGGGATATACGGCTTAAAATTATTCTCATTGCGCTTTCCAGCTTCATTATGAATGCGCTCTTTATGGAAGGGATTGCATTGAGCGCGCTTTTCTTTGGAACAGGCACTGGTTATGTTACCTTAACTGAAAAGTTCGCTTATGATGCAAAAAACGGCACCCCCGCGCAAAAACTGCTGCGAGTACTACTTGGATTAGGCACACTCGTCGGGCTCTATATCGGATTAAAAACCGTTTTTCCAAAAGAAGGATCATCGGTATATTCACTGTTCAGGTTCTTGAGATATTTTCTCTTAGGTTTCTGGGTATCGTTTGCTAGCCCGCTATTCTTTAAAAGTCTTAGGCTTATTGATTTGCAAAAGAAAACTCCTCGTCAAGCCCGTCAGTAATAAGCGCACGGGCACCAGGTGTTGTGTACACCTTGTACCCGGTATCGATA
This sequence comes from uncultured Treponemataceae bacterium, assembly GCA_964630305.1. GTDB lineage: Bacteria > Spirochaetota > Spirochaetia > Treponematales > UBA12059 > JAKPPT01. The sequence goes on along the minus strand of CAZVTR010000005.1, from coordinate 46,401 downwards.
AATACAGCTTCTACCCCTTCCTGCTCTGCTAGTGCAAGACCCTTCTCAATACCAAGCACAAACAGTGTGGTGGAGAGCGCATCGGCCTTTGTGCCGGAATCTGCGATAATAGTTACCGATACGAGTCCGTTATCTACAGGGTAACCAGTTTTTGCATCCAGAATATGATGATAACTTTTATCGTTTTCTATAAAATACCGTTCATACACGCCGCTTGTAATAACCGCCATTGGTTTATCGAGTGTAAGTATGGTTATAGAGTTATTACGCTCTCCAAAAGGATTTTGCACGCCTACTTTCCATGGCTTTTTATTCGGTTTCTGTCCAACAAGCTGGATATTCCCCCCAAGATCGATAATTGCTGTAACATGTGCTCCATCGAGCATCCGTGCCAGGTTCTCTGACGCCCAGCCCTTGGCGATCGCGCCAAGGTCAAGCCGCATACCGCTCCGTTTTAAGTACACGGTACTCTCTGCCTTGTTTATAACAACATCCCGCCAATTTACGAGCGCGCATGCGGCTTGGAGTTCCTGCGAAACAGGAACTCGCTGGGCATCGGTGCCAATTCCCCATAATTTGACAAGCGGTCCCACGGTAGGATCAAACGCCCCCTGAGAACGCTCTGCGTAGGTAAGCGCTTGAACAATAAGCTCCAGCACTTCAGCTGGCACTTTTACCGCCTCTCGTCCTGCATTTTTATTGATTCTATCAACATAGGTATCTTCTTTGTTTGCACTGACAGCATCATCTAACTGGCGCAAATACGTAAAACAATCATCGAGGAGTTTCTGATTGCCGCCATGCAAAATCCTAATTGAACAGACTGTCCCTAATACAAAATCGGTGCGCTCGAGCGGCCGCTGCTGGCAGCTTACAATGGTTACACATACTGCAATTATAATGAGTAATAAAAAAATAATGCTTCTATTTTTCCGTGTTGTACCAGTCATAATGGTATTCCTGTTTTATAAAGTATAGTAGCGTTTTTCATGCCGGAGCACTGTTTCATCGCCATGACCAGGAAAAGCACGGGTATTGTCCGGCAATGAAAACAGAACTTGAGTAATCGACTCCAAAAGCAAAATTTCATCGGAATCAAAATTATCGGTGCGGCCACGTCCATCCAAAAACAGCGTATCTCCCGTTAATACTGTTTGTTCATCAGGTATGTAAAAGCTGCAGCTCCCCTGCGTGTGTCCCGGCGTATGCAGTACCTGTATCGCCGTTTCCGGAAGCACACCCCGATGTTCAAAGACAAAATCCGGTTCAGGCATTTCGGTGAAAAATTTTTTAAAGTATCCCACTGCATTGATGCCGCGAAAAATACGCTCATTGATATCGCGTGCTGTTTTCCCTAGGTACTGCGCATCGAGCGTATGAATGCCAACCTGCACTGTACTGCCTTGAGCTTCCAGTATGGCTTTGAGTTCAGGGAGCGCTCCTGTGTGGTCCAGGTGCCCATGCGTAAGCGCGATGAGCACGAGTCCTCGCGCTTGCAGTTCGAGCGCTCGTTTTGCAATAACCTTTGCCTCTGCACCAGGATCGACAATAACAAGCGGTGCAGCCTGCTGTTTAATGAAGTAACAGTTTAGACCGATAGGTCCGACTCGAATTTTATCAATCATACTGATATACTACAAAGAGAAGCACACCTGGTACAAGTAGTAAGCACAACTAGCAAAAAGGATCATGCATGTTTTTTTTACCGTTTCTGACACTACTCTTTGCGCTCTTCTTTTTTGTTCTCCTCCCCATTGCAGGAGCCCTCTTTGTACGTTCGCAATGGCATATGTTTAGACAGACGCTCATCACATCCGAAACACTTCCTGTGCTTACAAAAAAAGCTATTTTAAACGCATCACAGACTCCTTTTGCTTGCAGAGCGTATGGAATCATAAATGCCATTGGCGTTGATGAGTCAATTTGGGTGACTGTCGATGGAGCCAGCATCAAAGTTTGTTTAAAAGACACACCCATTTACATACTCTCAGGATCGCTGCGGTATGGACGCATCAGAAACCGCGAGCAGGAATACACTGTTGAACGGTGCACCTGGAATACCCTGCCCTCTATTCCTGTAGGAAGCTCAATTTTTATTACAGGGACACTCTTGTATAGCAACGGGACTCCTCTGTTTTGCTCATCAGATACCAAACCACTCATTCTCATCCATGATGTTCCGGAAAAGCATGTCATCTATCTTGGCGTTTTTGCAGGAAGACCAGTTAATGAATACTGGAATCCGTTTACCAAAATAGCTCTCGCCGCAGGCATTTTCGCAATGACAGGGGTCGTCGTGGGCGTTATGTCCATTAAAGTAATTTCGCTCATTGCAGCAATTAGCCTCACACTGGCTTTTTCTCCGATACTCCCGTTTCTTCCGCCTGGAGTTGCTGGTTTTGCCCTCTATCGCAGGTTCTGGCGCCGCGCCCGCTACTTTAGAGCGCGAAGGGATGTCACGCTCCTGCATAGCGCTGGAACAGTGCTGCATCCATATCCATCAAAAAAGAATATTGCATACTGGAAACGGCTTGCTTTGATAAATTTTCTTTTAAGCGGGTTCTTTTTTTTGGCAGGGTATACAATAAATGCAGTAATTGTATTTATCATACTCCGAACGCTGATATAAAAAAGACTTTCGGCTAACACAATGTATACAACCGAAAGTCATTAGCACCAGGGGGAAGTAGTAACGTTTAGTCCTCTGAATCGCTCAACTCATCCGTATCAGCAGTGCTCATAGCATCATCGAGCATATCATTCTCTAAATCAGTCTCTTCAACAGCAGCTTCTAACTCATCTTTTTTGCGTGCATGATTCACTACAAGCGGTCTTCCTTTGTACATTTTTCCGTTTAAACCTGCAATCACCGTCTCTGCGCTCGATGGCTCTACTATTACAAAGCTGTAATTATCCATAATGCGGATATTTCCTATTTTAGAAGGATCCATACCGGGTATTGATGCTATCATTTTAATAATAATCCTCGGGAACATGCGCTGTCTTCTGCCAGCACTGATAAAAATGGTAGTTCCCTCACCCGTAAAGCGCGGCATCAGTTGCTTTGCGTCTGAAGTGTTTCGCTCGCTCCCCTTTGCACTAAAGTGCGAAGTTTTTCGGTTTCCTCTCGTATAACCATAATTCCCAGAGAGCATCAGAGCCATGACAGCAGCGGTATAGGCACGGCTGAACAATGGTACTTTTATCCTAAATCGATTTCTGCACTCATGAATTAACTCAATATCATTGGCGGATTGAACGGCGGCTAATGCCTCATCGATAATTGCATCGACGGCTTCCCAGTTCACTGTGTGCTCTTTCCTCTTCACTACATACTCCTCTAAAAAATACTCATGCTCAATAAAGCACATCCAGATACACTCGCAATTCAAAACGAGCTTGCGCTCCCCCTGTAGCCCAAGCCATCCTGAAAATGCCTGAGTTATTCTGTTTGTGCTAGTATGTAAGCAAATATACTAAATTTTCTCAAGCAAGCCTATGAAAAACCACTATGAATTTATATGCATACCGATATATAATGCAGTGCGCCAAATCCAATCACGATAGTCAGGAATTTGTATGAAGCGTTTGTCACATCACATATGCATCATCACACTCATTTGTTTGATTATGCCGGCAGTTACCGCCCAGGAACTTCTCGTGGGCACCAGCAAGGGAATTTTTGCTGTGAGTGACGGTAAGCCCGTCCAGCTCACCGCATTTCCTCCTGATATCGAATGCAGAAAGATACTCAAAACCAATCTCGGCTGGTATTTTTTAACCAATCAGGGAATTCTTTTTTCCAAAGACTTGCAATCTTACGAAACGAGAAGCAACAAACTGCCCGTAAAGACCATTAAGCTCATCAACAACGGACAAAAAAAACTTGTTGAAATTATCCATGAACTCAAAGACCTGGAGTTTGATCCCTATAACCATGAAACGTTAGTAACCTGCACTAAAGATGCTGCATATATTAGCTATGACGGGGGCAAAAACTGGACCAGCCTCGGCAATCCATCCGATTCAAACGGTATTAAAGCTGTTGCGGTATTCAGCTCACCCAAACTCACTGTTCTGCTCTCAAGTGCAATACGCGGCCTTTTCATACGCGAACTCCCTAAAGGCTCCTGGAGAAAAGCAGCAGGCAACTTTGCTCAAAGCTGCCCAACAACGAGCCCCGATGAAATTGCAGACATACAAGTTGCAAAAGGGGAACAAGCTCCTGTTATCTGGGCTGTCAACAGCTTTCTTCCTGTCATATACCGGGCATTAGGGACAGACTGCAAGTTTGAACGTGTTTTTACAGCGCAGACTGATTTTTTTAGCATGGACTCACTCTCGCTCACTAACACAGGTTTTTATGCTGTTTCTAACCATCAGCTTTTGCAATACAGCGCAGCCGCAGGACTCACACAGGCGGTTCAAGAACAGGCTCTCATAGAAAAGCTTAAAACCCTCATACCGGAACGGCTGCTTGCACTCTATAGCAGCGGAAATAATTCCAGTGAACCGAAGCCGCCTTCGGCAATCACCGTTAAACCCGGTGTTAGCACATTTAGTGCACTGCCTGCTCTTTCGCTTTCTGAACTCTGGTTTTTTGCAGAAAGAGAGTTTAACCCGTATACTGCACGAGCAGCTAATAAAAATGGGATTTATCTCCAGACCGGCTACATCATCAACGAGCAGACCAGAAAAAAATACATTGAGCTCATGAAACGCAACAATATTAACATGCTCACGATCGATCTTAAAGACGACTACGGAAAGCTTCGATACATATCAAATGATCCGCTCGTTAAGTCTATGTACAAACCAGGTGCCACCATCGACATTGATGCATTTACAAAAGAAATGAAAGCCGAGGGGATCTATCTTGTCGCTCGCATTGTCGTGTTTAAGGATCAGCATATGTATCAATATGGAAACGGGAAATATGCTGTATACGATGCGAAAAACAAAACACCCTGGCAGGGGTACCGGTTAGCAAACACTAGCACTGCTCAAGAAACTCAAACTGGAGCAGCTGCGCCTGCTCCGCAAGCCCCAGCCGCTGGAAGCAATGCAAACACCGCAAGCCCACAGGGAGCCAATCAGCCAGCGGCTACCGGCACACAATCATCACAGGAAAAAATTTATTACAAAGAATACTGGGTTGACCCCTACTGCGAACGCATCTGGGAATACAATGTTGCAATAGCACGAGAAGTGCTGGCACGCGGTTTTGATGAAGTCCAGTTTGATTATATCCGCTTCCCGACCGACGGTGTCAACATTGGCGATGCATCCTATCGCTGGAAAGACGCGGGAATGGACAAAGAGAGCGCGCTCATCTCATTTCTCAACTATGCGCGAGAACAGATTCCCGGTCCCATCAGCATTGATATTTACGGTGTCAATGGCTGGTATCGATCCGGCGTGCGTACCGGGCAGGATGTTGAACTCCTTTCCCGCTATGTTGATGTCATCTGCCCAATGTTTTATCCATCGCACTTTGAGCAAAACTTTTTAGCCTTTGCCCCTGCAGAGATGCGGCCCTATCGAATTTATAAGCTCGGCAGCCTCAGAACCTGGACTATCGGCAAAAACCGGATTGTGGTCCGTCCCTATGTGCAGGCATTTTACATGAACGTATCCTACGACAGGCTTTACTACTCACCTGCCTATGTTGCAAAAGAAGTAGAAGGTGTTTACCAGGCAGTCAATCAGGGAATGACCTTTTGGAACAATGTCGGACGCTATGATGATATACCCGTTTTGCAAGCACCCGATCCTGGCTATGCAGCCGAGGTGCGGCAGAAGGTGCTCGATTAGCCAGCGTGTACTTTGCCAGCAGTGCAGCATGGAGCTAGCCTGCCTTGCTGCATGCTAACTATGCACCATGCACTAGAATCCGAGCGCTTCTCCGACTATGAGCACGGTAAAATCCGATGCTGCGGGCTTCCGCTTGAGTATTGAGTAGATGCGGCAAATTCTCGTATCTGTGTCGCAATCCATGCAGTATCCAGTTTTGGTGCAGGGATTGGGCTTATTGAGCCGCTTATTATTTTTGGGCGATGCAGTGAGTTCGATGCGCGCAAAGGCATCATCGAGTGTGCTCACTATTTTGTTGATGCCAGCAATCACCAGTATTTTTTTGGGACCAAAACTCAATGCAGCCACACGGTTGCCATTGCCATCGACATTCACAAGCTCACCATCGAGCGTGAGCGCATTCGTGCTGGAAATAAATAAATCGGCTGTCAGCTGCTTGCGCAAGATGCTCATGCGGGTTTCCGCATCGATTCCCGGCGCATTGTGATCAAGAATGGTACAGCCGCGCTCTTTAGCTTTGTCTAGAATGCCTAATTCTCGCACTGTCATTGAACCGCCAAAACCAATACTCATGCCTGGCGCGAGCATTGCATCAACAGCCTTAATGAGTTTCTCTCGAGTATCAAAATATTCTGCGGTAAAACCATTTTTAACAAGCGATGCTGCAGCCTGCTTTCCCAGTGCCTCAGCATGCCAGCTGTGTACCTCCTGCATGTGTAACCTCCTGCAAATCGATAGTACACACAGTATACATCACCTGCTTAAAAAAAGCACGGCACAGGTTTTACTGCAACCTGTGCCGCTACTCTTCATTGTTCTTACTTGGAGTTCACAGTACTGCTTACCGTAATATTGTCACCAGCCTAAAAGTACCAGCGCAACCCGACGAGCACTTCGAACCCATTCCGATAGAGCCTCGTGTCGTACCTCGTTGTTGCGCCTGAGCCCGTTGACCCAAGCTCGATGAAATAGCATGCTTGCGGCATAAAGAAGAACTCAAAGCCAAACCCGCCAAAGCCGCCTATACGGAATTGCTCAATATCGATGTAGTCAGTCCAGAGTCCCGGAAACACACACTCAACACCACCATAGCCATAGAGGCGAACAATTTGATTTTGGATGAACGAATAACCCGCGAGTCCTGCACGTACTGCTAAAAATGGGTACCAGAGCTCTGCGCTCTCCGGTGCATTGAGCCAGAATGCAAATGCATCTATCCGCAATGCAGCAAACGAAAAGAACAGCGGCGATTGCACTTCAAGACCAATGCCAAAGTTATCCGCAAGATCTGTTAACATGTACGACACTGAAAAGCCTTGAGGCGTGTTCACATCCTCTGCAAACCCAGCCGCTGCGGCAACAGCAAGTAAAACCGCCAGCACAACAGCTTGTTTCCTTGTTTTCATATACAACCTCCTTAGTTTTTCAAGGTTCTCAATTAGCAAGAACCTGCTTCAAAATTCTTTACAATAGACGCAAGCATAGTGATATAATTCTTTAACGCATTGCTTCCTTTATTAGTAAGCGCGTAGTAAGTCACAGGTTTGCGCCCGCTATACGTTTTTGTAACCCTGATATAGTCAGCTTCCTCAAGCTTTCTGAGATGTGTCGCGAGATTGCCATCGGTAGCCTTCGTAAGCTCTTTAAGCCAATTAAAATCTCCCTGCTCCACCTGTGAGAGCGCAGTCATAATTGCCAGCCTTACGGGGTTGTGCAGGAGTTCATCAACAGCATCAGGGTTAAAACCGATTCCGTCAGTAGCATCGCTCATAGCCGGCCTGCTCTACTCTACTTGCGCTGCATCAATTTGCTTACGCGCCCGCTGTTTTATGAGTATCCCAGGAATAATCTCACAGACAATAATGAGCGCATCGAGCACCAGGAATGAATAGACAAACGGCACAAAGAGCATGACAACACCGCCTGCTATCCAGACGAGCGCAAAAAACGAGAGCGGCTTCCAGTCGAGGAGCACAGCGAGCGGGAAATAGACGAGCCCAAAGCTAAACGGAATTACAACAATTACCTGCCAAGGCAGTACCTGGAGCGAACTTAGTATGGCGCTGAGTATCGATATGATGATTACCCCCAGCCAGAGCCGGCCAATGACTCGCTCTCCAAATGTCACTACATGCTTCTTTTTATTGCGCACTTTGAGATAGGTGACCAGCATTCCCGGACCGTAAAACACAGCAATCCAGAGCACAACCACTGTCCATACCGGCGCATTGATCCACATGAGCGCATAGGTTACGAGCGAGGCAATAACTGCAAGACTGCCCCAGAGTATGTACAGCGTTCCGTCTTCAAGCACGAGCTTTTGGCACTGGTTAACCATATCCCGCATGACAGCAAGCTGTTTTTGAACCCGATCGAGTTCCTGTTCGGAATACATCGCAATCTCCTTTTTTCACAATATCAAAGTACTTTGTTGTTCAAAGTATATTGCGACACAAACCAATTGTCAACATAATTTAGATGATTTTTAACAACTTTCTTTAGCGCTCATTAGAAGCGACCGTTTGATAGACACGTTATGCTGAATTATTCAGGACGGGTTTTCTCTTCGAGCATTGCAAGATAGCTGAGCGCTTCTTCACGGCATGTGCCGCACATTTCTCGTTCCGGCTTGAGTGACTCACACACGCGAGGCCGCAAACTGCTGCCATAGAGCATACAGCGATACTCATCATCAAGCCACCTGCAGGCAACCCCGGCAGGTTTGGGCTCTGCCTGTTCTCCAGAAAACCGTGGCGGGATCAAGGAAGCAATCGATAGCGCAATACAGCAGGCACCGCAGCCTGGTCTGCAGACAATATGCGATTCCTGATGTATATCGTTGGATTGGTTCATAGTGATTGTCGGATAGTACAGTTGTACTACAAAAAGCTCAATAGTGCCGGCAGTGGGACTTGAACCCACACATCCTTGCGAACAATGGATTTTGAGTCCATCGCGTCTGCCATTCCGCCATGCCGGCTCACAATATTGTGCTATACCAGGAGTAAGCACAGGCGCTATGATCGTACATCATGGCTACTGTTATGTACTATGTTTGTATAATATAGTCAAGTGGCAGGAAGATGGGGGAAGATATAGTGTACATAAATTTTGGTAAGAATTTATGATGAGGCATCTGACCTCATTTGGGTAAGATTTTTGATGAGGCAGTTCGTATAGTTGACATAAATTCAGGTAAAATTTACGATAAAACAACTAACTTAATTGATGTAAGATTTTTAATGGAGTAATTTTAAAATTTTAAATTTTTCTTATTATTAACTATAATGTAGTAGATTTTTGACTATTAAAATATCTTTGGAGCATACATATGAGCATACAAAAATATTCTGTTAATCAGCACCCTATTCAAACTATTCTTAGCTGGATCAATTCTGGTGAGATAGCAATTCCTGAAATACAAAGACCATTTGTATGGAACAATACAAAGGTTCGTGATTTAATTGACAGTCTCTATCAAGGGTATCCAATTGGCTATTTAATAGCATGGCGAAATCCATCAATTAGACTAAAAGATGGCACATTATCTCAAGGAAAAAGAATTTTAATAGATGGACAACAGAGAGTCACCGCGTTAATGGCTTCATTGCTTGGAGCACAAATTATTAATAGTGATTATGAGAAAACACGGATCATTATAGCATTTAATCCTAAAGAAAGAAGATTTGAAGTTTCCAACCCTGCTATTCAAAAAGACAATGCGTGGATTGCTGATATATCCTTAATAATATCCCCAGAAGTAAAAATGCTAAAGCTAGTTCAGGACTATTGCCAACTTAATCCAGACACAAAGCCAGATGATATTTATGAGAGTCTTGAATTATTAAAATCTATTGTTAACAACCCAATTGGTCTTATTGAATTAAATTCTGAACTTGATATTGAAACAGTTACTGATATTTTTATTCGAATAAATTCTCAAGGAGTTGTCCTAAGTCAAGCAGATTTTGCAATGTCAAAAATTGCTGCAAACGAAATATATGGCGGACATACAATCAGGAAAATTATAGATTATTTTTGCCACTTAGCGGTAGCTCCTGAATTTTACCAGCAAATTATTGAATTAGATCCTGAATTCGCAAAAACAGATTATTTCAATAAAATGGCTTGGTTAAAAGATGAAAATGATGATCTCTATGATCCTTCCTATACAGATATGCTCAGAGTATCGTTCACTTCAGAATTTAAACGTGGACGCCTAGAAGATCTTGTAGCATTATTGTCTGGAAGAAACTTCGAAACACGAACATATGAAGAATATATTGCAGAAAACTCATTTAAAATGCTTAAAACTGGAATATTAAAATTTATGAATGAAACTAATTTTAAAAGATTTTTAATGATTGTTCGTTCTGCTGGTTTTATTGATCCAGGCATGATTAGGTCACAAAACGCTCTAAACTTTGCATATATACTATATCTTTTACTAGTCTCTGAAAAGATAAATTCAAATAAAGTTGAAACATTTGTTAGAAAATGGCTTGTAATGTCTATTCTTACTGGAAGGTATTCAGGTTCTCCTGAATCTCAAATTGATCTTGATGTCCGCAGGATAAGCGAAATTGGAATAGAAAATTATATAATTGATGTTGAACAGTCTCAATTATCTGATGCATTTTGGAATGCTGGTTTGCCACAACAAATGGATACTTCAGTTGCATCAAGTCCATACTTTAGCGTTTACCTAGCTGCACAGGTCAAATCTAACGATAATGGTTTTTTATCTCGTGATATAACTGTTAGAGACTTAATTACCCATCGTGGAGATGTTCATCACCTGTTTCCCAAAAATTATTTAAAGAAACATGGTCTTTCTAAAAACAAATATAACCAAATTGCAAATTATGTTATGATGCAAAGTGAAATCAATATTGCAATAAAAGACAGAGCTCCTTCTGAATATTTTTCTGAACTACTTCATAATTGTAAAAAAGGCATTTCATCATATGGAGCAATAACAGATATTGATGAAATGAAAGAAAATTTTCAAATGCATTGTATACCTGACGGTATGGAAAACAAAACAATCGAACATTACGATGAATTTCTAAAAGAAAGAAGAAAGCTCATTTCATTAAAAATCAAAAACTATTATGAAAGACTATGATAAAGCAAAATAATTATCCCCTACTCACATCCCCCACCACAGCGTACCCTCGGCAATGAGATGCACCTCGCCGCCAACCTGTATCGAGTAGCGTTCATTGTGCTTTGATGCAGCAACGTGCAGCACTGAGGGACGTCCCATTTCTATCCCCTGTTCCACGGTATAATTTACATGATCTGACCCCAGGTAACCATAGTTCACAGTATAGCCTGCAAGGCATCCGTTTGCACTCCCTGTTGCTGGATCTTCCGGAATGCCGGGGAAATCCACAAGCACCCGCACATGCAGGTCTTTGGTGCTGTCTTCGGTTTCCCGTGTAAAGATCATGACATCTCCAAGCATACCAGGCAGCTCCTTATGAAAGATTTCCCAGTTCACCAATGCAGCGCGCACTGCAGAGAGGTTCTTGAGCGGCACAAGCAAAAACGGGAGCCCGGTAGACACCCACTGGACCGGATATGCAGTATCAATCTCATCTTCACAGAGTCCCAGTATACGAGCCATGAGCGATGCAGAGACATGAGCTCCAAACTCTGGCTGGAGCTGTTCCATCCACCAAACAGACTTCGATCCGTTCTGCTTGTTTACAATTGGAATTGCGCCAGCTTTGGTGCGCAAGATTAGGTTTTTATTACTGTTATCAGCGCTGCTTGCTGAGCTTTGAGCTGTACCAGTCATGCTGTCAGTCTTGTTCATTGCAAGTGTTCTGCTGATGCAAAACGCAGCACCAAGACAGGGATGCCCGGCAAACGGCACCTCCGCAGGGGGAGTAAAAATACGTATACTTTTTTCGCACGCAAGCAGTGTCTGTGTATCAATAAAAACGGTTTCGGAATAGTGCATCTCTTGCGTAATCATGAGCATGGCAGCATCTGAGAGCGTGCCGTCATCAAATACCACAGCGAGCTGATTCCCTCGATAGGGAGCTTCTGCAAAAACATCGACAATGCAATACTGATACTGTTTTCCGTGCTCCATTGTGTCCCTGCCTGTGTCTGCTAACGCGCTTCTTTATTTCTGCAGGCAAGCACATGCCTGCATGCCTCCCTAAACCCCCGCCCTGATGGCGCTTCTGTGATATACGAAGGATAATGCTGTATGTATTCCTTAAAGTTCATGAGGTTTGCAACACCGCAGCTTAATGGGAAAAAACTGAACATCGGTTCATCATTTGGCGAATCGCCTAAAAACATGACCCGTTTTCCAAACGCATCTGGGTGTACATTAAAAAGCTCTGGGAGCACATACTCTGCCATGCTTCGCTTTGTGTAGGTGCCAAACCATGCATTCACATGAATGGAACTTATCTTTGCGGTTGCGCCTTCTGCTTCACACGCGCGAGCGATGCTCTCTGCATACTTGAGGCTGAGTATTGGTTCTTCTTCTGCAAAATCAAACGCAACGTCAAAAAGACGAAACGGCTGATCTTTCGCAATCCGCGCTTCCGGAAACTGTTTTAAGATTTTTGTTTTTAGTAGCGCAAGCCGTTCCTGCACAGCTTCAAGCGCGGGAGCAAGCGGGTTATAGCGTCGTTCAAGCTTGCCCTTATGCATATACATAATAAAAGCGCCGTTTTCACCTATGACACCTGTCACCGGCCATTGCCTTGCAATACAGTCGCACCAGCCTGCCGGACGACCCGTTACCGGTATTGCATGAAGCCCTGCACGGCGCAAATCCCAGAGTGTATCAAACGCCTCCTGCTCTAAAAGTCCTTCATGAGTAATCGTATCATCGATATCAAATAGAATATAATCTACACTCGCAAACTGTTCGGGAGCTTCACTTGTAATTAGTTTCATTTACTTATTTACTTTCCTGAACTCTCTAAAATAATCGATGAAGGATACCAGCGCGAGCAGCGCGGCAATGCAATACAGTACATAATTCCCAATAATAAAAACATTGTTTATGCCGGTATCGATGGACAGCATACCCAATGACCAGATAAACAAGGACACCCCGCCGGAAACGGCATACATAAATGATTTGAGCTTACCGCCCTTGCGCGCGCCCATTGCAACGCCTTTTTGCACAAGGAGCAAGCGCATAAACAGCATCGAGTATTCTCGGAACAAGATGATAAAAAACACCCAATATGGCATGAGCCCAACGCTCATAAAACAAATAAAGTACCCTAGCCGAGCAAGCACGTCCGCAAAAGGATCAAAAAGCTTTCCAAAACTGCTGACCTGATTAGTCTTTCGTGCGACAGCACCATCAATAAGATCACTCAGCTCAATAATTGCAAACAGTACCCAGAGTACTACGACGACGATGAGCCGCGGAATGCCCACGGGTATGCCCCAGCTAAAAAGAATAAAAAACAATGGTGCAAGCACTATACGGCTTGCTGTAATGCTATCTGCCTGTTTCATAGTAACAGTATGGCTATTTGACAACCATATTGTCAAGTTTGTATAGTTACAGTAAAGGCGGCTTTCATGAGCAATGAGATAATTAAAACAAAAGAGCATACACATCAATACAATGGTCCTAAAAACCTCGTAGCGGTTATGACCGTACTCTGCATATTTCAAATTGCATTTTTTACAATCACTGCATTACTAAAAAAGTTTGATCCGCTGTATTCTGCTCTTTTTATTCCTGCAGCTATTTTATACCATGCGCTCATCACCTATTTTCTCTTTACTCTGCGCAGCGAGTTTCGCTACTGTGATACCGATAAACCGGTAGAAAAAATCAATCTGGCCAATCTGTTTACGCTGTTTCGCATCAGTGCTATGCCCTCACTCCTTGTGCTTATCATAGCCAGCAAAGACTACCAGATTAAGCTCATCCTTGTTATTTATGTGTTTTTAGTATTTATATCCGATTTCTTTGATGGCTTTATTTCACGCAAGCTCAAAGAAATAACCCATATTGGCAAAATTCTTGATTCAACGAGCGATTACCTTATTTTATTCGTTGTCGGTGTTTCTTACCTCTATTACCACATGATAAGCATGCTCCTATTTTTTGTTTTACTGCTCAGGCTTTTTACCCAGGGTTTTATACAAATCGTAGGACTAGTGAAAACAAGCTCTTTTAATATCCGCACAACTATTTTTGGGAAAATAGCGGTTGCCTCTACAATGGTATACTTTTTTATCATTCTCATTAAGTTTTTCTATGTTGTTCCGTATCAGGTGTATGATTTGCTCGAAAAACTGCTTATTGGTATATTATGTGTATCAATAATCGAAAAATTTATAGTACTCCGAAAATTTCTTACCGTTGCAAAACAAACTAGCTCTAATGGAGGAAAGGCTAATGATTAAATCGGCACTTGAAATAGCCATGGAAAAAACAAAGAGCCTTCAGGTTGATAAAAAGGCACTGCTTGAACAAGAAGCAAAAACTGAGGGTAAAAAACTTGCCGGTTCGTTTTTAAACGATCCCGAAGCAGTTAACCTCGCCGAAGCTCTCAAGAAAATTCCGGAAGAAAAGCTCGACTATGTACGAACAGGCATTTTTGAAATACTGCTTGCAAACCTCCAGCTCCCTGTAACGACAGCTCCGGCACAAGCGCAAGCACGGCTCAAATTAATATCCGAGGGTCTTGCAGCAATTGCCGGAAAAACTGCCACAGCCCAATTAAAAACTGTAGTTCCTCAAATCGAAACTTTTCTCAAGCAATACACAGAAGATTTACAGCAGGCAGATGAAGCTATCAAAAAACAATACGCTCCGCGCCTTAAAATGAAGGAACAGGAAATGTCAGCAAGACTCGGACAGCCAGTTAAAATCAATCCAATGAGCGATCCTGAGTTTAATAAATTTTATACACAAAACATCAATCGGATTAAATCGCAGTATCAGGAATATCTGGACCGCATTAAGCAGGACCTCGCGCGCATCTGCAATATCAAAACGCAATAAACAAAATAAGCGCAGCGTCCGAGAATCCTTTTGCAGTACAAACACTGCTATTTCTGTTTGTTCTTCGTAAGCCAGACAGCAAGGAGCGCAATATCGGCAGGTCTCATACCCGAAATTCTTCCTGCCTGCCCCAGCGTTGCCGGACGCACCTGTGCAAGTTTTTCCCTCCCCTCATTGGAAAGCCCCGTCACGAGCGCATAATCAAGCTGTTCTGGAATTTTAACTGTATCGAGCCGGGAAAGCCGCGATGATAAGCGCGCCTCTCGTTCTTCATAGCCGCTGTACCGGATATCGAGGTAAAGGGTTTCTACCCACTCTCGCGGATAGCTTTCTAAAGCAGGGATGAGCTTGCTGAGTTCAAGCTCCTGGAGTTCAGGATCCCGCAATGCTTCATAGACCGATTTTCCTACATGGACACTGAGCCTGCTGGTGATTGCCGAATCACTGTGTGCGACTTTCCGCTGTTTCATGAGTTCCTGAATTGTTTCCAGCGCTTGCATTTTGTTCTTAAAACGCATGAGCCGTTCTTCGGAAGCTAAGCCAATACGCTCAGCGAACGGGGTCAGTCTCTTGTCCGCAGTATCCTGCCGCAATGAAAGTTTTCGTTCTGCTCTGCTTGTAAACATACGATAAGGTTCTTTGGTGCCAAGTGTCACTAAATCATCAATGAGCACGCCAATATACGATGAATTTCTTGTAACTATGAGCGGTTCTCCACCGATAACCTTCATTGCCGCATTGATACCAGCAATGAGTCCCTGCGCGCCAGCTTCCTCATACCCCGAAGTGCCATTCGTCTGTCCCGCAATAAACAACCCTTTGAGCAGCTTCGATTCGAGCGTTGCGTAGAGCGCTTGCGGATTTACATAATCGTACTCAACTGCATAGCCAGGGCGCACCATGACCGCAGACTCAAACCCCGGCATTGTTTTAATAAACTCACGCTGGACATCCTCCGGAAGCGAGGAAGAAAGGCCGTTGAGATACATTTCATTCGTATACGTGCCTTCTGGTTCCACAAATATTTGATGCCGGTGCCGATGCGGAAACTTAACGACCTTATCTTCGATACTGGGACAATAGCGGGGACCGACCCCGACAATATCACCAGAAAAGAGCGGTGATTTATCGATATTCGCTCTGATAATTGCATGCGTCCGTTCATTAGTCCAGGTTATGTAACAGGGCTGATCATCAAACTTTAGCTCATCATGCATAAAGGAAAACGGCCGCATGTCAGTATCCGAGTCCTGGCGTTCCAGCACCGAAAAATCGATGCTCTCTGCCTTAATGCGTGCAGGTGTACCGGTTTTCAAGCGTCCTACCGGAAACCCATGTGTACGGAGCCAATCTCCCAATCCTTTTGCGCTGGGTTCCCCGAGTCTACCGGAATCTGCCCTGTACGGCCCGATAAAAATTCTCCCTTCCATGAACGTTCCGCTTGCTATTACAACAACCTGGGAGGAAATCCGATTACCTCGTTCTGTGATAACACCCTGGACTGTCCCTTCGTGTTCTATAAGACCAGTCACCGTATCCATAAAAATTGTGAGGTTGCTCTGCTGTTCTAGATGACTGCGAGCACGCATCGAATACGCAAGCTTATCGGCCTGTGCCCGCGGCGCTTGTACAGCAGGACCTCGAGATCGATTGAGCATGCGCCACTGTATGAGCGTTTCATCAATAAGGATGCCCATTTCGCCGCCGAGCGCATCGATTTCCCGTACCAGATTGCCTTTAGAGAGCCCGCCTATTGCCGGGTTGCAGGACATTTTGCCAATTGTGTCCGGATTTTGCGTTATGAGCAGTGTACGGCAGCCAAGCCGTGCACCTGCAAGCGACGCTTCAATTCCGGCATGTCCGCCTCCAATTACAATAATATCAAAATCCATTACCAATACTCCGTCACATGCATACACATTATTCACACAGCAAACTGTCTCAGAACAGTTTTACGCGCTATTTCCCGACACAGAATTGCGAAAAAACCGAATCTAATATCATTTCTGGATTAGTTTCTCCAACAAGCTCAGCATACACTGCCAGTATTTCCTCTATGTCGACATAATACATATCAAAAACATGCTGTTTTGCACAGCGCAATTTTTCACGCAAATTATTAAGCAGCAGAGCAATACGCGCTAACACCTCATACTGCCGCCGTGTTGATACCGAACAATTCAGCACAGCGCCGGCATTACTTTCGGAAACGAGCATGGTATACAACGCCTGTATGAGTTCATGTTCTCCCGCGCCGGTCCTTGCTGCTGTTTTTACCCACGGTATTGTCTTTGAGGCAGCCTGATTGGACGCATTCAGACAGCCGGGGACAGGCAATGCATCAGCATTGTCTACCTTATTCCAAACACCGATACACCGCTTAAAGCTTTGTATGCGATTTGCATCATCCTTGGTACAGCCGCGTGTAGCATCAACCACATAGAGCACAATATCAGCAGAATCAGTGAGGAGTTCCGTCCTCCGCACACCTTCTGCCTCAATTATATCCGTTGTATCACGGAGTCCAGCTGTATCTATGAGCCGTACTGGAATGCCGCCAATATCGATTGAAGCTTCGACATAGTCTCGCGTCGTACCATGGACATCGGAAACGATTGAGCGTTCTTCTTTAAGTATGCGATTAAAAAGCGAGGATTTACCCGCATTGGTTTTCCCGGCAAGCACAACGAGAGCGCCATCCTGCATGAGCCTCCCTCTGGCATACGATGCAGCAAGTTCAGAGCATAGTGTATATGCCTGTTCCAGTTCAGCAGTCATTACATCAATTGTTTCTCCTGCTTCTTCTTCTCCGTAATCAAGCTGGACAGCGCAGGCTGCAGCACACGCTATGAGGTGGCTGTGCAATACCTCAAACTCAGCTTTTAAACCGCCTTTAAGTTTTTTAATTGCTTCTTCCTGTGCCGATTCAGTCCTTGCCTTAATAAGTTCATCAACGGCTTCCGCTTTAAGCACATCGATTTTTCCATGGTACACGGCCCTGAACATAAACTCACCCGGCAATGCTTCACGAAAACCGTTTTGCATAAGGAGGGACATTATTTTCCGCACAGTGACTGAGCCGCCATGGCACATGATATCCACGCCATCTTGTCCGGTAGGGCTTTTAGGAGCTCGAAATACTAAAAACACACATTCATCAACAAGGAGAGAACCATCACGTATATCCGCAAATAGTGCTTTATAGCCTGAAAGCTTCCTAAAAGCATGCGGTTTACTCGTGTGCGAAGCTATTTTTTCTATGCACTGCGGCCCTGCACAGCGAATAACTGCTAATGCAGAAACACCTGGTACGGTCGCAAGTGCACAAATATCATCATCAACAGCAAGGTATGACATGCTGTAATAGTACTCTTTATGCACTTTTGAGTGCAAGAGCGCATAAAACCCATCCAACAGCATTGCATTTACCAGTCTGGTGCATTATTATGTTACATAATGACAATGATACTTATACGTTTACAGTATCTATACTCTTAAGGAGGAAAATCAATGAAGAAAACTATTGCAATAGTACTGGCTCTGCTCGTCACCCTCACCGCAGTAATAGCACAGCCTAAAGTCAGCGAAAAGCAAGAAATTGCGATTTTTGCACTTGGATACTATGGGTACAAAATACCAGTAGAAGCTCTTGCTACCATTGATGTAGAAATCCAGAAAGTATTTTTGGACCTTGGTCGTTTTACCGTTATTGGCATGGACAAACGCTTTTCATCCAACGATGTTAATGAATTCATTTCCCTTATCAAAAAAGTCAAGGAACAGAATTTTGTCATGCCAGAAAAGTATCGATTTGGTGAAGAAGTATTCACAGAGGCCGATTTTAATAAATTAATTGGTGCTTTTATCATTGTGATACCGGTTGTAACAAGCTATAACAGCCAGTACAACAACTCTAAAAATCAATACGAAACTAACATCAAAACAACAGTTACCTTTATCGAAGCGGCAACCGGCAACATGATTGGTATTGCCGATGTCGAAAGTTCCGGAACCAGCAAAGAAACACAGTTTAAGTCTATTAAAAGCGCAATCGATGGCATTCCAGGTCAGCTGCAGTATGAAATTCGCAAAATACCGCAGTTCCAGAACCAGACAAAAGTAGTTTCCTCTAAATTTGGTTCTGTTACCATGCTGCTTGGTCAGAACATGGGCGTAAAAAAAGGCGATGAGTATGCTATTATCGTAACAGAAAACATAGAAGGCTATACCAACGAACGGGAAGTAGGGCTTATTAAAATAAAAGATGTCGGCACGACAAGCTCAGAAGGTGTTGTACTCTATTCTGATGTTAAAATAGAAAAAGACACTCAGCTCCGTGAAATTCCGCGCCGTGACGGTGAAGCCTCGCTCTATGCACATCTTGTTTCATTAGATGCTAATTCAACGTCTCAGAGTTCCATTGCAGTGGGATTAAAAGTCAGTCTTACCCGCGGTTATTTCGGACTCATGCCGTATGCCTTTGCGCAAATTCTTTTTGATGAACCCAAAGGGTATCCAATTGGCTTCGGTGTTGGTGGTGAGTATGCAATATATCTTGGCAGACTAGAACTTGCAGCCCGCGTGGGTCTTGCTGGCTCAAGCTGCGTACTCATAACATGGCTTCAAGATCAATTAAGCAATACTGATGATACCTACTTTACCCACTATGGTCTCAATGCAGGAGCATATGTATCCTGGCTCCTTTCTCGAGACACTAAGATTTATGCTTCTGTCCAGTATGACTTAATGCTAGGCTTGCTTGACGGCTGGGGAGAATGGTTTAATAATTATTCCGCTACCAGTATCGGTATAGGAGTTACATTCAAGTAACCTGTCAAGGAAGCTCATACAAGCAAAACATATAAGATAAAATACTAAACAAGGCTCTCCGTTGCGGAGAGCCTTGTTGTATTGTATACTTTAAATACTCAATCTATAATCTAAAGGGACAGCCACTATGGAAGAAACCAATCTACAGGGACTTACGCCAGAAGATGCTCATGCATACATTTTAGAATATGCGACCAGTAAAAAACTTGCAGAAAAGGAATTAGAATCTGTTAAATCGGAAATCGCTGCATGGCTGCAAAAGCAACAGCTCGCGCAAAATCAGGGCAGGGCGGATCTTGTCGAGGCTGTCCAAGGCAAACTGCAGGAACTTACAGCTAAGCAAACAAAGCTTGAGCAAGAAGTAGCTGACTTAGCGCTAAAAATTGATACCATGAAACAGCAGCTCCCGCTCCTCAAAGCACGTGAACGATCTGTGGATCCCGATCTCCTCTTAGCAGAAATGGAAATGACGCTTGGAAAATCCGCAGAGGATATCCTCAAAGAAAAAGAACTTAACAGCTCTATCAATACAATGAATGCTGATGAAGAACTCAAGAAGCTCAAAGAAAAGCTTTCCAATCAAGATAGTGAATAAGAGGCTCTCATGAAAAATCCTTTGCTGCCTGGACAGGATCGTCCTTTAGTGTTCGCGCACCGCGGCGCCTCTGCGTATGCTCCTGAAAACACCATGGCTTCGTTCAAACGAGCGCAAGAACTCGGTGCGCCAGGTATCGAACTTGATATTCACCGGT
This sequence comes from uncultured Treponemataceae bacterium, assembly GCA_964630305.1. Classification (GTDB taxonomy): domain Bacteria; phylum Spirochaetota; class Spirochaetia; order Treponematales; family UBA12059; genus JAKPPT01. The sequence goes on along the minus strand of CAZVTR010000005.1, from coordinate 25,995 downwards.
GCGCATCGGGAGAGCTTGTTGTATTTCATGATGATACAACAAAGCGTCTTTGTCCCGGCACTGACTACTCTATCATTGATACTCCCTGGAGTGTGCTAAAGACACTCGATATTGGCTCATGGAAAGGTAGTCAATTTTCACAGGAGCGGCCACTACTGCTTGCTGAACTCTTTGAAGAGTTTGGATCTTCTCTGTATTACGATATTGAGATTAAAGCCCGCACAACAGAAAACAAGGGCGCGGAACAAGCTCTTGCAGAACTGCTTGCTAATATGAAAATCACTCCAGAGCACGCAGCTGTCTCTTCTTTTAATCCAATTGCGCTCAAACGGTTTAAAGCTTTTGCGCCGGAATATGCAACAGCTGTTATTTATTGCAAAAGCAAAGAACTGCCTTGGTACTTACGATCAGGCTCAGGCAGATACATAGCTCATTGTGATTACCTAAAACCAGAACATGTCAATGTTTCTCCGGTAACTCATTTCCTTGATTCTTTGTTAGGCGGTTATCCGGTTGTTCCCTGGACCGTCGATGATCCTGAAACAGCACAGAGCTTGATTGCACGAGGCTGCACAGGTATTATTACTAACAAACCCGATGTTATACTGCAAGCCGTAAAAGCATCACAAAACTAAAAGGAGTTCCCCATGGCTGACAATGCTAAAGAAAAAGAAAACCCAAAACCTTCATTGCGCATGAAACTGTTTGATATTATTGGCCTCATTGCTTATTTACTGCTCATACCACCCATACTCTCAATGTTCGGGATTACAGCACCGCTCACCTTTTTAACAGAAAAACTCGGAACATGGGGAAGTACAACCATGATTCTTGTATACTTCTATGCGCTTCATTTCCTCCGCATTTTCTTTGGTTCCGATGTCAGGCTGACCCCTGTTTTCATTAGCTACATTATGAGCTTTTTGCTGTTTTCTATGAGCTTTACCACCATAGGATTTATGCAGTGGCTCTATAATCTTACACACACTGTGAATTTTTTCTCATTTGATCCAGTAAACTGCGCTGCAGCAATGCTCATTGTGCTCCTCGGAAATGGCATAAGCACTATAAAGAGCGGCAAGCTCATTTTAGATTTATTACTGCTCATCGTGCTGCCGGTTGCTCTCATTATCCTTGCAGGTATTTTCCTCATGCCTGCACTGGGAGTTAACCCCAATGTCATCCAGGGCTAAACGAGCAGAAGAATATTCACTGCAAGCACTAACGGCTTCCGTTCATGGTAACCATGAGAAAGCTGAAACGCTGCTCAAAGAAGCTTGCAAGCTCGAACCTGAAGCTGGTGTGCTCTGGTACAATCTTGGCATCGAATACCTTGCAACAAATAAGCCAGAAGCAGCACTGAACGCTTTTACAAAAGCGGAATCGCTTGGAGAGCGAACCGCAGAGCTCTATAACAATATGGGTCTTGCCTGGTACAATCTCCAGAACTATGAACAGGCTGAGCAGTGTTACAGTCAATCGTTATTAGTAAACCCGGCTTTTCCAGAAGCGCTCAACAATTTTGGGGTGCTCAATTTTGTTCAAGGTAATTACAAGGAAGCCAGACACTTTTTTGAGCAAGCAGTAGCCTATAATCCTGCATATCAGGATGCGCTCATTAACTTGCGAGACACCTATGAAACGCTTGGGCTCAAGGATCTTGCGCAAAAAATTGCCACACAAATAGATTTATAGTATATTGGTACTAGTACAGCAAAGCTGTACTGCCCTGCCAGTAGTGGGGGGCACATTTATGATGCCTATAAGGAGGATCATCATGAAAAACAGGATGTATTTTGACATTGGGTCCATGCTGGACGAAATTTTCGAGGCTGCAAAGAACTTTTCTGAGCAGGCACAACAGACATTTGGACAGGGAAACCCATTTTTCTCATGGAATGAAGACCATGAGAACATCGATTGGTATCCAAGCTATTCATACCCGCCAATGAACATATATCTCACTGCAAACCGCGAATTGGTTTTTGAGTTTGCGCTTGCTGGCTTTGATGAAAAGGATATCGATCTTAGTTTTACTGGCGACTATATGAATTTTTCTGCACGAATTGCACCTACCGCCGCAGAAAACCAGGATATCCGCTATTTCAAACGCCGTCTCAAACTTAAAGACATCGAAAAACAAAAATACTATGTCCCTACTGACAAGTTTGATCAGCAAGCAGTAAAAGCTGTGTTTAAAAATGGTATACTCCGCGTCACTGTACCGCCCAAAGAACAGCCGGAGCAACAAGAAGGCATTAAGATTTGCATCATCCGCGAGGAAGACAACGATAATCCTTCATTCCAGTAAACACACTCAAAGTTAATAGTTTGTAACCCAATAACAAGGGCTGCCCAGATTGCGGCAGCCCTTGTTATTTATTCTATTAGTATACTATCAAAACAGCTTAGATTTCTCTCACAAAACCATTTAAGGTTCTACGCCTGCTGTTTTTTATGTATCGTGCGCGTCGCTATTACATTGATACCTGTTCCCATTGCATTCTGCACAACAACTGTGCCGCGTTTAACAGGAAGCTTTACTTCCATGCTATGCAGCTGATTTAGCAAATCCTGAATGCGTTCTTTGGGGAAAGCCTTATCGGTGCGGACAGGAAGCCGCGCAATGCCTGCAAGCGAGGGATCAACATCGGCTTTTGCGATTCGCACCGTCGTACAAACAACTCGTTTAGGCTCTAAAAGCTCTTCATACGCATATTTTTCACCGCGCGGGCACCGATTGCCGCTCACAGATAACTTGTTATCAGCAAGTTTTTCCACAGTAAGATGACAGCCAATTGGACAGGTAATGCAAATTAATTCCATAATGTTTTCTCCTTACTGCAAAGCAATCTCAACAACTGGATCCGGAGCATGCAACACTGCTTCGAGGTCTGCTGGTGTTAAATCCAGCATAATCATTTCAGAAGGCTGAACATGATTCTTTTTTACTGTTTTCACTACCTGGTTATTTACCCTTACTTCCAGCACAGCACTGTTCTTTACAATGAGCGGCCGCATGTACAATTTATTGTTAGCCATGGCATCTACTTTCATTGGCGCTGTATAGCGAATATTTGGGCCAGCCTTTACTCTCACTTCATGGCTTGGCTTTTTTCCTTTAATCCATTGAGCAGCATTTGCGCCTGCGCGTCTGCTCTCTTCCACAACGTAGTCCACAAGGTCATGAACATGGAGTACATTGCCGCACGCAAACACACCCGGCACCGAAGTCATGAGCATAGAATTAACAACAGGACCATTGGTCATGGGATGGAGTTCTACACCAGCCATTTTCGAAAGCTCATTCTCCGGCACTAAACCGACAGAAAGCAGCACCGTATCACAGGGAATGGTAAACGCCTTTTCAGTCATGAGCGCTCCGTTTTCGAGCGGTGTTATCTCAACAGCTTCTACGCGATCTTTACCGATAATTCGTGTTGTTAAGTGCGAAAGATACAGCGGGATGTTAAAATCATGGAGGCACTGCACGATATTGCGCGTTATGCCCGACGGATAGGGAAGGATTTCTACAACAGCATGCACCTTACAGCCTACCCAGCTCATACGCCGGGCCATAATGAGACCAATATCGCCTGAGCCAATAATCACGATGTCTTTCCCTGGGATATAGCCTTCTATGTTGACAAGCCGCTGTGCTAATCCTGCTGTATAGACTCCAGCTGGTCTGTCCCCCGGGATTCTGATATTGCCTCTGTTGCGCTCTCGGCATCCCATTGCAAGAATAAGGACATCACAGGATATTTTAAGGATTCCCCACTCCGAGGAATAGCAGTACAGCACTTTCTTTCCCTCAGCATTCTGAATTTCCATTACCGTTGTGGAAAGAAAATAGGTAATATTTTGCGCTGTTACCTGTTCTTCAAATTTTTCTGCAAATTCCGGTCCTGAAAGTTCTTCATTGAATTCGATGAGACCAAAGCCATTGTGAATGCATTGTGTTAAAATTCCGCCAAGATGCGGCTCTCGTTCAATGATGGCACAGGATATCCCATTTTTTATGAGTTCCAGTGCCGCAGCCATTCCAGCGGCACCGCCGCCTATTACTACACCTTCATACTGTAATTCTTTCATAGTGTATCCCTCAATATTGCACTCTCTGCACTATTTTTTGTGATTTCATCCCAGCTCATACCTGTTTCACGCATAATAATTTTAATAATTTTATAGGTGCAAAAACCGCCCTGACAGCGTCCCATTTGTGCACGGGTAAAATACTTTATGCCATCAAGTGTTGTGTGCCCCGCACGAATTGCAGCTACAATTTCCGCTTCTGAGACTTTTTCGCACCGGCAGATCATGTTTGCGTATGCTGCATCTTTTTGTACCAGTTCATCGGTTTCAAAGACACTCAAATCTTTAACATGAGGCCTTTTTTCGATAAAGGGATCGAAATCAACTTTTTCTACCAGTTTAAGCCCTGCTTTTTTTAAGAGTTCTTTTACATATTCTCCAATTGCCGGGCTGGCAGTTAATCCGGGTGATTGAATGCCAGCGACCTGTATAAAAGCCGGAACCTTGCTGCTGATATCAATATAAAAATCTTCATCATGTACAGGCCGGAGTCCTGCAAAGCTGGTAATTACATCGGCTTCTGATACTGAAGGTACCATGAGCTTAGCAGAGCTCAATATTTTTTCGAGATTTTCACGGGTGGTTCCTAAATCTCGTTTGTCTTCAACGCTGTCAGCAGTGGGACCAATGAGTACCGTGCCTTCTACAGTGGGAATAACCAGCATACCTTTTGAAACACTTGTCGGGACCGGGAATATTACTCGTGTCGGGCGGCACTTTGCCAATCTATCTAAAAGATAATACTCACCTTTTCGTGGCTTTATAGAAAACTGTTCAGCACCCATAAGGCTGGAAACTTCATCTGCATAGAGACCAGCAGCATTTACGACATACTTTGCAGCAACCATCCTGCCATCACGGGAATGCAGTATCCACTCATCACCTTTGCGTTCACTCTTAATTACCTGATAGTTAGTTTTTATCACCACACCATTTTTCTGCGCATTCTCAATGAGTGAAAATACAAATCGATACGGTTCGACAATACCGCCTCCGGGTACCCACAAACCGCCGAGCACATCTGGATTGAGTTTTGGTTCTAGCTCGAGTATGCGTTCTTTAGAACACATCTCAATACCAATGACATTATTTTCAATACCTTGCAGGTAGAGCTGTTCTATTGCACGCATTTCATCTTCGTGCATCGCAGCAACAACAATACCGCAGCGCTTAAACGGGAAATCTAGTTCCTGTTTGAGCCTGTCAAACATGAGTGCGCCTTGAATTTCCAATCTGGCTTTCAAATATTTTTTGTTATGATGAAAGCCTCCATGAACGATTCCTGAGTTTGCCTTGGAAACACCAAACGATACATCGGCTTCTTTTTCCAGAACAGCAACACTCACTTCATACGCAGAGAGTTTTCGTGCAATGTTTGCCCCGCATACTCCTGCTCCAATAATACAGACATCATATTTTTCCATCTGGAATGTTATCCTCCATACTCATGCATAATTATACATGAAAACTGCAAAACATTGAATATATAAAAGCTATTTTTTCCATCAGAGAATCATGTATTTCTTTGTAGAGCTTTATAATACATATTTATTGCTCTAATTTTAAGATATTTCATAATTTAAAACTTATTAGCACCACCTTGAAATGTTTTATATTACCCATTAGTATACTGATATATTTTCTTCCAGATAAGGTATTATATGAATTACTCAGATCCATCAGCACTTGGCATTATTGCTTGTCCCGGCGGAGAACATTTTGCCGATCTTGTGTTAAACCGGCTCAATGGTATTTACCGAAAACGGTTTAATAAAAAAGTACAAATGCTCATCGATCGGTATAACATGACTCGCGAAAAGGCATTTGAAACGCTCAATCTCCATAATGATCTTGAAGCCAGGCAGTTGTATGTTTCACAGAATATACATAAATATAAGGCTCCTAACCTAAAAGTTCATGCCCGCTTTTCATATTTTGCCAATGGAGAAATTAAAACAGAAATTCTCGATTCCATCCGCGGCAAAGATATTTATATTTTTCAAGATATAGAAAACCATCAGCCTGTCCGTTTTAATGACGGAAAGGACATGCAAAAACTCAGCATTAACGATCATATATTTTGCCTTTTTACTGCAATCGATGCAGCTATGCAATCTGGTGCAGGAAGAATAAGTCTGGTGCTTCCAACATATCCTTACTCGCGCCAGCACAAAAAGAAAGGAAGAGAAGGTCTTACCGCAGCCCGTTTTGGACAAATTGTAGAATTCTTTGGTGTTGCACGAATCATCACCCTTGATATTCATAGCCGCGAAATTGAAAACTGCTTTAACAAGCTCAGGCTCGAAAACCTGCATGCTTCTTTCCAGATAATCGAAACGCTTAACAGTATCGTTGACTTAAAACACGAAGACATTGTCGTAGTTGCGCCAGACACTGGAGCTGTAGACCGCAATAAGTTTTATGCAAGCACACTCCAGAAACCGCTCGCGCTGCTTTACAAAGAGCGTGATTATTCACGGGTTGGGAAAAGTGCAAGTGAATCTAATATAACTGAAATGAAGCTCCTGGGAGATGTTCGGGGGAAAACTGTATTCATGGCCGATGACATGCTCGGAACCGGCGGAACAATTCTTAAGGCAATGAAATATTTACGCGAGCTAGGTGTTGCAAAAATTATCTGTGCAGTATCGCTGCCGCTCTTTTCGTCTACCGCAATCGAAGATTTTGACAAAGCCTATCAGGAAGGCTACTTTTATAAAATTATTGGCACGAACTCAATTCATCATGGCAAACTTCTTGAAAAACCATGGTATATCGAAGCTGATATTACAAGTCTCTTTGCTCAGATTATCTCCAGTGTCCACGACAACCGCAGTGTTTCTTCCCTGCTTGATAACCGTGAACAAATCGTGAAAAAACTGCAAAAATCTGTTGGAACACCTGAACCTGAGCAGCCCACGCTTCCTTTTTAAAGCTATAAAGCAGATTGGCACTACCTATAGTAAACTGCTAATCTGCATCTGCGACGCTCCCGTGCAAACAAAACGCCTAGCAAAAATATAGCTCAATAAGCTTTATTGCAGCTCTCTCAGATTTTGTGCTACATTAAAAGCGTGATCCCCTATTTTTTCAATGTGCCGAATCATATCGAGCATCAAAAGTTCGTACTTTACATCTGCGCCTGTCTGAATTTTCTTGCGGGTTTCCTTTTTAAGAACCGATTTGAACTCATCAATCTTATCTTCATATGAATTTGCAAAATTGAATTGTTCTTCGGAAATACGATCATTGATGTTGTTAGAAACAAACACTAAAAACTCATTAACTAGTGTTACATAAGGAAGCAGCGCATTGAAATCATTTTTATCAATACGCATATCCCTTTTTTGAGCTTTCTCTACGAGCATGAGCAAGCGATAGCAATCGTCGGTAATATCCTCAAGTTCTACAACCATTCGCAAGAACACACTGATATTTTGGCTGCTGCTGGGTGATAATTCCTGCTGAGCACACTGCAGTAAAAATCGAGTAAGTTCTTCCCGCATCTCATCGGCATAGTTTTCCAAGCGGGAAAACTGTGTCTTTAGCTCATTAAAATCTGTTTCTGCTCCTTCAATATAGTGACGGAACTGGATAAACATATTGAGCGCAAGCTGAGACATATCTGCAATTTCTTTTTGTGCCCGCATTAAGTTGAGTTCCGGGCTGTTCATAAAAGGAAGCGATATATAGGTCAGTTCAGTGTGCGCGGGTTTAAGCTGTGCTTCTTTATCCTTAATTAGATAGGAAACAAGATTACAAAATTGCTTTGTAAACGGCAATATAAGCAAAGTTGTAAATACGTTAAACAGCGTATGGAACATAGCAACCTGCTGAGCTACAGCAGATCCGCCCGTAACTAAAAGTACAAGCTGCATGAACGGTTTTATAATGAATACAACAATTATCGTTCCAAAAACATTAAAGAGTGTATGAATGAGAGCAGCGCGTTTTGCATTTACCGTTGCTCCAATAGAAGCTAATAGAGCATCAATAGTAGTACCAATGTTACAGCCTAACACAAGGCCTGCTGCAAATTCAAAATTAATAACATTTTGCACAACAAGCGTAATAACAATTGCAGTAGTTGCACTCGATGAATGCAGAATTATTGTAAAGACCATTCCAATAAATACTGCAAACAATGTTGTAATAATGCCATGATTTGATATGGTACCTAAAAACGACAGCACACTGCCTTCCGGTCTTGGCAGCGCATGTGTTAGATATTCAAGTCCTAAAAATAAAAGGCCAAATCCAATTGCGGCTTCGGCATAATCTCTTGCCCTATTTTTAGTTTTCGTAAACAACATTGCCAGAAAGCCTGCTCCAATCATGGGCAGAGCAAGTGCTGAAATCTTAAACTTAAATCCTATGAGCGACACAATCCATGCTGTTATGGTAGTACCGATATTGGCACCGAATATAACTCCCGCAGCTTGATATACTGTCAAAAGGCCTGCATTTACAAAGGTTACCACCATTACTGTTGTTGCAGACGATGATTGAATAATAGTCGTAATAAATGTACCTGTGAGCACACCTTTAACCGGGTTATCGGTTATAACGCGCAATGCACGTTTTAAGGTGTCACCAGCGGCTTTTTGTATGCCTGCAGAAAGCACAGACATTCCATACAGAAACAACCCTAATGAGCCAATCATCGTAGCTATTGTAGTCAGAATACTCATGGTAACCTCTACATTAAAATAGTATTAAGCATATATTAATATATTGCTAAGATACATTGGCCATATTGTGCAGTATACCTATAAAAAATTCAAGCAAGGTTGTTTGCCCATGCCACAGCGCCCGTACATCTAACGCACTCTAGATTATAAAAACTGTTACCTGACACGGACATATTTTTTTTATATACTGACAACATGAAACAACCATTTTATATTGCAACAGCGCTTGCTATCCTCATGTACATACAACCGCTAGCTTTTGGGCAACCCCTCAATCAGTATACTGGATTGGTACAGGTTTCATCTAAACCGGTCAAGATAGAAAATACTTTAGCACCTGATAAAACAGGAACCATCAGTCTGACATTACTTCCTAAGCACCCAGAAGCACAACGCATACATGCTGCCATCCAGCAAGAAAAGCCGGATTTTGCTATTGAAGCGCTCATGTTCTATCCGGGTAAAATAGCAATGAATAAACTCTTTACTATTCTGCATGCAGCAGGCAGTATGCAAGGAATAACCTACTACTCCAATAGCAAAAAAAAGATCCGTGTTTTGTATGAAGAATCATGGCTCATTAATAATCTGCAAGAGAAAAAAAAGCTGAGCGATCCTGTCTTTACTTCGATGCCCGCGCAAGCAAGCTATATGATGTGGCAAAAAGATGCCACACTGGGCGGCATTGCTTATACTGTTACATTACAGAGCGGCACCAACTGGATTACTAGTACTGCACATAATGTTTCCACTGTTGTCTATGGTATTGTTCCTATTATTCAACCTAAGCGCCTCTTCTTGCGTTATCTAGCTATACAAACCGACGAAGGCATACTGTTTTATGCTGTCATGAGCGTTCGGCCGCTTGTATTTCCAGGAATTAGTGAGAGATACATTTCATCATTGCAAAACCGCATTACAGCAGTCTACTCCTGGCTAGAAACTAAGCTATATGAGCAATAAGAGCCAAGAGCTATTCAAAGAAGAATTTCCCAATATCATGACGATACCAGGCACCATTGAACTTTACCTTTGAAGCAAGCTCAAGCGCATCAGCATGTGCTTCAAAATAGTCATGACCAATACCGACAGCGGTAAAACAGCGGCCGCCACCGGTATAGAGTTTTCCAGCTCTGTCAATTGTCGTCCCAGCATGAAACAATAATGTTTTCTTATTAGTTTTTGGAAGAGCATCTACTGGAATATCTTTCTCATAAGTGCCAGGATAACCTGGTGCGGCAATAGTAATGCCAACTGCTGTTTTATCTGCAAACTCGCAGTGAAATCCTTTTATGCTATGGGTCACTGCTGCCTCTAAAAGGTCTGCAATATCACAATTGAGCAATGGCAGCAATGATTGGGTTTCTGGATCACCAAAACGCACATTATATTCAAGCAATTTTGGCCCTTCACTGGTTACCATTATGCCAAAGAATAAAACTCCGCTGTACATGAGCTGTTCTTTTTTCATCTGGCTAATTGTCGGCTGTATGATGGTGTCTTCTATTATACCAAGTAATTTTGAATCAGCAGATGGAATCGGGCATACAGCGCCCATACCGCCTGTATTAGGTCCTTTGTTTCCCTCAAAAGCTTTTTTATGATCAGCGCATGCAGGAAGCAAAAGGTAGTCCTGGCCATCTAAAATGGCAAATATCGAAAGCTCATAGCCAGTGAGATACGATTCCATTACTATAGAATCTTGTTCTTCCTGTATAACATGTTCTGCAAACTGCTTTATTTCATCAGGGTTATCGGATTCTAACACGCCTTTACCGGCTGCTAATCCGCTTTTTTTTGCAACGATCTTTTTACCCGCATTGCTTTTTACAAAATCCATCACATCTTGAACAGACTTACAGTACTTGGATACTGCCGTAGGAACTCCAGCGCGTTGTGCAAGCTCACGGCCAAACATTTTGCTTGATTCTAATTGTGCAGAACGCTGTTCAGGACCAAATGCGAGGATGCCATTATCTCTCAAGGCATCAACAACGCCTAATGCCAGCGGAGTCTCAGGACCAACAACAACAATTTTAGCTTCTGAACGTTTAGCCATAGAAACGATAAATGGAATATTGGTTACACTGCCTGGAATGTTCAATGCAATATCCATAGTTCCGGCATTACCTGGAAGACAAAACAATCCGCTATTTCTTTTGCTATTAGCGTTTGCCCATGCTAAAGCGTGCTCACGGGCACCATTTCCAAGAATCAGTGTTTTCATGGTTTTCCTTACTACTTTAGGGTTACTTGAACTGTTAGCATATACAAATATGAGAAAATACTAGCAAAATTAGTATTTTTAGTCGAGGTCTACTGTAACCTTACAGCAGCTAATACAAAAAAATAATTCCTTGAAACCGAGGATCGTCACGGTACAGCTTCATGAGCTTAATGACATCATTGTCTGTCCCCGTATTCATATTGTATCCAGGTTTATAATTTAAAAAAATGCCCCAATATACTGGGATCCCAGTTGAACGAACGAGCTGTATATTCGTATCAATGTATTCCGCTATGCCTATTCGTTTATCATTAACAGCAAGGAGCAAACCAAGGAGAGGGAATGCAAGTATCTGTTTTAGTTCATCTATTGTAAACCAGTCGACAATTGTATAGCACATGAGACCATATTGTTTTGCTGTTGCAGAAACAATATTTAACTGTTTCAGGTACTCTTCAAATGACTCTGTCCTGGATTTATAGTTGAATTGAATAAAATTCCAATATTCATACCAGAAAATAACGCCTTTAATTGATGAGTTATTTTTTATAATCTCACGATTTCTATAAAAAACCATATAATCAGAAAACAACAAATAAAATTTTATTGCGGCATCCTGCAATTTTAAAAACAGTTCAGTATAGACTGCTTGATTATTCGAATTGCACAGTATGATTACCTGCGTTACATCAAGTGTATTTGCAGTTTTAAGCATATTTTCATAATTTCTAAGTGCAAACATATCTGCAAAAATAACACCTAAGCGCTCAGCATCGGTACTTCGTATTGTAACCAGTGAAGTTTCCGGAACCGAAACAGCATTACTCTGTGTTTCTACAACAACAGCATCCTGATCCTCTGATTCATCTAGTACAATTGTGACTTCTGTGTCAGATTCTGTGACTACTATTATTTCTTCACTAGCTTCCTGTGTTTTGTCAGCACCTTCCTGAACAGGTGGTTCACCAGTATCCTCCGGAACTGGTTGTATTGCACCTTCCTGATCTGGCTGTACTGTGCCACCATCTTCCTGCTGAGTCGAAGTATCGGCCGAACTAGTATTGGTTTGATCGGGATTTCCTTTGAATTCATCAGGAAGTTCTTGTTTTTCAACACCCACAAACGTTTTCTCGTCGGGTTTCGTGGTTACACATGCTGCAAGCAAAATAACTAAACAAAGAATACCTATTTTTTTCATACTATACCTCACTACCATTCTAGTTCACAGGAAGAACATTTTATTAATATAAAGTAAAAACATCGCTTATTATTGATGCATAGTGATAAGTATAGTTTATTTTATGCAGTAATCAATATCTCTTATTCTTGCTCTCCACAGAGCAGAGCATAGAGTCTATTGAGATCCTCCAGCGAGTAGTATTCAAATGATATCACTCCTTTTTTCTGAGAACCCTTAATTGTAACTCTCGTGCCAAGTTTTTCTATCAAGACCTGCCGTATATGTTCCAGATCGGCATCTTCCTGCGCTATTTTCTTTTGAGCGGCGGATCCAGATTTTACCGTTCTTGCTGTGTTCATTGACGAAGCAAGCTGTTCTGCTTCCCGCACTGATAAACCTTCATTGATAATTTTTTTTAAAAGTTCTTCCCGTTTTGCATTTTCAAGCACGCTGAGTACTGCTCGTGCATGACCAGCTGTAATGGAGCCATTTCTCAGCGATTCTTTTGCAAACTCCGGCAAATTGAGCAGCCTCAGTGCATTTGCAACCGCTGGGCGGCTTTTACCGACTCGTTCAGCGAGTTCATCTTGTGTTATATTGGTAATTTCGATTATCTGCCTGTATGCTTCAGCTTCATCGATGGGATTTAAATCTTCACGCTGAATATTTTCAATTAAGGCTATTTCCAAACGTTTTTCTCTGCCATATTCCCGTACAAGCGCAGGTATTTCTCTCAAGCCAGCCAGTTTTGAAGCTCTCCAGCGCCGCTCTCCGGCAACAATCCTGTACTTTTCATTAATACGCTCAACAATGATCGGCTGTATCACACCATGCTTTCGGATAGAATCAGCCAGCTCTTGCAACGCCTGTTCATCGAATTGTTTTCGAGGCTGCTCAGGATTTGGTTCTACTGATTCCAGAGGCAGCGTAACAACACTTGAAGCTGAATCTTCATCATCCAAAACATCTTGAGGAATGAGCGCATGTAAACCTTTGCCTAGACCACCGCTTTTACCCACGAGCAAGCACCTCATCTGCTAATTTTGCATAACTCTTAGCACCAACACATGAATTATCATAAAGACAAATGGGTTTACCATGAGAAGGCGCTTCTGACAAGCGTACATTTCTTGGAATAATAGTCTCATAAACTTTTTCTTCAAAATAACCCGTAACCTGAGAAACCACATCCTGAGCCAAATTGGTTCTGGAATCATACATAGTAAATACAATACCTGAGATTTTTAATTCTTTATTAAAACTTTTTTGTACAAGTTTTATTGTCTGTAAAATCAATGAAAGTCCTTCCAGTGCAAAATACTCACATTGCAGCGGAATAATTACTTCCTGTGCAGCGCAGAGACCATTCAAGGTAAGCACTCCAAGAGAAGGAGGACAATCGATGAGTATGAGATCATAGTTATCTTTTATAGGCTCTAATAAATTTTTAAGTAAATAGTTTCTATCTTCACGTTCTACTAGTTCTACCGTTGCACCAGATAAATCAATAGATGAAGGAAGCACATAAAGGTTTAATAACTCTGTCTGCATAATAGCTTCATCAAGAGAACAGGCACCCGTTAATACTTTATAAACATTTTTTGTTTTACCGCTTAAACCAACACCGCTTGTTAAATTAGCCTGTGGATCAAAATCAACCAGTAAAACCTTTTTACCCGAAAGTGCTATATACGCACCAAGGTTCAATGCCGTTGTGGTTTTTCCGACTCCGCCTTTCTGGTTGACAAATACAATTATGCGGCTCATGAGAATCCTTTCTCCCTCTATTTATACTTGCAGGCAGTATAGCATGTTTTATTGTATGATTCTATACTTATAGCTTGACCTCCTTACCTTGTTTGAGTAGATTTACAGTACTTAAACCATAATGCACAATGGAGCACGAACTATGGATATAGATGCAATAAAGCGAGCTATTCAGGATATCCGCCCTATGCTGATGGCTGATGGTGGCGATATTGAGTTTGTTTCTTGCAGTGAAGACGGAAAAGTAAAAGTACGCATGACCGGTGCCTGCGGCTCATGCCCATACTCGTTAATGACTATTAAACAAACTGTTGAAACCTATCTTAAAAAACAGGTGCCTTCAGTTACAGAAGTAATTCAGGCATAAGCTGTCAACTATAATTCCCGTTTAGTTTTCACAAGTTCATAGATTCTTTTTGCCATACTATTGAGCGGCAGTTGTTCCTGAACATGTCCTAACTCAAAAGCAACTTTAGGCATGCCATAGACAACACTGGTTTGTTCATCCTGTCCCAGCGTGATACCGCCTTCCCGCCTAATACTGCCCAATTCTCGAGCACCATCCTTCCCCATACCAGTCATTATTACTCCGAGGGCACGATTTTTATATTCTTGCGCTACTGAACGGAACAAAACATCGGCACTAGGGCGGTGCCCATTTTCAGGCGGATCCTGATGAATATGAACAATGCCCGCGAGGCTCTTTTTTTCAACCGCAATATGGTAATCGCCTGGCGCTATAAGGATTCTATTAGGCTTCAGGATATCTCCTTCTTTAGCTTCTTTTACTTCCATTTGACAAATCTTATTCAAACTATTGGCAAATTCTTCCGTAAAACCTGGAGGCATATGCTGAACTACCACTATGGGCACTCCTATATCTCCAGGTAGTTGCGGAAGAAGCTCTCTTAACGCATTAGGACCGCCGGTAGAGATACCTATTGCAACAATCTCGGTATTACCAGGCTGACGCACAGGCTGAACAGGCTGCTGCGGTTCTATTTTCTTTGCTGGCTCTCCATATACCGCAATTTCAAACATACGCTCAGGCATGTCAAAACAGTAATGGGGCGGCTCTTTTCCTTTGACACGCTGATACTGACTGCCATATGCTACCAGCATGCGCACCAGTTCACCAGCTACCGTATGAATATCCGTGGAAATTGAGCCGGAAGGTTTTGTAATAAAATCCGATGCCCCAAGCGCCAATGCTTCCATGGTTATTTGCGCACCACGTTTTGCTATACTGGAAAGAATCACTACGGGAATTTCTATTCCAAGCTTGCGCCGTTCTTTAAGAAATTCAATCCCATTCATTTCAGGCATTTCCAGATCAAGCACAATAACATCTGGATTACAGCGGGGAATTTTTTGCAATGCAAAGAGACCATTCATTGCCTTATCTGCAACAACAAGACCTGGTGTTGCCTCTATGATTTTTGCAATGAGGTTACGCATCAGTGCAGAATCATCAACAATCAATACAGAAATGGGCTCTCCCACAAAACCTCCAACACTTTTCTATCTAAAACAACTGTATAGTATTTCAAAGCCATTTACGGTATAAGCACGTCCAATCGGTTTTTACAAACTCAAACTTTGTATTCATGCCAAATAGACTTTCTGAGTGTCCGATAAATAAAAACGATTTATCTGCCATTGCCTGCCAAAAGCGCTCTACTGTTGCCTTTTGTGCAGCTTCATCAAAATAAATTAATACATTTCTGCAAAATACAACATCAAGATTTCTCTGTGAAGAATCATGCTTCAAGTTATGGTAATCGAAGGTTATTTTAGTTTTTATTGAATCTTTGACTTGAAAACCATTAGGCAATTTCTCAAAAAATCGTGCCAGATATGGTTCAGGTACTCCCTGTATCCTCGTTTCTGGATAGAAGCCCTCTTTGCCAACCATGAGTGATTTAAGACTTATATCGCTTGCCGTTATCTGATAGGTCCAGCCCGAAGGCAGCTTATCTTCCAGCAACATTGCAATTGAATACGGTTCTTCGCCTGTAGAACAACCGGCACTCCAGATTTTTAATGTTTTTTCTTTTTTCTGTTTCATGAGCTCCGGTATCACATGATGCTCAAGAGCATCAAAATGCCCTTGGTTCCTAAAAAACCGAGTTAAATTAGTAGTAACGGAATCAAGCAGTACTTTTAGCTCATCTTTGTCAGAAATAATAATTTGATAGTACTCTCGAAGGTTCTGCAGTTTTTTCTCGCGCAATCGTTCTGCCAGCCGGCTTTCAAGGATTGCCCGGTTTGTAGCAGAAAAATGGATACCGCTTTCATCGTAAATGAGTTTTCGATACAATTCAAAATCAGCATCACTTAATATATTATTCATAAAAAATCTACTGCCGCCTATCAGTTTAATTTTAATTCATATAGAGTATCGGGTCAATCTTAAAAAATGTTCTTGTGAAAATTAATAATTTTGAATACAATATACTTTATATGAATTTTTTCAAAAAAATTATTGAGTTTTTTAAAAGTTTACTCAAATTTAACGACCCATCATATCAAGAAGTTCGGAGACTTAATAAAATTCTATTACAAAAAGATCTCCATTATTACAGTATCCACAATCACCTAATAACCACAGACTTTGCTAAAGACCTTTTTCTATTTGTGTCTGCGCTGCGTCCTCTCATTGATTTATCTGACCACAGTATTGGCCACCCCGATATCCGCATGTCAAAAAAGTTTATCGATTATGTCATAGACATGCATTTACCCGATGAAGTGCTTGAACTCAAATCTGAGTTCTTGCCAGAAAATATAAAATCAAAACTTGAAAATGCCGTGATGTTAGATCAGGAAGTAGAAAAACTCAATCAAGATTTTCAAAAACTTATTCAAAAACTGGACCAGCTTGACAGCAATAAAATTAATGAAGAAATATTTCAGCTGCAATGTTTTGTTGAAATCTGCCGCTTTGACTGGGAGCGAGTTTTAAGCTTTTTTGATCCAGGAGTTAACCTTACACAAAAAGACTATGCCTATAATCCCCAACCCTGTGAAGCTGAGCACCTTGAGAATGAGCTTATTGATATTCACTACCTTTTGAATAATTTTCTTTTTACACCGCAGCTCATTAATAATTTGGGATTGCTTCTTGGCAAAATACACCCCGAAAGCACAGGGAACCTCGAAGCACTTCAAAAAATCTGTAACATTCTCAATAAATTCTTAAATTACAAGTTAAGCGGAGTAGTACTCTTAACGCTGGTACGTCTCGCAAAAAAGAATTCTGAATATACGCCTAATTTGCTTCATGAACGCCAGAACACTTTTTTAAACTACAAAATTCGCATTACTGAAAATTTTGAAACAGTCAGAAATAAGCTGCAGCGGGAAATGCGAGAAATGACTGTCAATAAAGACATTCAAAAATTATTTGCAAACACACAGATTATTCCTGTCGAAGAATACAATGAAGAAACCAACCTCCGTATCAGTCAAGATACGCCATTTCACTTTACCCATATTCGTCCCTTGAGTATTTTAAAAACTTTTGTTCAAAACAAGTATGACACAGAAATTCGTGATATTATAAAAAAAATTCTCATTGAAGGATATTTCGATAATAAAAGCTTTCAAAACAATCTTGCTAATCTCGTCTATCAGTGTGATAAAACAATGAATCGGATACGTGCATTTGAACGCAACCTTAAAGGAACGGGACGATCGACCATAGTTTCAATCAAACGGTATGTGGACGAAATGAAACATGGTAAGGATATCAGTCAATTCCTCCAAAAGATTATCGATGAAATTAACTCCGAAGCAAATGAGATTTGCGAAGATGAATCAGGACTTTTTTTAATGCTGTATTTAGCAATCAATGATCTCCTCAATGACCAGCGAAAGCCTAATCCTGATATTTTAAGCAATATCCGGACAATTGGAGGACTTCACAACCGAGAACTCATTGCTTCGCTCAATCAAAGCAAAGACACACTCGAACTTTTTATAAAGGTAATGCGCTCATTTGTTACCGTTCGGGGAACTGTAATTCAAGAAGAATAATGAATGAGTTGACCAGCATGGCCGGTATATGCTAGATATTTATGTGCAGACTGAAGCAACTTCCACTCTGGACATACTCGAAAAACCTGGCCATTTTTGCGGCATTTGCGGCGTTTGGTCACCTGTTCCTATCAATGTACACAAATATACCTTTTACATGCTCTTTGCGCTCCAGCACCGCGGACAGGAAGCCTGCGGAATTGCCTGGCAGCATGATACCCGCATAAAAACCGATAAGACACTCGGCATGGTCTCTCAGCGAATGGAAGCCTGGCTTACCACTCAGGAAGTTTCAACCAGTGCTATAGGGCATGTCCGCTATGCTACACACGGCGGGAGCGGCATCATCAACGCTCAGCCTATTGCCATTTACTGCAACAAAGGCCACATTGCGCTGGCACATAACGGAAATCTTTCCAACGCTAATGAACTCCGAGCAGAGCTTTTTAATAACGGAAATATTTTTCAGACAACTACTGATTCCGAAATCATTTTGCACCGAATAAGCCACAGTATGAAGCAAAGCAAAATTGATATTCTTCAGGAGGCTTTGCATGGAATTGAAGGTGCTTACAGCCTATGCATGCTCTGGGACAATGAGCTTATATTAGTGCGGGATCCTTGCGGTTTCCGGCCGCTCTACTACGCTCAAAAGGACTCAGCTTGGTACACAGCAAGTGAACCCTGTGCGCTCTACAGCATAGCAGCAGAAAACATACATGAAGTTAAACCCGGTGAAATCATTATTATAAATCAGGATGGTCTGCAGTCGCATATGCTTAATACATCAGCACCGATGCAGCTGTCTCACTGTATTTTTGAACTCATCTATTTTGCGCGGCCAGACTCTGAGCTGTTCGGAAAATCAATATATGCTTTTAGAAAATCCCTCGGAGAAAAGCTTGCACAAACAGACGACCTCAATCCTGATATCGTGATACCTGTCCCTGATTCCGGGACCATCGCAGCAATAGGGTACGCGCAAGCTAAACAGTGTGCTTTTGAACTAGCGCTGACCCGCAATCACTATACCGGCCGATCGTTTATTCTGCCGACAAAGAACGAGCGCGAGTTTGCCGTTCGTATGAAACTGCACCCAATCAGTTCTATAATTAAAAATAAAACAGTAGTGCTTATAGACGATTCTCTCGTTCGTGGCACCACGAGTGGTATTATTGTTGCACTGATGCGGGAAGCCGGAGCCAAGGAAGTGCATCTCAGGCTTTCAAGTCCTGAACTTAAGTGGCCTTGCTATTACGGCATTGATATACCAACGCGCGAGGAACTTATTTCCAACCGATTATCTCCTGAGGCAATAGCTCGCTCTATTGGCGCTGATTCAGTTCGGTTTATGAGCCTTGAAGACTTGCTCTCATGTGCAGGTCACGAAGCATGCAATTACTGCACAGCATGTTTTTCAGGCACATATCCAACCAAGCTTCCCCAGCAATAAATTGATTAAAGGAGTAACCACATGGCAAAAACCTATCGAGATTCTGGAGTAGATATCGAAAAAGGAGATGCTTTTGCTGATTTTATAAAAAACTTTAAGTCTCTTGCAGTCGGAGGCGGAATTGGAGGTTTTGCTGGCGGCATTCCTATACAAAATCTCGCACAGTTTAAAGAGCCGCTCCTCCTCTCTACTACCGATGGCGTCGGCACAAAACTGCTCGTAGCAAAAAAGCTCAACAAATGGGATACCATTGGCATCGACCTTGTGGCTATGAATGTAAATGACCTCATCGTATGCGGCTGTAAACCATTAACCTTTTTAGATTATATTGCAACTGGCTCTGTTGCTGAGAATGAGAAAAAACTGCAAACCATAATAACTGGTGTTATCCGAGGCTGTGAAATCGCTGACTGTCTCCTTACTGGCGGAGAGACAGCGGAAATGCCCGATATCTATGCTCCAGACGAGGTTGACCTTGCCGGCTTCTGTGTCGGCATTGTCGATAAAGCTGCAATGCTGCCAAAGCTTGATGCAATGAAGGAAGGTGATGTTATACTCGGACTACCATCGAGCGGAGTGCACTCCAATGGCTATTCATTGGCGAGAAAATGCGTTCCCGAAACTGATACTGCGGGCTGGGAAGACCTCATCATTCCAACCAGAATCTATGTTAGAGAACTCCTCACACTGTTTGAAACACATGCGGTGCTTGCTGCAGCTCACATAACCGGGTCTGGTCTCGAAGCAAACTTTGAGCGTGTCATCCCTAAACACCTTACCGGAAATTTTACATGGGACTGGCCCCGGCCATCAATTTTTGAAAAAATACAAAAATACGGAGAAGTCCCCGAAGCGGAAATGCGCCGCGTCTTTAATTTAGGCATTGGTATTGCATTTGTGGTTCATGCTGATCAAGCCGATGACGTCATAGCTTTTGCAGCAAAACACAGCATCGAAGTCCTCAAAATCGGCACACTCATTCATGGGTAATCTAGTCATACTTGCGAGCGGCAATGGCAGCAACTTTCAAGCCATTGCTGACTATTTTAACGTTACGAGGACGCATTCAGTTTCTGCACTTATTACCGACCAGCTATCAGCGTATGCTATTGAACGAGCCAAACTGTGTTCAATTCCCTACTATGTAGTACCATACTTCAAAAAAGACCGTGCAACAGCCGAAACAATAATTGCCAGCATTATCAGTGTTTACCATGCCGATATTATTGCCCTTGCTGGCTTCATGCGCATTTTATCCCCCGCATTTATCAGTCAATTTAGGGGTAAAATTATCAATATCCATCCGTCGCTGCTCCCTCACTACCCCGGCATTAACAGCATCGAGCGTGCATATGAAGCGGGTGAGTCTCAGCTCGGAATTACCATACACTATGTCGATGAAGGTGTTGATACCGGCTCCATAATCACTCAAAAAGCCATTCCTCGAGCGCCAACCATGGAACTAATGACAGAGCGTATTCATCAGCTTGAACATGAAACATACCCCGCTGTACTCCACTCGCTCTTAGATTCGCTATAATACTTACGCTCACTTAAATCTGTATTAAAATAATTATCTCGCTTGACTATACGCAATAAAATCCTTACGTTGTAAACATATACCTTACAAGTTTAAGGGAAGAGGAGGCTTATTATGTCCATGATTGAATATGTAGAGGCTCGGGAAATACTCGATTCTCGCGGCAATCCAACCATTGAAGTAGATGTTGTGCTTGAAAACGGCATTGTAGGCAGAGCAGCCGTGCCAAGCGGAGCATCAACAGGCGAATACGAAGCCGTTGAACTTAGAGATAATGATAAAAAGCGGTATATGGGGAAAGGAGTACTTAAAGCCGTCGAAAACGTTAACAGCACCATTGCAAATGAGATTTGCGGCCTCGATGTAACTGACCAAGTAGAAATTGACAGAACGCTGATTGATCTCGATGGCACCGAAAACAAATCCAAGCTCGGCGCTAATGCAATTCTCGGCGTATCCATGGCATGCGCACGCGCAGCCGCAGAATTCTCAGGGCTTCCCCTCTATCGATACTTAGGCGGCACCCATACCATCACGATGCCAGTTCCCATGGCAAATATTATCAATGGCGGCAAGCACGCGGATAACAAAATTGACTTTCAGGAGTTCCTCATTATGCCGCTTGGCGCAGAATCCTTCCGAGAAGCAGTCCGCATTACCGCAGAAGTTTTCCATACGCTCAAAGGGCTCCTCAAAGCAGACGGCCATAACACTGCTGTCGGCGACGAAGGCGGCTTTGCCCCCAATATCGATAATGAAACTGCTCTCCAGTACATTGTCAAAGCAATAGAAAAAGCTGGTTATAAACCAGGAGACCAGGTTGCTATCGCTATTGACTGCGCGAGCTCTGAACTCTTTGAAGAGGGCGGGAAAAAAGGATATAAGTTCTGGAAATCGAGCCCCGATAAACTATTTTCAGGCGATGAACTCATTGAGCTTTTGTCACGATGGGTCGATACCTATCCAATTGTTTCTATTGAAGATCCCTTTGACCAGGATGACTGGGATACTTACGTTAAGTTTACACAGAAAATGGGACAGAAGATACAAATCATCGGTGATGATCTTTTTGTTACCAATGTTAAACGCCTAGAAAAAGGCATTAAGCTTGGTGCATGTAACTCAATCCTCATTAAGCTCAATCAGATTGGAACCGTTACCGAAACAATCGAAGCAATTGCTATGGCAAAGCGAGCTGGCTATACCGCTGTTGTATCGCACCGCTCTGGTGAAACAGAAGATACTTTCCTGGCAGATCTTGCAGTAGCGCTGGAAACTGGACAAATTAAAACAGGCTCTATGTCACGCACAGACCGAATCTGCAAATACAATCAGATTATGCGCATCGAAGATGAGCTAGAAGACATAGCTGTCTATCCAGGTTATAAAACATTCAGCAATCTGAAAAAATATTGGTAAAAGCTTTCAGTTCCCACTGCTCCGACCAACAGAGCGGGGCAGCGGGTGAAATTTACATAAACAAATTCTGCTGTCTAATACTTGTTTAACCAAGCATGTTCATGCGTGGAGTTCTGCATACAGCTGTTCAATCGCATCACAGGATTTGTCAAACGGAAGCCCTAATCGTCGAGCCCCCTCATCTGTAATGAGCCAATCTTCTTCATTCCGTATGCCTCCAAAAGACAGCCATTTCTCAACCTTATCATAATTTATAAACTGATTGCATTTATTTTCTTTTTTCCATGAAGCAATTAACATTGGAATAAAATAAATTCCAGGTTCTACTGTGAGCACCATATCCTTCTGCAAGGCTTTAGCAAGACGAAGACTCCTCAAACCAAACTGCATGCTTCTCGGCTCTTTATCATAGCCAACATAATCCTCACCCAGACCTTCCATATCATGGACATCGAGTCCCATCATGTGACCTAAACCATGAGGGAAAAAGAGAGCATGCGCACCCTCTGCTACAATGTCTTCTACTCTGCCCTTGAGCAGCCCCATCTCACGCAAACCCTCTGCAATCACAGAGCAAGCTTTAAGGTGAACTTTTTTAAACTGGATTCCTGGCTGCAGCATTAATGCAGCTTCCTGTCCTGCCTTGTGGACTATATTGTATATTTCCCGCTGTTCCTTTGTATACTTCCCGTTTACAGGAAAAGTAGTTGTAAGATCACCAGCATACCCTGTAACCGTTTCTGCACCTGCATCGACCAAGAGAAGCTGTCCATCTTTCAGCTGTTTATTATACGCATGATTATGTAATATTTCTCCTTGCACCGTGACGATGGGCTGAAACGAGTGAGCACCGCAGACTAATGCTTGTGCTGTAATACCAGCCATCACATACCGTTCTGTCACACCAGGTCTAGCTAGCCGAATAGCTTCTTTATGCATAGTTACTGTAGCATTAACTGCTGTTTCGATTTCTTTAATTTCATACTCATCTTTGCACTGCCGCAATGCTACCACAGAATGAATTAGTGCAGATGATACCCGTTTGCTTATGTGTTCTGCTTTTTCACACAAAATATTTGCTAGTGTATGAAAAGCCTGACTCGTGTAGGGCGGTAAAAAATGCACAGGCTTATTTTTTAAAAATAATGCAATATCTTTTTGCGGATAAACTCCCTGTAGTTTGCTTTTTTCGACATGCTCATAAGAAGGCTCACCTATCCAAATTTTTATGTTCTCGTCAGGCATATCATAAAACAAGTAAGCATTGCCTGTATCAATCTCTATAACTCCTATACAATCTGGCAAATAGACACCAAAAAAATAAATAAAGCTGGAATCCTGACGGAAATCATACGTATTATCTGGATAATTTCTAGGCATTAAAGTATTGCCCAGCAGCAGAATCAAACCAGTTTGTCCTTTTTGTTTCATGAGACTGGCAAGTCTATTTCTCCGTTCGTGATACATAGTCAGTCCTTACTTATGCTTACGGTTTTGAAAAATTATTAATCAGCTAAAGCGTTCCTCATTTTAGTATCAATACTTGTTAAAATTTTCATTAACTTATCTTTGGAATACAAATCGATAAGACGTACTTCAACAAATTTTTGAGCTTCTTCTGAAAACTGGCCAGCGCTGATACATAATCCTCTTCCAGCCTTTATATCTTTCATGCGTGTGTTTAAATCTCGCACAAGGAATTCACCTGTTACACCGCTTGAGCGAACAAAACGTATTAAAACATAATCAGCCCATTTAGGCGTCTCAACTTCAATAAAAATATCAACAAATTCTGATTGCTGGGCATATATATCATTAACTTTGATCTTTGCCCCTGAGTATAAATATGTAATTATTTTTTTACATAAATTGACAAATTCACTGACTGGCGATAATAGATAAACCTGCAAATTGTGATTAGAGTTAAGTTCTTTATACCGGTTATAAAGCGCTTCCACATCTTTATAACCAGGAGCTATCTGCATCACCTCATTTAAAAGCTGAACAGCCCGTGAAATTTCCGATTCCTGTAAATAGGCAACTGCCATTCTATATTTTAGCTCTGCGAGGATTTCCGGTGCTATTGTTTTATGCTTTAATCCTATTTCAAAATCAACAATTGCTTTTTTATACTGCCGCTGGTTCATATATATTGTGCCAGAAAACAATGCTGCTGCCGGACCAAATTCTGGATCTACCCGCAAATGACTCAATATGCGCAATGCCTGATCCATCTGATTGTTTTCATAGAAACATTCACCCATGGCAAACAACGATTCCTTATCATCAGGCTGTTGTTCAAGAACTTTTTTTATAACTGAAAGTGCTTCACGGTACTGCTTAACTTTAAATAAACAAAGCCCTAAAAACCGCAATGACATTATATGTTCATTATTTGCAGTATATGCCTGCTTCAAAAGCGGGAGAGCTTTTTCATAGTTTTTTTTCATATACTCCAATACACCTAAATTAAAGTTAATCTCAAAATCATCTGGTTTTCCGGATTTTGCTATGGTAAATGCTTTATAAGCATCATCATTTCGGCCTAATCGATAACAGCATAATCCAATCCGCTTATTTACTTCAAAAATATCCACATCGGAATTGGTTTCTCCCAGACGGTTTAAATTTTCATAGAGTTTTAAAGCCTTTTCCCATTCCTGTTCATCAAAATACAACTCAGCAAGCATAAAGAGTGCTTCAATATCATTGGGATTTTGCGCAAGACGACGGTTTGCCTCTTTTAATATATGAGACTTATCTAATTTTTTTTGCTGAATTCTCGCTGTAACTTTTTCTTTTTTCTTTGGCTTTATGAGCCCCAGCAAAAAAATAGAAACAATGAGCAGTACAATAATTACAGCAATAATAACTATTCCAGTTTCCATAGACACCTTAACTATGCATAATAAGCTCTCACAACTCGAAATGCAGATAGTAGAGCACTCTCTTTACAGCTTACTTTCATGCAGTCATTATGTCAATAAAAAAAGGGATACCTCTCTTGAGATATCCCTTTTTTTGAACTATTGCTGTATTTTACCAGCGGTTACGAAATTCTCGTTTTCGCGCAGGTTTATCATTTGCTTCATTAACTTTAATTACGCGGCCATCAAGCTCTTTTCCGTTCATTGCATTGATTGCAGCTGCAGCGCCTTCTTCAGTCTCCATTTCTACAAAGCCAAAACCTTTTGAACGGCCTGAATCACGGTCTACAACGATGTTTGCTGTTTCAACATTTCCAAACTGAGCAAATGCATCGCGCAATGAATCTTCGTTGGTTCCATAGCTAAGATTGCCAACATAAATTTTCTTGTTCATAAAAAATCCTTTTCCCGGTTCTATCGGGCGAGCAAAGAGAATAGTATATTCTCTTTAAAAAATACAGGAACCGCTGTTCCTTTGTACGCGGCATGTACGACTATTTTGTGAGACGAAGCAATAAACCGGGTCGAAAGCAGAACAAAAACCGTAGAGTCTTTATTACCTGGTAACGCAACAACATATTCACATTCATAACACGAGCGTAACATTTACATAGTACTGTAAATAGTAATCTTTGTCAAATCAAATTATGAACTTACA
>CAZVTR010000004.1:45500-78043 GCA_964630305.1 uncultured Treponemataceae bacterium | reverse complement strand
TTTTCTGCCTGGCTTATGGCACGCGGAGAAATTAAACTTGCAAAAAATCTAAAAAAATATAATTTTGATGATTTTGTTAATTTTGATTCCGTTAAAACATTTTTAAAGAATACTTTGGATAACTTAAAAAAGGAAAAATTACGCGGCAGCATACCCGAAATCTCAGCAGGAATTGATCTTACCCTAGGAACGGCACGGCTTGGTGCAGGCTCTGTAGGAGGAAAAGGACGCGGGCTTGCATTTATAAAAAGTCTTATCGATTTTATGGTATTCAATACTGACCTCATTCCTGTAAAATTACCACTAACGATATATGTTGGTATTGATGAATTTGAAAAATTTATGGAAAAAAATAATTTATGGGCATATGCATGGCATTGCTCAGAAGAAGAATTATTTTATAGGTTTCATGATGCGCAGCTTGATTATGATTTTGTGAAACGGTTAGAAAATTTTATTGAACTAAGTACAGCACCGCTTGCTGTGCGTTCAAGCGGCCTTTTTGAAGATATGCTTATTGTTCCTTTCTCTGGCGTATATGATACATTTGTAATTCCGAATACTCATCAGCAAAAAGAGAAACGATTAAGCCAACTCTGTGACGCTATTAAAAGCGTCTATGCTAGTTTGTTTTCTAAAAAAGCACAAGAGTACTTTGAAACAGCATGTTATAAAATAGAAGAAGAACGGATGGCAATTGTTATTCAAGAACTTGTTGGTAATAGACATGGCAATTACTTTTATCCGCTGCTTGCAGGTACAGCTCAGTCATATAATTATTATCCAGTATCACATATTAAGCCAGAAGATGGTCTCTGCATTGCTGCATTAGGTTTCGGTCATTATGTAGTTGAGGGCGAACAAGGGCATTTGTTTTCTCCAAAATATCCCAAGATTGATATTGTCAATCCTAGACAGCGAATGAGTGGATCACAGCGCTGGTTTTATGCTCTCGATCTTGAAAAGACAGAAATTGACCTCAGAAATGGAGAAACATCAACGTTAACTAAACTTGATATTATTGAAGCAGAAAAAAATCCATATTTTCATATCGTTGCCAGTACATGGAATGCACAAGATGAAAGATTAGAACCAGGTACCAGTTATAAAGGAATTCGAGTAATTGATTTAGCGCCACTTTTAAAGTATGATGCAGCCGCTCTCCCTGCAACAATTTCCCATGTGTTAGATATCTTTAAACAGAGTATGGGAATTCCTGTAGAAATAGAATGGGCATTTGACTATACCAACAATGTTCCTGCTCTCTACTTGCTGCAAATTAAGCCATTAATTCAAAATATTGAGAAAAAACATATTCATATAGACGCAATAAAACCTGAAACACTTTTAGTTCAATCAGGGAAATGTATGGGAAACGGATATATCAA
Organism: uncultured Treponemataceae bacterium; assembly: GCA_964630305.1. Lineage (GTDB taxonomy): Bacteria > Spirochaetota > Spirochaetia > Treponematales > UBA12059 > JAKPPT01. Next base: position 76,655 of record CAZVTR010000004.1, on the reverse strand, counting down.
TACACTTTATGACCTTTTATTTATTGATCCAAAAACATTTGACAAATCAAAAACTCAAGAAATTGCATTAGAACTCGAACAGTATAATCATTTGCTCAAGAATGAAAACCGTCATTATATTTTATTAGGTTTTGGCAGATGGGGAACGCGTGATAAATGGTTAGGCATACCGGTCAGCTACAATCAAATATCAAATGCCAAAATTATTATTGAAGCAGATTTAGAAGATTATCGAATTGATTGTTCCTTAGGCAGCCATTTTTTTCATAATGTTATCGCAATGAATATCGGATATTTTTCCGTTCCCTGGAATGGTGCACATTCTCATGTCAATTGGGCTAAAATTTCTGCATTGCCTGTGTACAACCGCGGCCAGTATGTAGTACATGTTCGTACAGAAAAACCTTTTGAAGTAATAATGGATGGAACAAAAAGCAGAGGACTCATTGCTCCGCCCGGCGTGCATCTGCCGGTTCATGAAGAAACAGGCTGTGTATGAGCATGAATAGTCATTCTGTAAATATGGTTTGAAGTATCGCCATGCATTTTTTAAATGCTTCTGGTTCAAGAATAAGACTGGGTACTACAATGCCAGCTTCCTTTGTATCAAAAAAATATCCAGGTTGTAAGTACATATGATAGGTAGTTAAAAAATCGAGTATTAATTGTTCATCGGATACATATCGCGGAACTTCGAGCATAACTGACCAGCCTCCCTGTGCTGTGCGTACACGTATCGGACTTGTTCCTTGAAAAAAAGAATGTGCAGTTTGATAATTTTGAATAATACGATTTTGTACAATAGTTTGCCACTGCGTAGCATGATGTAATAGTTCAGGAAGTGCCGTCATCGTAAAAATATTTGCGGATAGAAACGTGTCCGCAATGAGTTCAAGATGGCTGCGCGCTTCTGAGGATACCATATTTGATACATGTATCCATCCTTGTTTAGCCTGCGGAAGACATAGTAATTTAGAAAGTCCATTTAAAGTAAATACAGGAATATCATTGCAATGAATAAACGATACATGTTTCTCATTAATATTTAAAGTAAATGGATAAAAAACTTCATCCGCAATCACAGAAAGATCATACTGCTTACAGAGACGAATCAGTGTTTCATACTCATCGTTTGAAATATATGAACCTGTAGGATTATTAGGGTTAATAACAATGATACCTTTTGGTGAATGGGTTCGAATTGCATTTTCAAGAGTTTCTAAATCGATATGCCAGCCATCTGGATGGACGTACTCAAGATAGTATGGTGCAAGTTTTACGCATTCTTGCTCAGCAAGAAAATCAAATAACGGATAACCTGGTTTGGGAATTAAAAAAGTATCGCCAGGGTTTCCTAATAGTTTAAAAATCCAACTGTATGCTTCGGATGTGCTTGCTGTAAGAAAAAAATTTTCAGGTTTTGAATCGTAGTAATGAGCTAAAGCAGCTCGTGCGCTATAGAGTCCTTGAGGGTCAGGAGTATACGTTTTTATTGCTTTATTATAAAAATAAGAGAAAACAGAATCATCTGGAATTAAATTACATTTTGTTGGATTGCTCGAAGAAGCATCAAAAATTGTGATGCCTTGTGATGCCAATTCTTTTTTTTTAAGTGTGATTGCGTTTTCTTCTAATGCTATTGTGAATCGTTTTGAAAGCTTCATAAAAACTAAATATACTATGGATTAAACTTAATAGCTATATATACAGCTAGCATTTGCTATTGTTTCATATCAATTATTTTATTATAATGTATGCATGTCCAATCAAAAATTATCAGAAATATATAAGCAGGTTGTTCAGGAAAATTTCCCTGAAACAATGGAAATAATATTCAGAGATGCTTCTGGAAAAGCAGATACGCTTCTTTTCAAAAAAGTAACTTGGAATGTAGATGGAGAGACCAAAGGGTTACGGTATGGTGAAAATCCCGATCAGCCTGCAGCACTATACCGTCCAGTACAGGCCAATATCAGTATTGCAGGTGTTGCCATGCTGGAACCGTATGGCAGGCTTGTAACCAGCGCTGAATTAATTCAGTTCGGCAAGCATCCGGGAAAAACTAATCTTACCGATGTCGATAGTGCACTGGCGATTCTGCGCTATCTCCATAATAAGCCTGCCTGCGCTATTATAAAGCATAATAATCCTTCTGGAGTGGCTCAAGCCGATACTTTAATCGATGCATATCAAAAAGCATATTATGCAGATAGGATTGCAGCTTTCGGCGGAGCAGTAGTAGTAAACAGACAAATTGATTTTGAAACAGCAAAACTTATAGCCGCTTCTTACTGTGAAGTAGTTGCTGCTCCTGAATATGAAGATCGAGCAATTGAAGTCTTGCAAGCTAAAAAAAATATTCGGATTATGAAAATTACCGAAATGGAACAACTCTATAAATATGCTCCTGTACGCAATCTCGATTTTAAAACTTTACTAGATGGCGGTTGCATTGTACAGGTATCATTTGCAAATGTAATTCAGGCTAAAGAAAATTTACTTCCCGCTGTATGTGAGCATAAAGGTGTTCAGTATGCTGTAGAGCGTGAACCAGACGAGCGCGAATATGAAGATATGCTGTTTGGCTGGGCTGTAGAATGCGGTGTAACCAGCAATTCAATTTTATATGTTAAAGATAAAACAACATTAGGCATAGGTACGGGTGAACAAGACAGAGTAGGGGTCGCAGAAATTGCACGAGATAAAGCCTACAAGAAACTAGCAGACCGACTGTGCTGGGAACAGACTGGAAAATCTTGGAATGAGTGTGAACAGGAACAAATCAAAAATGCTGTATGGGAATCTGTCGTTGCTTGTAAGGCTAATTTGCCGGGCAGCGTCATGGTTTCAGATGCATTTTTCCCATTTCGTGATGGACTCGATGTTGGGATTAGAGAGGGTATTACAGCTGTTATTCAGCCTGGTGGAGCACTGCGCGATTATGAAATAATCCAGGCATGCAATGAAGCACACGTTGCTATGAAATTTACCGGTCAACGCTGTTTCAGGCATTAGTATACAAAAAATTTTAGGAGGTTGCTATGGACTATCCAGTATCAGTAGAAAAAACACGTCAATATGGAGTGAGAGGAGTTTTTGCAACTGCTGGTGGAATTGCTGCGCTTGTTGTTGGTAATTTAATCACAGCCCCTATAATAGGGCCAGTAATTGGAGGAGTTCTCGCTGTTGCAGGCATATATCAATTTTTTAGAAAAAAAGATGAAGTGCAAGCAACTGCTGTTGTTTCTTTGGGTGTTGGTGCATTAGGAATTGCTACATTGTTTGCAAAACATCTCGTAAAAGGATTTGCCAGTTTGGCAGGTATAGGATTAATTGGTTTTGGAATTTACAATATTGTCCAATTTATTCGAGCGCTTAAATCGCGAAGCTAAGCATTGCACGTAAATATCCATGAAATATCTCCTTGAAACATATGGGTGTCAAATGAATAAGGCAGAGTCTGCTGCATTACAGCAGATTCTCCACGCATATAATTGGGAAGAAACACAAGAAGTTTCTGAAGCCGACTTTGTTATTGTCAACACCTGTGTGGTGCGAGCTACAGCAGAAAATCGAGCGTGGTCGCGGATAAAGCAGCTGTGCGCATTAAAAAAACAAAAACATTTCTATTTGCTTGTTACAGGTTGTCTAGCAGAAAATCAAAAAGATTCTATTCAAACTTTGGCACCGGAAGTTGATTTTGTGTTAGGAAATTTTCAAAAAAATAATTTTGAATCAATTGTACAATCAATTGATAAGAGAATTATTAAAGCTCCATTATTTGAAGAAAAACCAGTATATCAATTCGCAGCGTATCATGGAACAAGCGGTGCATTACAGGCTTTTGTTCCTATTAGTCATGGCTGTAATAATTTTTGTACATATTGCATAGTTCCATATGTGCGAGGCCGTGAGATAGCACGGAGTCCAGAATCAATATTGCATGAACTGGATGCATTAGCAGAAAACGGTGTCCGAGAAATAACCCTATTAGGACAAAATGTTAATTCGTATCAGTGGACTGATACAAATTGCAGCATAGGATTTGCTCACCTGCTTGATATGGTTGCAGAGCATTGCAAGCATACTCCAATACAGCGAATTCGATTTCTAACCAGTCACCCGAAAGATTTATCGATCGATATTATACACGTTATGCAAAAGCATGAAATCATTGCAAAACATCTGCATCTTTGCGTTCAGCATGGTTCAGATACAATACTCAAAGCAATGAATAGGCATTACTCAAGTGAACAGTATCTCAATTTAGTGCAACTTTTACGAAAAGAAATGCCAGATATTACACTCTCTACCGACATACTCATTGGGTTCCCAGGAGAAACAGAGGATGATGTATCAAAAACAATAGAACTTATGAAGCAAGCTCAGTTCATTTATTCATTTATGTACTACTATAATCCTCGCAAGGGTACTCCAGCAGCATCGATGCCTGGGCAAATTCCGCTCGCTCAGAAAAAGGAGCGTTTAGCACGTATTATTGCAGTTCAAAAAGAATTAACAAAAACAGTAATGCAGCAATTAGTTGGGAAAAAACTTGTAGTCCTTGTTGAAGGAATCTCTAAAAGAAAAAAAACAGAACTATTGGCACGAACTGAGCAAGATATTATGGTTTGCTTTGAGGGAGATATGTCTCTAATTGGCAAATTTTGCATGGTTGACATTTCATCAATATCAGGCAACACTTTTAAAGGTAAGCTTATTAATGTTATGGAGTGATTAGTCTATGATACCCTGGAAATTGTTGCTATTTATGGTGATAGTAGCCATCTGTATTGTATTTGTCGGATTTAATTTAGACTATAGAATGACTCTGTCATTTGGTTTTGCAAAAATGGAAAATGTTCCGACAATAATAGTGCTGGCTATTGTTTTTATGCTAGGGATGCTATTTTCGTTTCTAATAATTTTTGTAAATACGATAAAAGCCAGCAAAAAACAACCTCAAAAGGAAAAACCGGTTTCTCATGAAGAAACAGCAAAAAAACAACAAGATACATAAAAATCTAATTATAATTTTTTTTTGGATAGTAGGTTCTGTGCTTTTTGCTCAGAATACACAGATTACTGCTTATCAAAAACAGCTCATTCAAGCTCTGTCTAATGGAAATTTTCCAGAAACTGCTCATGCAGTGAGCAATAAATTGCAAAAACTCGATGTATATGAAGAACTGCTGAAAAGCTTATTGCCGCTTGATGCACTTACTAACAGTCAAAGAATACTTGTTCTTAAAGAATTACTGTCCCTTTTTGAAGTAATGGGACGGTGGACTGATGTTTGTGATTGCTACAATAAAATTCAAAAATTAAAACAGCTCGAACCTATAGAAATTTTGCAATATGCAATTGCATCGTTGATTATTGGTGAATATGAAAAATGTTCAGTTCTACTTTCAACAATACAAGATACTGAGTATGCGGAATATAAACGCTTATTAAACTTTTGGATTTTGTATGCAACATCATATCAAACAATAGCTTTAAAAGAAGTAGAACAGCTTGCACTTTCTAACAATGTATTCGTAAAAATATCTGCTTTACAGCTGCTTTCGTATCTTGGTGATGAAAAAGCCTCTCAGAAGTATACGGAAAATTTACAAGAAGTTACAACAACTGATTTTTCTTTTTATACTGGTATTCAAACATATATGCTTTCATTTTCAATGATTGCTGCACAGAAGATTTCTGCGCGTGAAGAAATACAAAGTAAAGATAGCACATCAGTATCCGATGCTTCTGATGCAGTAATATTACAAGCAGGAGCATTTTCAAAATATGAAAATGCTGTAACATTACAAAAAAAACTTGAATCTATCGGAATTGTTAGTAAAATTGTTCAGCGCACTAAAGATTCTATATTTCTTGTGCTTATTTATACTTCCAGCAAGGATTTCCAAACAATTACCTTAAAGCTAAAAGAAGCTGGCATCGAAGCATGGATAACAAATGAACCCTGACGATTACTGCTTATTTAATTCAATTACTGTTTCTCCAGTTTCAACAGGTCCTTTGAGTGTAATTTTTATCGGTACTAGCTCTAAAATTGTAGCTTTTGAGTCTAATTTATTTTGAATTTTCTTTTTAATAAAAAATGCTTTTCTTTGAGCATTTGGACTATTAACAGGAACACAATCAAGAATATATTGGTTGTTATAAAGCAAAATATAAAAAAAGCCATGTTCTGTATCAGTAGTCGTTTTGCTTAAAGAATATTCGGGACTATTAAGTACAAGCTGTAACCCTGTATCATTTTTATATGTTCCATTAAAGCTTAGGAGAATTTCTTTGGGGAGCTGTTCAAAAAATGATTTTGTTTTAATACTGCTATAGAATCTGCTATATGTACCATTCCAATCTATAGCAGAATCGCCTTTTACACCCAGATTTTGAAACATACGTAATTCAATACTTGTTTCAGTTCGAATTTCAAGCGTTATATATCTTTTAAGTGAAGCAATAGACTGATTATAACAACTGATATAGAGTCCACGGTTTGTTATGGTAATACTATCAATTGAGTAAATTTCAGAATAATCTTCTACAGAAAAAATTACTTTTTCTTCGTTAAATTGAAAGTCAATATATAGTTGTTTTTTTTCAGCTGTACGGTACCAGATGCCTGTGATATATTGGGTAATTTCTTCTTTTGAAGAAGATAGCAGCAATTTTTCAATTTTTGAATTTATTATCTTGTCTTTATTAATGACTGTTTCAGATTTTTTAATATAGCGGCTTGGTGTAGCATCCCATTCCCATCGTTCTTCAAGAATCATATCAGGAGTTTCGGGAATTGTTCGTGAGACAACAATACTATAACTTTCAGATTTTTGTGTGGAATCTAATAAAACAGAATCCCCGTAATCTGAGAATACTTGAACAAGAGTAAAATTTGCCACTGTTTCTGGTTTCGCAATAATTCTATAAATAGTTAGTGTTGATTCGTTTTTTTCATTTAAACCTTCACAAATAAGACTAATAATAGAATCATTAGTAATAGCCTGAAATCTAAGATTTAATGTTTTTAATTGAGTAACGAGCGTTTCACATTCCATCAGTCTGAACCATGTCTTTGTTTTTTGATTATATACAGCAATTATTAAAACTATATGTCCTGCAGGATCATTCTGTTTGCGTACAATATGAATTTGTTCTTCAGAGTCATCTAGGTTTAAATCATAGGATATGATACCAAGTAAAATTTCAGATTGTGATAATGGAATAAAGCTTGTCAGTTTTTGTTTAGATTCATTTTCGGTGGTTATATCCATGGTATTATTTATAATAATTGGTTTTGTCATTATATAATCAGTTGATTTTGCAGTTGAGGTTTTAAATATACTTATTAGCTGTACAGCAATAATAATAATTAAGATGATAATAATACTGAGTACAAGAATAGTCTTGCGCTTAAACATAGCAGAAATGACTCCATGAACTAAAAAACTGTTAAACTAGTTTACTGTTTATCAAGTTGAGATTCAATATGCCTGATAACTTTTTCTTTAACTACTTTAAGCGGCAGTTCACTGCGAAAACCTGCAGCATTTCTATGTCCGCCCCCGCCAAAATCCTGTGCTATTGAAGCTACATTTATAGTGCCTTTTGAACGCAGTGAACAGCGTACTTGTTTACGGGATTCTTGTTTAAGAAAAATTGAAATTTTAACCGATTCACTCTGCAATGGCATATTGATTATATCATTAGCATCTTCTATCTCTGTTTTTGTTTTTTTTAATATTTCTTGAGTCAGGAAAAGTACTGCAATTTGATCATTATGGAAGAGCTCTAGTGTAGATAGCACAGCTTTTTTTAGTAGTAATACACTGATACTTGATGATTCATATAGTTGTGAATGGATTTGAGTAGGATTAGCACCATATTTAAATAATTCTGCAGCTGCTTCAAATGTGTGAATACCTGTCTTTGAATAGGCAAAGGAACCTGTATCATATACGATACCTGCTAACAAAGCAGATGCACAGAGAGCATCGGGCTCAATTTTAAGCATTTTTATAATATCAAATATTATTTCACAGGTTGATGAATAGTCAGCTAAAATGAGCGTATTCTTTTGATCTGATGGCATATCGTGATGATCTATAATATATAATCTAGGATCATCAACTGGTACATAGTCAGCCATTTTACCAATAAAATTAAGGTCATTAGTATCTAAAAGTATTATATTCCATGTTTTGTCTTTAAGTATTGATGTATTAGTATCTGATATGATTTCGATACATTGCTCTTGCTCAAGAAATTGGTATCGTGAAGCATAGGGCATTGCATTTATTATTCGCACATTTTTCCCAGCCTTTTTTAAAGCGCGAAAGAGTCCAATTTCTGCACCAAGTCCATCGGGGTCTGGGCTCAAATGAGTGGTAATAATAAAATTATTATGGTTTTTTAAAACATCATAAAATTCTACTAAATTCACTCTTTATCCTTCACAGCTGATTTTCTTTTCCGTACAAAAAGAATAAAAAATACAACACCTATCACAATAAAAATACCTAGAATTACTATAAGTATACTATTAGTTTGAGAAAAATGCTTGTCTGCAGTGAGATTTTTTTGCTGTAATGCAGTAGTGCCTTCTGTGGCGGTATAAATTTCGTCAGATGCTCCAGGAATCTGTCCGGAATTTCTTTCTGGCAGTTGTGTAAGCGTTTTTATTACATATTCTGCGAGGTCATGAGCTTTACTTTCTATTGTTAATCCAAGTGTTATGAGGTAAAAACCGTCCATTTCTTTTTTTAATACATACTCAAGCGCAGGATGAGTGATAGAATAATCAGTTGATTGATATTTACTTTGGGGAGGTGCTTCCTGCCTAAGATCAGTTACGAGCAGTATATATTTGGACCGTTCTGGATGTCCGCGGGTAATTACTTCTTGTTTTAACACATCGAGTGCATTACCAATATCGGTGTATCGTCCGTTTGCTTCTATAGCAAGCAATGATTGAATTAGCCGTTTTTTGTCCTGCTCGTTGGTAATTGTGCCTTTGAATAAAACATTTGTGGTACCGTAAAACTCCATAAAACAAATCCAGTCATTATTCATAACATACCGGCCAAGAATCTCTTGCGCAGTATAAGCACGTGCTTTTTCAATTTTATCAGCCATGGATTTTGATTTGTCAAATACAATAAAAAAGTCAATAGCCTCACTTCGCGTATCAGAAAATAATAGGACACTTACTAAACAAATAAAAATAAAACAACTTATTTTTTTCATTGCAACCTCTTTAATGAGCTGTCTATAGTATATAATGAAATATGATTTAAGAATTGGCAAGTGATAAGTGTAGCAAAATGGTTTTTCCGAATATTCTATAAGAAAATTTATAAAAAAATCAAATTTCTTCCATATTAATGAAAATATCGTGCATTTTTTTTTAAAATACTACTTTACTTATTGCATTTTTTTGCTATGATAACAGTAAATATTTAGTTAGAAGGAGAAACTATGGGAAGCATAGATTTACCTAAAAGTCCTAATGTGTTCCATCCTGAAAAACCAAGTGCAGTAGGTTCAAGAAACTCACTTGCTCAGGAAAACCGTGACCAGCAAAAAGAAGTCGATCAGCTGCTCCATGAAGAGACAAATAAAGTACTTCACCATGTAACTTCAAAACTTCCAAAAGAAGTGCTTGAACGCCTTGATATCATGGGTGGTCTTAAAGAGAAGATTTATAACTACTTTAACCAGAACTATCAGAACATGTTTAACCGTTACATCGTAACTACTGAAGATGAAATGGTTAAAAAGGTTAGAAACTTCATTGATAAAGAAGAAATGAAGACTCTTGCCCGCTATACTCCAAAAGAAATCGCTGAGCTTTTGGATCAAGTTGGTGGTGCAGACAAGTTCAACACTGGTGAAGTAGAAAAATCTATCGTCAACATGTTTGGTCACTTGCAGGGACATATCCAGCGCGGTGTTAACGAATTGGAAAATCTCACCAATGCACTGCTCCGTCAGAAAACCGATGTTGGTGCTTTTATTCGCGGTGAAAATGCGTATTCAGTGGTAAAGTGTTCATTCAAAGATAATATTTATAAGCCAAAAACAGTTACCGATGTTAAGCTTTCTGTTAATATTCTTGATTCTGAGCTCATCAGTCCTATTTTCCATTATCAGGTAACCGTTGAATACCTTATCAAAGACCTCATTGCAAAACATATCATTGATATGATTGATAAGGAAATTGAAAAACTCAAAGATCAGCTCGTTGATGAAGGTCGCGAAGAGCTCAATGATACCGAAATCATTTTTGAAAAAATGAAAAAGGTAAAGGATTTTACTGACGACGATGTTGAAAATCCAAAGTCCAAACGGTATTCAATCATTGCTAAAGAGCTTATGGATCGAATCAATAATCTTCGCGCTGAAATTGATCCTGCTACCTTTGACCAGCTGAATATCCGTGAAAATCTTAAAAAGATTATTGATATTGAGAACATACGCAACCGCGGTTACAATACTGCAGTGAACTCGCTCACAAGTATTCTTGATACTTCAAAAATGGGTTATCAGTATATCGAAAACCTTAAGAACGCTCGTCTGTTAATTATTCGTGAATACGAAGATACCGATCGTGCAGTGCTCCCCGATGAGCGTTACCAGATCCGCATGCAGTATTACGATAATTCACAGCTCAATGAAGAGCGCAAAGCCTATGATGCTCAGATTTTGAGCTTCCAGAATGAAGTAGAGCATATCTGGGATGTTCTCGAAGCAATTTATGAGAAAAATAAATTCCTCAAGCGCATTACCGATTTCAATGATCTCGCAAAAATCATGAAGCGCAGAATTCACAAAAAGAAGGAAAGAGAAGGCAATCCCGTATACGAAAAAATGGCAAAAGTATGGGACGAAATTTCTTTCATTCCAGCTGCAGAAACTGATGTTGAGTCATTAAACCGCACATACCTCTACGATAAGGATAAGATTAAAAACAGGCTTATTCTTATGCGGGAGAAACTCAAAACCATGTACTCGTATCAGTATCCAATCCAGCGCCGTGTTATCGAAGAGCGCTTGAACTTCCTTGAAAAAGAATTCAATCGTTTCGATTACATGATTAACCCATATCATATCCAGCCTGGTCTTTTACTCGATGTTGATATTACTTCAATTAAGAGAAAGAAAGCTACACTCGATGGTATGGCAAACGTACTCAACGAATTCCTCCATGGAGTTTCAAAAGGCTTCCAGGATGCTGCATTTGCTTCATTCAGCAGACGTCGTTCAACTGTTCGCGAAGATATCAATCAGTCATTTGCTGCAACAACTACTGACGATGCATTTGCAGATTCTAAATCCAATTACCTCTCAATGATTAACAGTGCGGATTCTGTACTCGCTGATATTACAAGCAAACCGGCTCCGGCGCCAAAAGCTAAACCACGAGCTGGAGTTGTTGATACCGGTGTAAAAAAAGGTACAGCAAAAAAATCAAAACCAGCAGGTAAAGCAAAATCCCGCGGTGGTTTGAGAGAATTAGACTAATATCATTAAATAATAAAATGGCTGTCAGTTTAGAGGCTGACAGCCTTTTTTTTACCATCATTAAAATCATTCTATGTGTTAATGAGCGATTTTCTTAAAATATATTAGCTGTAAAATAATCATTGCGATAAAGAGAAGCCCTAACAGCTGCAGCATTGCTGAAAATGATGTGTGCATATAAATAATGCCTCCAGCAGACGATCCTATTACTTGTCCGAACGTCAAGAGCGATTCATGTATAGTAACCATGGTATCTTTATTGCCGGAATTAACGGTTGAATAAAAGAGTGAAGTTGTATACGTTGCAGCCATGCTTAAGCCAATGATAACAAAAAAGATAGTATAACCAGTAAATGTTAGTGATTGATTGAGCAAAGACATGCTTATAAGCGAAACGGTAATACAGAGAGCAGATAAAGGCATAACCCATGATTTAAAATGCCAGAAATGCCATTGTCCTAATAGTATAAAACCACCCATGGTTGCAAGCGCTCGCAATGAAAGTATGAGTCCGACTTGCGGTTCGGAATAGTGCAAGACATCATTTGCAAAAACAGGGAAAATATTAAATATGATTCCAATAACGAGATATGTAAACATGTTAGAAATCCATGCCGGAATTCGATTTGGATTTTGTCTTTGATCAAGAGAAAACTTTGAAGTTTCGATTGTAGTTTGTATATCGTGTGAATCCTTTACAAAAAGAAATGATATGAGAATAAAAATACCATTGAGGGCAAACAGCACCGCAGCTGCCATAAGCGGATAGAATCTTCCGGATTTAGAGAGAACACCAGCAATATACGAGCTCAATACACCGCCAAAGCTCCATGAGAAATTGAAAACGCCATTAGCTTTTGCTAATTCGATGTGATTATAGCCTTTTGATAGCCACGACATGAGCGGTGGCCAGTAAAATGCGGTGAGAATACCAAAAAGAATATAAGTAATAAATGCTGCAGGAATGCTTGGCATAAGTAGAAATACAAAAAAAACAAAAGCTGTACCAAACAATGTAATCAATAGTGAAAGTCGCGGAATAATTCTCGTCGTGACTCTGCGAAAAATAATGCAGCTAATAAAATACGAAATTGACCATGTTGCTCCAAAAATACCTATGGTCCCGGCTGAAGCATTAAAATAGAGCTTCATGAGAAATATCAAGCCAAGCTGTGCAATACCAATTGCCACGCTGCTAAAAAATGCAGAAATACTGATAATAGGAAGTTTGGTAATTTTCATAGTGTTACTCATAGGTATTTGTATATATTTATAGCGAGACTGTCTAGTGGTTATGATGCTGTTTAAAGATGCTTCATTTTTATAAAAAATAATTGTACAATTTTAACTATGGAACTTGAATGGAAAGATGTTATTGGCGAAGAGAAGCATAAAGAGTATTTTCAGATATTACTTAATTTTTTAAACACAGAACGCAAAAAAGGCATAATTATTTATCCTGAACAACAGGACATATTTAATGCATTTAAGCTCACGCCATTTTCTGCTGTTAAAGTAGTAATATTAGGACAGGATCCCTACCATGGACCAGGACAAGCACACGGTCTTTGTTTTTCAGTTAAGCATGGAGCAGCAATTCCGCCTTCATTGCGCAATATATTTTTAGAATTAAGTACCGATATTCCCAATTTTGTTATCCCGGAGCATGGATGTCTTGAAGCTTGGGCAAAACAAGGTGTTCTCTTATTAAATACAGTTCTCACTGTTGAAGCAGGCAAGCCACAGTCTCATGCAGGTATAGGGTGGGAAGTTTTTACCGATGCAGTGATTCGTGTTTTGAATGAAAAAAAAGAAAAGCTCGTCTTTTTACTCTGGGGAAATCCTGCTCAAAAAAAAGCAGCTCTCATTGATGAATCACGGCATTATATTTTGCGTGCAGCACATCCTTCTCCGCTATCTGCCGCACGAGGATTCTTAGGATGCAAACATTTTTCAAAAACAAACAAGATACTTTTAGATAATGGGCTTACACCAATAGATTGGCAGTTATAAATAGATGTATTTAAATTAGTAATTAAGTATTTATTCTGTAAACCAGCATGCGTGCAACATAGTTTGTTGCTCCTGTCAGGATGAAGTATACTGTTTTTAGAGATTTCATTATTGCAATGTTTTTGTAATAATTTTTTTATGCCCCTGCTGTGTAATGGTTATTACTAAGGAAGTGTTTCTATGCACACCTTCAATTTTAATTCCTTTTTCTAATTCTCCTTCAAACATTGTTTCGTAAAAGCTGTGATTATTATAGGTAATTTGAAGCTCGGCTCTTCCTGCTGGCTTGTTTGCAGGAGGTTTTCGAGTAATAATTAAGTATAGTGTATTGTCAAAAATCATTGTTTGAACTGAATAGGATGTGCCATCAATTTGAATTGACTTTTCAAAATTTTGATAAATTTGATATCCGAAAATAAATAGGGCTAATACAAGAATTGAGAAAAACAAAAATTTAAGCGGGGCCGTTGCAGTTAAAGCAGCAAAGAATCCGGGTTTTTTTCTTGTATGTAGTGAAACTGCATACTGAGCTAGCGGTCCTGCTTTTTTTAATCGTTCTTCACGATTATAGTAAAAATGAATTTCGTTTTGTTCATGAGTTTCAGGTTTATCCATGAGCGATTTCCTTGTATGCGAGCTGAGCAATTATATCGATCAAACTCGAAGCATCGAAAAAACCCTGTTTTGCTGCAAGCAATTCTCCTGATTTTCCATGCAGCAGAACAGCGCTGCAAGCAGCAAGAATGGGATTATGGGGATTACGCGATAAAAAAGCTGCAATACAGCCGCTCAGCACATCACCAGAGCCTCCAACTGCAAGCGAAGGATTAACTCCATCATAAATAAATATAGACCCATCGGGTGAAGCAATCCATGTAGTAGCGGCTTTGAGTACAATTACAGCATTCAGCATTGTTGCTGCTTTGAGGATGACCTGTTTTGTATTGTAGAGTATGTCTCGTAGAGCAATTTCATAGGAATCGTAGAGAGTAATTGTAACAGCAAGCCGAGCCATTTCCGCAACGTGTGGTGTGCAAATAATAATGTTGTCTTTTTCAATTTGCTGTATGAACTGTGCGTCAAGAAAGGCAAGGCAGGTTGCGTCAAGTACGAGCGGGATCCCTTTTTTGTAGAGAGCTATGAAAATATTTCGATTTTTTTCATTGTTTTCCCATCCTGGGCCACAGAGGACTGCGTGTATCTGACGGTTAGCGCTAATAGTATCTTCTTCGATAATAATGCCTGATGTATGTCCCGTGTAATAACTAAAGAGCGTTTCTGGGACTCGGAGTGTAACTAAGCCTGCGCCAGCTGCTTCCGCTGCACGAGCTGCTAGCATAGGTGCGCCAGTATAGCTCATGCTGCCCCCATAAATTGCAACAGAACCGCGTTCATATTTATGAACAAAGAGAGAAATTGGTGCGGTGAATAATGAAATATCGGAATAATCAATTTTGTTTATATGTGTAGACGCAAAGGGTAGTGTTGGTGGAATTGTGTCTGGAAAAACATTGGCAATCTCCACAATAGTTCCGCATGCTTTGCGAAATCCAGGAGTATAGGCTGCATATTTGCTCGGTGCAATCATAAATGTATACTGTGCTAAAACAGTAGAAAATTTTTCGAGCTCAGATGGTGTATCAGCGGGCAGTTCAAAAATTCCTGAAGGGACATCGATCGAAGCTATTGGTGCTTTTGAGTGATAAAAAATTGACGCAAGCGGTTCTGGTATATCGCGTAAAGGTCTTGTGGCACCTACTCCTAAATAGCCATCAATAATTAATTCCCAGCGAATTTCCGTCGAGAAAAAATTATTATATGTATATAAATTATTACATATCGTTTTTATTTGCTTTATTTTTTGTATAATATTTGCATTTTTTGATTCATGTAGGAAAATATGCGTGTTTTTGTATCCGCTAAAAAGCAGATATTTCGCTACTGTCAGTGCATCAGCTCCGTTGTTTCCAGTTCCAGCAACAACTAAAATATGCAACGATTTATCATTCAATTCCTTCAGCGTACTGCGCATTGAAAGATATAGAGATAAACCTGCAGCTTCAACTAATTCTAGGCTGCTCATAGCATATGTATTAATTACATAGTCATCTAATGCTTTTGATTCACTAAATGAGAGTAACGGTTTCATTTAGGGATACCCTCTAACAATTTATCAAAACGCCACCAGACTACACTGATATCTTTCTCACCGCATAACAGTGCGCTTACGATTCCGTCATTCGATATATTAAAATCGGCATATTGCAATTTAGAATTATCTATTTTTACCGTATACATTGAAAGGTGTTTCGAATCGCAATTATAGAGCGCATACATTGTATCGCCCTTATCAGAAATACCATATAAAAATAAATATTTTCGAGCATAACCGGCGAGGCTCCAGCTGCGTTTATGAATTTGTGCTGTTTTATTATTTTCAGATTGAGTTATAAACGGTTCAATTTTATAGTTTTCAATCATTTTCCCAGAGTTACGATCAACTTTCCAGATTATGCTGTAAATAAAATTCATACTAATAACGGTCTGTGTTTCTTTGTTAACAATATTCTCAAAATAATCAATTTTTACAAACAAACTTGTTCCATCGAGTTCTGGATATACTGTATCTAAAATTGGTATTAAACGCTCATTGCCGACAGGCAAAGGCAGATTTTTTTTTGTAACTTCAAGACTTGTTATGAGTTTTCCCGATGAATCGAAATAGTAAATAATGTACCCATTTTCACTCTGCGTGATTACAACTAACTCATTACTGTTAGTGCAAAAGATATTTTCAATATAGCTAAATGGTGTTCCTCCAATACCTTCCTGGCCAATGTAATCTACATATCCTTTATTGAGAGAAATCTTCTGAATAACTGACTGCAATACAATGCCTGTTTCAGGATCGATACGAACCCGCTCAGAAGGAATTGAATCTTCGATGTAAATATTTTGTTTTGAATCAATTGCAATTTTTTTGGGAGCAATGAAAGGGTATGAATATGCAATTCTTCCTTGTAAACCTTTAGAATTATCAGTGTTTTCAGTAATTGTGAGCAGTGTTGGTTTTGGATTTTTATCTTCGTTGTATACTAACTGTAATAGTTCACCATACGATGAAAGTATCATGAGCTTACCTGTATTTGCAGCGGTAATATAAAAAATGCCGTCACGCATAGCCATATGAGCTTCCATATTAGAAGCATCAATCATAAAAAGCGGCAGCTGATTATCATAAAAACCATACTCGAGTTTAAAGAGTTCTGTTTCTTCGATCGAACCAATTGATTCGCGGCATGAAACCATGAATAGGATCGCAATAAGTAGTGCTAAAATACATGAGCCAGCCGTTTTCATTGTTTTCATAGTCTGTTACTCCACAAAGTACTAATGCTGAGAAAAATTATCTTTGCAAGATTTACTCTATATTTAATAAACCTTGACCTGAATTATAAAAACAATATACAGTATTGTATTATGGCATTCAATCCTTTAACATTGTTATTTGGTTCAAAACGTGAACGTGATATATCGCTTATGCTGCCCATACTCCAAAAAATCAATGCTTGTGAAGCATGGGCATGTTCGCTGGGTTCTGATGATTTTCCGAAAGAGACTGAAAGATTTCGCAACCGTATTGCTCAGGGTGAGACACTAGAATCTATTTTACCTGAGGCATTTGCCCTAGCACGAGAAGCAGCACGCCGCACGCTTGGTGAACGGCCTTTTGACACCCAAATCCTGGGAGGTATCGTTTTACATTCCGGAAAAATTGTGGAAATGAAAACCGGAGAAGGTAAAACACTCGCTTCAGTAGCTGCAGCATACCTCAATGCGTTAACCGGTAAAGGCGTACATATTATCACAGTCAATGACTATCTTGCAGAACGCGATTCTCAATGGATGGGCTCAGTTTTTAAATTTCTAGGGTTATCAGTTGGAGTAATCCTTTCATCAATGGATAATGCTGCACGAAAAAAGGCATACGAATGCGATATTACCTATGGAACCAACAACGAGTTTGGCTTTGACTACCTGCGCGATAACATGGTTCTGGATATGTCTGAAAAAGTCCAGCGCGGCCATAATTACTGCATTATTGACGAAATCGATTCTGTCTTAATCGATGAAGCCAGAACACCGCTTATAATATCAGGTGCAGCAGAAGATGATACTTATAAGATTGTTGAAGTGCAGCGGCTTATCAATAATCTTGTAGAAGTGAAAAAGAATCCAGAAACTGGAGAGTATCCAAAAGAGGAAGAAGGTGAAATTCTCGAAGGTGATTATAAAATTGATGAAAAAAACAAGAGAATTTCATTTACATCTCAGGGTTTGAATAAAATTGAAGAATTGCTCAAAAAACGGGGCTTAATTCAATCATCATTATTTGATGAACAGAATTTTGAATATACTCATTATTTTACTCAGGCAATCCGTGCACGCGAATTGTTTCATAAAGATGTTGACTATGTGGTGCAAGATGGTCTTGTACAGATTGTAGATGAGTTTACGGGACGCATACTCCATGGCCGAAGGTATTCTGACGGACTGCATGAAGCGCTTGAAGCAAAAGAGCGCATACGTATCGCTCGCAGAAATCGTACGATGGCTACCATATCATTTCAAAATTATTTCCGTCTCTATAGCAAACTATCGGGTATGACCGGTACAGCAGAAACAGAAGCTCTCGAATTTCAAAAAATCTACAATCTGGATGTAATCGTAATACCCACTAACAAACCTGTCATTCGAAACGATGAAGACGATATTGTCTTTCTCAATGAAGCAGATAAGTTTGCGGCTATTTGCGATGAGGTCGTGGAAGTTCATAAACGAGGGCAGCCTATTCTCATTGGAACTGTATCAATTGAAAAATCAGAAAAATTATCTGCCGCACTCACTAAAAAAGGTATTAAACATGAAGTGCTCAATGCAAAAAATCATGCACGTGAAGCTGGAATTATCGCAGAAGCAGGCAGTCTTGGCGCAGTAACAATTGCTACAAATATGGCAGGCCGAGGTACTGATATAAAACTTGGCGGCAATTTTGAACATAGAGTGCTCAAAAAGGCCGGAACCAATGCAACCCCAGAAATCCTCAGTGAAATTTCTAAAAAGGAATACCCTGAATGGCTTAAAGATAATCAAAAAGTAAAGGAGAGCGGCGGCCTCTATGTGTTAGGAACAGAGCGTCATGAATCTCGCCGTATCGATAATCAGCTTCGGGGACGGTCGGGACGGCAGGGAGATCCCGGGAAATCAAAATTTTTTATTTCACTTGATGATGAGCTTATGCGCCTCTTCGGCGGTTCCAGCCTTAAAAATTTAATGCAGCGTATAGGTATGAGACCAGGCGATGCAATCAATCATCCTTTGCTTAATAAAACTATTGAAAATGCACAAAAAAAGGTTGAAGAAAGAAACTTTGAAGTACGAAAACATCTTCTTGAATACGATGATGTGCTCAACGAGCAGAGAAAATTTATATACACGCAGCGCGATGAGATTTTGCAAAGTAAGAATTTAATTGAACGAGTTGAGCGAACTGCATATGAATATATCGAAGATTTACAGGAAGAGCTATTTGGAAAATCAGAAACTGTTACACCAGAATTACTAAAACAATTTAGTCTGCAGCTCAGAGATGAATTAGGGGTAGTGATTGATACAGGTAAAGCTATTAAAACTATTCATGATTTACGAGCCGAAGTCGAAAATGCAATAAAAAAAGATATTGAACAAAAAATTGCTGTAGCTGGCATAGAAAACATTAATCAGTTTATCAAAATGCGCTACATCATGACTATTGATAAACTCTGGATTGATCATCTGGAAAATATGGAAGCGCTTCGAGAAGCTGTGTATTTGCGTCATTATGCACAGAAAAATCCGCTTATGGAATATAAAATCGAAGGCTTTAATATGTTTGACGAAATGATACTTGCAATTAAACGAAATGTTGCAATTGTATTTTTTAAGGCTCGTATTCAGCAATCAGAAACTCGAACCTACAGTGCAGGTGTACGGGAAATTCAAACACAGCATCAAGAACTTGGCCAATTTACCGGTAGTCAATCTTCAGCCGAATCAAGACAGCCTGTGCAACAGAGTATGCAACCAGCTACCGTTGTAAGAACTATGCCAAAAGTTGGACGAAACGATCCATGTCCGTGCGGTTCCGGCAAAAAATACAAACACTGTCATGGCCGGTAGGAGCATTAGAAGGACTAATAAATTTTCACATAAAATTAATGCTAGAGAATATTCTTGATAACTAGTATTTGGTAGCAATTGTTGCTGCAGTTTCAGGTTTTTTAGCAGCAGCGGTTGCAGTTATAGTAATTTCATTGTTTTTACAGCTGATATTAATAGTTGAATAAGGTATGTAGGTTCCAGAAATAATGCCCTCGGCAATTTTATTTTCAATTTCTTTAATAATGAGTCTTCGCAAAGGTCTAGCCCCATACGCATCACTGTATCCATGTTCAATAAAGTACTGCTTTGCATGTTTATCAATTTTTAGCTGAAGATTTTGAGCTTGTAAACGATCTTGGAGCTTAGTAATTTCCAACTCAAAAATAGCTTCAATATCTTGTTTGGAAAGCGGTTCAAAAACTATAATTTCATCAATTCGATTTATAAATTCTGGTTTCAGAAAATTCATAAGTTCTTTATTTGCTGACTCTTTTATTACAGCATAGTCAAAACGTTTTTCTTCGCTGCCAAATCCAAGACGTTTACCGTGCAGTATTTCTTGAGTTCCTGCATTACTCGTCATAATTAACAATGCATTTCTAAATGAAACAGTATGTCCAAGATTATCCTGAAGTTCGCCTTCTTCTAATACCTGTAAAAGCAAGTTAAAGACATCTGGGTGAGCTTTTTCAATTTCATCAAAGAGAATAATGCAGTATGGTTTATGTCGTACTTTTTCTGTGAGGAGCCCGCCTTCTTCATAACCAACATAACCTGGAGGAGCACCTACGAGTCTTGCTACGGTATGTTTTTCCATGAAATCAGACATATCAATACGTATCAGTGCTTCTGTATCTCCAAATAAAATTTCAGCTAGTGTTTTTGCTAGTAGGGTTTTCCCAACTCCTGTTGGACCAAGAAAAATAAAGGAACCATAGGGTCTTCGTTCATCAGCAATTCCTGCACGAGCTCTTCGTATTGCATGCGCAATAGCTTTAACAGCTTCATGCTGGCCAATGATACGCTCATGAATCATAGATTCAAGTTTGATCAGATACAGAGAATCATCATCACGAATACGATTAATTGGTATACCGGTCATTGTTGCGACAGCATTATAGATATCATCTTCAGTGACATTTACATATGAGTTGCTATTATGAAAATCAGCTTGTTCAAGTTCGTTTTTAAGTTGCTTTATTTTATCACGAATCAGAGCTGCAGCTTCATAATTTTGCTGTGAAACAAGCTGAAGCTTCTGAGCAGAAAGTTCTGAAATTTGGTTTTGAATAGAATCATGATTTTGTAATGCGGAAGTAGCAATCTGTTTTGCCGCTCCAGCTTCGTCAATAATATCAATAGCTTTATCGGGAAAAGATCGTTCATGAAGAAAACGTTTTGCAAGCTTTACTGCTGTTTCTAATGCTTCTTTTGAATAGTGAACATGATGAAATTTTTCATAATATGATTTAATTCCTTCCAGGATTTCAAGTGTTGCGTTTAAATCGGGCTCTTCCACGAGAACAGTTTGAAATCTTCGTTCTAATGCGGCATCTTTTTCCAGGTATTTTTTATATTCACTGATTGTAGTGGCACCGATACATTGAATTTCCCCTCGTGATAGACTGGGCTTAAGCATATTTGATGCATCGATGGTTCCTTCTGCTCCACCAGCGCCAATTATAGTATGAATCTCATCGATAAAGAGGATTATATTTTTTTCGGCAATGATTTCTTTAATTATTTTTTTTAAGCGCTCTTCAAATTCTCCGCGATATTTTGTACCAGCAACAATTGATGCCATATCCAGCATTATAATCCGTTTATCTTGTAAACTTACAGGAACATTTTTTTGTGCAATGTATTGAGCAAGACCTTCGATTAAAGCAGTTTTGCCAACTCCAGGTTCGCCGAGCAGTATAGGATTATTTTTAGTCCTGCGGCATAAAATTTGAATAATTCTCTGGAGTTCACGTTTCCTGTCAATGATTGGGTCAAGTCTGCTGTTTTTTGCAAGTGCTGTAAGATCAATTGAAAAATCATCAAGAAAGAGTTTTTTTGTTCCAGAGTTTGTATATTTGGAATTTTGAATAGTATTGCGTACTTGTTGTTCTTCTAATGATGATGTAATTTCTTGAAGTGATTTTTTTAGTTGTTCATAGCTTATAGAATTTTTTAGTAGATAATTGTGCAAAACAGAATCATCTTCTCGTGCACAGGACAAAACAAGATGCTCAGTTCCAATATATTCACTTTCAAGAAAGTGTGCTTCTTCAGCAGCTGTTTCGAGCATTATTTTTAATCTGCGTGATAGGGGTGCATCACCAAGTAAAAAGCCGCTTTTCTTAGATATGCATGTTTTTTCTAATTCAAGTTTGAGTTCAAGCAAATCAATAGAAAGCGATTCCAAAAGTTTATATCCAGAACCTTCTTCTGAACGTAAAATTGCAAGCAGTACATGTTCCGGCAAGAGTTCTGTTGAATGAAAATGCTTTGCTTCTTCCTGAGCAAGTATTGTTAAAACCTTTTGGGCACGCTTTGTTAATCCCTTAAACACTCATAGACTCCTTGCTATTAAATGTAATATATTTTGCAATTTTTTTCATCTGAATAGCGCGTGTTTGAGCTTCAGATTCAAACTTTTCTTGTTGGTTTTCTACAGTAAGAACTGGATCACAAATAATATAAGGATCAATAATTGCTGGATCTTTACAAGAGAGAATACCTGTTTGTATGCCAAATCGAATATCTGACATAATAGCAATATATTCATCATAAGAAACTTCATATGCATACTGTAGTAGACCAAATGATCGTCCAATTTTGTCATATAACTGTAATTTATTGTTTAATAACAGTTTAGCTTGAATAGTTTGCTCGTATTCGATAAGTGATTGTAATGCACGTTCTATTTTTTCGAGATAGATTGCTTCATATCCAAAAGGAATCACCGGCATGGTTATTGTAAAAAAAGCTCCATTTGGTCCAAATGAAGATAGGGATTTGCTGGTTATTTCACATCCTGTTTCTAAGATCTGTCTGAAAACTGAATCAAGCGCTCCATATAAACTAAGTCCTGGTACATGAATCAAAAAAGAAAAAATCATTCCTGTTCCAAGCTCAGCTATAGAAGTTGTAAGATATCCAAATTCATCATTCCACGCAAAGTTTACATGATTTCCAAGATTATCTAGATCTTTGATACACTGTTCGTAAAGACTGCGTACTGAAAATTTGGGTTGCTGTAATTTGTATGTAATATGATTTTCATCACAGATTATATAGTATGCTTGAGTAACAGGATCTGTTACAATGTAGCGAGACGGTTCTAATATAAAACTTTTAGAAATAATACCTTGAGACACCAATGTACTTTTTTGAGACAGCGTTAAGGAAGGGATTGGAATAATCTGTAATTGTAAATCCTTAGCTATTTGAATAATTTTTTTTTGAAGTTCTAATTGTTCTTGCTCAGTAATAGTAGGTGAAAATTTGTAGCCAGAGATATTGCGGGAGGCTATAATCATTGAGGTAAGAATACAATTTGTAGTCGATTCAGGCATTAGCACCTCTAGGATTACTATTCTCAGTAGAGAATATAGCGGTATGTGACCATGTATTTTTATATATTTTTATAATTTCATCTTTAAAAACTATGCTGCAATGTTCACAACCAAGTTTCTTCAAGCGGAGTAATGTTTCTAAACTCATAGCGCAATGCGGGCATTCCATTTATCTTCTCTTTTTATTAGTAGTATGGTATTAATAGTATATGATGCAGTTATGTTGTTGACAATAGTGCAACTAGAGGTACATAGACCATACAAAACTACAAAGGAGGTTTTTCTATGATACAGAGATTAAAGCATATACTACTTGCTATAGCAATTTGCAGCTTGGTTTCATTAGCGGTGTTTAGTTTAGGCACTAAAGCTCAAGGTCCTGAACCAACAACGCTTCAAGTTGGGCTCATAAAGGGACCGTCGGGCATTGGTGCTCTTCATATTGTCAAAAAACCAGAATTAAATTCCAAGAGCATTATGGTGCAACTGCTCCCTTCTGTTGACGCTGTTACAGCAAAAATACTCACTCAAGAGCTTGACTTTGCTGTGCTACCTGTAAATGTTGCAACGAAATTATATAATTCGGGGATAGATTATCCTGCACTGGCAGTCATTGGTAATGGTATGGTTCAAATTTTAACAAACAATACTGATATTAAAAGCTTTGCCGATTTAGCAGGCAAATCAATTTATGTTGCGGGGCAGGGTGCTACACCTGAGTACCTGCTACGAACCATTGCTCGTTTTTACAAGATTCCTGTTTACACTCAAAATGAATCAAAACCAGATGGCATAACCATGATATTCTCAATGCCGTATCCAGAAATGGCTGCATCACTAGCAGCTGGAAAAATCGAAACGGCTGTTTTACCAGAACCATTTGCTACAGTTGCGCGTCTCAATAATAATTCGCTACGTGAACCCTTTTCACTTGCTGCTGATTGGACAAAAGCTACTGGACAAAAAGATTATCCAATGACACTACTCGTTGTAAAAGGAAGCCTTGTACGTCAATATCCTTCTTTGGTTTCACAGTTTATGAAATACTATGAGCAGTCAATGCAAGCTGTTATTGCTAACCCGGGAGAAGCCGGCACGCTTGCTGAAGAATTAGGATTTGGGCTCAAAGCTAGCGTTGTGAAAGCATCAATTCCAAAATCTAACTATGTTTTTATTACTGCACCCAATGCCAAACAGCAAATTACAGCTATGCTGAGTGTGTTTTTACAAGAATCACCAGATTCAATAGGCAATAAACTGCCAGACAATTCCTTTTATTGTGTTGTTAAATGACAAGAGAAAAACTGTCTAAAGTGATTTATTATACCTTAGGGCTTTTCCTTTTGCTGTTAATCTGGAAAGGGGGAGCCCTTATCTATAAAAAAGATATTATTTTACCGCAGCCTGAGCTGGTCTTACGTGAACTGTTCAATTTAACTCAATCTGATTCTTTTATTAAAATAGTATATGGGACTATACAGCGTGGACTCTATGCGTTTTTTATTGCAATGGTGCTCGGTGTACTCATTGGGATTTTTTCATTTTTACTGCCGGCATTTTCAATTATAATTCATCCTTTTATGACATTAATCAGGGCTACACCAGTTGTAGCACTGATTTTATTAGCTCTCATTTGGTTCCCTTCAAGTTTTGTACCAGTATTTTCTGCAATATTGATGAGTTTTCCTGTAATTACTACAAGTATTTATACAGGACTTACTTCAGTTGATGTACAATATGTTGAAATGATGAAGGCTTATCGGTTTTTACCCTTAGATCGAATTCGATACCTCTATTTACCCACATTAAAGCCATTTTTTTTTGCTGCTCTGCACAATACATTAAGCCTTACCTGGAAAGTTGTCATTGCCGGTGAGATACTCAGTCAGCCTGTTTTTGCAATTGGGACCGAAATGAATAACGCTCGAATTATGTTAGAGACACCAAAAGTATTTGCATGGGTACTTTGTGGAATTTTTTTATGTGCTGCAAGTGATTTACTTTTTTATTTGTTATTCAGGAAAGCAAAATGGAACTTGCAATCAAAGACTTAACAAAACGCTATGATGATCTAGTAGTTCTCGATTCACTAACACACACATTTTCAGTAAATGAAATTACGGTAATCCTTGGACCATCAGGTTGCGGTAAGACATCACTTTTAAATATTTTAAGTGGGTTGGATACGAATTATTCTGGTTCGATTGTTGGTTTTCATAATACTCCCAATAGCTATATTTTTCAAAGCAACAGATTACTGCCATGGATAAGCATCCTTGAAAACATTACAATTCCCTTAAAATCGCGTATTAGTTCAAAATCACAGCGAGAAGCACTAGCGTATGATATTTTAAAAAAAGTACAGCTTGAAAATTTTGCATTTTACAAACCATTTCAAATATCAGAAGGGATGCAAAAACGTGTTGCACTCGCACGGGCATTTGCTAATCCTGGATCAATTTTGTTGTTGGATGAACCCTTTAGTGCTCTTGATATAAAAACAAAACTGCTTATTATGGACTTATTTATTGCCATACAA
Organism: uncultured Treponemataceae bacterium; assembly: GCA_964630305.1. Taxonomy (GTDB): domain Bacteria; phylum Spirochaetota; class Spirochaetia; order Treponematales; family UBA12059; genus JAKPPT01. The sequence goes on along the minus strand of CAZVTR010000004.1, from coordinate 50,804 downwards.
AAAGAAGAAAAAAGAACAGCAATAGTTGTCACCCATGATGTTAAAGAAGCAATATACATTGGAAATGAACTTATTGTTTTGAGTCAGAAACCCAGCCGAATTGTTAATCTCTTGCATAACCCGCTTTCACATGATTTACGACAATATCAAAGTAAAGCATCTGCTGAATTAGAATCATTTTTGTATGCGTTACTGCTTAGTGCTGAAACACCTGTTGTATAGTTTTAAAATATTGACCTATAGTGGAAAATCCTGTAACGTTATCTTATAATGTAAATAGGTGAATTATATTGAGGGTATACTATGGAACAGTTTTATTTTTTAAGTATAGTAATGAATTTGCTGGCAGGATATGCAATTATCCTTACCAATGCACCAGACAAAGGTACTGCTTTTGATGGAGTAAGGCATTATTTAAATGATGTCACTGTTCGGCTTGTCATTGGTATACTCGCGGCAACTATTGGACTCTTAAAGCTTATCATAGTTATGCGGGGTGATATTCCGGTAATAGGGGACTTGCTTCCAGCAAGTGCAGGCATTCTAAGCGGAGCAAAATTATTTTTAGAGTTCTATCAAAAGAATGCATCACTCACAACTGACTCTCTCGAAAAAATAAATGAATTTTTTGGTAAATATGGAAAAACTGTAGGTTTTGTAACACTTATCATTGCCATTGTGCATTTCCTTATTCCGCAAGTTGTTTTATTGTGATGAACCATTGTTCAGTTGCAGGAATTGCTCGTAAAGGCAATTTGATACTGGTAGCATTGCGCCTCCCTCCTGGTGAAATGAGCAATACATGGGAATTCCCCGGAGGCAAAGTCGAAGCTGGTGAACAGGATGTAGACGCTCTTATACGTGAGTTCGATGAAGAATTTGCAATACCTATAACAGTTAAAACGTTTATTGGATCGAGCACATTTATACATAACGAAAAGCAGTATGAGCTTCATGCTTATGAGGTGCATTTACAGAGTGAAAATTTAGAGTTGCGTTTTCACTCTCAAGTAAAATGGCTTACGCTTGATGAGATTGAGGCGTTACCATTAGCAGATTCTGACAGGGCATTGATACCGGCAATTCGTGCCTATCTTCAAAATTTTCCCAAGAGTTAATATTTTAATCTTCAGTATTGTCTTCATCATTATCATCATCAAAATCCTGGAATTCCGGATTATCATTTTCATTGATAAGTATTTGTACTTTTGTTTCTATTTTTCGAAGATCTCTATCAAGCGTCTTACTTAACTTCATGCCTTCTTCGAACAGTTTAATTGCTTCATCAAGCGGAATATCTTCATTTCTAAGTTTATCAGCAATCATTTCGAGTTCTTCTAATCGATCTTCAATCTTTTTCATGAGAATTCTCCTCTACCGATGCAGTAATTACTCCATCGTGAAACTGTAAATCCAATATATCATGCGGTTTGATTTCTGAAGCGCTTGTTATGAGTGCTTTTGTTTTCTTGCGTTTTACAATTGTATATCCGCGAGAGAGGATGAGTTCAGGATTAGCAGATTCAATAACTGCTCGTGCTGTCTTAAATCGGCCAATAGTATTAGCATAGATTGTTTGCATGGAATGCATACACACCGTAGTCGCATAATCCAGTCTTTGGCTATATGCTTCATATAACCGTAAAATTCTCAGCTTCATAGTTTCAGCGTTTGCTTTTTCAAAACTTCTGCGTAGTGTTTGGATTTTTGCGTTTAGTGCGGTTATGCAGGTAAATCGTGCGATATTCATTCTTTCATGTATTGCAGCTGTGCTCGTAGACACAAGTTCAGCTGCAGCAGTAGGAGTGGGAGCACGGAGATCTGCAGCGAAATCACACAGTGTCCAATCTGTTTCATGACCCACAGCGCTTATTATGGGTAACGAAGAAGCTGCAACAGCTCGTACGAGTTCTTCATTGGAAAAAGCACTGAGGTCTTCAGAAGATCCTCCGCCGCGCGCAATTATTATCACATCACCAAGTTTGTGCTTATTGGAATACTTTATTTTTTTAATTATTTCATGAGGAGCTTCAGCACCCTGCATCAGTGCAGGCAGTATGCGGATAAGGCAATGGGGAGCACGTCGTTGTAATGTATTGATAACGTCATGAACAGCAGCACCTTTGGGTGAGGTTATTACAACAACTGATGACGGGAATGCAGGAATAGCTTTCTTTTTATCAAGATCAAATAGCCCTTCAGCAGCAAGTTTCCTTTTTAGTTCCTCAAATTCGTTTTGTAACAAGCCTTTGCCATACTGTACTAAACTATCAATAATAAGTTGATATTGCCCGCGAGGTTCATAAACAGAAATTGTACCAGTAGCAACAACCTGGAGTCCATCGTGAGGGTTAAACTGCAAAGAAAATAGACGATTCCTAAACATTACTGCCTGTATGAGCGCCTTATCATCTTTCAAAGAACAATATGCATGTCCTGAAGGAGAAATCTTCCAGTTTGATATTTCTCCTAATACGCTAATTTTTTGGTACTTGGTTTCCAGCAAAGTGCGAATATCGAGCGTTAATTCAGAGACTGTGATAGGTTTCATAAATGTTAAAATAGTAAATGAACCATAAAAAAAAATCAATGAATAGACTCGTATTTATAGATAAAATATGGTACACTAAATAAGAAATCGCATTCATTGGATACATTTATGCTAAAACGATTTATCGTTAGATTTATTCTGCTGCTCATTACTTTTTTTATCGTTTTTTTCTTTGGCTGGGTAAATTGGCGAATCCTGCCTGGTTGTTTTACAATTTATATTTCAAAAACATCAGGTATACATTCTACAGTAATTAAGCCTGGCGATTTTATTTGGAAACTTGAAGCGCTGCTTCCGACAAACGTAAAATTGTTACAGTTTAAACCCGTGACGTATACAGAAAATTTTGAGCTTTCAGGAACCTTGCCTTCTGCAGAAGCTTATAAGACATTTATTGGAGGAAATCCGGATTTTTCATGGAAAATCAATTTGTCCTGTTCAATTAGTTATAATTATGAGGTATTGCCTGAACTATATAAAACAAATGGCATAAGTTCTTCTGAACAACTATTAGAATTGTTAAAACAGAAATCAATATTGGTTAAGCAAAAAATACAGGAACAATTTTTTGTGCAAAGTCCTGTTGATATTACTGGTATACTTCAAGGTGACTATACTAATAAAATAACAGAAATTCTTAAGAAATCATTCCCTGATCTTATCATTTCAAATATATCAATAGATTTTATACAGCTGCCGGATATTTCAACCTATAAGATTGCAGCAAAACTATATGAAAGTTTTATCGAAAAATTTCAAAAAGCATTAGAACCTGCATTGCTTGCAACTGCTTCAAAAGCTGTGCAAGAGCAAACAGAACTTGAGCAGCTTAAAAAATATGGTGAGTTATTTAAGGAATACCCGGAACTAATCCAGTATATGGCAATAAAAGCTGGAATTTCACTGCCAAAACCATGAGAGTTGAGCATATGAAATATTTTTTTAATTTTGAAAAATTAGGTTATTGCAAAAATAAAAAAAACGACGGATGTATACTCTGCAAGATAACAGAAAAAGACAAGTCTGTTGAATCTCTTATTGTTTATGAAAATGACAAATTTATTATCTCATTAAATTTATACCCATACAATCCTGCGCATTGTTTAATCTTCCCCAAACGTCATATCATTGATATCAGGGCATTAGTACCGGAAGAGGTTTATGTACTGCATCAACTAGAAACTATGATGCTTTCAGTGCTTGAGTCGCAGTATAATCCTGCTGGTTTCAATATTGGTTTTAATATGGGATTGGCTGCTGGTGCAAGCATAGAACATTTGCATCTGCATATTATTCCACGATATCCAAATGAAATTGGCATTGCTGAATTACTGGCTGGGAAACGAGTGCTTGTTCAAGATTTAAAACAGACACAAGAACAGCTCATTGCAGCATGTAAAGAGTATTGTACTCGTAAAAAATTAGAATAATGTATGCTCAATTGTTAGAATTCATATGAAAAAGTACTTGACGTAAACTTACGATTTTGATTATAGTACAACTACTTTAAGCCATCTTAGCTCAGCTGGCAGAGCGCGTGACTTGTAATCTCGAGGTCTCCGGTTCGATCCCGGGAGATGGCTTTTCATGGCTTTGGTAAAAGCCATATTGGAGAGATTCCCGAGTGGTCAAAGGGGGCAGACTGTAAATCTGTTGGCTTAGCCTTCGAAGGTTCAAATCCTTCTCTCTCCAGAAGCATCTGGATACTTGAACATTGGCGCCTGATATCAGGTGCCATATTATTTTATAGTGAATGCATTCTATACAATGAAAGCAGATTTTTGGAACACAGGATTACAGTTTACCTGTCAGCGTTGTTCTCGATGCTGCAGGCATGATCCAGGAGTGGTGTTTCTTTCTGCTTTTGAAATAATTACTATTGCTAAGCACCTGATGTGTTCGGTAAAAACATTTTTAGCTCACTATTGCCGCCCAATTTATAATGCTTCTGGATATAGAATCAGTTTGCAAGAAAAACAAAATTTTGATTGTATCTTCTGGGAATTGGGGAGAGGATGCACTATATATAATGTAAGGCCGATACAATGTTCAACGTTTCCTTTTTGGGAGAATCTATTACGAGATAAAAAAATATGGGATGAGGAAGCAAAATATTGTCCTGGCATTAACAAAGGGTTATTGCATGATGCATCTGAAATACAAAAGCATTTGGATGAAAGAAACAAGCATCCAATTTTAGAGCTTGCCAGCTCAGTGTCATGGGAAACATTAGATGAAAATTCAATTTTGGGGAACTAGAGGTTCAATTCCTACACCATTCACCAATCAAGATTTACAGAGTAAAATTGCAGCTATCATTCAGCTCATTCAAGCTGATGATATAATTAGTCAGGATGCTAAACAGCGTTTTATTTCCAGGCTTCCCGAACAGCTTACTTCTAGTATTGGTGGCAATAGCGCTTGCATGGATATTTCGTGTGACAGTACTCATATAATTTTTGATGCTGGTACGGGGATTCAGCAGTTAGGTCGTTCTCTTATTAAACACAGTGTTACTAAAACGCTGCATATTTTTTTCTCCCATTTCCATTGGGATCATATTCAAGGGCTTCCATTTTTTGCACCAGCATTTAATAAAGATTTTACGCTTAATTTTTATAGTCCAGTTCCTGAATTTGAAACATACTTGCGCAATCAAATGCGATATCCCTATTTCCCTATAACAATGGATGAGATGCGTGCTCATATTAATTTTGTGGTACTATCTCAAGGATATATTGCATTACCAAACA
>CAZVTR010000004.1:25837-45400 GCA_964630305.1 uncultured Treponemataceae bacterium | reverse complement strand
CTTTTTCATCATGAACCTGCTTATTCTGATAAGCAAATATATAAAAATTACAATTCTGCAAAATGGTACAAAGACCATTTAGGAAATACGCAATTAGAACTTTTTTTAGCAAAGGACGGAATGGTAGTTGAGCTCTGATATGCAAAATCGTTTTTCTATGGAAATTTCTCCAGAAGAGGCAATGTACTTATATTGTCTCTTAAAAAATCATACAGCATGGGATGACTCGTTAGCATATGCTTTGCATAAAAAAATCGAAACTATTATTTATTCTTCGTATTCTATTCAAGAGCTTGAAACTTATCTTGAAAAGTATACGGCAATATGCAAGGATGTTTCTATAAATGAAAAAAAATAACCCCCAAAAAAATGTTTTAAAATCATTTTTCTCAACAATTTTATTTGTTTTTATACTGGCAGGCGCATTGTTTATTGGCTCACTATTTATAATTCAATATTTTGATGCTCCAACAGCTCCTCAAGAGCAGCGAGAAGTACTTTTTTCTGTTGTAAATGGTGAATCGGGTTCAGGTGTAGCAAGAAGACTGCATGAAGCAAATCTTATTCGATCTTCATATTATTTTAAAGTATTGCTAAAATTTAAAAATGCAGAAAATGCAATTAAAATTGGTACATATAAGTTTTCAACATCTATGAAAAGCTCTGAGATTCTTGCTGCACTTATTGAAGGTAAAGAACTATTAATCCGCATTCAGATACCAGAAGGATCGTCAACTACAAAAATTGCTGCCATGTTACAGGAACAAAAAATACTTTCTGCGGATGATTTTTTGCGTGTAGTATCTGATCCAGCAATTGCGAAAGAATTTGGTATACCTGCAAATTCTTTAACTGGCTATCTTTTCCCTGATACATACTTTTTCCCACTTAATAGTTCTCCAAAATTAGTTTTAGAGACGATGGTAAACAATTTTAAAAAGAAACTGCAAGAGCAAGTACCACAGGTACAATTTTTAAATCCCGAAGAATTGCATGAACGTGTTATATTAGCTAGTATCGTTGAACGCGAATATCGAAAGCCGGAAGAAGCGCCGTTAATTGCAGGCGTTTTTATGAACCGTTTAAAAATTAGAATGCCGCTGCAGTCCTGTGCAACAGTTGTCTATATTATTACTGAAGAACTGCATAAAAAACATCCAGAAAGATTGTTTGAAACCGATTTGCAATTGAAGAGTCCTTATAATACGTATATCAATCCTGGCTTGCCTCCTGGCCCCATTTGTAATCCTGGTATAATTGCTCTGCAAGCTGCTATTACCCCAGAACCAAGCAGGTACCTTTATTTCAGGCTTATCAATGAAAAAGATGGCAAACATTATTTTTCTGAAACGTATGATGAACACATAAGAGCAGCACAGCTTTTTACAAAGGGACAATGAGCAAACGAATTCCTGAAGCGTTCATACAACAGCTTCTCTCAGATGCTGATATCGTAGAGATAATTAGTGATTATGTTTCGCTCACTAAACGAGGCAGCCGATATGTGGGTTTATGTCCATTCCATCATGAAAAAACGCCTTCATTTACCGTCCAGCACGATAAAAATTTTTTTTATTGTTTTGGGTGCAAAAAAGGCGGAGATGTTATTACCTTTCTGAAAGAAGCTGAACATTGTGACTATATCGATGCAATCCAGATTCTTGCAAAAAAAATGCATCGGGCAATACCCTATGAACAATCATCAGAAACAAGCGAAGAAGCTCATGAACAGCTCAATTTATTGTATGAAGTTTATGCCCGTTTAACCGAAACATTTAGTTACTGTTTGCATAAGACTGATGAAGGTTTACAGGCTTACCAGTATCTCAAAGAACGCGGCTTGACTCCAGAGCTTATTGATACTTTTAAATTGGGATATGCACCGGCACAGCGGACATGGCTATACAAAAAACTCCTTAGCAAATCGTATTCACCAGATTTTTTAAAACAAACAGGTTTATTTTCAAAAACCTATCCTGAAATTTGTATTTTTTCTGGAAGAGTAATTTTCCCAATTGTTAATCGTCTTGGAAATGTTGTTGCTTTTGGTGCCCGATTATTGAACGGTACAGGGCCAAAGTATATTAATTCTCCGGAAACTGCAATTTATCATAAGAGTAAGGTACTCTATGGATTACATCAGTCATTGCAAACCATTAGGGAAACTAGCTCTGTTATTATTGTAGAAGGCTATATGGATGTTTTAGCATGGCATCAGGCAGGTGTAACTAATGCGGTTGCTCCTTTAGGCACTTCATTAACAGAAGAACATGTACGCATGCTTTCAAAATTAGCAAAGGAAATAATTCTCAATTTTGATGCTGATAAAGCCGGGAAACAAGCTACGTATCGGGCTATAGAATTGCTCATATCACATAATTGTTCAATAAAAATACTTTCCAATAAAGACACAAAAGATGCTGCTGAGATTCTGCAAAAAAATGGACCAGAGGATTTGCAAAATCTTTTAAAATTTAGTATAACTATACACGAATATATAATGGAAGAACTGTATAGTCTAAAGACCTCAAGTTTTGAATCAGCATTGTCTTTATTGTTCTCATTTATGAATGCTGCTGGAACTCATGTACAGCGTGATCAGCTTGCACAAATTGGAGCAAATGTGCTCAATGTGGAAAAACAAGCGCTGCTTGCCGATTATCAAAAAGGAAGCTTGACACGTAAGCCGGCTGTAACTTCTAGCAATGTGTCAGTATCATCAGCTAAACAGCACATAGACGCTGAGTCTAAAGCAGATTTAATACTGCTTGCTCAGCTTGCGACTGATGTTGAGCAATTTAAATTTGCTCGCTCCGAACTCCATCCAGCAGATTTTGAAAACGAAAATGTTCGTTCTATTTTTATCGTTCTTGAGGAATTATTTAGAAAAGATGCGTTTACAATTCCTGCATTGTTGCATGAAGTAGAAAACAATCCAGTAAAGGATATTTTTATTGAATATATAACAAAAAATGTATTTCCTGAAAATATCAGACAGGTTATTGAAGATGCAATTACCAATAAAAAAATCAAAATGCTTGAAAAGCAGAGAGCTGAAATTACAAAAAAAATCAATGAATTACAAAAACATAGCAGTAATCTTGACTATTCAATTAATGATTTACTGTGTGAACAGATGTTTTTATCCAATGAAATTAAGCGGTTAAGGGAGAAACAATCATGATCGATCTAGAGCAGGATCCCAACATTCAAAAGCTTCTTGAATTTGCAAAAGAAAAAAAATCTATTTCTTTTGATGAACTGAGTGAAATAATGCCGGATTATTATCTTCAAAATGATAAATTTGATTTTATATTGTCCCTATTAGAGCAAAATAATATTTCTTTTGAAGAAGAGCCAATTAAAATTGATGTTGATGAAGAGGCAATCAAAGAACTTGAGAAGAGCGCTGAACCAAAAACAAAAAAACAGATACTTGCAAATGACAAAGAAAGTCTTGTGGATGATCCTATAAGACTGTATTTACATGATATTGGTAAAGAGAACCTGCTTACTGCAGAAGAAGAAGTCATACTTTCAAAACAGATGGAAGAGGGCGAAGAAATTATCAAAGAAATAATTAAAAAATGCGGTATTTTAATTCCCGAATTCTATCAAATTGCTCAGAAAGCAAAACGAGAAGCAGGAAGCCAACAAAGAAAAGAAAATTCTGAAAAAATAGCTGAGCGCCGAAGATTAAATCAATACTATCGTGAAGTTTTACGGGATACTCAAGCTAATTTAAAAACATATATCGATATCAAGAAAAAGATTTTTTCACGAGGGCAGCATTGGTCTGAAAATCCAGAACTCAATGCTTTGCGAGGCGAGCTAATTAGTAAATTAGGCAACACAGAACTCCACCCTGAAGAAATAAACCTTTTTTCAGAACGATTTGTTGTTTCTGCAAAAAAAATAAAAAGAATAATGAAAGAACAAAAACAGCTTCAAAAGCTGCTTAAAGTTTCTAATAACCAGGAATTACGGCTGCTTGGACGAAACCTCACTATTAAGGACAGAAGGTTAGCTATTGAACAGGATCTCTGTTTAAGTGCAGAAGAAATTAAAGAAAAAATTAAAGAAATCCAGGTTGCTCAGCGCAGGCTTCATGAATTTGAATTTCAGTTTGAGGCTAATTGCAGTGAAATTATGAAAATGGCAAAAGAAATAAATCGTGGAAGAATCATGCTTAAAAATGCAAAAGACAAACTTATAAAAGCTAATTTACGGCTTGTTGTCTCCATTGCAAAAAAATACACAAACCGCGGTTTACACTTTTTTGACCTTGTACAAGAAGGCAACATTGGTTTAATTAAAGCAGTAGAAAAATTCGAATATCGCAAAGGATATAAATTTTCAACGTATGCCACATGGTGGATTCGACAGGCTATTACGCGCTCTATCAGCGATCAAGCACGAACCATTCGTGTACCAGTTCATATGATTGAACAGATCAACAAAGTACTCAGGGAAGCAAAACAGCTGACTCAGCGATTGAGCAGAGAACCAACCGATGAGGAGATTGCAGAACAGCTCGGATGGCCAGTGAGCAGAGTAAAGAGTGTTAAAAATGTAGCTCGTGAACCAATTAGTCTTGAAACCCCTCTCGGCGAAGATGAGGACTCATTTCTTGGTGACATTATTGAAGATAAAGATGTCGAAAATCCTTCAATTCAAACCGATTACAAATTGCTGCGTGAACAAATTCATCTTGTTTTATCAACACTTCCTCCTCGTGAACAGGAAGTGCTGAGAATGCGGTTTGGTCTAGACGACGGTTATTCTCTGACGCTTGAGGAAGTAGGGCTATATTTTAATGTTACAAGAGAGCGAATTCGCCAGATAGAAGCAAAAGCATTGAAGAAATTACGCTTTTTTAAACGAAGTCAGCGGCTTCGTGATTATGTTGATCATTATTAAGTACTGTGTAAATTTATATACAATCAGCATTGATTAAATACGCACAGCATGATAATATGCACTGCCTATTTAGTAGTATGCATGAAAAAGATTTAGATGGGGTGCTCATATGTTAATGGAAGAATTATTGTCTAAATTAAATGAGTTTCAAAAGTTACTCATTGAACGAGTTCAGCTTGAGCATGAACTTGTCGAACTTCCAAAATCACTAATTACTCAAGAAGAGATACTTACGCGCACTAAAAAAAGCTATCAGGATAAAAAAGCAATTTTTGAACAGCTCTCAAAAAAAGTTAATGGGCTCAGACAAGAACTTGATGAAACGATTATTAAAATAGAAAAACTTGAAAAAAACATGGATCTAATATCGAATCCTCGTGAATTTGAGCTTCTTAATAAAGAAATAACTGATGCAACAATGAAAGAAAACCAGCTCAGAAAAGAATTAAAAGTCGAAGAACAAAAATATGGCGAAGCTGAATCGGAAGTTCAAACCATTGAAAACCTCATCCAACGTCAGGAAGAAGAAATCCAGCAAAAACGACAAAAAATTGCAAATGATGAAGCTGGTTTTAAAGCACGCATTGCAGAACTTCAGATACTTGAAAAACAAATCACCAAAGATATTGATGTCGAAATTCTTTTTAAATTTGAACGAATTGTCCGTTCAAAAGAAGGAATAGGTATCGTTCCTATCAGAAAGAATGTTTGCACTGGCTGTTCTATGATACTCCCGCCGCAATTTGTAAATGAAATCCAGCAACGGAATAAAATTATCTTTTGTCCCTACTGTTCGCGAGTCTTGTTTTATGAAGAGGAAAAATCAGAGCAACCCGGTGCAGAAATTGAATTTGGCATTCTTTCTGATCTCGAAGACTTACAGGATTTTGATGAGTCAGGAGATATAGATAATTCCGAAAATGACGATGAATATAATGATAACGACCTTGAAGATGAAGAATAAGAGTGGGTGGATTATCGCTGTATATTCTACAGAGGAAAGTCCGGTTTCAATAGAGCACAATGCCAGCTAACGGCTGGGCTTTTGTTATACAAAAGACAGAAAGTGCAACAGAAAATATACCGCCGGAAACGGTAAGGGTGAAATGGCGAGGTAAGAGCTCACCGCATGCATGGTAACATGTATGGCATGGCAAACCTCATTGTGAACAAGATCAAGTAACAGGCGGCTGCTCGCCGGTATACCTGTGGGTAGATCGCATGACTATTCATGGCAACATGAATACCAGACAGATGATAATCACTGCAGGCAACTGCAGTACAAAAACCGGCTTACAGCCCACTCTTTTTTATAGGACAACTGTGAGTACTGATTTTTATGCTTATAAAGTAAAACCTTCTCGAAAACGGCTAAGAAAATTATTATTTTTTTTTGCTATAGCAATAATCAGTTTTGTGCTTATTGTTGGTATATATAACGCAGCAGTGCTGATTTCAAAAAAATCTCAGCAAACACTTTCTGTTATTGCTTCGTTATGGGAGAATAAGGCTTATACTGAAGTGTTAGAAACTACTCAAACACTATTAGCCAAAGACCCGCTCAATCCATATTTGCTTATGTATAATGGATTTGCATCATTTTATTTAAGTATTCCAGAGTATGATATACAAAAAAAAGCTGTTTACATTCAAAATACCATCCGTACACTCCGCAAAATATTTTTAGTTGACAAGTTTCCGTATTTAGCAGAAGCTTACTATATACTCGGAAAAGCGTATTTTTTTACCGGTCCATACTATTACGATTTATCACTGAAATATCTTAATGAAGCTCTCGCACTACAGTTTAATTCGCTTGATATTTATGAATATCGCGGTTTAATTCAGGCATATTATAAAAAGTATACAGAAAGCATCGCTGATTACATGCTTGTTTTAGAAAAAAAGAATAATAGCCCGGAATTATTATATGCAATAGCGCAATGTTACTTGAATCTCAATGATACTACGACAGCAGAAGAATATTTGCTAAAATCTGAAATGCTTGCCACAGATGTTTTTATTCTGGAGCAAATTTATTTGTCCTTAGCTGATATCTATTTGCAAAAGAAAAACACAGAGAATTTTTTTGCTGTCATCGAAAAAATTAAAAAATCAAATCCAGAATCAGCAGAAGCATATTATAGAGAGGGATTGTATTACTCGATGCAAGGCGATATAATTCGAGCACGAGCTGCCTGGAGAAAAGCATTGAATCTTGATCCAATGCATAAAGAAGCCAGGCAAAAATTAGCAAATCGATAATTGTTCATAGTAGGGAAGGTAGTATGGGCCGAAAGAGTTTTTTTGATAGATTTGTTCTGGATATTGGAATAGATCTTGGTACATGTAACACTTTAATCTATGTTCGCGGTAAAGGAATTGTTGTTAATGAGCCTTCTGTTGTGGCTGTCGAACGGGGAACAAATAGAATTCTAGCAGTCGGAGCAGAAGCTAAACGAATGCTCTGGAAAACTCCAGGAAACATTATGGCTATAAGACCTTTGCGCGATGGTGTTATTGCGGATCCTGATACTACCGAGAAAATGATAAAACATTTTATTCAAAAAGTTATACCTCGTAATCTTTTTATTAGACCGCGAATGCTTATTGGTATTCCAACATGTATTACAGTTGTAGAAAAACGAGCGGTGATTGATGCTGCTTATAAAGCAGGAGCTCGAGATGCGGATGTAATACCTGAGTCATTAGCAGCAGCAATTGGCGCAGATATTCCAATTCATGAGCCTGCCGGTCATATGATTTGTGATATAGGCGGTGGAACTACCGAAATTTCGGTTATTTCATTAAAAGATCTTGTTGTTACAAATGCAATCCGAATTGGCGGTGATGAATTTGACGAAGCTATCATAAAACATATTCGTAATGAACATAATCTTATTATTGGCGAACAAACTGCAGAAAAACTTAAAATAGATATCGGAAATGCAGCGCCCGAAAAAACTATCGAAAGAGTAGAAATAAAAGGTACCGATTCTATTACTGGACTTCCTCGAAGATTAGAAATTGATTCAGAAGAAGTTCGAGAGGCACTTAAAGAACCTGTTAAACAAATAGTTCAGGAAATTAAAAAAACATTAGGACAAACACCTCCTGAACTTGCAGCAGATATTGTAGAGCGCGGAATAGTTATGGCCGGCGGCGGTTCCTTACTTAAAGGTTTACCAAAGCTCATTGCAAAAGAGACTGGTGTGCCAGTATTTTTAGCAGAAAGACCGCTGGAATGTGTAGCAATTGGTGCTGGTAAATACTTTGAGGCTATTCAGGATTTAGACATTAGTTTTGGATCTAATTCTATGAGCTATTCAGGCGAATGAGTGCACCCAAATCCTCTTTTAGAACAAGAAACAGAATTGCTATAATTCTCGCATTGCTATCATTCTTTCTGTTACTAACATCATCAAGAATGATTGCAGGTGTGCCAGAGCAGATAGGCCTTTCAGTAATGTCTGTTTTACAGCGAATTTTTGACACTGTAGGAGGATTTTTTTCTTCTACGATTACAAGTATTGCTGAATTGCGTGAACTGCAAAAAAACTATCAAGATTTACTCAAGCGAACTGAATTACTAAAAGTATATGAACGTGACTATGTTCAGCTAAAACGTGAAAATGAACTTTTAAAAGAACAGCTTGGCCTTCTCGAAACAATTACATATGAGGCAATACCAGCTAGAATTATTGCTAAAGATCCAAATAGTCAATTTTATGCAATTATTCTCAATAAAGGTATTAAGGATGGCATTAAAAGAAACATGGCTGTAATTGCCTATCAAAATGGAATAGAAGGCCTTGTTGGGAGAATAATCGAAGTTTCCCCTAATGCATCGATAGTGTTGCCAGTATTTGAAAGCACTTCATATATTGCTGCACGATTAAGCAGTTCAAGATATGAAGGCTTAGTAAATGGAAAAGGTTCTGATACATCAAACCTAATTATGCAGTATGTAAGAAAAAGCGCAAAAAATGAAATCCAGCCTGGAGACATGATAGTAACATCAGGGTTGCAATCGCTCTATCCGCCAGAAATTGCAATAGGCAGAGTGATAAAAATTGAAGAACCTAAATATGTTTCCTCTTTAGAGATTACCGTTGAACCTATTTTAGATTTTTCTCGCATTGAATATGTATTTATTCTCAAAGACGTTCCTAAAGAGAAATAAATTATGATTACATCGTATATTATTAGTGTTGTTGTTTTGCTAATTGTATCCGTTATAGAAAGTACATGGCTGTCGGCTCTTACTATCTTCAGACCAGACATATCGCTTTTAGTGTTAATTTATATTTCTTTTTATAGCAGTTCGGCACAGGGTATCGTTTCTGGATTTTTTTCAGGTTTAATAATCGATGGAACCAGTTTAGCTCCCTGGGGATATACTGCACTAATGCGTACAATACTTGCCTGGATATATTCACTGTTCTCAGGTAAATTGATTCTTGATAAAATATTTATACCTATGCTTATGGGTTTTACTGCCACGCTATCAAAGTATATTATAATGCTATTTTTATTTTTATTGTTTAAGACACCTTCAACAATATCATCAATAATCAATTATAATACGCTGCTTGAAATAGGATTAAATACGCTTGCTGCGCCAATTGTATTTTTCTTGCTTTCATTGCTCTTTAATCTCATAAACCATAAGAAGGAAAGACTTTGAACAGCGCTGATAATCTCCATGTACAGATTTCAGGAAAAACTAAAGTTTTCATGGTTATTGCGTTAACTATTTTCGGCGTATTTTCATTTTATTTATTTTATTTACAGGTTATTAAATTTAATGAGTTTAGAAATAGAGCAAGTTCAATACGGCTGCGTTCAGAGATTTTGCCTGCTCAGCGAGGAACTATTCTTGATTCTTCTGGTTTGATACCGTTAGTGTTAAACATTGATTCATTTGCTATACAAATTATTCCAGCTGAAATTCCTAAAAAAAATCTTGATACAGAATTTGCAAAATTAGCAGAAATTTTAAATATTTCAATTGAGGAACTTTATAAAAAAATTCCTCCCTCATTATTAAATTCGTATCAGCCCATTGAAATTGCACGAAATGTAAAACAGCCTACAATAATTAAAATAGCAGAAAGAAAAGATGAATTTCCCGGTGTTTCATGGTATGTAAAACCATTCCGCAATTATCTTGAAACGGGTTCGTTTTCACACATATTGGGATATGTAGGTGAAATTTCCAAAGATGAGCTGAAACTATTGTACAATCAAGGTTATCAAAATGGTGATATAATTGGAAAAGCCGGCTTAGAAAAACAATACGATAAAGAATTAAAAGGAAAAGATGGGCGGCTTTTTTATAATGTTGATGCAAAAGGCAGAAAAATTGATACATCATCGCAGACATTCTTGCCTCAACCCGGCAATAATTTAGTTTTAACCATCGATTATAAAATTCAAAAAGTTGCAGAAAAAGCTTTAGGTGCTCGTTATGGTTCAATTATAGTATTGAAACCAGCTACTGGCGAAATTTTAGCTATGGTTTCTTATCCATTTTACAATGCAAATACTCTCTTGGAATCTGGTGGCAATAATTATTATGTTGAATTGCTCAATGATAAAAACAGTCCACTTATAAACCGAACTATCCAATCTAGTTATCCTCCTGCATCGACATTTAAGACTATTTCTTCATTGGCGATTTTAGAAGAAAAATTGTTATCACCTGAAGAAAAATTTCTTTGTACAGGGAAAATCAGCTATGGTGAAAGAGTATGGCGCTGCTGGTTAAAAGAACCAGGGCATGGATGGCTCAATCTAAAAGGAGGGTTTGCTCAATCCTGTGATATTTATTACTGGGAAGCATCAAAAAAAATAGGAGTAGCACAATTTGCTACTTATCTTTCTACATATGCGTCTGAATTGGGAATTGGTAAATTAACGCAAGTTGATCTCCCTGGGGAAGTTACAGGTTTTGTTCCTTCTCTGCTGTGGAAAGAAAAACGCCTCAATGAAAAATGGTCTGGTGGTGATACTTTTAACATGGTAATTGGTCAGGGATTTACGCTGGTAACCCCTCTGCAGCTTGCTGATATGCTTGCAATGGTAGTAAATGAAGGAGTTATCTATAGACCACACCTTGTTAAAGAAATCAGAGATGGTGAGACAAATGCAATTATTAAAAAAAATCTGCCAGAAGTTCTCTGGAAGTCTTCGATATCAAAAGAAACATTTAAAACAATTAAAGAATACTATGCTGCTGTTACAACAGAAGGTACTGCACGGTACGCATTAAAAAACAAATATGTCAAGGTTGGCGGAAAAACTGGTACTGCCGAAGTAGGTTTTACAGATCGGTGGCATTGCTGGTTTATTGGCTACGGCCCTGTTGACTATAAAAATATCAATGATGTAATTATTGTCGTAGCTATGGTTGAAGCATCAAACCCCTGGGAATGGTGGGCTCCATATGCAACCAATATTATTTTTAATTCAGTTTTTGGAAATAAAACATATGAAGAAACCCTAACTGAAATATATGTACCAAAACAAAATTTTGGTGTCAGGCAGGAATAAATGAGTATTCTAGCGCGAATAAAACGAATTGATTGGCTAATTATTATATCAACTATTATACTGGTTATTCTTGGCATATTTGTTATTTATTCTGCAGGAATGTTGTTTACAGGTGAATTAGTATCAAATGAGTATATTAGACAAATTGTTTGGGCAGTTATCGGTATCGTTTGTATGTTTATTATAGCAATGATTGATACTAAGACTTTAAAAGAATATTCATTCTGGATCTATGTTGCAGCTATACTTATTTTAATTTATACACGAATGTTCGGAAAGGTTGTAAACGGTGCTAAATCTTGGATTGGAATTGGAAATTTTGGAGTTCAGCCTTCTGAATTTGCAAAACTAGCTACAATTCTTTACTTATCAAAATACTTATCTGAATTTACGAATTATACACAAAAATTACGCACGTTTCTTATTTCACTCGCTATCATGTTTATTCCAGTGGTCTTAATTTTAAGTCAGCCTGATTTAGGAACATCATTAGTTTTTTTCCCTATCTATATAGCTTTAGCATTTATTTATAACATCGAAAAAAAGTATTGGAGTTACTTTTTATTTATTTTATTATTTGGTGGCTTTTTTACAATACTGCCAATTTTCTCAGAAAAAATATTAAAAGATTCAATTACTTTTTTACATATATTTTATAAAGGTGAATTAGTTCAAATTTTATTACTTTCGTTGATTGTTATAACAATTGTAGCACTTACTGGCTATTATTTTACAAAGCGAAAGTATTACCTTGGAATTGCTTATGTCGTTTCAATAGTATTGTTTAGTACTAGTTTTGGATATCTGGCAAATAAAGTATTAAAAGACTATCAAATAATGCGACTTGCGGTATTTTTGGATCCACAAATTGATCCTTTGGGATCAGGGTGGAATATTATACAGTCTGTTACTGCTATTGGATCTGGAGGCTTTTTAGGTAAAGGTTATCTGCAAGGGACTCAAAGTCACTATCGGTATTTGCCGCAACAGAGCACCGACTTTATTTTCAGTATTCTAGCGGAAGAGTTTGGTTTTATTGGTTGTTTTATAATTTTTATTATATTCTTTTTTATAATTTATAGAATACTATCTGCTATGCGAAATACAAATGATACTTTTGCGCATGGAATTTTAAGTGGAATTGCAAGCATGATGTTATTTCATTTTGCAATTAATGTTGGTATGGCAATGGGTATCATGCCAATAACCGGCATTCCTCTTTTGTTTTTGTCTTATGGTGGTTCTTCTCTGCTGAGCAGTTGTATTGGAATTGGATTAGTACTTAGTGCCGGAATTAAACGAGAGAAACTATAATGCCATACCAAATTGATGATTTTCTCCCAGAACTGCTTTCGGTAGAAAAACCAGCGCGCTATTTTGGGAACGAGAGTGGTACCATTTTAAAAGAGACATATTCAATACGATTTGCACTCTGTTATCCTGATATTTACGAAATCGGCATGTGCAATAATGCAATTCGAATTTTATACTCAGAATTAAATTCCATTTCAAACATTGTTTGTGATCGTGTTTTTACTCCAAAGGTTGACTTTGCAGAATTATTACAGCATAAACAAATTCCATTATATGGACTCGATACGCATGAACCAATTAAAAACTCAGATATCATAGGTTTTTCAATTGGTTATGAATTATTGGCAACAAATGTATTATTTACGCTAGAACTTGCTCATATACCTATTTTAAAAAAAGAACGCACAAAAAGCGATCCAATAGTTATAGCAGGTGGGCCTGGAATTTCCAACCCTGAGCCTTACATTGATTTTTTTGATGGTGTATGGATTGGAGAGGCAGAACCAGATTTTTTTGAGATAGTAAAAAGTATAGCTGAAAAAAAACAAGCAGGAGCATCTAAAGAAGAACTATTAGAAATCTTAAGACAATCAGAACATTTTTACGATGGCACAAACAAATATGTATCACGAAACATATATTATGATTTTGGGAAACTATATCATAAAATAAATTTTCCAATACCTTGCATTAGACCTGTACAGGAGCACGCTGCTGTTGAAATAATGAGAGGCTGTATCAATGGATGCAGATTTTGCCAGGCAGGATTTATATATAGACCAGCGCGAGCAAAAATGCCTCAAAATATCATTAAAGAGATCGATGATAAAATCGCTGAAGGCTACACATCAATTTCATTAAGTTCGCTTTCCTCAGGAGATTATCCAGGGATATTAGATTTATTGCAATTGCTCTCACGCAAATATAGCGATAAACATATTTCATTTCAATTGCCATCGCTTAAAATAGAATCGTTCTCATTGGAAATTCTTCAGCATATATCAGAGCTTAAAAAGAGCGGGCTTACATTTGCAATAGAAACAGCAAATACTGAATGGCAAAAACAATTAAACAAAACTGTTGATGAACAAAAAGTCTACGAAATCTTAGAAAAAGCAAAGCAATATGGGTTTCAGACAGCAAAATTTTATTTTATGATTGGCCTGCCTATTGATGGAACAGTACACGATGAAGCAGAAGCAATTATTCAATTTTTACGAAAAATTGCTAGCTCGGTATCAATTGAAATTCATGTTACCATTTCTGTTTTTGTTCCAAAACCTCATACACCATTTCAAGATACTCGATTGTATGAGCCAGAAGAAGTTTTACAAGCGATTTATACAATTAAAGATGCATTAAAATATAGTAAACGCATAAAAATTGCATATCATAATCCTTATATGGCTTTCGTTGAATATTCAATTGCACAGGGAAATCGTTCTAGTGGAGAGCTTATTACTAAAGCATATAAAAGCAGCTGTGTTTTTGATGCATGGGATGATAGTTTTAAAAAAGAAATATGGATGAATCTCCTCAAGGAAAATCATTCGTATGAAGAAAAACCATGGAAAAAAATATCAATTCTGGTTTCTCCGTCGTATTTTAAACATGAACAGCAAAAGTCAAAACTGCATCAATGCACACCATGTTGTACAACTGCATGCAGCAACCCTTGTGGCTCATGTACATCACATGCTAAAATTGATGATAGCACAACAATCATACATACTATACAAGAAATTGCTGATAATTTTTCTGATTGCAAGCAGATTACACATAGTGAAGACAATAAAAAAATACTAAAGCACGCAATGCTGATACAATTTTCTAAAGTGAATACTGCTGCATTGCTGCCTCATCATGATATCGTAAGGCATTTCGAAACAGCTTTACGCCGTGTTGATATTCCGCTGGCTTACAGTCAGGGTTTCCATCCCATGCCACGAATCGAAATAACAGGACCGTTACCACTGGGTTTAGAATCATGTGATGAATATGGTCTTATTTATTTATCAAAACCAATTAATAATGCTGAAACAGTATTTGCAATTAATAATTTACTTCCAAGATATCTCACAATAACAAACTGCAAAATATTAAAATCTCAGGAACAAAACTTTATTTCACTATCGTCAATACTGGATAAAAATATTTTTAGAATTTGTGGTCTTAAAACTCAAACAGGTTTTCAAGAAATACTCAGCATGCTTGAAGCTTACTGCGATTTAAATTCAATTCATTTTGAAAAACAAGATTTGTACATTGATATTTTTACACATGTCGAAACAGAAAAAATTCAAACAATCATAGAAAATTCTTGCATAAAAAATTGGAGAACACTACCGATAAAAATTACAAGATTACAGCAATGTTCAAGCAAGCATAATAACCTTTCACCTTTTGAAATTTATAACTGAATTCAGAAGTTTATTCCTGTTTGATTTTGCCTAACTGGCCGCATGCTCCCTGTATGTTGCGTCCTCGTTTTGCACGTTGAACAACATTTAAATTATGTTGTCTTAAAATTGATATAAACTCAGCAAGTTCTTTTGAAGAAGGTGTTTTAAAGGGTAATTCATCAACGCGATTCCATGCTATAAGATTAATTTGTACTTGTAAACCTTTTACCCATTCAATTAGTTTGTAGGCACAGTCAGATGTGGTATTGATTCCGCTCAGCAGCGGTAATTCTAAAGTAATTCTTTCGCCTGTTTTCGCTTGATAGGTAAGCAAAGCTTGTTTAAGTGAATCTAGGTTCCAGGTTTGATTGATCGGCATCAATTGTGAACGTATGCTATCATCTGCAGCTGTTAGGGAAACAGCCAGTCTCACATCAATATTTTGTTCTGCAAGTTCAAGAATACCAGGGACAATACCACATGTTGAAATTGTTATTTTTCGCTTTGAAAGTTGTAGCCCATCGTGTGCGGTAAAAATAGCAATTGCTTGAGAAACATTAGGAAGATTTAAAAGCGGTTCTCCCATACCCATAAACACAATATTGCTTGGTTTGCCAAAATTATTCATTAAATGAAAATATTGTTCAATAATTTCGTACGATTCCAGGTTACGCAAAAATCCAAGTGTTCCGGTTTTGCAAAACGCACAATGCATACCGCATCCAGCCTGTGTTGAGAGGCAGGCTGTTTTTCTGCCTTGATTGTCAACTAACAGTACCGATTCAATAAGTGTTCCGTCATATAGTTTTATTTGTAGTTTTGCAGATCCATCCTGCTTATCAATAAATGTGTTTTCGAGTGTTGAGGTGTATATTGTAGGAAACTGTTTTGCAAGAGATTGACGAAGCGACGCAGGAAGATCAGTCATATCATGAAATGATTGTGCGCCAATGCTTATCCATTTAAAAATCTGCTTCCCTCTGAAGCTCTTCTCTAACTGCAAAGTAGATACAAGTTCAGAGGGAAATAGATGCACTAATGCATGCGGAACATTACAAGTCTCTGTCATCAGAGTCAAATGAGTTAGGTGAATTGATTCGGTTAATCAATTCTTGAACATGAGCATTCCGAATGCCTTGTTTTTGAAAGTCCATTAAGACTTCTATTGCTTTATATTTATCGTTAATAGCAAGATAGCATTGGGCAAGTTCAATATATAAACGATAATTTTTTAAGTCGTATTCAATCAATTTTTTCAAAGACTCGATTGCATCATTAATTTTACCTTGCAGCCGTGCTACCGTTGCTTTTCCCATGACTGCATACAAATCAAATTCTATATCGAGTGCTTTTTGGTAGTATTCGAGTGCAGTATCATAATCACCCAAATTTCTATATGCATCGCCTGCTCGCGTGATAATAACTTTGTTTTTGGGATCGATATCTAGTATAAGGTTCCAATAGCGCAAGGATTCTGCTGGTTTATTGACACCACGGTAGCAATCTGCAAGACCGAATAATGCATAAAAATTACGAGGATCGCGCTGCAAAACTTTTTCGAAATACGGAATACCCATATCGAATTGCTTGAGCTTTCGGTAGCAGTTTCCTATTGACGTGAGAACCCTAATATCTACATTTTCACCCTGAATCTGAACCATGCGAGCCCAGTAGTGAAGGGCATCGCGATATTCCTTAAAATCATAATGCAGATGTCCTAACCCAATGAGTGCATAGGGATTATCTGCTTCCATTTCAAGCACACGTAAGTAGATTGCTTTTGATTTGCGAAATTCACGTACTTTACGATATGCATCGGCAATTCGTGTGAGCACCGTAATGTTTTTGTTGTCATGTAAAAGGTATTGTTCCCAAATTTCAATGGCTTTTTGATACTGATTCAATGCCTTGTAGCAATCGGCAAGTCCAAACAGTGCATAATTGTTACCCGGATGATAGATAAGGCATTTTTTATAGTATTCTACAGCCTCTCTAAATGCATTTCGTTTTCGTGCAGCATCCCCAAGTCCAACTAATGCATAATTGTTTTCAGGATCCTGATCAACAATTTGTTTAAAAAATGCCTCCGCTTCTGAAATTTGGTTTTCTTTAAGCAACGCATAGCCTTTTTTTGATAATTCGGCTATTTCATTTACTTGAGAATTCTCAGGTTGTGATTCATCAAAAGAATTCTCGAATGGTAGTGGTGGTTGGTTAAAATCAGCCATTTGATTCATCTTCCCTTTTTAATAGAGTTTTTATAGCCTCTGCAGCTATTTTTGCCAATGCTTGAGTTTTTGCATCATCATGTGCCAATTTGAACATTTTTAATGCTTCAATAGGCTGGTCATGTTTTAGATAGTACTCGCCAATTCGAATAAGACCATCAGAATAACCCGTTGTCTGATAAATTCTTCTGGCAAGTTCTATTTTGCCTTCATTATAAAATATATTGCCTTTTCTATTCAACTGGGCTTTATCAGAAGGAGAAAGCTCTTTATTGGGGTAATCAGTTTGTTTTAATAAGGCATCTTCAGAAAACTTTGAAAAAACATCTATTGGCATTTCAGCTTTAGATTTATCTTTATCACTTTTACTCATATGCTAAATATATACATTTTTTATTAAAAGCTCAAGCGATTATAGTTTTTGGTAAATGTTTATGCAGGATCGGCCGTATTTGCGATTAGTGAGCAATTTTAAACCAGTTACATTTTCTATTAAACTATCTTCTTGCGGGAAATGAAATACAAGTCTACTTTGTGGTGCAAGCAGTTTTGATTCGGCGATTTCACATAATAATTCATTTTTAAACCTATAGGGAAATGGCGGATCCATAAAAACAAGAGTAAACGATTCTGATGCTCGTTTAATAAAAACTTCTGCTGGTATTGCAGCTGTTTTAATAGAAACCCCTAAAAGCATAGCATTTTTTTTTAATGCAGCAATTTTTGCTTTATCTTTTTCTACACAGAGGGCAGACAAGGCTCCTCGGCTCAGTGCTTCAAACGAAAAAATTCCTGAACCGGCAAAGATATCTGCTATACGTGCTCCTGAAATATCTCCTAAAATAGAAAACAATGATTCACGCATCCTGTCCATAGGAGGACGAATAGCCAATGAACCTTCGGCGACATGAATGATTCTCCCCTTAAGTTCACCCCCGGTTATTCTTAATGTACCCATTAGCGGTTTCTTTCCCGTAATTCACGTGCCATATCTCGTTCTATATCTTTATTTTTGATTGCTTCACGTTTATCATGGAGCTTTTTTCCTTTACATAGTCCTAAAGTCACTTTGATTTTATGATTGGCATAATGAAAATCAAGAGGAATGAGCGTAATCCCTTTTTCATCAACTTTTCGTTTAAGCCGCTTTAATTCCTGTTTATGTAATAGCAATTTTTTTAGTCTATCAGGGTCATGGGAGAAAATTGAACTGTATTTATATTCACTTATATGGACATTATATAAGAAAAGTTCATCGTTCTTAAAGGCAGCAAAACCATCGGTAAACGATATCATTCCTGCTCGTATTGCTTTAACCTCAGAACCTGTAAGAACGATACCAGCCTCGATAGATTCTTCAACAAAATAATTAAAATGAACTTTTCTGTTCACTGCAAATACCATGCTCATTATAACCTCAAATAATATTCGTATTGTTTTGAGAATATCACATAATAAAGAAAAATATCCATAGCATATTTTACTTGTAAAAAAATTAAATACATCATACAATATCGTTTTATGAAGCATTTTGAATCATATAGTGTTAAGTTACAACGTCGAAAAAAAGTTTTTACCATTCTAAAATATCTGTTGATTGTTTTTATATCCTTTGAAATATTTATAAATTATTTTTTTAGACCATATAAAATCACTAACGATTCAATGTCGCCAAATTTAGTTGAAAATTATCGAGTAATCACATCACCATTAGTGTATGGAATAAATGTTCCTTTTTCTAATAAAAAACTAATAACATTTACATTGCCCAAACGCGGTGATATTGTGACCATATCCCAAAACAGTAAAGAACCATCAATTTTTTTTCAATGCATCAATGCAATAATTAGATTTTTTACCTTACAGCAATGCCAGCTTTCTAATTCAGATGGAGACAACAATGTAATTTTGGTTCGCAGAATAGTAGGCGTACCTGGAGATACAATTTATATGAATAACTATTTGGTATATAATAAAACCCAAAAATCGTATCATTTTTTAAGTGAATTTGAGGTATCTTCAGAAACATATGATCTTGTAACACCAGCTAATGAAGCATGGTCTGATTCCTTGCCATTTTCTTCAAAGTTTGAAGCAATTACCTTAGGGGAAAATCAATATTTTGTATTAAGCGATAATCGAAC
>CAZVTR010000004.1:24600-25737 GCA_964630305.1 uncultured Treponemataceae bacterium | reverse complement strand
TAGATCTTATGTATGGCCTACCGTTCCAAACAGCTTCTGTTGTACAGGAAGATATAAAAGCATTAATAGAACTTCATCCTGATCATGTATCATACTATGAGCTCACCGTAGAAGATACTTCAGAACTGGCGCACCAGATGAATAATAATCTTATATCATTGCCATCACAGGATGAGAATGAATGTTCCTGGGAAATAATTCTATCGACTTTACTTGATGCTGGATATGAACGGTATGAAGTTTCAAACTGGGCGCATCATGGAAAGTACTGTTCTCATAATATTAATTATTGGGAAATGGGATCCTGGCTTGGAATAGGACCATCAGCTGTATCAAATATTGATGACCATGGTTCATATACTCGCATAGCTACTGTTTCAAATCTTAATACATATATCGCAAATGTTTTAGATAGTTCTAGCGAGCATATTTCCGGGAAAACAGCAGTTATTGAATACTGCATGATGCAATTGCGAAAAAAAAATGGGTTTTCAACTATTGATTTTTATGAGTGGTTTCCAAATCAATTTCATGATATTCCCAAATGGTTATGCAAAAAATTTCCTGCCTATCTACATAACGAGAATAATCGTATTACGATTACTGATACTGGTTTAGATAACCTTAATTATATTATTCTACAGTTAATGCACTATTTGGAGCAATATATATGAAGCATATTATATCGATTCAGTCATCTGTTGCGTATGGGTATGTTGGAAATCGCACAGCAGTTTTTGCACTTGAAACGCTTGGGATTCCAGTAACTCAAATCAATACAGTCCAATTCTCAACACATACGGGGTATAGTAGCTATGCAGGAGAGATTTTTTCTGCCAGTCATATCGATGCGCTCTTAACTGCACTTGAGAACTCTGGTCTAACTAACAAGAGCCATGCATTATTATCTGGCTACATTGGAAATCGAGAAACAGGAGAAATAATTCTTAAACATGTAAAAACATTGAAAGCTAATAATCCCAATTTTATATATTGCTGTGACCCTGTAATGGGTGATACGCCACATGGCTTTTATGTAAAACCTGAAATAGCTGACTTTTTTTTGCATAATGCTGTTAATGAAGCTGACATTCTCATTCCTAATCATTTTGAAGCGTGCTATTTATCTGGAATAAC
>CAZVTR010000004.1:0-24500 GCA_964630305.1 uncultured Treponemataceae bacterium | reverse complement strand
CTGATGAGTGCAACGATTCTTCCATAAACCTTGCCCTGATACATATAAATCATCACATATGAGCGAGGTTTGCCAGTTTCATCATCAACAGTTTTCCAGAGCCCCAAAATATTGTCTGCTGCCCAAAGCTGAACCGCAAGCATAACAAGTGCTGAAATTAACAGCAGCTTATAAGCTATTTTCCGCATAAATCTTCCCCCTTACTATAGCGAAAAAGTAGTACTAAAGAGAATCGACGATTCCTATTTACATCTATTTTTACTACATGAAAATAAAAAAGTCAAATTAAATCTTACTAATTTAAAAGTGTTCAATCTATAAAAAGATCATATTTACCAGAACTTGGTTTTGGTGTTTTTTTTCGAAAACCAAGATTATAAAGCTTTTCAACCCCTATAGTCGTTGGTGGTCCATGACCTGGCAGTATGATACATGAATCATTTTGATTGAGAATTTTTTCAGAAATATTCTCTTTTAAAAGTGTTAAACTATATTGGCTCAGTGTTGAACCTATAAATCCTGCTTGTATGGTATCACCTGTAAATAACAAGTTGTTTGTAAAATATACAAGAGAATCTGGCGAATGGCCTGGTACCGAAAAGGCTTTAATATTAAAACCGCATAGATAAAACTCATCATTATCATTTACTTGGATGGATTGAATAGATTCATCAATTAATGAGCTAGCATAAATTTTCGCTGGATATATTTTTATAAGTGTTTTTAAACCTTGAATATGATGTTTATGATTATGAGTTATTAAAACGCCTGTAATAGAGTAGTTATATTTTTCAATAAAACTGAGCAGGTTAGTATCAAATTCTGCTGGATCTACAATAATTGCTTCTTTTGTTTCATCATTTGCTAATAGATAGACATTTGAAAATCCGTATAATGAATAGTGAAAGTAGAGTTTCATAACCTAAAATGCTCAATTTCTGTATAAGCTTCATGAACATTGGAAAACTTCCAATTGACATTCTCTTCTTTTATTTCAATGAGAAATGTGCGTTTAAGATTGCAGTCTATAAAATCAGTATTAGAAAATTCAGAAAAAACAAAATGAGAATTATAAAAACTAGAATGATTAAAAGTGCAGCCTTTAGTTTTAATTCCATTAAAGTTATCATGAATCAATTCTGATTCTTCAAATGAAGAATTAACTATTGATGATCCGCCAAACGAAGAGAATTGGATATTTGTTTTCGAAAAATCACAGGAATCAAGAAGAGAAAAATCAAAAAAACACAATCGCATGAGCGAATGTGTGAAACATGTATTTTTCCATAATGATTTTTGAAAATTACAGCCATAAAATTGCTTCTGTGAAAAGTCACAGCCATTATAACGCAAATTAGCGCCATTTATATCTTTGATAATAGAATTTTCCAAAATATAATCAATGATTAATTTTTGCGTCATTTCAATATTGGGATCATGATGAGCACAATATTTGCTATAGCTCAGTGAAGGCTCTTTGCATCCTTCAAGAATACAGGGTTCTGTAAAAAACATAGTATTGTGGTTTAATTATACTATGTATAAAGTCGAAAATGCAATGCGCATTATGCTCCGTTGCCTTGACAGGACTCTCTATCTCAACTTATTATTCTTCCTATGAAACGTCGATTAATAACAAGTGCTTTGCCCTATGTGAATAATGTTCCTCATCTCGGCAACCTCATTCAGGTACTATCTGCAGATGTGTTTGCACGAGCATGCAGGTTACTGGGATATGAAACTCTGTATATTTGCGGTACTGATGAATATGGTACTGCAACTGAGACAAAGGCTCAGGAAGAAGGCATAAGTCCTGCTGAACTCTGTGCAAAATTTCACGTCATTCATAAACAAGTATATGAGTGGTTTGAAATTGACTTTGATAAATTTGGGAGAACCTCGAGCCCCGAACAAACTGCTATTGTGCAGGAAATTTTTACTGCACTCGATAAAAACGGATATATTACTGAACAAGAAATAGAACAACTGTTTTGCGAATCATGCAGCAGATTTTTAGCCGATCGCTATGTTCGCGGTATCTGTCCGCATTGTGGCTATCAAGATGCCCGCGGTGATCAGTGTGAAAATTGTGGCAAATTATTGGACCCAACAGATCTAAAAGAACCTCGATGCTCCACATGCGGCAGCACTCCTCGAATAAAAGCAACTAAACATTTATACATTGATCTGCCAGCAATTCGTCCCAAACTAGAAGCATGGATGAAAAAAGCCAGCACAGACGGATTCTGGGCAAATAATGCAATACAGATGACACAGGCATGGATACGTGATGGATTAAAACCGCGAGCTATTACACGAGATCTTAAATGGGGTATTCCTGTCCCAAAACCGGGATATGAAAATAAAGTATTTTATGTGTGGTTTGATGCGCCGATAGGTTACATTAGCATAACTGCCGCTCTTGCAAAAGAAAAAGGGTTTGATTATAAAACATGGTGGCAAAATCCAGAACAAGTTGAATTATTTCAGTTTATAGGCAAAGACAATATTCCTTTTCATACTGTTATTTTCCCCAGCACACTGCTTGGAAGCGGACAAAATTGGACTATGCTGTACCATATGTCCAGCACAGAATACCTTAATTACGAAGCTGGGAAATTTTCAAAGAGTAAAGGAATAGGCGTATTTGGAACTGATGCTATTGATACAGGCATACCTGCAGATATCTGGCGGTTCTATATTTTTTATAATCGTCCGGAAAAAAGTGATTTTACTTTTACATGGGCTGATTTTTTGGAAAAAGTTAATGGAGAGCTCATTGGCAATTTAGGTAATCTTATTAATAGAACGCTTACTTTTATTGCAAAATTTTATAACGGAAAACTGCCTCTGAGCACACCCGATACTGCATTTTGGGATGAAATTAAAAAATTAGAAGAGGGTATTAAAGAAAAACTAGATAAAGCCGAGCTTCGTGATGCTTTCCGTGATGCATTTATAATTGCTGACATTGCTAATAAACGTTTCCAAGCTACTGAACCATGGAAAGCACGAACTGAAAAACCGGAAATTGCCCAGAGCTTACTGTTTGATTTAACATATGTACTCAGAGATCTTGCAATTATTTTGTATCCCTATATGCCTAAAGCCATGGAAACACTTGCAAGATTTTTAGGTGCATCATTTACCGGAGAAAACAGATTGACATGGAAGAATATAGGACAGCTCTCTGGTATTGATACAGTTTCAAATCCAGGGATTCTCTTTCAGAAACTTGAATCAGATTTTGTCATGGCCCTCAAAGAAAAATATTCAGGAAGTCAAGCAGAACGACAGGCAGATCAGAATAAGCAGCAACAACCTGTATCGCTCAGTCAAAAGTTTGCTGAAACCGTCGATCTTAGGGTTGCAAAAATCATCGCTATTGAGAAACACCCTAAAGCTGATAAATTGTATATCGAAACACTTGATGACGGAAGCGGAACACCGCGTACAATTGTTTCCGGATTGGTTCCATACTATAAAGAAGAAGAGCTATTAGGAAAGCACATTATTATAGTAAATAATCTTATGCCTGCTAAACTTCGAGGCATTGAGAGCAAAGGCATGTTGTTAGCAGCTTCTGCAAAAGATGCTGACGGAAAAGAAACTGTAGAAGTTCTTGAAGCGCCACAGTGTACTCCTGGAACAAAAATAACGCTTCAGGGTGCTCAGGCAAGCAGTGCGCTTACTGAAATTTCAATTGACACGTTCTTTGCGGTACCAATTGTAGTAGAAGATCATGTTGTAATGGTTGATAATACACCGATTGTTGATGAATCAGGTACGCCAATTAAAACTAGCAGCATAGCTAAAGGTTCTGTGGGTTAACACTATTTGTAACGACATCATGAGTAAGGAACACTGTAGTGCTGGATTTTCTTTCTATTGATGATACTGTTGTGTCTTTTCATCAAAGCTGGTGGTGGGCACAAATCAAACAAAAATTTGGGTGGGAGATTATTCCGTGTACTTTTGAGAGTAATGAGACTTTAGTGTATGTGCGAAAGTTTGCTCGAAGCTTTTCACTTGCATATGTACCATATCCAATTGTTCATGCTCACAATGTAGATGAATATTTTTCTAAGCTTGCTAATTTTGTCCGAGCAATAAAACATTTACTGCCTAAAAATTGTCTGTGTATACGAATTGATACTGCTGTTTTTTCAAATCATTTACTAACTCGCGATGAAATGCATATGCTTACTACAATAGTTCAAACACACCAAGGATATAAAGGACAGAATGTACAGCCCCCCGATACAGTAATGCTTAATCTTGCACAATCCGAAGAAGAACTATTACAAGCAATGAAACCTAAATGGCGCTATAACATAAAACTAGCATCAAAAAAGCAAGTCATAGTAAAAGAAAGCTCTGGCAAAGATTTTGAAGTTTTTTGGAACCTTTATCAAGAAACTGCAAAGCGAGATGCAATTGCTATTCATCAGAAAGAATACTATCAATCGGTATTTCAAAACACTTTAACACAAAAAGAAGCACAGCCGCTGGCAAAGTTATGGACTGCATGGTTTCAAGAAAAACCGATTGCTGCAATTATTACCGTATATTTTCAAAATCGCGCAACGTATTTGTATGGAGCTTCAAGTAATGAACACCGAAACCTAATGGCTCCATATTTATTGCAATGGTCTGCTATGCAAGATGCAAAGCAGCATGGTTGTCAGTGGTACGATCTCTATGGCATTCCTCCCGATGATAATCCAGACCATCCAATGGCCGGTCTCTTTCGATTCAAGACAGGTTTTGGCGGGGAAATACGACATTACATTGGATGCATAGATTTTCCGGTGCATACACTACTGTACCATTTGTTTACTGTAGCTGAACGCCTGCGATTATGGTGGTATAAATCATGTAAAAAGAAAATAACGAAAATCTTACACCAAAAACAAAAAATATCACAAGAGCATGAAGAAACCAATACCAAATAAAACGGTTTTCATGCTCTTTATAAGAATCTTTCCGTTATGCTTCCATATGTTCTAAAAGATATTCCCAAAATTCTATTGGATACAGTTCGGGTTTTTCAGGAACATTCTTAAGCTGTTCTTCGTATTCTTTTTTACGTGTTTCGCGTAGGAATTTATCCGCAACCTGAGGGAAAAGCTCTAACAGCAATTGTTCTTTTTCATTAAGCGCAAGCTGTACGTTTCCATATTCCGGTAAAATAGGATTTGGTTGGGGTTTATACTTAGAAACATCATAAGGAATAGGTTCTCGCGTTCCAGCAATTTTTTCCCTAAACTCTGGATCTATTGGCCATGGGGTCGTACCATAAGAACCTTTTACAAGCTCGAGGAAATTTTTAGAAACATTTGAATACATTGGTTTTCCCTGTGTTTTATCAACAACACAATTTACTGCTTGAACACCAACAATCTGACTCGTTGGCGTCACAAGAGGAGGAATACCAGAATCTAAACGCACCTGCGGAACCATTTCAAGAACTTCGCGTGTATGTTTTTCAAGTTTGAGATCCTTAAGCTGTGCAAGCATATTAGTATACATTCCGCCTGGTATTTGTGCTTTTTGTACAACTTTATTAGGTTCGGGATAATTAAATGCTATTTCAATTTTTTGGCAGTACTCGAGCACTTTTTGTGTTTTGTGCTTTTGAGCAGCTTCGAGTGCAGCATGGAATAGAGCAGATAGTTCCGCATCTGGTTTAAAGGTAGCTATATCAATATCTGGAGGGAGCAGTTTATATTCATCAAATTTTTCGAGTTCTTTTCGTATTACCCGCAATTTTGTGTTAATCTGTGCTACTGCAGTTTTATTTACTCCTGTATCGATATCTAATAAATCAGCAAATAGTTGAATGATTTCATAACCGGGTGCAGCGGGTCCTCCGGAAAAATTGAGTACCGCTGTATCAACGATATCTACATTGTTGATAATAGCCATTAATAAACTAGCAGTGCCAAATCCTGGTGTACAGTGAGTATGCAGATTAACTGGAACACCAATTTCATTTTTTAATGCTTGTATAAGCTTATCGCTTGTTGCAGGATCAATGAGACCCGCCATGTCTTTTATCGTTATAAGATCAGCACCAGCCTTTTCCAATGCTTTTGCTTTTTCAACGAAATATTTAATGGTAAATAATTTTGGAGGTAACTTTTTGCCTTTTAAGAATGCATGAAATCGGCTTGATAAAGAAAAATGCGGGTCGACAGTATAGCAGACTGCACAGTCAGCTATTCCTCCGTATTTTTTAACATAATCGATTGAAGAACGCATGTTTTCGATATCGTTGAGCGCATCAAAAATACGCATGATATCAATGCCGCTTTCAATTGCATGCTTGATAAAACCTTCAATAACTGTATCAGGATAAGGTGTATAGCCAAATAAATTGCGTCCCCGGGATAAGGCAGTAAGCTTAGATTTTTTTTGAATACCATCACGAATCATTTCAAGGCGTTGCCATGGATTTTCTCCTAAATATCTCATAATTGAATCAGGGACTGCACCTCCCCAAACTTCGAGTGCGTAAAAATTTGCTTCTTTATATAACGGCAAAAGTTGTTCAACTTGATTCTTATTCATACGCGTTGCAAATTGTGATTGCTGACCATCACGCAATGTGACATCTCGAATTTTAAGTATTCGTTTCATATTTAGCTCCGTGCATTGTTCTAGTCTGTACACTGTTGTAATTTTTCGGTTTACAGTATATCGCTTTTCTAAAATTATTGCCAGTAACCTCTATCGTTTATTTTATTTATTGAAATATATTGAATAATAAACTAAATATTTTGAATAATAAAACACAATCTGCTTTGACAAATCTTTGCATAGAGATTATGCTACTTATAACAGGAAACGTTCATCTGTTTCCTATAACTTAATAAAGGGGTTAAGTATGGAATCCCAGAAAAAGCAATTCAAACATACAATACGGGATACGTGGTGCAAAGGCTGTAACATCTGTGTGGCCTTTTGTCCTAAGAAAGTGCTTGAACTTAAAAATGGCAAAGTTTTTGCGGCACGCCCGGAAGATTGTATTGGATGCAAACTCTGCGAACTTCGCTGTCCGGATTTTGTAATCGATGTAGAAGAAATCGATGCCACAATTAAGAAAGTTACTGATGCAAACCAAGTTGACTATTGTCTACCTCCGGAGGCTCATCAATGAATACAACAAAACTAATGCAGGGAAATGAAGCCTGCACAATAGGTGCACTGACTGCAGGTTTAAGTTTTTATGCTGGTTATCCCATCACACCCTCAACCGAAATAGCAGAACTCTGTGCAGAAGAACTTCCAAAAATTGGCGGTAAATTTATCCAAATGGAAGATGAAATTGCTTCTATGGCTGCAATTATTGGAGCATCTTTGGCTGGATGCAAAGCTATGACCGCAACGAGCGGTCCAGGTTTTTCGCTCATGCAAGAAAATATTGGCTATGCTGCAATCGCTGAAATTCCTGTAGTAATTATTAATGTTCAGCGAGTCGGTCCTTCAACTGGTATGCCAACATCTCCTGCTCAGGGTGATGTGATGCAGGCTCGATGGGGAACGCATGGTGATCACCCCATCGTTGTTTTAGCACCCGGCAATGTTCGCGAATGCTTCGATTTAACAATTAGAGCTTTCAATATTGCAGAAAAATATCGTGTGCCGGTAATTGTTTTAACCGATGAAGTTATCGGACACATGCGCGAAAAAGTAGTGTTACCTGATATATCTACGTTAAAAATAGAAAACAGAAAGCGTCCGAAAACAAAAAATGATTATAAGCCGTTTGAAGGAGATGCAGAAACCTTAGTTCCTGCTATGGCAGATTTCGGTACAGGATACCGATATCATGTGACCGGTTTATCTCATGATGTTACTGGATTTCCTACCAATAAGGGTGATATTGCTGGAGCACAGCTTGAACGGCTTATAAAGAAAATAGAAATTGCAGAACCAGAATTACGTGACTATTTTACAGAATCAACAGATGATTGTGAAATTCTCGTTGTCTCTTTTGGTTCTAGTGCAATGTCATCGCTCTCAGCTGTCCGAAAAGCTCGTTCGCAGGGTATTAAAGCCGGATTATTCCGTCCAAAGACAATCTGGCCGTTCCCCGTTGAACCGCTCAAAACAATTTCAGAAAAAACTAAAACAGTAATTGTACCAGAAATGAATGCTGGCCAGCTTATCTATGAAATTGAACGCATTGTTGGTTGTGATAAAACAGTAACAGGAATTCATAAACTTAATGGTGAGCTTTTTAAGCCAGATGAAATTTATAATGCTATTGTACAAGGAGCACGCCAATGAATACAGCTCTTGAATATTTACGAGAAAATAGATTACCGCACATCTGGTGTCCTGGATGCGGTCACGGAACTATAATGGGAGCAGTGGTGCGGGCAATTGCACGGCTTAATCTTGATAGAAATAAAATTGTAATTGTTTCAGGAATTGGCTGCTCGAGTCGTGCTCCAGGTTATATGGATTTCGATACTTTGCATACAACACACGGAAGAGCGTTAGCATTTGCAACAGGCATTAAGCATGCTCGCCCAGATCTAAAAGTCATTGTGATGACTGGCGATGGTGATGCCACTGCAATTGGCGGCAATCATTTCATTCATGCTGCACGAAGAAACATTGGAATTACCACGATTGTGATGAACAACAACATCTATGGTATGACAAGCGGTCAAGTTTCTCCGATGACACCAAAAGGTTCACTTGGAACGACAGCACCTTATGGGAACATCGATCGCAGTTTTGATCTTGTTCAGCTGGCTCAAGCTTCAGGAGCTACCTATGTAGGAAGGGCAACAACCTACCATGTTCCGCTATTGATTGATCTTATTGAACATGCTTTGCAAAATGATGGTTTTTCTGTTGTAGAAGCAATGACACCTTGTCCAACATATTTTGGCAGAAAAAATAAAATGGGAGGTGCTGTTGAACTTTTAACAATGCTCAAGGAAAATGCTGTCAATATCAAAGCAGCATCAGCACTTCCAGAAGAAAAACTTAAAGGAAAATTCCTTATCGGTGAATTTGTTAATAAAGCTGAACCAGAATTTACTGGCGAATATGCAAAAATGGTTGAACAAGTTCAGCGGAAATTTGACACCTTTCAGGGAGGGTTACGAGAATGCGGACAGAATTCAGATTAAGCGGATCAGGCGGACAGGGTTTATTGCTTGCAGGCATTGTGCTTGCCGAAGCAGCAATTCTTGATAATAAAAATGCTGTGCAAACTCAGAGTTACGGTCCAGAAGCCCGCGGAGGTGCCTCAAAAGCTGAAGTAGTTATCTCAGATGAAGACATAGATTACCCCAAAGCACAGGATCCTGATTTTTTATTAGCACTTACCAGTGAAGCATTTAAAACCTATGGTACTGTCATGAAAAAAGGCACAATCATTATTGATGCACATATAACAGAAACAATTGATACAAAAGCTGCAGTAATCAAAGTGCCTATTTTGGAAACAGCTGCAAAAGAATTAGGAAAATCGGTTGTTGCCAATGCTGTGGCGCTAGGGGTGCTTGCAGGAATTTCCGGTATTGTGCCGCTTGATAAACTTGAAACCGCAATTGTCAATCGAGTACCAAAAGGTACCGAAGATCTTAATCTGCGTGCAGTGCGCAAAGGATTTGAGCTTGCAAAGCAAGCTCGGTGAATATACACAGTTTGATGAATGACGGTGTCATTCATGACCGTATAATTTGAAACAAGGGGGCGTTATGTCCGATTCAAAAGAACTACAGGCAATGTTGTCTGCATATGATGCAGAAGTTGAAAAATCACTTGCAAAGTATCCTGAACGCAAAAAACAATTCACAACAGGTTCTAATGCTCCAATTAAGCGTTTATATACTCCAGTGGATATTGAGCATTTAGATTATGCACGCGATCTGGGAGTGCCGGGTTCCTATCCCTTTACCAGAGGTGTCCAAAACACCATGTATCGAGGCAAATTTTGGACAATGCGTCAGTATGCTGGATTTTCAACAGCGGAAGAATCTAATAAACGATACAAATATCTCCTGGAACAGGGTACTACCGGCCTCTCAGTAGCATTCGACTTACCCACACAAATCGGTTATGATTCAGATCATCCATTGTCGCAAGGCGAAGTAGGAAAAGTCGGTGTTGCGATAGACAGTCTTGCCGATATGGAAGTCCTCTTTGATGGAATTCCGCTCGATAAAGTTTCAACATCAATGACAATCAATGCACCGGCATCAGTATTGCTTGCGATGTATATTGCTGTTGCAGAAAAACAGGGTGTATCACCTGATAAGCTCAATGGCACAATCCAGAACGATATACTCAAAGAATATGTTGCACGCGGCACGTATATTTTCCCTCCAGAACCATCGATGCGACTTATTACAAATATTTTTGAGTACTGTTCAAAACATGTACCAAACTGGAACACCATTTCAATTTCCGGTTACCATATACGCGAAGCCGGAGCTACTGCTGCACAGGAAGTAGCATTTACATTGGCCGATGGAATTGCCTATGTCGATGCTGCAATTAAAGCAGGTCTTGATGTCGATGAATTCGCTCCACGTCTGTCCTTCTTCTTTAATGCACATAATGATCTTTTTGAAGAAGTGGCAAAATTCAGAGCTGCACGGCGCTTGTGGGCAAAAATCATGAAAGAACGATTTAAAGCAAAAAACCCAAAGAGCTGGATGCTCAGATTCCATACGCAAACGGGCGGTTCAACGCTCACTGCACAGCAGCCTGATAACAATATCGTCCGTGTTGCTATACAGGCCCTCGCTGCTGTACTTGGTGGAACACAATCCTTGCATACTAATTCTCGTGATGAAGCACTCGCATTGCCAACAGAAGAATCTGTTCGCATTGCACTTAGAACACAGCAGATTATTGCATATGAATCTGGCGTTACAGAAACAATTGATCCGCTTGCTGGTTCATACTATGTGGAGAGCCTGACAAATCGCATTGAAGATGAAGCTGCAGCATACATCCAAAAAATTGATGATCTCGGCGGAGCAGTAAAAGCAATTGAACAGGGATACATACAGCAAGAGATTCAGGACTCGGCATATGCATATCAGATGGATGTTGAATCGAAGAATCGTGTTGTAGTAGGCATGAACATGTTCCAGATTGAAGAAGCTGCTCCAAAGGGACTGCTCAAGGTAGATCCAAGTGTCGGTGAACGGCAGACAGCTAGACTTAAAGAACTCAAGAACAAGCGTAATAATGACAGCGTTAAAACATCGCTTGCTGCATTAGAAAAAGCAGCAAAAGGCAATGACAATCTCATGCCCTTTATCCTCGATGCAGTAAAATCGTATGCTACATTGGGTGAAATTTGCGATACACTCCGTTCAGTATTTGGCGAATACCAGCAAAAAGTAATTCTTTAAGCGTAAGGAGTTTGAATATGGCTAGAAAAATAAAGGTGTTAGTTGCAAAACCAGGTCTTGATGGTCATGACCGGGGTGCAAAGGTAATTGCACGTGCGCTTCGTGATGCTGGCATGGAAGTAATTTATACGGGCCTCAGGCAGACTCCTGAACAGATTGTACAGACTGCGTTACAGGAAGATGTCGATGTTGTTGCAATGAGCATTTTGTCGGGAGCACATAATCACCTCTTTCCCCGTGTCATGGAACTTATGCGGCAAAATAAACTTGATGATGTTCTCGTAATTGGCGGAGGAGTAATACCAGAAGATGATATTCCTGGTCTGAAAGCTGCTGGTATTGCAGCAATATTTACTCCCGGTACTCCAACCAGTACAACAATCGAGTTTATTAAAGCTAACCTCAAACGTTCACTGGACTAGCAGAAAGTATTAGCAGTATGGATGCAGTGTCTGAGAGCACAATTCAAGAGATTCTCGCTGGCAATATGCGAACCATTGCAAGGCTCATTTCCCTCGTAGAACGAAACGATAGGGAAAGAATTAAACTCATACAGAAACTGCATCAATATTCTGGAAAAGCTCATGTGCTTGGTATTACAGGTCCTCCCGGAGCAGGGAAAAGTACCGTTACCGATAAGCTTATAGGCGAATTTCGGAAACGAAACAAGCGAGTAGCCGTAATTGCTGTAGATCCTTCCAGTCCTTTTACCGGTGGCGCTA
This sequence comes from uncultured Treponemataceae bacterium, assembly GCA_964630305.1. Taxonomy (GTDB): domain Bacteria; phylum Spirochaetota; class Spirochaetia; order Treponematales; family UBA12059; genus JAKPPT01. Next base: position 12,385 of record CAZVTR010000004.1, on the reverse strand, counting down.
TTCTCGGTGACCGAATTCGCATGATGAACCATGCAACCGATCCCGATGTCTTTATACGCAGTCTTGCGTCACGAGGGCATCTTGGCGGTTTAGCCCAAGCGTGCGGTGAAACACTTCGGATACTCGATGCTGCTCAGTATGACATAATAATCATTGAGACAGTAGGTGTAGGGCAGAGCGAAGTAGAAATTGTGCGGTATGCAGATACAATAGTTCTTGTTACGGTGCCCGGTCTGGGGGATGATATACAAGCTATCAAAGCCGGAATCATGGAAATTGGCGATATTTTCTGTGTTAATAAAGCCGATAAAGATGGCACTGAAAGAACAGTTCGTGAAATTCGAGCAATGCTTGAAACGGCAATACTCAATAGTGCACCAACACGATTTACCGAACTCTATACTGAGTATTATAAAAATCATCAGCCCGATACAGCAGTCCAGCGTTCTTTTGCCGGTCATCATGGCATTACGAATCTTCCCGGACATGAGCTTCCCATACCTCTGCCACCTGTTATCGCTACAGTTGCAGAAACCGGTAAAAATATTTCGGAACTTGCAGACGCTATTATCCAGCATGGTGCTATGCTTAAGGAGACTGGCCTCCTTGAACAGCGGCGTAATGCAAACGTACTCTGGGAAATTCAGAACATGGTACTGGATATGGTAACTGAAAAAATAAATTCAAATGATTCACGGAATCAGCTAGAAAAACTTGTTGCTTCGGTTCAGTCACGAAAAATTGATACCTATGAAGCCAGTAGGAAACTTTTTGATTATTTATTACACTAGACGTTAACAATAAATAATGGAGGAATTTATGACATCAAAAATTGATCATATCGGCATTGCAGTTGCCAATCTTGATGAAGCACTCAAGCTCTATACAGAAGTTTTAGGGCTCACAGTGCATGGTACAGAAACAGTGGAAGAACAAAAGGTTAAAGTTGCGTTTCTTCCAATTGGGGACACAGAAGTAGAATTACTCGAATCCACCGATCCGGAAGGTCCAATTGCAAAATTTATCGAAGCAAAAGGTCAGGGTATTCAGCATATTGCCTTTAGAGTTTCAAACATTGAAGAAGCACTTGCAGCAATGAAGGCAAAAGGTATGCGCCTCATTGACGAAAAGCCCCGGTATGGTGCTGGCGGCGCAAAAATTGCTTTTTTACATCCAAAGTCAACAAATGGCGTTCTCATTGAACTATGTGAACGAAATTAATGTTGCTATAAGTATAATGGAGTCAAATGTATGGAAGAAAAACTTAAACAACTAGCTAGTAAGCGGGAAAAAATCCTTGCAGGTGGTGGACCTAAACGCGTGGCTGCCCAGCATGAAAAAGGCAAAATGACAGCACGTGAACGAATTGAAGCCTTCCTCGATCCGGGTTCTTTTACTGAACTCGATACGTTTGTTGAACACCGAGCTACGGACCTCGGTATGGATTCAGTTGAAGCACCCGGCGAAGGTGTTGTTACCGGTTACGGTACTGTTTTCGGACGCACCGTTACCGTCTTTGCTCAGGATTTTACTGTAGTAGGCGGTTCGCTCGGTGAAATGCACGCAGCAAAGATTTGCAAAGTAATGGACCTTGCCATGAAATTGGGATGCCCCTGTATTGGCATTAACGACTCAGGAGGTGCACGTATTCAAGAAGGCGTCGATGCCTTAAAAGGATACGGTGAAATATTTTATCGAAACACGCTTGCATCAGGAGTAATTCCGCAAATTTCAATTATTATGGGACCCTGTGCTGGAGGCGCAGTCTATTCACCTGCTTTAACAGATTTTACTGTTATGGTGGATAAAACCGCAAATATGTTTATTACAGGTCCTCAAGTAATCAAGGCTGTTACGCGGGAAGATGTCAGTGCAGAAGCTCTCGGCGGCGCGCTTGTGCACAGTGAAGTATCTGGTTGCGCAAGTCTCATGTTTACGAATGAACAGGAAACCTTTCAGGCTGTCAGGAAACTCTTATCCTATTTGCCGCAAAACAACCTTGAAGAACCTCCTGTAGCTGTTACTCAGGATACCGTTAACAAACGCATACAGGGGCTTGCCGATCTCATCCCTGATTCTCCCAATAAACCATATGACATGCGCGATATAATTCGCAATGTTTTTGATGATGGAGATTTTTTTGAGATTCAGCCGCTCTATGCTCAAAATATTATTACCTGTTTTGCTCGTATTGGCGGAAAAACAGTAGGAATTATTGCTAACCAGCCAAAAATCATGGCCGGTGTACTGGATATTAATGCATCTGATAAGGCAGCTCGCTTTATCAGATTTTGTGATGCTTTCAATATTCCTCTCGTTACGTTTACCGATACATCGGGTTATCTACCAGGCGTAGGACAAGAACATGGTGGTGTAATTCGCCATGGTGCAAAACTGCTCTATGCATATTCAGAAGCAACCGTACCAAAAATTACCATAATCGTACGAAAAGCATATGGCGGTGCATATATAGCAATGTGTTCCCGTCATCTTGGTGCTGATATTGTGTTTGCATGGCCAAGTGCAGAAATTGCTGTAATGGGTCCCGATGGAGCTGCAAATATTATATTCAAAAAAGAAATTGAAGAATCGCAAACACCAGAAGAAACACGGAAACAGAAAATTGAGGAATACAAAGCAAATTTTGCAAATCCTTATAAAGCAGCTATGCGTGGCTATGTCGATGATGTTATCGATCCTGCCGATACGAGAATCAAGCTTGCAAATGCTTTAACTGTGCTGGCTTCAAAACGTGAATCGCGTCCTGAAAAAAAACATGGCAATATGCCAGTATAAAAGGAGTTCACATGATATCAGCCTGGACGGTTTTAATAATTGGTATAGTAACTGTTTTTTTAGGATTAATTTTAATAATTGTACTGATTGTTTTATTAAAGACTCTGTTAGCTCCTAAAAAGAAGCGTCCTGCAGAATCTGCACAGCCAGTACAGTCGAACAGTACTCAAAATTCCAGCGAACTAATTGCTGTTATTAGCGCGGCTGTAGCTGCAATGATGAATACCTCAGTGCAAAATATTTATATCGCAAGCATCCAAAAAGCTGATGCCCCAGCATGGGCGCTTGCAGAACGGTTTTCACGAAAATCAAAAGGAACGTTACTACGATAGGGTTTTTACACACTACAATCTTAAGGAGAATACTATGAACAAAAAATTTAAGGTTACAGTTAACGGTCAAACATATGATGTTGTTGTTGAAGAAGTTGGCAGTATGGTACAAGCTCCATCACCAGCAGTTCAGATTGCTCCCGTAGCAGCAGCTGCACAGCCAGCTACAGCAGCAGCTCCTGTAGGGGGAAGCGCAGGACCTGGATCAATCAAGGCACCAATGCCCGGTACAATTCTCGCTGTTAAGGTAACAAAAGGCCAGTCAGTTAAGCGCGGTGATGTGCTCTGCATTCTTGAGGCAATGAAAATGGAAAATGAAATAACTGCTCCGAATGATGGTACAGTTCAGCATATACGTGTTCAGGCTGGAACCACTGTTAATACTGGTGATCCGCTTATCGATCTCGCATAGAGGATTCTATGATTGGGAAAATTATTGATTTTATCAATTCATCGGGATTTGCTGGTTTTTTTAACAGCACGATGATGGTTTCGGTATTCGGTTTACAAATACCGGGTGAGCTTATTATGCTCATAATTGCATGTTTGCTCCTCTATCTTGGTATTGTAAAGAAATTTGAGCCGCTCCTTTTAATACCAATAGCATTTGGTATGCTCCTTGTGAACCTTCCTATCAGTCCTATTTTTTTAGAAGGAAAGAATGGGGAACCAGGCGGATTAATCTACTATCTTTATTACGGTGTAAAATTAGGAATTTACCCGCCGCTCATTTTTCTTGGAGTAGGAGCAATGACCGATTTTGGCCCGCTCATTGCTAATCCTAAAAGTTTACTATTAGGTGCTGCAGCTCAATTTGGCATTTTTCTGCCATTTATTGTTGCTCACTATATCGGGTTTGATTTAAAATCATCTGCCTGTATTGGAATTATTGGTGGCGCCGATGGTCCTACCGCAATTTATTTAACAAGCAAACTCAATTCTGATTTGCTTGGCCCAATTTCTATTGCTGCTTACTCATATATGGCTCTTGTGCCAATTATTCAACCGCCAATCATGAAGTTGCTTACAACAAAAAAAGAACGCATGATTGTGATGCAGCAGCTGAGAGAAGTAAGTAAAGCAGAAAAAATAGTTTTCCCAATTGCAGTAACTATTCTCGTAGGACTCATTGTTCCCAGTGCAATACCGCTTGTTGGTGCACTCATGCTCGGTAACCTTTTTAGGGAATCTGGTGTTACTGCACGGTTATCAGATACTGCTCAAAATGCGCTTATCAATATTCTCACAATCTTTTTGGGGACATCAGTTGGAGCAACTGCTACTGCAGCAAAATTCTTACAGCCACAAACCCTCATGATTATTGGATTAGGTCTTTTTGCTTTTGCATGCGGAACAGCCATGGGTGTCATTTTTGGCAAAATTATGAATTGGATTTCTGGCGGTAAAATTAATCCGCTTATTGGTTCAGCCGGTGTTTCTGCTGTTCCTATGGCAGCTCGTGTTTCTCAAGTCGTAGGACAAAAAGAAAATCCTGCAAATTATCTTTTAATGCATGCAATGGGACCGAATGTTGCCGGCGTAATCGGCAGTGCTGTTGCGGCCGGTGTTATGCTGAGCTTGTTAGGTTAAATCACTAATAAATAGAGAAAGATACTGAGTGGGGCTGCTCTCAAGGCAGCCCCATATTTTATCGAGATTTATAGAAAGCGTCGATGCCAGGATACGAAAACTTCTTTTGAGCTATATGTTCTGGAACAATAAAATATCGTGCATGAGATTCACTGCAGAGCTTACCCGATCCATCAAACAGTTCAGTATGCATAGTTGCAAAATTGCCTTCTTGCGATACCAGTTTAGAGACAAGTTTTATAGTACCTTTGCTGATAAGCACAGGATTTTTATACGCAACTGATAAGTCAGCAGTATAACCGGCTGTTTTTAATTTAACAAAAACTACCCAGCTTGCAATTTCATCATGCAGTGTTGCTTGAATACCTCCATGCAGTACTCCTAAGAATCCCGAATAATGATTTTTAGGATTCCAAAAGCTCACAATTGAATCTCCATCTTCAAAAAATTCCATTGCAAGACCATACTCATTATTAGGACTGCATCCAAAACAGGAATAACCAGGTAACGTAACAAATGGGTTTTTAATAGGAATCATGCTCATGAACAATCCTCATACACGCAAATTTTTCAGTTACTATATCATACTAAGAAGAAAAAATTAATGCTGTGTCACGCGACGAATTTGGTCTTGTGTAAATTGACAGTATGTTTCTAAGTATGTTAATTGTGTATCGAGCAGCGGTGCATAGAGTTCATGGGGAAGATCCGAAAATGCTGTATCAATATTGACTAATTTCCATGCATGCAAAAAATAATAAGGAATTTTTATGCATGCTCCATATTTTTTATCTCCGGCAAGCGGGTGCCCATAAGTACTGCATTGCGCACGTATTTGATGGGTAAAGCCTGTTAATAATTGAATTTGCACAAAAGTAAATTGTTCATTTATGAGCAATGGCTGGATCTTGAGCAATGCTTTACTGCTAGATTTTGTTTTTTCTGTGTGCACAGTAGTTATTTTTTTGAGTTTGTCTCGCATTACATAATGCTCTAAAACTACTTCATGCTCAATGGCTCCTTCTAAAACAGCTAAATAATATTTTTCCAATTGTTTATCATGCAGTGCTCGTGAACTTTTTTGGGCACCTATAAGTGACAGAGCGATTATTAATAAACCCGAAGTATTCCTATCAAGCCTATGCACCGGAGCAGGTGTAAAAGAAAGCGAATTATTAGGTAGGCTGTGCTTAATAATTTCAGCTATACTCTGTGGACCGTGAACATCAATACTGCGTGGCTTATTAATTACCATAACATCTGCATTTGCATATAAACATGAAAGCTGTGGAAAACTAGAATAATCCAAAAGTGCAGCTCTGCAAGAATTCTTATATGTATACATATTTGCATTTTCAGCTACGAGGGGGTCGGCAAGTGCTACTTCAAGTGTATCATTTTTTATAATTATTGCATTGGTTTTACTTTTTTTGCCGTTAACCAATACCTTTCCAGTTCTAATAAGCTTATAAATATAGCTTAATGAAAAATTGGGAAATAACTTACGAATTATACGGTCTAGTCTTCTTCCATTATCATCATTTCCAGCAATAAATTTATATACATGTTTATTCATTGTATGCTATACTTCCTGTACTCAATACATTACCATAAATCAGGATTTTGTGTGTATTACATTTCACGATTGTCATTGGACTTATTAAAATTACTCAGAAATCCAATATTTCAATCAGCAATATTCAGCTGGTTTCTTGCACAGTTTGTAAAAACATTTATTCGATTATTAAAAAAACCATTGCCGCCATTTAAAGATCTTATTGCATTATTGCTTTGGAAAACTGGCGGTATGCCGTCGAGTCACAGTGCTTTGACAGTAAGCATAACTACTGCTTTTGGACTCATGCGTGGTATCACGAGCGATATTTTTATACTATCTTTTTTTGTAACTATGGTTATAATACGCGATGCCCTTGGGGTCAGACGTGTTGCTGGGCTTTTAGCCAAAAGCTACAATATTTTTGCCGGTGATGTTACAAAGAAAATAAATGTACGTTACATCCCTGTAAAAGAAATTCATGGGCATACAGTGCCTCAAGTCATCGTTGGAAGTCTACTAGGGTTTTTTATTGCAATAGCGGTTTGCACATTATGACATCAGCAAGAATGATTCCTATAAAACAGCTGCTATATAAAAAATATTCAATAATATTGATACCTGTAATTATTATTCTTCTTATTCCAGCACTATTAACTTTGCTAACTTCAAAAAATGCATCTACTGCATATATAGTAAACTTTAAAACAGAATCACAGGCACTAGAATTTTGTAAACAGTTTCATGACAATAAAGAACTCATAACACCTTACAATTTCGAAGTGCCCATTTCAAATTTTCACGAAATTGAAGATGATACACTGGACCATATACGTAAGCGTTTTATTGATAATGATATACGAAATACTGTTTTACTTAAAAAACTTATAGATTTTTTTTATATCTCTAAAAATAAGAATCAATTTTCAGTTAAATTACTTGCTAAAAGCCAATTAGCTGATAAGCTTGTAACTAGTAAACTCCAAAAAGAACAAATAAGTTTTTCAAAAATACCTGTAAGTACAAATGACTCAAATGAATGGATTGTTATTTCGCTTTTTATCATTGCAGTTATCATTATGATAAATATACAATCATCCTATACAAGAAAGATTCTGCTTATCTTGTTTGGACCATGGTTTGCATTTATGTTTTTTTCTTTATCAGTAATTTTTAGTTTCTCAGTATTAATCCTATTACTTACAGCTTTAAATATTATTGTTCTATACTATGAAAAAATATCCAACAATGACAAATTGCCATTTCCTGCAACTGTTGTACTACTTATTGGAATAATTCTTTCTTTAAGTTTAGTTGCAACATCTTTGGAATTAATTTTATATTATGTAATCTGTGTGTTTTATACATATACTTTATTTATACTCACAAATCGTATTCAAAGAAAAAAAGAACATAGAATTCCCTTTTTTGTAAAAATTCTTCCCGACCAGCCCCGATGGTTACTGTATAATAAACTCATGGTATTAACTGCAGGAGCAGCTATAATAGTATTTTCAACTTTATTCACAAATACTCATGCTCTTATTTCTATATCTAAACATGACTATGAGATGCACATCCAAAAGCAATTTTTAAGCATATATGGTTCAATTTACAATGCTTCATCAAAACCCAGTGTGAGTATTAGTAATGAAACAGTTCATCTTATTTTCTTAGATCCACTACAAGTTACTATTGATATTAAAACTAGTGCAAGCAGTAGTGATTTAGAAAAAAAACTTGCAAGTTTAAGCAGTTCACAGCCACTACTCAATAAATATTCCATTATTCTGATTGGTGTCATGTGTGTATTTATACTCTTCGATATTTTTTCGAGTGCTGGCAAAAAAATCAAAAAATTGATATATTTCAAAAACTCTGTTAAAACATTGCCAGATGGCATAAATATTACAATTACGGATGCTAGCATATGAAATATACTGTACCTTCATTTCATGGTGGTATTGACATAAAAAAAGAGACTGGTAGTAATAGTTCAGAAATAATTCAAACCTATATTCCTAATTATGCACTCATTGTATTAAAAACATATGAAACCCAGCCTGATTTTAGAATAGTTGTATATGAAGGGCAGGAAATTGCTGAAGGACAGGTTATTGCACAGAGCAGTACCGGATTTAAATTTCATGCACCCATACCATGTGTGCTCCATAAGATTGTTCAGGTTGTTACTCCTATGGGGTATATTTCACAGGCGCTTGTAATAAAATTAAGTGGTTACTTTACCTTATCACTTAAAAGTTCTGAACGGTATCATTGGCGATCCTTAAACAGTAATGATATTCGGTTTCTTTTAAATGATAAGGGTGTCATATGTTCAATCTCTGGAAAGCCTTTAACCGAAGAATTAGCACAGAATTCACCTGCTGACATTCTTGTAATAAATACACTCATTCAAGATATTGTTTCCCACGGTGAAACTCAATTATTTGAAAATGCAAAAACAAAAATCCTCGAAGCTGCAGCAATTTTACATAAAATATTTAATTTTTCGTCAATTATTATTGCTACACAATTTGAACACGAATTTAACAGCAATGAACTAAAAATCATTGAAGAATTAAAAATCCCAATAAGTTTTCGATTATTTCCATTAAAATACCCTCAAGCTGATAAACAATTAATTGAAAAAATCTTATTAAAAACTTACCCAAAAACAGAAACACATAATATCTTAACATTAGAAACAAGAACACTCATTGCAATATATGATGCAGTAGTTAAGAATAAACCTTATATCGAACAATTTGTTTTTGTTGGTGGTAACTGTCTTAAAACATCAGCATTATTAAAAGCAAAAATCGGGACTCCGATTGGATCATTAATTGAAGAACTTGGCGGTTTTATTATGAAACCGGACATTATTGCAATAAATAGTGTTTTGAAAGGGCAAAAAACTCTCGATTTGGATACACCGGTCACAAAAAACATGCATGCAATTATTGCGCTCAATAATACTCTCTGGCATCATAAAGCATCATCAATTTGCACGACATGTGGTACTTGTATTGATGTATGCCCATGTTTATGTAATCCAATGGAAATGTATAAAAATATTCAATATAACATACAATTCAAGAATACTAAGAAAAACTTAGAAAAATGTATTACATGTGGACTCTGTACGTATGTGTGTCCTAGCTACATAAAACTGCAAGACTTATTTTTAAAAGCAAAGCGAGATTTATTATGATACAGGGAATTTCCGCTCCATTTATACATCATTGGAATACTGCGAAATTTAATGAAAGGATTCTAAACAGCATATTATTACTTGTTATTCTATGGGCAACATGCATTCATGGCGTTAGTGTTATGCTTGTTTGTCTTTCAGGTTTTTTAGGTGCTGTTAGCGCATGGATGCTGGGAAAATTTTTCTTCAAAACAGTAGACACAAAATTTGATTATTTGCTTCCTGGATTATTGCTAGTATTGATTTTCCCAATAACTATACCTTTATTTATTCCATTCATCACCATGTTTTTTACTTACTTTATTTTTTTCATTTTGTTTGGAGGTAGGGAAAATAATTATTTTAATATTCCAGCATTTGGAGCATTATTTGCATATATGTCATGGCCAAGATATTTTTCTTATTTTTTCACAAATAATGAAAAACTAGCGGATAGCATTACAAAAGCAACATCAATAACTATCTTGAGATCTTATGCAAGTAACCATTCTGTACAAAAAAACAGTTTCGCATTATTACAAGAAGCTGGTGTTTCAATTTCATCAATTGATAAATCAATTACAGATTTTTTAAATACTGTTTTCTTTAATGAATTTAAGAGTGCTCTCCCGTATGGATTTTTTGATTTTTTATTTGGACTAAAGAGCACAACAATTATTGAATCAGGAATATTTATTCTTTTTATTGGCTTAATTATTCTATTTGCAGTTTCTTATTTTAAATATGTCACAGCTTTTACTGCAGCTTTCGTTTTTCTATTGCTTGTATGGATATTTGGAATTGGCCTTCCTGGTGAAGAAATATTTCATGGAGATATCTTATTTTCACTGGTTAACTTTGGAACAATGATAGCATTGTTTTATTACAACATTTTTCCGGAAAATAATTGTGTAAAAAAAATAAGCCAAATAGCAATTGGAATTATTACTGGTATTTTTTCTTATATATGTCTGCGGTATACTAAATCTACTGAAGGTATGTTTCTTGTGTTATGTACAATTAATATTATTGTTATTTTATTTAAAAATTTTCAAATGAATACTATGTCAGAACAAAGGAGCATATCAAATGAATAAAAATATACTGTTTTTTTTGTTCCTGGCAATTTTATTATTGTTTTCAATTTATTTTGCATATTTTAGTGAAAATTTTTCCAAAAAAACAATTATCTTAGAAAATCATCTGGATTCATCTTTTAAAATAATTCCTTATAATCCATTTTCATATTCAATATACCTCAATTCATATGATACGAACAGTCCTAAAATGATTTTATTTTTAAAAGATAATCAGAATGGAATATTAATTTTTGATAAAAATAATAAAATTGATAAAGTATATTTATTACATGATATAGCTGCTTTTTCTGTTAATTCAATTGATATAACTTTTTTGAAAACTGAACTAAATAGGCTATACAAACTAATTAAATAAATGGAGTAAATGAAATGCAGCATGAATATTCTGATAACAAACAGATGCACATTGAACGAGTTGTAATATTCAGTATGCCAATTTTTATTCTCTCATCCCATGTCTTGCTTGCTTTAATTTTTTCTGCTGTTTTTATTATCAGTTTTTTATGCTTATTTCTCATTTCAAATTTGGTAAAACAAGAAAACACTAATCAATTTATATTTTTTAGCGCTAAACTTTTAACTCTTGCATGTATTAATGCTATCATTCAATCTGTTATTTTAATTATCGATCCATACCTTTATACAATGTATTCCATGCATATTTCATTAATTCAATTTTTACCATTTATAATAGAATTAGCAGCACATGATGAAAGCTGGCACAATGTTACTGATAATGTAATAAAAGCGATTGTAATACCTGCAATGTCAATACTGTTTGCCTTTTTTCGAGAATTTATTACCTATGGTTCAATTGAATTTTCTGTAAAAAATTATCAGACACTCAAACCAGTTTCTTTTCATGCTGGGATTACTCCTTGGTTTGCATTTTTATGTGTTGCATGCGCTTTGCTTTTGATTAAAATTGCTATTACAAAAATTTCTAAAAAAGAGAGGCACTAATGATTAATTTTAGCGATATTGCTGAGCTCTTTCATTTTAATCCGTTATTGTTTTTTGGATTATACTGCACATTGCCTGCTGCAATTTTAAAAAAGAATAGTATTAGACTTTTAATAGTATCTATTATTATCTCATTTATTATGAATGTTTTTTGGATTTTTATTGCTGTTCCGTTTAATGTAAGGCCATTATATGTTGTTGTATTTGTTATCATATATCTTCTTATTAAATTTGTTTCAGATAAAATTGATTCTTCAGACATAAAAACAAAACAAGAATTTTTAGTTTTTGAAATACCTTTTTTATTTGTACTTTCTGCTTTATCATTACAAACATCACTACAATCATTTTTGCTAATTTTTATTCCGATTTTTGGTCATATTGTACTATACTATTTTCTATTTATATTAACAGAAAAAATGGTTGCTATTTTTAGCACTTCGAAAATTGAAATGCATGCATACGGATTACCAATCCGTCTAATCTTTATTGCATTTTGGTGTATGCTTTTTATCAATTTTGGAAATATTTTGTTGAATATTCCATAAATGTGTTTATACTAAAATAAAAGTATCAGGGAGCTGAAAAAATATGCATACCCATAAAATATTACTAATTTGTTATAATCATCTCCCAGAACATGTCTCAATATCTGATTTTGAAGAAAAATATCAGTATTGTTACCGGCCATTTCTTTCTGTTTTGAATAAATTCCCAGAAATATCTGTTTCGCTTTATTTTTCTGGGACACTATTAAAAATGTTAGAATCAAGGCATCCTGAATTTCTTATACTGCTCAATGAAATGATTTCAAAAAAACAAGTTGAATTGTTGGGAGGACCATTTAATTATTCTA
>CAZVTR010000003.1:101353-103153 GCA_964630305.1 uncultured Treponemataceae bacterium | reverse complement strand
ACTGCAGAGCGAGTGAGGAGAAGAATCATACGGCTCAGACACCTCCTCGCAGGAATTATAATAGCTGGGCAAAAAAGCGGAGAGTTTGACCCTGACATTCAGGTTAAATCTGCAATTGATTTTTTTTATGTCATTATTGAATCTATCGTGGTACGGGTAGCTCTGCTCCAAGCACGCAATCTTGATGAAATTAAGAGCCTTTCTAATGCTTTTATTACCATGCTTGGCAAAAGCAGTACCTCAAATGCTAAAAGGAAATAAACAATTATGGAGCTATCCGCACAAAAACCTGCATGGCTAAAAGTTCCTATTCCTCATGGTACTGAATTCCGAGAAATGAACAAACTCATACAGGGACTGGGACTTGCTACTGTTTGTACAGAGGCCCGCTGTCCCAACAAATCAGAATGCTGGAATTGCGGTACAGCAACCTTTATGGTTTTAGGTGATATCTGTACACGAAACTGCAGATTCTGTGCTGTCAGCACCCAAAAAACCGGACAGCCTGTTAATAAAGACGAACCACAAGCACTTGCTGAAGCAATTCAAAAACTCAAGCTATCTTATGCTGTAATTACCAGTGTTGACAGAGACGATTTGCCCGATCGCGGAGCCGGTCACTTTGCAACATGTATCCATGCTATTCGTATCGTCGCTCCGCAGACAAAAATTGAAGTACTCATTCCCGATTATTATGGTACTGAACTCGATGCAATTCTAAAAGAAAAGCCCGATGTGATCGCACATAACATCGAGACTGTCCCTTCACTCCAGCATATTAGAGATGGCAGAGCTTCCCTCGAAGCATCCCTCAGAACACTCAAAGAAGTAAAACAAAAGAGTTCAATCCTTACTAAATCGAGTCTCATGCTTGGTCTTGGAGAAACTATCGAAGAAATTCATGAAAGTATGGATATACTGCGTCTCGCAGGCTGCGATATTTTAGTACTCGGTCAGTACCTGCAGCCTACAAAAAAACAAGTTCCTGTTAAAAGATATTACACGCCACAGGAGTTTAACGAACTGGCTAAAAGAGCATATGAAAAAGGTTTTTCAAGTGTAGTTGCAGCACCGCTTGCGCGTACGAGTTACCATGCCCAGCAAAGTTTTCCAAACAATAAGCTAGCTTATGAATAACTACAACCATACCAAAATAGAAATGCTCTAATCCGCTTGAAAAGGAGAACAGAGTGACTTGTACAGAAACTTATACCTTTACCGGCAAAGGAAAAGGCGGCAAACTGCTGCGCCTGAAGCTTACAACAGAAAAGCCACTATCCAAAGACTCACTTATTCAGGATATTGCCATCCATGGAGATTTTTTTGCGCATCCAGAAGATGCCTTTGATCATCTCGAACAGTACCTTATCGGGAAACCGGTTAACGATATTGGTTTTTGGTTTGCAAAAGGAATTGAGCAATTAAATGTAACCGTATACGGACTGTTACCGGAAGACCTGACAACAGCTGTACAGTCAATGACACTACAAGGAAACTGCTTATGAGATTGCTAACTACCGGATTTAATAATGCTTATTGGAACATGAGTATTGATGAAGCAATACTCGAGATGGTCGCATCTAATAAAACAGAGCCAACACTGCGTTTTTATGGGTGGGAACCGCATGCAATTTCAATTGGATACTTTCAGGGCATTGAAGAAGAAGTAGACATTGAAGCTTGTCAAAACATGGGTGTCGATATAGTGCGCCGTATAACCGGAGGCGGAGCCGTTTTTCATGCTGATGAACTCACCTACTCAATCGTCATACCCGAAACTCACTATCTTGCCTGCCATGA
>CAZVTR010000003.1:65137-101253 GCA_964630305.1 uncultured Treponemataceae bacterium | reverse complement strand
AGCTTTGAAACCGTACAAGATAGTTTTATTCAAGGCTTCAAGAGCCTGCTAGAAGAACCGCTACTTGAAAGCTCACTTACAAAAGAAGAACTCGAACGAGCCCGAATACTCCAGGAAACAAAGTTTGGAACTAAAACATGGAATTATAAACGGCTCTAAAAATTCTTCGAAATCCAAACCCAAATAATGAAATTTGTATAGCCAAACATACTTAAAAGACTCATAACGCTTGAATTTTTTCCTTGCTTTTTTTATAAAAGCATCTACAATACATAGTATGCGTCTTAAGTTTTTTCTGCTTTGTCTAATTGTCATTTCTCTCTTTTCTAGCTGCAACAAGACTGAATTATCACTCAATATTGATGAAATAGCCTGGCTCAAAAAAAACAATATGGAGATTGTATTTGTAGGCCAGATTAACTACCCGCCCTTCGAGTTTATCTCAGATGAACGCGGTGATTATACCGGCATGGCTATTGAGCTTATCCGGTGGATGGGAACAGAACTTGGTTTTACCCCAGTTTTCAAACCAATGACCTTTGCTTCGGCTCAGCAAACGGTACTCAATGGAAAGGCCGATGCGCTCACAGGCATTTTTGAGAGCCCGCAGCGGAAGTTGCTTTTTGATTTTACCGATGAAGTTTTTTCTGTACCTGCATCAATTTTTATTCATAGTGATCGAACAGATATCATTACACTGCAAGATCTAGCAAATAAAAAAGTTTCTGTACAGCGCGGTGATTATGCTATTGAGTACTTGAAACAACAAAATATCCCAGTCGAATGGGTATATACTGATGATTTTAAAACAGCAATCGAATATGTTGCTCAGGGTAAAGCCGATGCAAATATCGGTGATGAGCAGATTGTTCTTTACCATATTTATAAAAATAACTATCAAAATGTAATAAAAAAAATTGGTGAACCACTCTATATTGGCAAAGACTGTATGGCTGTTGCAAAAGGCAATGCAATTGTATTATCAATTTTGCAAAAAGGCCTTCAGCGTGCACAAAAGAGCGGTGTACTAGAACAAATTTACCAAAAATGGCTTGGATTATCCTATTCAGTAAAAGTCAAACAGGAATGGTCAACTACTATTACCTTGATTATTGCAATTTTATTTGGACTCATTATCGTAAGCAGCTTTTGGATTATCCAATTACGTGCTACAGTGCAAAAAAAGACAAAAGAGATTCAGAAAGTTAATAGCTCGCTGCAAAGCTTAAATCAGCAATTAATTCAGGCAAACGAACAGCTCGTTATTGATCTCAAAGAACATCGCAGACTGGAAGAAGAAAGAAAGAATGTAGAACTTAAAATAGAAAAAATTCAGAAATTCGAAAGTCTTGCGCTTATGGCCAGCAGTGTAGCACATGATTTTAACAACTATCTAACAGGAATTCTTGGCAACATTGAGCTTGCATTGTCAGAAATAGACAGTCAAACGCAGGCACATAAAGCTTTACAGGAATCTAAAAATATTGCATTGCAATCACGTGAGCTTATTCACTCAATGCTTGACTTTGCTGGTTCAACATCCCTGAAGCTGGAAACATTAATTGTGCAATCGCTCATTAACGATATTAAGCCTCTCATTGCAACTAGCACTAAGCATCAAGATATAATAGCATACGTATTTGACGACGAACCGATAACAATAAAAGGCGATAAAAGCCAGCTTAAACAGAGTATTTTTAATATTGTACTCAATGCAATAGAAGCAGTCCCTACTCTTAATGGCAAAGTTACGATTACGTGCACAAGGAAAGAACTTACCCTTGATTATCTTTCCAGATATTTCCACGCAGGGATAGAACTTTTTTCTGGTGAATACGCGCTTATTATTGTAGAAGATAATGGTCCAGGAATTCCTAAAACTATGTTGAGCAAAATTTTTGATCCATTCTTTTCGACAAAAAAGTCGGGAAGAGGAATTGGTCTTTCATCTTCTATGGGTATTATAAAAGCGCATGGCGGATGTATCATAGTAGATTCGGAACCAGGGCGCGGTTCACAGTTTTCTGTCGCTTTGCCGCTTTCTAATTCTTAGAAAACTGTGCAATTGGCACCAAAACATGACATAGCTTGACATTCCTTTAAAAATTCAAGATATTCTCCTTGCAATACCTTAATTATTCTGGGAGGTTTTTATTTAATGCTTTTTCGACAATTATCTCGAGCATTAACACGGTTTATATCAATTTTTTTTATATTTATAGCAGCATCATGTTCACGCTCATATGAAACAGTCTATATCCCTGTAAATTTCTCAAACCTTGCACAATTACAGGAACGAGAATTTTCTTCAATATTCGAAGCCAATTTAGTCAATGATCATATCACCGATTTTTATGCCAATGAAGGAACGCGAGAAATCACAATAGATTTTTTTGCCAAGCTTACAAAATCACGTGAAATTGCAGCAATAATTCTTGAAACAGCTATCAAATATTCAATTACTCCAGCTTTAGCTTTTTCGCTTGCATATGAAGAAAGCAGATTTAATCCTCGTGCAGTCAATCAAAATACGGATTCAATCGATAGAGGATTATTTCAGCTTAATTCTAAAGCCTTTGAAAGCCTTTCAATTGACCAATTTTATAATCCTAAAATCAACGCAGAATATGCAATGAAGCACCTTCGTTATTGCCTGGACACTTCCAGCAACGAATTTGCTGCTCTCGCAATGTACAATGCAGGGCCGGCCCGTGTGAAAAAAGGCGGAACTCCCGAAAAAACATTGGATTATATTTATCGGATTAACTCACATATGCTCAATATTCAATCCCTTTTTGAAGCGCAAATTGTTGCAAAACATCAACAGTCTATAGCAATGCTCACTAAAAAGCCGATGTTTCGATAAACAGCAGTCATCCGAGAAGTCCCGAGAGCTCATCAGAACTTAATCCTGATTGCTTATCAATTTCATGATCCTCGTTTGACAGCCTAACCATGAGGGATGTTGTTTTTTCCTCATGCCATGAGAGCATAGCTTTTATTGCATCCTGAGTTAGTTTGTTATCAGATTGTATTAATTCAGAGTGTTCCTCAGTGCCTAACTGCTTGAGCACTCGCGTAAATGCAGTACTTGCTAATGCACACAAACGCAAAAGCTCATTCTGGTCTTTTAACTGCGGATTAATTTCGATATGTTTATACAATTCTTGAAACGCTGCATGCAGCTGTTCGACAAGCGCACCGAGCAATGTGCCTGTAAACTCGTAATCAAGCTCTAGCTGCATTGCTTCTTCAAGACAAGATGTTAAATTTTGAATAAAGAATATATTATCTTGATAGTTAATAAGTTGTTTCATACTTTTATTGTAACAATACTTTCTGTATAGTAAAGAAATTACAGACATCCTCAATTAAAAAAGGCTGCCCGAACACATGGGACAGCCCTGAATAGAAAGAATCATTTTCTTGTCTTGTGTCTGTTCTTTCTTCTCTTCTTCTTGCGTTTATGAGTCGCAATTTTTTGAAGTTTTCTTTTTCTTCCGCAGGGCACTGTAAACTCCTTATAGAGTCTAATAAGAGCAACACTACTCTTTATGACTCATGACTATTAAAACCAGTAGGTAGATTATGCCTTTATTCAAGCGAAACGTCAAGTAGGAAACTGCTATTGCACAACTCGTGTCATCATTATGACACGAAACAGCATTCGTGATAAATATCACAAGAAAACAGCTTAATTACTGTAATCTTGTGATATTTACCACAGTATATATTTAATATGAATTATTTGAATCAGAATTATTCAGAATTTTATTTTCGTTTAACGGTGCAGAAGAATTTGCTGCTGGCTGTTCAGGTGATTTTACTGCTGGCTTTGCTGGTGTTTTTTTCACTGCAGGTTTTTTAGGAGCAGTTGTTTTTGCAGCAGGTTTTTTTGCTGCGGTTGTTTTAGCAGCTGGCTTCTTTGCTGCAGTTGTTTTTGCAGCGGGTTTTTTAGCTGCAGTTGTTTTAGCTGCCGGTTTTTTTGCTGCGGTTGTTTTCGCAGCAGGTTTTTTAGCTGCAGTTGTTTTAGCTGCCGGTTTCTTTGCTGCAGTTGTTTTCGCAGCGGTTTTTTTTGCTGCGGTTGTTTTAGCTGCTGGTTTTTTAGCTGTTGTTGTCTTGGCTGCTGGCTTCTTTGCAGTAGCTGTTTTTGCAGCAGGCTTCTTAGCTGTAGCTGTTTTAGCTGCTGGTTTTTTGGCAGCAGTTGTTTTTTTTGCTGCAGGTTTTGAAGTCGTACTCGTTGTCTTTTTAGAATCTGACGGCATAAAAGGCCCTCCTTGCTTTAATATGCATTATTGCACATCTTCTTCAATTCTATTTTGTCGGAACAATACTGTCAAATGAAAAGTGAAAAAAAATAAAATAACGCATAAAAATTCTATCTAATAAACAAACGTATAATATAAATTGATGAACTATGAATATATTTTATTTTCAATTTAATGGTTTATACAAAGGAATTGAAATTCCTAACGATAACCATCCATACATATTAAACCAATCAGGTCTCGCAATAGTTAAATCTCCAAGCTCTTTGGTAGGTGTTGTGTTCCACACATTAAGTGAAATTTCCATAAACGGCATTTCAATCCAGATATAATTCAGTATTGATATGTGAAGACGCCCTGCAATTGCTACTGGTACAGCGGAAATATCATAAACAGCTTGCAGGTAACGCGGATTTTCAATAATAGTACGCTGAAATCCAACACCTGCCGATACAATTGGAATTACTTTAATGAACCATGCTTTAAGTAATATTGTGTACCATTCAAAATAGAATCGTAAAGCAAAAAAAGAACCAGACAAATCATTTCTATTGCCTTCAAGCCCAGTTACAGCATTGGGATCAGCAAGATGCTCCGATGAGAGCTGCACATTCATCGCCATCATCCTCCAGCCGAATAAATTCCATGGTTCAAACCAAAATTGCTGACCTAGCAATATGGTAAAATTATTAATACCTATATTGCTAAAAGAATTTTGCATAAGCTCAGAAAGTTCCATGCCAACATCTAGATTAATTGTCTTTGTATCTGAAGATCCAGCATATACATCAGGAATTGGTTCAGCAAAACATACCAGAGCACCTAGAATCAAAACACCTGCTATAAACCATTTCATAAATATACTCCTTTCATTATAATCTTACACATAGCTACCGCTGCCATTAAAATTTTACTACCACATTTTCATACTTTCAACACGATATATGCTTGACAAACTAGATAAATAGATTTATATAAATATTTATATGTTTCGATAAACCACAAAGAACCATAAGGAGGTTTGTATGAAAGCAAAAGCTATTCTGCTTCTAGCTCTCATAGCAGTCTGTGTACTGCCAGTTCTAGCTCAGCCAAAGCCAGAACTCAAAATTGAATACCGATTCAATGTTACAGGCCCTGATGCTGGAAATTATTTCTATTTTGCAGGACCCACAAGATACATGGATTCTGGCCAAAGCCGATATTCCGGAACAGACGGTAAAGACAGTCTTGGCAATCCAGATGCAACAAGCCATGCATCAAAATATCATTCTACGGAAATATTTAACCACTATCAGTATGATATTTTCGGAAACACCGTAATTCCAGGCGGACTTCGTGGTTTGTTCTTGTTTGCTGTTGCACCAACAAATCAGGCTGTTATTGATGCACTTTCCGTTACAAAACTTGCTGATGGAAGTATCCAAATCCGTTACATACACCGCGGCACTGCCTATGAAATTGTAACAGCAAAAGACGGCACGCTCGATATGGCAAAAATTGCTGTTAAACAGCGTGTTATCGGACATACTGATAACACTATCCATACAGACTTTTCAACCAGTGGCAAAGTAGCAGATGTTAACTGGAATAAAGTTTGGGATGCTTCAATACCCGATGGCAAGCAAGTAGGAACAACAACCGCTAAAACTGGTAAAATTGTTACTGATGTGCCATCACCTAATGCAATTTTTGGGTATACCGGAATATTGCAGTTTGCTTTCGATGGTAAAATACTCACTATTACAGGAACATTAACTATTGTAAAGCGATAAACTAAACTAGCAATTTTTTTGACAAGCCGTCCTCAGTTAAGGGCGGCTTGTTTATTTTACTATTGTACAATTTTAAGTTCTTTTGTTATAATTAAAGAAACTACAAGGGAGAGGCACAGCCATGATCGCAAAATCAGATATGCCCGCAATGAACGAAAAAAAACCCGATGGTGTTAAACCAGATGGAAGTCCATATAGAGTTCTCATTATCGATGATTCAATGTTTATTGCCAAACAATTAGGGCAAATACTCACCTCAGAAGGATTTGACGTAGTCGGTACTGCTGCAGATGGCATCCAGGGTATCGAAAAATACAAGGAACTCTATCCCAATGTAGATCTTGTAACCATGGATATTACTATGCCTCAAATGGATGGCGTTACTGCACTTGAAAAATTACTGGAATTTGATAAAAATGCAACGGTAATTATGATTAGCGCACTCGGGAAAGAAGATGTTGTAAAAAAATCGCTGTTACTCGGTGCTAAGAGTTATATTATTAAGCCGTTGGACAGAAAAAAAGTGCTTGAACGTATTGTAGCTGTGCTTAACCACTAATAGTACTATGAGTCCTTATGAAATTATTATGCTGCTCTGCTTTGGAGCAGCTTGGCCATTCTCGATTTATAAATCGTGGCACACAAAGAAAACAGCAGGCAAAAGCGTACTTTTTTTGATAATAGTGTTTCTAGGGTACATTGCTGGAATTATCAACAAACTGCTCTATCACTTTGATGCTGTTGTATATTTTTATATACTAAATGCCAGTATGGTTTTAACTGATGCTATTTTGTGGTTTCGGAACCGCAGACTCGAAAAACAAAAAAACCACCCTTAAAAGGCGGTTTTTTTTGACAGTTACTGTCTACATGCAGTGTCAGCACTTACACATACTTTACAATCTTATTTGCCTTAAAACACTTTGAACACACTTTGACGTTATAAATTGTACCATCTATCATGGTGCGCATAGAAATAAGATTTGGCCGCCAGGTACGGCGAAGTCTGTTTTTAGCATGGCTGACATTATTCCCAAATGATGGTCCTTTACCGCAAATATCACATACTCTTGACATAGCACAACTCCATATAATGCTTATACCTTAATACTGCCCCTGAGCAGATACAAAATCTAGCAATAGTGTGAGGGAACTATATAGGATTCTGAAAAAAATGTAAAGAGCCATACTGACATTATTTGCACCAGTACGTATTTACTTTAACGACACTGTACAATATAGCCAATAATAGTATACACTTACTATATGGGAACTTCGCCATTTACCGTTCTCAATCTTCTATCAATGGATTTTTCTCCTGCCGACGACCTCAAATTGCGATGTGTTGGCGGACGCAAAGGTTTGTCAAAGATTATTGAAACTCCCGATTTAAACCGCCCAGGTTTAGCATTAGCAGGTTTTTATGAAGATTTTGCATGGAACCGAATACAAATTATCGGTAATGGCGAATTTGCATACCTTACCATGCTTACAAAAGAAAATCGCCTCAATGAACTCCAAAAGCTATTCGAATTTCAAATACCCTGCTTTATTTTTACCTATAACCATGTCCCTGATCAAACCTTTATAAAAATGGCAGAACAGGTTCACTGCCCCATACTGATAACTGAACTTAGTTCGCCCGATTTTGTCAGCAGGGTTTCTCGTGTACTCGCCAACGTTTTTGCTCCAAAAACAACTGTGCACGGGGTGCTTGTAGAAGTGTATGGAATAGGCATTCTTATTACCGGAGATTCTGGTGTAGGCAAAAGCGAAACAGCTCTGGAATTAATAGAACGAGGCCACCGACTCGTCGCGGACGATGTAGTGGAAATACGGTCAGTGAGCGGCAATTACCTCATGGGTTCAGGCGCTAATAAGGTAATTGGTCACCATATGGAAATTCGTGGACTTGGTATTATCAATATAACTCATTTATTTGGAGTACGAGCCATACGCGACAAAAAGCAGGTTCAGCTTGTCTGCAATCTTGAAGAATGGAATGCAGAAAAAGTCTATGACAGACTTGGTGTCGATGAAGAATCAATCGAAATTCTTGGCATAAAAATTCCAAAACTGGATATACCAGTAAAACCGGGAAGGAATATACCCATTATTATTGAAACAGCAGCAATGAATGAGCGGCTCAAAAAAATGGGTTACAATACTGCACAAGAGTTTAACAAGAACATCCTGAGGTGGCTGGAAAGTGAAAGTGCTCGAGCCGTTTATTTTAACGATCAGGAGTAGTCAAACCAGCATACTATTAAGAACATATCATTTAATAATTGCATAACAGGCTTTTAATCTGTTATACTTGTACCGCTCCTCTTTTGGCGCAGTTTTTCAAGGAGTGGAAATGAAAGAACAAACTATAACCATAACAAACCGTGCAGGAATCCATGCCCGTCCAGCTGCAATGATTGTGCAGACTGCCAATAAATACAAATCACGCATTTTCCTTGAAAAAGACTCAGCCCGAATCAATGCTAAAAGTATCATGGGAATAATAACCCTTGGAGCAGGTTTTAATAGTTCAATAAAAATAATTGCAGAAGGCGATGATGAATCAGAAGCTGTTCAAGCAATTGCGCAGCTTTTTGAAAACAAATTTGAAGAAGAATGAAAAAACATACAGGGCATGAAATAAAAAGCACTGTTAATTTGTTTGTAAATGCGCTCATTTATATAATCAGTATTGCCAGCAGCCTGTTGGTTCTCAATGTACTTATTACTAACCCCTCTGGAATTTCTGATACTGTACAAGTAATCATTATACTGTTTCTCTCGTTAATCCCGCTTTTCTTCTTAACTTCTGCAATACTGGAAATAAACAAGCTAATTCGCAAGTATAAAAACAAACAATGGGGAGCTAAAGTTCAGGTAAAAATTACTCTCATTATTTTTATACTTGCAGTGCTCCTTTGTATCCCTGCAGGAGGATTTCTTGAATTAGCTCTCCTTAAAAGTCTCGAAAGACCTCTGCAAGATTCTTTCCAAAATACACTTAATCTCAGTCTCCAGGCGCTTTCTGCTGCAATTGATGAGGAAAGCAAAATACTGCAAAAAACTGCACTCTATTATGCACTGCCTGCTGTTAGCAAGCCGGAATACCAATCTGCTGCGTTACTTTTAACATACCTGGCTGCTAATGACCCATCTATCGCAAGCATTGATTTTATTACCGACGATGCACTATCAATAGATTTTGCCGGGAGAGATGATATTAGACTTGAAAAAACTGTTCTCGCACAACATGGTTTTTTAGGCAAATTTGCACGCACCAGTGAATCATGGGGACATTATTTTTTATACCATACCTTTAAGCACAGTGTAGAGGGAAAACCCCAATGGATTAATATAATTATAACTAGGCTCTATAATCCTATCTACGAACAAGCCGCTTTTGCTGTAAATAGTTCAAAAAAAGCGTTAAAACAGGAAATTGTGCTGTTTGGATCAATTAAAACATTTGTCATATTTTTTTCAATTTGTTTCATAGTACAGCTCGTTGGTATTGCGGTATTATTTTCATTATATGCAGGGCAGATTATTTATAAACCGTTAGCCGATCTCCATATTGCAATGTCCGACATAATGAGAGGAAATCTGAACAGAAGATTTCTTGCTGTCCCCGATAATGAAACAGGCATGGTAATGGAAGATTTTAACAGAATGATGGATTCACTTGAGCGGAACATGGGTGCTGTTATTCATTCGGAAAAAATGAATGTCTGGCAGGATATTGCACGCAAGCTGGCACATGAATTAAAAAACCCTCTTACGCCAATTAAGCTCTCTGCAGAACGTGTACTCAGGCGATTTTCTCAAGATCCTGATCACATAGGAGAAATTTTAGAAAAATCAATGATGGCAATTATTCAGGAAGTACTCACAATGGATAACCTCTTAACAGATTTTCGTGATTTTTCAAGACTTCCCGAACCCCAGCTCGATTGGGTACCGCTTAAAGAAATTGTCTCTGAATCGGTGATGCTTTTCTCTGCATCCTTTCCCGAGATGAAATTTGTTATCGATACCATACCGCAAAATCTTACAGTATTGGCCGACCGAAGCTATCTCAATCAAATATTTCGCAATCTTATTCTTAATGCAGCTGAAGCAAGCCATGGAACCTGTACCCTTTCTATCAGTGCTGACCTTGTCAAAATGCCGGATTCCCTGTATTGTAGAATAAGGGTCTATGATGATGGTCCAGGCATTCCTGATGATATACTGCCGAAAATTTTTTCACCATACTTTACAACTAAGGAACATGGTACTGGCTTGGGACTTGTGATTGTCGAACATGCAGTTACAAGCCATGGCGGAACTATCCATGTCGAATCACAAACCGGATCAGGAACAGCTTTCATCATTGATCTCCCTATGAAAACAAGTTTAGTTAATCAGGGAAATGCATGAAATCGATTTTAGTTATTGATGACGAACCAGGTATTCGCAATACAGTAAAAGATATCCTGGAAGATGAAAAATACACAGTTTTCCTCGCTGAAGATGCCATCATTGGGCTTGAAATTTTAAAAAAAGAAAATATCGATCTAGTAATTCTTGACGTCTGGCTGCCTAGAATGGGTGGCATAGAAATGCTCAAAGAAATTAGAGCAAACTGGCCAGTGCTTGAAACCATCGTAATATCGGGACATGCAACTATTGACATGGCTATAACCGCAATTAAATTAGGAGCTTTTGATTTTATTGAAAAGCCACTCTCAATTGAAAAAATATTAACTGCAGTAAGAAATGCATTCCAAGTAAAAGAGCTTAGACACGAGAATGCACGGCTCAAGCATGAGCTCCTTGAGCAAGATCAAATATTAGGTTCATCACGAGCCATGTGCGAAATTAAAAAACTCATAAAACAAGCAGCAGAATCGCAAGCTCGTGTTCTTATTACAGGAGAAAATGGAACCGGAAAAGAACTCGTCGCCAGACACATACATATACAATCCGACAGAAAAAATGGCCCGTTCGTGGCTGTTAACTGTGCAGCGATTCCAGAAAATCTTATTGAAAGCGAACTTTTTGGCCATGAGAAAGGAGCCTTTACTGATGCAATAGCGCGCCGTAAAGGTAAATTCGAAATAGCAAATAATGGCACTATTTTTCTCGATGAAATTGGAGACATGTCCCTCCAGGCCCAAGCAAAAGTACTCCGTGTGATTCAGGATATGCGTTTTGAACGTGTTGGAGGCGAACAATCAATTGAAATCGATGTAAGAATCATTGCTGCTACTAATAAAAACTTACAAGAAGAGATAGCTCAAGGAAATTTTCGGGAAGATCTTTTTTACCGGCTCAATGTTATTCCTATTCATCTTCCTCCCTTAAGAGAACGTGAAGATGACATTGAGGAACTTGCTGTACACTTTTTATCAAAATTTTGCAATGGTAAAAAGACATTAACTCCAGATGCAATTCAGTATCTTAAAAGCTATTCGTGGCCCGGCAATATCCGAGAGCTCAGAAATGCAATTGAACGCATTGCTGTCTTATCGTCTAAAACTGAACTTGATCGTAACAGTATAGAACCTCTGCTCTTTTTTAATCATGAATCAGCTAGCACCCAGCATCAAGCTAACGTAGATGAATTATTTGAGTTATCCATAAACGATGCAAAAGAAAAATTTGAAAGAATGTATCTTTTATACAATTTAAGAAAAACAGGTTATAATATAACCAAGACAGCTGAGGCTATTGGCATCTATCCCAGCAATTTGCATGCTAAAATAAAGAAATTCAGAATCGAGGCAGGAGAATGAAAAACCTAACAATCCGGCAAAGAGAGATTCTTGCATTTCTTGACACGTTTATTAAAAAAAACCATTTTCCTCCAACAATCCGGGAAATAAGCAGCCATTTTTCAATTTCGCCAAAAGCAGCACATGATCATATCAGGGCGCTTAAATCAAAAGGCGTTATTAAAGCTGAAGACGGACGTTCGCGTGCAATTGAACTTGTACAAACCAAAGATGATGAGCCCCTGAGCAGAGAAATTCCCATTGTGGGTAATGTTGCAGCAGGCAAGCCTATTTTTGCTGATGAAAACTATGAAGGATACATTGCTGTTCCTGTTTCACTAACAGGAAAAAATCCTTGTTTTGCGGTAAAAGTGCGCGGTGACAGCATGCGTGATGCCGGAATTATGGATGGAGACATTGCAATCATTGAACAGCGTTCCACAGCATCTGATGGCGATATCGTTGTTGCATTGCTCGAAGACTCAGTGACACTCAAGCGTTTCTATCGAGAAAAAGGCCGCATACGGCTTGCACCTGAAAACTCAGCTTATAAACCAATTTTTACAAATGATGTGCGTATTCTCGGAAAACTAAAAGGACTTGTGAGACAATACTAGTATTATGGAACACTGCTATCTGCTCTGCGGCCCAGAAGAAGGCAGCAAAGGTGATTTTATCAATAATCTCAAAAAAAGCATTGAAAAGGAGCTGGGGAAAAACGGAGAATATTACAGCTACTATGCAGGTGAAACTGCTCCAGAAATTGTACTTGAAGTATTGCAGCACGGAGCTCTTTTTTCCGATTGGCGATTTGTCCGTTATCTTGACGCAGATAAAATTTCAGGAAAAGAAAACACGCAACTCATTACCCAATTTATTAAAAATCCAGCTCCTAATGCTTTTCTCATCTTAGAAACTCCAGCATATAGCATTGATAAAACAATTGAGGAAGTACTTCCTAAGGAATTAAAAAAAACATTCTGGGAATTGTCCCCCGATGAAGCAGAAAATTGGATTAAAGCATATTTTAAAAAGGCTTCGCTTGAAATTGAAAATAATGCGCTTACCATGCTGCTTGAACTTGTCGGAAATAACACTGAAGCGCTTAAAACCGAATGTTCGCGTTTAGTACTCTTTTATCCGCAAGGCAGCTGTATTACAGAAGATACTATAGAGCAGTACATTGCGCATTCCAGACAGGAAGATGTTTTTACGTTATTTGCGTCGCTTGTCGAAAACTCGTTTGAACATTCTCTTCAAGTTTTGCAAACGATACTTAGTTCAAAAGAAGCTAACGGAATTAGCATAATCTCTGGCCTTCGCTGGTCATTCCAGCGGCTTGCATCATTACATGAACTCATTAAGTCCGGAAAACCTTTTGAACAAGCGGCACGTAATTTAAAAATTACAAGCCGAAAAATGCTTTCACTGTATCATAAAGCACTTCGCGAATGGACATATAAGGAAGTAAAAGAGTTACTTGCTTTTAGCGCTGAAATTGATTATCAATTACGGCTTATAGGTACTGTATTGGAACAAGAAATGCTTGAGTTTTTTCTCTATTCCTGTAAAATTATTAAAAAACCAATGACTATTGCATATCAGAAATCTGCTTTAGATTTACAAACATTATTATAATCAATTGGTTGATAATATTTAATACTATAACAGTAATATGAAATAAATTAATAAATATATCATTATTTTATTTCATTTTTCCAATAGAGCGCGATAAATTGTGTCTCCTTTAATCGACATAAAAAACTATACAATGAAGTGTGTACAACTGCAGCTCATGGTTACTATCATGAAT
Source organism: uncultured Treponemataceae bacterium (assembly GCA_964630305.1). GTDB lineage: Bacteria > Spirochaetota > Spirochaetia > Treponematales > UBA12059 > JAKPPT01. The sequence continues at coordinate 87,635 of CAZVTR010000003.1, read as the reverse complement.
ATTTGACAACAAGAGCGTATACCAACGAAAAACAAAATTTATTAACCAAAATTCAAAAATCGAGTAAAATAATCACTGAAAATATTAACACCCAGCCAGAACAGTTTATATATCCTTTTTGAATAGTTGGGAAGAAGCAGTTAATGCTGTAAAATAACAAGGAATCAAAGCAGCTTTTACTGCCAACCCAACATTACATCTATTTATTTTACTAATAAACAACTCGATTATTTTAAAAATCAAAAAAGCTTGTTTGTGTGTGAAATATTAAAGATATAATTTGAAAATTCTAAGAACATACAGCACAGGATATTATTATTCCGCCAGCGAAACAGAAAGCACTAATCTAGATTGCTATTATTGCAAATGCTTTTTATTCCTTTCTTGACTTTTCAGAAAGCTCCCATTAGCATTAAAAAAGACAACAACCTGTCTACATGGCAATATCTCAGATGAAGGAGCCCACTATGTCAGTAAATGCAACAATTTTTGGAAATCCAATTCCAAAGAGTTCAATCAAAAAAGCAGAAAAAGCCTTCAAAAAATACTCGAAAAAATTTAAATTTGATCCTACTAATTTTCCCAAACTGACATCTGTTCCAATGCCTCAAGCTTTTGAAGAATTTGGTATATATAAAGTAGTCAAGGACGAACCAAACCTGGAAAACAGAAAACCCATTGTAGCTAAAAATAGCATTATGATCGGTACCATCCGAATGGGATTTGGACATTACCGCATGGCGCTTGCAATTGCATCGGCTGCAAAACATGCCGGTCTTACACCATACTGGCTCGACCTTATGTCTTTCCCTGATAGCGCCGGAAGCAAAACCATTCAATACCTTGAAAATTTATATAACATTGGCTCAAGATTATCACAAAAATTTAAGCTCTTTGACAAATGGATCTGGGAACCAATTACCTCACAGGTTGCCAAGGAGCTCGCATACACTGCGCGCGATAGAGCTCTTGCAAGACTTTTCGAACCCAATCTTCGCTATTTACCCAAAGACATTCCGTTCATCTCATCGCATCCGTGGACAGGACATGCTGCAGTGCACGCAGGACTTAAAAGCGTTGTTGCTATTATTCCGGATAACTACGCCCTCGCGTTTCATCTTGTAGAAGGCGCGGGACACACAGTGCAAACCGGATCACTCTATATGGGCTACCGAACGTTGAGAGATATGGGCGGCGGAGAAGAACTCTATCATACTATTCCTCAGGAAGACATACGCTATGTAGGACACTATGTTGATCATGAAATTGTCTCAAATATTAATGCTGACTGCGAAGCCAGACTTGCAAGGCTCCGTGACAAAAAAACACGCCGATTCCTGCTCACTATGGGCGGTGCTGGAGCACAGGCAAAACGGTTTGCTGATATTGCTAAATTTTGCAAAAGTGCGATTGACTCAAAAAAGTTAGCGCTCTTTATCAATATGGGAGACCATGCAGGACGATGGGCAGAACTTAAATATGAACTAGACTGCAGCGGAATCAATTACACCATGCATACCGAGTGGGAATCGACAAAGGCTTTTATTGAAGAAATCCGTAATGATGGCACACACGGCGTGCATATATTCTTGCATACATCATTTTTTGCTGCTGTCTATACTACTAATTTGCTCATGCGCGTCGTTGATGTCATGATCACGAAACCGAGCGAACTGGCTTTTTATCCAGTGCCAAAGCTCTTTATACAACGAGTAGGAAAACATGAAGCATGGGGAGCAATCCACGGTTCTGAAATTGGCGACGGAACTCTGGAAACATCTTCCGCAGCAAATTTGCGCCAGGCGCTTCGCCTCCTTATTGAAGAAAACGATTTAATCACCTTGTACTGCGGAAATATCATACGTAATGCGCAGGCAGGCATGTATGATGGAGCGTATCATGCCATCGAATATGCGCTGGAACGGTTAGATCAGCGAAGATAACTCTCTAAAGAATAAGGAAAATTTTGCTGGGTTGACAGTCTGGCTTTCGGAATAAAAAGCTACTTTTTTTTCCACTGGTCAAAGATCATGTTTACTTTATACCGCTTGACTGCAACCACAGCATTTACAACTGTTTCCATTGTGAAAGCCTTCATTACTATTGCAGTATCTACCTGAAGATATGTAAATTCAGATACAAGCGATTTGACAAGCGGCGGCAGAGTGCTGTAAGTCTGAACCGCACTCTGCGGGATTCCTTCATTATTGAAATATACAATCCCCTGTGCTGCTGCTTTCTTAGTTTTCACCGTGTAGGGTACCGCTATATTGCCTTCCATCACAGTAATATTTACATTATCAATAACAAGATCCTTAAAATATTTCTTTTCAAAAGGAGAAATATCAAATCCTTCTGGCGGACCTCCTGATGAGTTATTGGAACTGCTGTTTTGTTTATCAAATCGCTTTTGCCAATCTTTAGTAATATCTTTTCCGTTCTTTTCTGCGCGGAGCACTGTTGTTTCCATGCTGGATCCTGTCCATCGCTGTACCATGGTCCCCCACTCTGTTGATTCAAGCTTGTTATCACGGCCATATTCTTCAATTCGTATTGTATATGTTGCAGGGTAATATAATGATGCTTTTGCATAAGCGTCTACAGCTGTATTCCACCAAACAGAAACAGTCCCCGCACTCAAAGATACGGCTAGCGCCAGCACTGATAATTTCATACACACTCCTGCATTACTATACAATATACCGGTAAAGCAAAAAAACACAAAGATATTTTTAGTAAAAGCTATGCAAAATAACTTTACTATTAATAATTTTGCAGTATACTACATAGTGAACCTTACTCTTTTTAAGGAGGATAGTATGGCTGCAAAAGACAAAGAAAAGAAAGAACCAAAGAAAAAACCGCAAAAAACTCTTATGGAAAAACGAAAAGAAAAACAGGAGAAAAAGAAAAACGCTGCACAATCGTAACCTGGAAACTTATGGACACTTGATAAAAACAAGTAAAAAAGCTGCCCCTGCTGAGGCAGCTTTTTTGTTGCTATAAGTTACTATTTATAAAGCCGCAACAATTGATTCAAAACGTTTTACTTTTTCTTCTACAATTTTTATGCTGGCGCGCCAGAAATCCGGCTGTGTAATATCAACGCCTAAATGTCGCTGTGCAAGCTCTTCTGTTTCCATGCGTCCAGTATCACGAAGTAAAGCAACATAAGCATCATGAAACTTGCTGCCAAGATCGTTACGACGGGCATATACCCCAAGACTGAACAGATAGCCAAACGAATATGGATAATTGTAAAAACTTACACCCGAAATATGGAAGTGTAGTTTTGATGCCCAGAAATATTCATCATAATCAGAGAGCGCATCACCATACCATTCTTTCCAGGCTTCGCGCATGGTCTGCTTAAAATCTTCTGCGGTAAAAATACCCTGCTGGCGCCGTTCATAGAACCGATACTCAAATTCGAATCGAGCTGGAATGTTTAAGAGGAATGTTGCTGCATCCTGTGCATCGGACCATGCAAGTTCAAGCAGCGCTGATGAATCGTTTGCTTCACGAGCCAGTAGGTCGCCAAGCACTGTTTCTGCAAAGGTACTGGCTGTTTCTGCAAGCGGCATCGGATAATCGGCTTCTAAAAGCGGAATATCGCGCATCACATAGCAGTGATACGCGTGTCCCAGCTCATGAGCAAGCGTTGAAAGTTCTGAAAGAGCTCCTTTGTAAGTCATATACACGATAGGTCTTCGTGTTTTTGAAAATTCCGAACAGTATGCACCAGGGCGTTTTCCGTCTTTTACTCTGCCTTCAATACGTTTTTGTTCGGCCATCATTGCAACAAAATTACCCATTGCCGGATCGATTGAGGCATATGCCCGCTGCACCATATCGAGCCCTTTGTCGTACGAAATAGGTTCGGACTGTTTACCAAGCTCTGGAGCAGGTGCCAGAATATCCCATGGGCCTAACCGATCAACCTTATACAGCTTTGCCTGGAGTTTAAGCGCTTTTCGGCCAAGTTCTCTGTTTTCTCTGAGCACACCAATGAGTGTATCCAATGTTTTCCGTGATATGCGGCTTTGAAAAAGACTTGTGTCAAGAAAATGTACCTTTTCTTTGTACGAGCGAAGCCCTGCTTCGGCATGACGCCAGCCAGCGAGTGAATTGAGTATTGCTGCAAAGGACTCCTCATACGTCTGCATCGCGCTATTGATTCCGCGCCAGGCTGCTTCACGAAGCGCTCGATCGGGCTGTTTTAGTAATGTAGCAGCGCTTGCCAATCCCATTTCTTGAGCGGTACCGTCTGGCTTTTTTACTGTTACTTTAAGCGTTCCGGTGATATTATCATATAAGTCACCCCAGGCTGTATAACCCGACGGGCTCATGGTATTCAATGTTTTCTCTACATCGAGCGGCAGTGTGCGATTTCGTAATTTTCGTTCCTGGCTTAGGGTAAATCTAAACCGATTCATATTCGGCAAATTGCAGAATGCATTAAAGAATGAATCAGGACAGAGCTTCATAATGAGAAACATGCCAGCGGCTGCACTGTTTAATACAGCTGATTTTTCCACTAGCATACCCCTGATTCGTTTAGCATCAGCATTACCGCCATCGGTACTGAGTATGCAATTAGCATAGGTGCCCATATTAGCGCGCAAAATCATTGCCGATTCATAGAGCTCAGCAAACTGCCTGCATTGCTCAAGCAGTTCTTTGTGCTTTACAGGATCAAGCGATTCTGCTTCCGGCACATAGGTGCCAATGACAGTGCCAAGTGATGCAATTGAGGTAATCAATTGCTCAAACGTACTCAAATCTTCAGAAAAAGCAGGAGCATCAAAGCCTGCATATTCGGAAGAAAGATCCCAGGAGGGGCCTTCAATACTGGACTGAGAACCCGCATTGTGACTGTGTAGTGTTTTCATGCAAGCAGTATAGTAGCACTTTTCGTTTCTGGCAATCCTCTTGCCTGTTTTAACTGTTAAAGCTATAGTAAAAGCCTATGGAAAACTACAAACGTACAACAACCTGCGGAGCATTACGAGCTCAAGATGCAGGAAAATCAGTTACACTGAATGGCTGGGTCCATCGTAAGCGGGATCATGGAGGCATTTCATTTATCAATCTGAGGGATCGGTATGGCATAACCCAGGTAGTAGTGGATGCAGATGCTTCAGATAAACTAAAAGCTGTTGCCGATGAACTCCACAATGAATACTGCATTGCAGTAACCGGAACAGTGCGATTACGCCCTGACACTATGAAAAATCCCGGTATGCCTACTGGCGATATCGAGGTCAAGGCTGATGATATTATAATCTTATCACGATGTGCAGTGCTTCCGTTCCAGATTGAAGAAGAAAATCAGGCTCGCGAAGAGTTACGGCTTAAATACCGCTACCTAGATCTGCGCACGCAGGGTATGCAGGAACGTATCAGGCTAAGGCATGAAGTTGCATTTGCAGTGCGCGAATGGCTAACCGCACAGGGTTTTTACGAAATAGAAACTCCTACGTTTATTAAGAGCACACCTGAAGGCGCTCGAGACTACCTCGTACCGAGCAGACTCTACCCCGGAAAGTTTTATGCACTGCCCCAGAGTCCTCAGCTTTATAAGCAAATTTTAATGGTATCCGGTTTTGATAAGTATTTTCAGATTGCTCGGTGCTACAGGGATGAAGACGCCCGCGGTGACCGACAGCCTGAGTTTACACAAATCGATATCGAAATGTCTTTTGTAAGCCGGGAAGATATTCTTACGCTCATTGAAGGACTCTTTGGCTATGTTTTCAAAAAAACATTGAGAGTGACACTGCCGGAACGTTTTGTCCGCATTCCCTACGATGAAGCCATGGAGCGATTTGGTACCGATAAACCGGATCTTCGGTTTGGCATGGAAATGCAGGACTTCTCTGAGTTTGTTCCAGGTTCAACGTTCCAGGCATTTAAGGACGCGCTCTCACAGGGAGAAGCCATAAAGCAAGAAGCACTGGCTCGCGGCATTACAAAACAGGGAGGCGGTGTTAAAGCGCTTGTCGTGCCTGGAAAAGCCGATTATTCCCGCAAACAAATAGAAGAACTCGAAGCTGCAGCAAAAATATATAAAGCCAAAGGGCTCGCATGGATGAAAGTGACACAGGAAGGCGCACTTGAAGGCGGAGCAGCAAAATTTTTTGCAGAGCAAGCCGATGCGATTAAAGCAAAACTTGGCGCGAAACCTGGTGATCTTATCCTCATGGTTGCTGACAGCAATAGAGCTATTGCCAATACCGCGCTTGGAGCAGTAAGAAGCAAGCTTGGAAAAGATTTAGGACTCTGTGATCCTAAGCGCTTTGAATTTGCATGGATCATTGACTTTCCCATGTTTGAATACAACGAAGAAGAACAGCGATGGGAAGCGGCTCATCATATGTTTACCTGGCCGCAGGAAAAATATCATGCGACAATGGAACAGGATCCGGGAGCAGTTAAAGGCGACCTCTATGATCTTGTTTTAAACGGTTTTGAACTGGCATCCGGTTCTATACGAATTCATGATCCGGAACTCCAGAAAAAAATCTTTAAAATTGTCGGCTTCTCAGAAGCAGAAGCTGAAAAACGATTTGGATTCCTTGTGGAAGCATTTAAATATGGTCCGCCTCCGCATGGCGGAATCGCTCCGGGCTTAGACAGATTAGTCATGCTGATGGCCGGTCAAACTTCAATTAAAGAAGTAATTGCCTTTCCTAAAAACACATTCGCGGTTAGTCCGATGGATGAGTGCCCCAGCGAGGTTGACCAGAAACAGCTTGATGAATTGCATCTTATAATTAACTATCCGAACAAACAGCAAGGATAATATATTGTAAACGTGCAGTAAATTTGCAAGCATAACAAGCGCACCTTGAGCAAGCATGAGTTCATGTTTGTTGCAAGGTGCATTTTATTTTTAAGGAACTAAAAAAGCGATTTCTTTAATATTTTTATTTTTAATTACTTTATCAGCCGCTGCAATAAATTCTTTATTTTCTGCATTATAAGCAATTCCTAAACCTGCTAATTTTATTAAGCATATATTGCTTGCTTGTTTTCCCACAACGACAATGTCTGAGATTTTAATGCCATATGTTTCAGAAAGATAACGGAGTGCATTAGATTTACAAACGGTGTGGCTGCATAAGCTTTTATCATTTCTGATAAAGCAAAACGGTATTCTTACCTCGCCAGTTAATCGATGACTTTTTATCTCCAATTCATTCGCCAGTGAGAAATCACAACCAATCTTATTTTTTATATAGTTTGCAGCAATATCAAAATAATCGGTTATTATTCCTACAAAATAGCCTTTTTGATGCAATGTCTGTATGAGCACTTTTGCATCTGGTAGAATTTTTGTTTTATCAAGAATATCAAAAACATCCTTTACCTTAATGTCTTTAAGCAGTCTTGCCGTTTTTTTTATCGCAACATATGGTTCATCGTTTTTAGAAACAATGTCAGCAAGTTCTTGTTTAAACTTAAAACGGTCAGCCAGCTTATTAAGAAAATTTTCCTCGCAGAGTACGCCATCAATATCAATAAGAATTATTTTATTTTTATCTTTTATAGATGCCTCTACCGAGCTTGTCATCTCATTTTCAACAACATTAATTGTTTCAATATCTCTTATATCTAAAAGTTTTTTCAGCTCGGCTCTTTTTAAAATTGCTTTAGAAACTTCTCTGGACATTTGCCCTAGAGCCTGCCATGGCTTCGATTTATTATCTATTTTGCCGATATTTACTTCTTTTATTCTTGCGCCATTATTATACACATCGATTAAAATGCCAATATCTACGCCATAATCATTTTCAAATGTTGCTTTTTGTAAATATTTTTTTCGCGAAGCAATCATGCCGCTCAACGGCTGTGAAAATGTCAGCAAATCGGGAAATAAAATACTCAAGAGGGGTTTTGCCACGAGTTCAGTAACGCGTCCCGCATCACGTGAAAAAGTAGCTTTTACAAAATCACAAGTTTTATGAATAATCGGATCAGATAATTTTTTTATTACATCATCCTCATAATTATCAATATCGCCATCGATGTATACAATAATATCGTTTTTTGCATACTCAAGACCTTCTTTCATGGAAATACCCTTGCCGCGGACAGCGCTCTTAAAAACACGTGCTCCATGGTTTACAGCTTCTTCATATGTGTTATCTTCTGAATTATCATCAATCACAATGATATCATTAACATTTGGTGAGCTTTTTACCAGCTCAATAACTTTGCCTATCGTTTTTCCTTCATTTAATACAGGAATAACAACAGAAACTTTTTCCTGACTAAAACGTTCCAGGAGCTTTCGTAACCATGCAAACATAGAGCTTCCCTCCAAAATTTTAGGGTACCGTTTAATAGTATAAAATATTCCTTGGGCAAGCAACCTTTTTTTATAAAAACTGCAAATTTCTTCCAAGATATATTTTTACGATGGGGAGAACTTCCTGCAGCGCCTTTCTTGTATTTTTTTCTCACTTATACTATACTGATAGTGTTAATGGGGAATTAGCTCAGTTGGCTAGAGCGATAGGTTCGCAATCTATAGGTCGGGGGTTCGACTCCCCTATTCTCCAAAAAAATGAGTGCTAAAAATAGCACAAGTATAATAGTTCTTTTTCATTTTCACATCTTACATAGAAAAAACCAAACAGAGAGTTAATTTATTTTATGATCTAGATTAAGCAAATGACCAAAACGCTCCTGCTTAGTTTTCAAATAAAAGCGGTTATGTTCATGCGATGGCAGTTGAAGGGGCACACGCTCCACAACCTTGATGCCTTCTTGCTCAAGTCCTTCTACCTTCTCAGGATTGTTAGTTAAAAGACGCACACTCTTTACGCCAATTTTTACAAGCATCGCAGCCGGAACTTTGAAGCTTCGCTCATCTGGAGCAAATCCGAGCGCAGTGTTTGCATCATAGGTGTCATACCCTGCATCCTGGAGTGCATATGCTCTAATTTTATTTACAAGTCCTATACCCCGCCCTTCCTCCTGATGGTATAACACAATTCCTCTGCCTTCGCGTTCAATGAGCTCAAGAGCGTGGTGAAGCTGAGGACCGCAATCACAGCGCAGGCTTCCGAGCGCATCGCCTGTGAGACATGCTGAATGAATACGGCACAGCACCGACTCCCCATTATCAATATCGCCTTTTAATATAATGATATGATCTTTTCTATCCCTATTATTAACAAATCCGAGAATTGAAAAATGTCCATACTGGGTGGGAAAATCGGCAACAGACACTAGCCGTACACAAATTGTTTCTTCGCAATGTTCGCATTCAAGCTTATGGGGACATTGACGTAAAAACTCTAAATCCTGTTTTATAATTTCATCAACTGTTGGTTTACTAAGCATAGTGTAAATAGTATATCATTGCGGTTTACATGTCATCAAGATTTTAAATTGATATATTTATTCAGTTATCAAACTAGTATGAAAAACGAAAAAACTGCTTTGTTTACTTTCAGGTTTCATTACGCTTTTTTTATATTGAATTGCATATATCCAGCTGGTAGAATTTTTACTCGTTAATAAAACATTTTATATATTCTGCATATCTTATATATGCTAATGTGAACAAATTATGATAACTATTTAATAGCTTGACAGAAGAAATATTAAAATATACGATTTTCACATTCTAAAGAAATAACAATTAAAATTGGGGAGTTATATGCTGATAAAAAGATCATTTCTAACTTCATGTTTTTTCTGCATTGCTGCTATGCTGTCTGCTCAGATAAGAGACTACATTCCAATTGTTAGACCGGTACCTTACCCAGAAACAATTGAATTTTTGAATCGATTAAGTGAATCCATGAAGAAAGAAGGATATGATTCTGCAGCTGCTGCGCTTAAAGCATATACCAAAGGCACTTTTGGTTCTGGTTTTGTGTATGTATCACCAGACGGAAACAATTATGTTATTACTAATTACCATGTAATTAGCGAAGCAGCTTCGGTCACTCTGGAATTTCAAAAAAATGATGGCAGCCAAATATCCTATAAAAATTGTCCTATCATTGCAGTCGATGATATTCTTGACCTTGCATTAATTGTTTTTGCTAACAATGAAAAACCTTTTAAAACCGGACTCTCTTTCTTGACTGATAATCTTGCAGATGGTACAGAAGTATGGTCTGCAGGGTACCCTGCACTTGGGGATAGTCCCTCATGGCAGTTTGGGAAAGGGACAATAACAAACGCTTATACAAGAATACCGCAATTGATTGATCCTGAAATTACCTACTTAATTCAACACTCCGCAGTTGTTGATCCTGGAAATTCTGGAGGACCTTTATTGGTTTCGGTATCAGTTCCTGCTGGTCAAATACCATACAAAGTGATTGGAATAAATACATGGAAAGCAGCTAACCGACAAGCTGCTAATTTTTCAATTCCTGCAAAAACTATAAAAAGTTTTATTGAAAACGCATTACTAAATAAAAACACAAACGCTATTACTCTAGAAAAAAGATGTGATGATTTTATAAAATCATTGAAGAAAAATAATGATTACAAAAATATTGTTAGATTTATTTCTTCAAAATATGCAGCGAAAGATGGTGAATTAATTCTTAAAAATGTATTATCAACAGCACCAACTGATGTAAGAGACGAAATCATCTATGTATTTACCAGATTTTCTCCAATTGAAGGCATGAAATATGCTATTGCATATAAAATATATACATTTTTAACTAAAAACGAAAAATTAACCGATGTAAGCTTTATCAGCATTAATGGGAATGCTGATAATACAGATGCTGAGATTACAGCGAACTTTATTGTGTATGAGAAAGAAATAAAGATTTCCTGGATTAAAGAACATAGTCTTTGGTGTATTACATTATTCCCCTTTGCTGCAAATGAAGAAAATGCAAAAAATAAAGATAATACAAGTATTGCTAAGACTACTTTAAATGAAATTCCTTACATAGCACTACTAAAATTTGGTTTAACCCTGCCGCTTAAATCTGAAGGGCTGCTATATAATGCAGGACTCAATTTAGTAATTGACCCATTCACGTATTTAGGTGTTTCCATAGCGCTAGCTAAATCTTTATATACAGATCCATATGCATGGCCCGGTGAAAACGCGACATACGAAGGTTATTTTTGGGGAGCAGGTTTAGAGTTTATTTTACAACTTCCAATTAGAACAGATAATTTTCTAATAGCTCCGCATATTGGAACCGGAGCAGGTTTTGAAGTTAATACAGCTATGTCCGGAAATGGTTATGGTATTTCTATTATTGGAAAAGCTGGTTTAACTTTTGGTATTGGGACAGGTTCCATGTTAATTTTTGGCATCGATTATAGGCAATATATTATTGAATCCGAAGCTGGTATTATAAACCAGGGAATTGAAATTTGGGCTGGATATAGCTTTTAGATTATATATAGCAGAACATACGATACAGGAGGTAAATTATGAATTTGATAAAGAAATTATCTAGAATTGCACCATTTTTGTTGTGCTGGACTGTCATTATGTCCTGTACAACAATCCAAGAATCAAGACCATTTTTATATAATAAAGAGGTCGTTAAAAAGGAGTATGGAGATCCTTCGAATACAACACTTGTGTTCGGATCAGTCTCTGCAGATGTTGGCATATTCGGAAACATACTTGATAATATCTATCGTTTAACATATATACAGTTAAACCCACAAAAAGATGCAATGGTTATTTCACCGGGGCGAGTCGGACCAACCTTTTTTACACAGCCTCTTCCATTAGGACTTAGTTTGAAATTAGCCTACTTCTATTACAAACCTAATAGTCAAACTATTATTTATAATTACCGCGGAGTTCAAGGTAAAAGCCCTATAGACTTCCGTACTGAAAAGCCAGGACTGTTATACCTTGGAAGTTTTGTATATTGCACCGAAGAGTATGCAAAAACTAAAAAGGAAACATTTAGTTTTCGCTACAATAACCGAGATTTTTATCCTGTTGGCACTATTAGTGAACTTACATCTCTTAAAAGCATACTTCCTTATTATAAGGGAACAGCATGGGAACCAATAATTCTAAAAAGAATAGAGGAGCTTTCAAAATGAAAAAGAGCAAAAGACAATTTTTATTTTTTTTAATTATTTTACTTGTTGTCCTTCCTGCTATAAATGCAGATTCAAAACCAAACAAACCGCGCTCAACAGAAGTTGTTTTAGTTGCCAGATTTAAAGTTACCCCACCGATTAATTATATTTTTTTTCAGAACTATTTAAAATTTAAATCTCCGGGTGTTGGAAACAACATTGATATAAAACAAGTAAAAATCAATGATGAATATCAAAGCACTTTGCAATTGGCTTTTATGAGAACAACAGATGCAATAGAAAGCTCAACAGCATTTGGCTATTTAGGTAAATTCTGTTACATTAAAATTTCTATTCCTAAGGACAGGGTCATTATTCTTAGTTATGTTAGAGTATTCATACTTAATAATGGTTTGACCTATTTTAATCTTCCCATTCAGAAAAAAATCATTATTCCAGAAAATGTTAATTATGTTTATCTTGGCACATTTGAATATGAAATTGAAAACGAATATTTTATAATAAAAAATGCTTCTCTTAGCGATGAATATGATGAAGCAAAAAAATTTGTTGCTGCGACTTATGATTCAAATGCAGAACTAGTTAGAGTGAATCTGATAAATTTAAAATAAATTAATTATAATAACTGGCAAAGGCATCATTTCCTTTGCCAGTAACTAATTTTAATATTATCAATTTTCATTCGAACACCTAAACAAATAATTTCGGGAAAAACCTGCCTCGCAAATGAGCATACTGTTCCCATGCAGAACCAAAATACGCCTGGAGGACTCGTTCTTCTCGCGGAATGCGCTCTATAAGCAATACGGCAAGCCCGCCATTGTAGAGTACTATGATAAACCAGTTAGCAAGGGCCAAAGTAACTCCAATATGCAATAGTATAAACCCTGCATAGATGGGATGCCGAATATATCGGTATGGTCCGGTTGTAATCAATCGGTGCGATTCTTTAAGTTCGATTGTCGCAGAAAACTCTCCGTCAAGCGTATAGCTTGCCCAGCCAATAATGCTTACCCCAGCGAGTCCTACAGCAAGCCCAGCAATTCTTAGCATGAATGGTATGTTTAGCATGCACATCAGCAATAAAGGCAAACGAATGATATATAAAAATAATACCACAATTTCCGTACCAACAAGAATTGCAAGCAGGAGTGAATCCCGTTTTGCGTAAGGATTGATTGTCGCTTCCTGACCAGGAAGCTTTTTGCGTTTTTGTGCTGATTTCTTTACAAGTATTAAAATAAATGTGTACAACGTGTATAAACCGCTCACTGCAAGCGTAATAAATGTATCCATACTGTAATGCTACTAATAAGCGCATAAATTGTCCAGCAAATATTGGCTATACTTTTACGGAATTCAATGATAAGATGCTTTTCAGAGGTAATAAATGAGCTGGCTTTTTTCATTATATCTTGGATCCACAATTTTTGGCGTTGGTGTACTGATTGTTGACTTATTAGGACTCCTCGGGCATGACCAGAGTCCAGATACTGGCAATGATTCTGCGGAAGGTGCCGATGATGCAGGGACCGAAGCATCTGGCACTGATGATTCTGATATCATTGATTCAGATGCTCAATCTGATATCGATACAGATAGCACAGAAAGCGCAGAAGCTGACGCCCAACCTGATAGCGGTAGCGAAGCATCGCAGTATGATCATGCAGTAACAGAAACGCACATCACTGATTCTGCTGCTCACGCACTCATGCCGCATGGTCACGATCATGCCGGGGAAGGATATGATACACATGCAGTATCGACAGTCATGCACGATAAGCCAGTACAGGGCAGTGCGGTGTTTAAAATGCTTACCATTCTGCGATCAGCTGTTTATTTTTGCGCTGGCTTTGGTCCTGTTGGGTTGTTTGCATGGTTATCAAAAATGCCGCCTCTGTCATCGCTCATGTGGAGCATTCCTACTGGTGTTGCATCAATTGTACTCACCCGCTTGCTCATGCGGTTATTTAAAAAGGAAATCGATTCAACCGTTAAAGAACATGAACTCCTAATGGAACGCGGAGTTGTAACAGTAAGCATAGAAAAAGGCGAAATAGGCAAAGTGCGCATCAATCTGGGCGGAGCGTATATTGACCGCTATGCTAAAGCAAAAAATCCTCATGATTCCATTCCTCTCGGTTCCAAAATTTATGTTAGTGATATAGAAGAAGATTGTCTCATTGTAGAAAAGGAGGGAGAGTAAGTTATGTTTCGTGAACTCTTTACAGAGTATTTCAGTGTGATTGCGGGAGCTGCCGGTGTAGCAGCAGTGCTCGCATTCATCGGGTTAGTTAAAGCTTTTATAACCGTGACGCTGCCAGATCAGCTCCTCGTTGTAACTGGTAAAAAACGTGTAAAAAACGGCAAAACGTTTGGGTTTTCTGTTGAACGCGGAAGAGCTTTTTGCGTTCCGTATTTCCAGTCCTTATCAACGCTCGATATCGGAATACTTCCTATAAACGTGCGTGTCGAAGGAGTCAATTCCGCAAACGGAATAACGGTTGGTGCCGATGCCACAGCCTGTGTATGTATTGATGACGATGACGAAGGCATGCTGTATTCTGCCGTTGAACGCCTCATGGGTAAAGACCGGAGGGAAATTGCAGCACAAATCCAGCAAACGCTCATCGGTAATTTTCGCGGAGCTCTCAATAAAGCAACACCGCTTGAAGCTATAGGCATGACGGAGACATCTGTAGAAGAGAGCAATACAGACACACTCTCCGCGCTCGAAAAAGGAGAACGTGCGCAGTTCCGGCAAGAATTGTTAAACGATATTAACAGCGATCTTGCTAATTTTGGCATGAAAGTAGTATCGGTAAGCCTTCAAAAAATCTGGGACACATCAAATTACATAGCTAACCTTGCCGAGAAAACACTCGCAGAGAAACGCCAGCAGGTAGAGATTGAAGAAGCACGGCTTTCTGCAATTGCGCAAAAAGCTGAATCTGATGCTGAGCGCCGCATTGCTGTAGCAAAAAGCAAAGCCGACGGAGAAATTCTTAAAGCAAAAGAGAAACTGGATATTTACAGACAGCAGAGCGTTGCAATGATTGAACAAGCCCGATTGGAGGCAGATAACGCGATCGAAGCTGCTGTTAACAAGGGTGAGAGCGCTGTGCAAGCGCAATATGTAATTTTGCAAAGACTAAAAAATCAAACAGAAGTCACGCTAAAAGCAGAAGCAGAAACCAAAGCAGCTGAAATTCGCGCAGAGGGTGAAAAGAAAGTCACAGAAATTATCGAACAAACTCGAAACGATATTCTCAAACAAAAAGTTGAGATGCTTTCCGAAGCTGGAGATATTGGCAAAGTTGTTCTCTTTGTCCAGCAGCAGCTTCCCAATCTTTTTGAGAACTTCATTAAACACGCATCAGAAACCAATGTCGAATCCATGGTTGTTATGGATGATAAAGACGGTATCAATGGCACTGTAAATAGAGGCCCTTCTGCTTTCGCCTACTTCCTCAATACGCTGGAAGAATCCCTTGGCATAGATGTAAAAAAATTCTTAACCGAAGGAGCAGAAAAATGATTTATTTTATTTCCAGCTTATTAATAACACTTGGAGTTATCGTTGGATATCAGCTTATAACCAAAATGAAAATAGTCGGAGGAAATGAACTTGGTATCGTTTCCGGTAAAAGCTCAGGAAAGGGTTTTAAAACATTAAGCGGCGGCCGAGTTTTCATTATTCCGCTCATTAACAAATTTGCAAAGCTTGATCTTACGCCTCAGACAATAGAAGTAAAAGTAGAATCGGCAATTGCTGCCGGAATCGTACCGCTCAACGTTAAAGCCACAGTGAGCTTTGCCATAGCATCAAATGAAGCAGGAAGAAACCGGGCTGTAACGCGCATATTAAAAATAGCAAAAGACTGGGATGAACTCAAGCATGTAGCAAGCGATATTATCGAAGGACATCTTAGGGATTCTATTGCATCAATAACGCCGGAACAAGTTATGAAAGACAAAGATACGCTTGTGCGAAAAATGATTAACATTTGCAAAAACGATCTTGAGAATATCGGCCTTGAAATTACAACAATGAACATCGCTGATGTCGACGATCACAGACTCGACGGTGTTGATGAACCTGATTTATACATTGCGCTCCTTAAACGCATACAAACTGCAAATGCAGAAATGAAAGCCCGGGCAGCAAAAGCGGAAGCACGCGCTAATGCTGCAGAACAGCAGGAAGCACGCAGAGCCGAAATAGAAGTAAAAGCTCTTGAAAATGAATATGAAAATTTAGTTGCTGCAACTAACGTACAGATACAAGAACAAAATATCAGAAAAATGGTTGGCATTCAGAAAGCCGAACGAGATGCAGAAGCACGCGTGAAAGGTCTTATACAAAAGATCGAAGCTGAAAAAGAAATGGTAACCATGCTTAAAGAAAAGTATGAAGCCGAGATTATTACCCCGGCAACAGCTGAACGGGATCGGATGATTCTGGAAGCAGAAGCAGAAGCTGTAAAAATGCGCTCTCGCGCAATGGCAGAGATTGAACAGCTTAAAAAAACACTCTCCATTCTCAAATCGACCGGCAAACAAGGGTTAGAAGCCTATCTTATCGAAAATTTCAACCGCATTGTAGCGCCGTTTGCAGAAACCATGAGCCTCATACCCGTAAAAAAACTCACGGTTCTCACTGGAGTGAGCGGGAATCGGGAACCGATATCTGCAATACATCCCGATGCAATCGAATTAGGCAAAAACGAGCTTCTTACAAATGTCATGAAGCAAGCATTGACACCCACCGAGCATGATACCCCTGCCAGCAAACAGGAAAAGCAGTAATACGTGATTAATGTCTGGAGACTGTGCAACAAGCACAGTCTCCATGTCTATGAAGAGAGCTTGAAGTATACGCGCAAGCACTATACAATAGAACACATGCCCACACTGTTTATAAAAAATGGCGAACGCCGTAATGCAACGCTGCTCTTTGCGGACATGAAAGGCTTTACGCATCTTTCTGAGTTTATGGACCCGGAAGAGATGGACAGCCTGATGAATAAAATCTTTGGAACATTTGAAGAAATAATTCAAAACTATGGCGGTTATGTAGAAAAATATATCGGCGATGCGCTTGTTGCCGTTTTTGGAGTAAAGGAACTCCACGACGATGACCCGTACCGTGCCGTTACTGCAGCCTCGGAGTTTTTGCACAGGATTAAAAATCTCGCTTTGGAACTAAAAAAAGATTCGGTTGATTTTGCCTTCCGTATCGGTATTCATTACGGACAGGTAGCAACCGGCAAACGAGGCAAGTTTGATGTAGTTACCGGACATGCAATGGCAATAGCGCAACGGCTTGAGGCCGCGGCTGAGCCAAACAGTATTTTGGTTTCTGACGCTGTCTATGAATTATGCAAAACCGATTTTGCTTTTACCGGTCCCTTTACCTTTCAGGTTAAAGGGAAATTAGAGCCAATTACAGCATGGAAAGTCGAAACAAACCAGGATTTGCCTTCTGCAATTAATGAGCCATTTATAGGAAGAAAAGACATTCTCGATGAATTAGTTAAGATTTACATTAAAGACGACAACAAAGTTGTAACAGGTCGATATATTCTTGCAGAAACTGGCAGCGGGAAAACACGGCTCATTCAGGCGTTTATAGAACGCATAACAAAATATCCCGATTTTAACGCACCAATTCTTAAAGCCACGGCGCAGCGCTTTAGAACCATGCGCTATGCTACTGTGCTCGACATTATCACAGGATACCTTGGACTTGACAGCTTTTCTTCTCCAGCGCTTATCGAAAAACATTTATCAAAAATCCCTGGTCTCCAGTCTAAATATATTAAAGATTTTTTAACATTTATGTCAGAAAAAGACAGTGATACTTCGGTAACTAATATTGTTCTGACGCTTTTTGCAATCTTTTCCTGCATTATGGATCAGTATGAAAACTCAATGTATTCCTGCCTCATTTTCATCGACAATGCTCAAGATCTCGACAGGCTCTCGCGGGAATTTTTTAGATATTACTTTAAAAATGGAAAAATTAAGCCGTTTATACTAATGTCGGGTAAAGAATATCCGCAAAAAATCCATGACGCATTTCCGGAAATAAAACTCATAAAATTACCGCCTCTATCACCCGATGAGGCTAAAGAGCTTATTCACTACTATTGGCCGGAATGTCCGGAGAATCTTCAGTCGCTCATAATAGCTCAGAGCCTTGGGAGGCCGCTTTTTATTAAAGAGTATACCCTGTATGCAAAAAAACACCGAGACCTCTCTCATCTTCCCGAAACAATTCAAAATATCTTTTTGAGCAGTCTCCAGCGGTATAACGAAGAGACTCGAGAGTTTATAAAAAAGGTATCGGTATTTTTGCATCATTTCTCAGAATCGGATAGTACATTTATTATAACTAAAACAGGCGGCAACCCAGACACAGTGCCGCACATATTACAAACACTCGTGCATGACGGTATACTCATCAAAGAAGGTGAGTTTTACCGTTTTAGTCTCGATGTTCACCGTAAAGCAGTCTATGACAGCCTGCTCAATCATAACAAAAAAATAATTCATGGAATTATCGCTGATCTGCTCATTGCGCGGCCTAAACATAATAAAGTCAGATTGATTATTCATCTTATCAAAGCTGATCGGTGGGAAGATGCTGCACAAATAATGCTCAAAGATCCGCTCCGCACCTACATGTATGAATACCTTAATCATATTGATACTATCTATAAATACCTCGAAAAAAATGATAAAGACACCGCCATACAGCTCTTAATTCTTAAAAGCGCAATTTTCTTCAATTCCGGTAAAATTGAAGACGCAGAATACGAGTTAAAACGTATCATGAAAATAGCCATTACTGAGCACAATGACACCTGCATGGGATTTGCATACCACATGATCTCAGCATACAATGTGATGAGCTATTCCCTGCAAAAAGCTGTTTTTACCGGGAAAAAGGCAATTTACTATTATGCAAAGGATAAAAAAAACAGCCGGAGCATCCAAAATGTTCTGCGCTACCTTTCATTTTCCGAAGCCGAGCGTCAAAATTTTAATGAGGCATTAGAACTTATCGAATCAATGAAACAGTATGGCGAACTGGATCTTTTTGAATACAACACAGCCCTCGCCGATTTGCAAGCTCTCTCAGGTGAATACACTAAAGCATTAAAAACTATAGAATCATTAACAGATACTGAAGCTGAATATTCACATTTTGTTGCCCGATTTTTTGGGCTTGACTTAAAACTAAAAATTTTGTGGCAGCTCTGCGATTTTGAAAATCTCGGAAAAGAATCGCGCCGCCTTATTGAATCGCGTATGCTCAGTGAATCGAGCATGGCACAAGCATACGCTATGCTTGCAGCATCATTGCACAAATGCTGCGATATCGATACTGCTACAGAGCATTTTCTTCAAGCAGACTTTTATATTCAGCATATAAAAAATGATTTTGATAGAGTTGATGCTCTGCGCACATTAGCCTTGTGCCAATACATTTCTGGCAATCTCCATGAAACTGAACTGTATGCTCAGGAAGCATTGGCATTAGGATTGCGGCATTCATGTTATTACCCAACATTCACTGTGCTCATGGTGCTTGTTCAGCTTAATGTTGACCGCGGGAAAAACGAGTCTGCAAAATTTTATTTAACCGAAGCATCGTATTTTCTATCTACTGGTTTTTTGCTGCCTGCTAAAGATCTTATTTTATATTACTATTATTCTGCAATGCTTGGAACCGCTGAAAATATAGAAAAATCAAAAAAACTCGCATGGAATCTCTTACAGGACGAAAAAGCGCGAGTTCAAGCACATAATACCGTTAAAGAATTTTTATCAATCAGACATTTTGGTGAAGTTGATTCTCTGTTTCCCGGAGCCGATACTCATGAGCAATGAAGATCCACGACTGCTTTTATATTCTTATCTTGAACTCATTGAAGATTATATAACTACAGGAATTAAACATCAGCATGAAATCCCAGTATTAAAAGCCGAAAAAACCTCTGTGGCCAGCGCAAAACAGCAAACGATGCAAACCAGAATAAATCAAGCTACAGCTTTCTCCGAGCCGTCAAAAATAATCCCCACTAAATCTATCTCACTTCCGGAATTAGTGAGAGTTCATTCTAAAACTCAAGGAGACACGCTCGATAGAATTGCTAAAGATGCTGCTCTCTGTCAGGCATGCAGACTTTTTAGCTACCGGAAAGCTGCAATCGCACACACAGGACCCATTGATGCCAGGCTCATTATCCTCACCGATGCACCGTCGAGTACTGATGATAGTACCGGAGCACTTTTTTCCGATGAAGCTGGAGAACTTCTCGAAAAAATGCTGGCGGCAATAGGGCTATCAAAAAACAGCGATGTTATTATTCTCCCAATTACTAAATGCCGTACGCCGAACAGAGAACCAGCTCCCGATGAGGAAATGCAGTGCAGCAAATTCATATTGCGGCAATTGGAACTCATATCTATACCGCTCATACTCACCTTTGGGAGGGTGAGCGCCCAATGCTGTACGGGCAAAACACAGGAACCGCTCGCAAGCCTGCGAAACACAATTCACACAGTATCAATTTTTACAGAACGCCGCTGTGTATCAACGTATCATCCGCGTGATGTACTTGCTAATGCTGCTCTTAAACGGCCTGTCTGGGAAGATTTAAAGCTTCTCAAAACACTATTATAGAGTGCTGTCCATGTATTGCAGTATTGTTTTCAATGTTCCTGTCAATAAAGCTTTTACCTATGAGATTCCAGAAAGTATGAACGCAGAGCCAGGCATGCGCGCAGAGGTCATGTTTGGTAAACGAAAAATAATTGGGTGGATTATTGCTGTATCTGAGGATATGCCGCAGCAGGATGCACCTCAAAGCGGTCAGCCGTTAGCCATTAAGCCAGTACTGAGGATAATTGATAATGAACCGCTTTTTGGAAATGAGACTATTGCGCTGGCAGAATGGTTAAGTTCTATGTACTTTTGCTCACTTGGAGAAGCGCTAGGAGTTATGCTCCCCGGCGGAAAACGAGAAAGCAGTGAACCTGCTCTCCCGTTTGAAGATATGGAAATAAGCGATCACTCAATTACACCGTCGCGTGAACAGCAGCATGCTATCAATGAAATTATTTCTGCACCACACGGCATCTGGTACCTCTACGGAAAAACCGGAAGCGGCAAAACCGAAGTTTTTTTGCAAGCAGCAGAAGCAACGCTCAGAGAAGGAAGATCGGTTCTATACCTTGTACCAGAAATTGCACTCACGCATCAGGTAATTGATACCATTCGAAAACGATTCGGTGCTTGCTGCGCAATCTTGCATTCAGGCATAACTCCGTCACAGAAGCTCAAAGAGTGGAAGCGCATTCAGAAAGGTTCTGCAAGCATTGTGGTAGGCGCACGGAGCGCGGTTTTTGCACCGCTTACTAACCTGGGGTTAATTATTCTTGATGAGGAACATGAAGCTTCATATAAATCGGGATCATTCCCGCATTACCATGCGCGTCAGGTAGCGCTGCACCGTGCATCAGCCGAAAAAACGCGAATTGTAATGGGTTCTGCGACGCCGAGCGTAGAAGCCTGGCATCTCATGCAGCGGGGCAGCATAAAAAAGCTCACCCTGACCGAACGGCTCGCAGGCGGCGCAATGCCTTCGATAGAAATTGTTGATATGAAGCATGAAGAGTCTATACTTTCAAAACGGCTCATAGAAGCAATAATACAGGAACACGAACAGGGGGGACAGACCATCCTGTTCTTAAACCGCAGAGGTTTTTCCAACAACTGGAACTGTAAAACCTGCGGGCTCATATTAAAATGCAAGCAGTGTGATGTTCCTTTAACATATCATAAGAGTAAGGGAAAACTAGTATGCCATTACTGCGGGTATCAAGCAGCGCCGCCTGCATCCTGTCCGGAATGCAATTCCCTCGATATAAGTTATTCCGGTTTTGGCACCGAAAGAATAGAAGAGAGTATTCAAAACCTGCTTCCCGGTCTTGCCATAGCACGGCTCGATACCGATATCGCAGTAAAAAAAGATATAATCAAAAATACGCTCAATGACTTTGCAGATGGTAAAATTGATGTGCTCTTAGGCACGCAAATGGTGGCAAAAGGATTAAACATCCCTGGAGTAAGGCTCGTGGGTATTGTTATGGCAGACATGGGAATTGCACTGCCCGATTTTAGAGCGCAGGAGAGAACCTTTGCACTCATTACACAGGTTGCAGGCAGAGCAGGCAGGTTTATTAAAGGAGGAAAAGTCATACTGCAAACCTGGCGGCCAAAATATTTTGTCATTCAGCATGCTGCTAACAACGAAATTGAAGCTTTTTACGAAAAAGAACTCGCTCAGCGCCAGGAGCAATGCTTCCCGCCCTTTTCCAGAATTATACGGATAGTTATTCGATCTAAAAATCTTGACAA
>CAZVTR010000003.1:40349-65037 GCA_964630305.1 uncultured Treponemataceae bacterium | reverse complement strand
GAACCGGCAAATTGAGCATCAGAATGCATGCGTCCCATGGTGTCGGTCATACCGTAGGATGCAGGTCCCGCTGCCATATTATCGGGATGCAGGGTTCGGCCTGTGCCGCCGCCAGACGCAACTGAGAAATATTTTTTCCCTTGATCCCAGCACTCTTTTTTATACGTACCGGCAACAGGATGCTGGAACCGGGTTGGATTTGTTGAATTGCCTGTTATAGAAATATCAACTTTTTCATGGTGCATAATTGCAACACCTTCTCGAACATCATCAGCACCGTAACAGCGCACCTGTGCGCGTTCGCCTTTTGAGTAGGCCTTTTCTTCAACGATAGTAAGCTTGCCGGTATAGTAATCGAACTTTGTCTTAACATATGTAAAGCCGTTGATTCTGCTGATAATCTGTGCTGCATCTTTGCCAAGTCCATTCAAGATAACTCTGAGTGGCTTTTTGCGGGCTCTGTTTGCGCTCTTTGCAATTCCTATTGCGCCTTCTGCCGCAGCAAATGATTCATGCCCGGCGAGGAAACAGAAACATTCAGTTTCTTCGGATAGCAGCATAGCGGCTAAATTACCATGCCCCAAACCAACCTTGCGGTCATCGGCAACTGAACCTGGAATACAAAAGGCCTGCAATCCCTCTCCGAGTGTGCGCGCAATTTCAGCTGCATTTGATGAGCCTTTTTTAATTGCCACCGCTGCACCAACAATGTAAGCCCAGGGGGCATTATCGAATACAATAGGCTGAATACCTCGGACAATACCAGGTATATCGAGTCCTTTTGATTCTACAAGTGCCTTTGCTTCATCGAGCGACTTAATTCCATATTGTTTTAGTAACGCTTCTATCTGAGCAATACGCCGTTCATAACTTTCAAATAATGCCATGCTGTCCTCCCTTACTCATGCCTTGGATCGATTTTTTTAACAGCTTCTGCATAGCGGCCATATGTACCCTTTGCCTTTGCCAGCGCTTCATTGGCATCGGAACCTTTTTTAATGGCATCCATGAGCTTCCCGAGATTTACAAACTCATACCCGATAATTTCGTTATTTTCATCAACACCGATGCTCGTAATATAGCCTTCTGCCATTTCGAGATAGCGAGGGCCCTTTGCTCGAGTTGCAAACATGGTGCCAACCTGGCTCCTCAGGCCTTTTCCAAGATCTTCAAGGCTTGCACCAATGGGGAGACCGCCCTCTGAAAACGCCGATTGGCTCCGTCCATAGGCTATCTGCAGGAACAGCTCGCGCATCGCAGTGTTGATAGCATCGCAGACAAGATCGGTGTTGAGTGCTTCAAGAATTGTCTTTCCAATGAGAATCTCTGCAGCCATAGCAGCAGAGTGAGTCATACCAGAACAGCCAAGCGTTTCGACCAACGCTTCTTCGATGATACCATCTTTAATGTTGAGTGTTAGCTTACAGGCTCCCTGCTGAGGGGCGCACCAGCCGACACCGTGCGTAAAACCTGAAATATCTTTGATTTCCTTTGCCTGCACCCATTTTCCTTCCTCTGGAATTGGTGCCGGACCATGGTATGCACCCTTAGCGAGGGGACACATGTGTTCAACTTCGGCGGAATATATCATCATGTTCTCCTTAATAAATATGGATACGGAGTATACTATATCAAATATTGAAATTATTCAATGAACGAGCGCGATTTTTTATTTTCTCCCTGAAAACTAAAAGGGCTGCCAGGGAATTGCAGGCAGCCTGACTATACAACGGTTAATTACAGCACAGTATAATTCATAGTAAGGATTGTAATTTTTCTAATTACCAAATGTTGTATCAAAGAAATATTTACAAAATATCACATTAACAATCTATCACGCCTGAAGTCCAATCGTTTTAAGGTATTCAATGGCCTTTTGTTCAGAATATGATATTTTTACAAAATCTTTGAGGTTAACTAAATCAAACACCTCGTTAATTTTTGGCGGAACGTTATAGAGGACTATTTCGCCGCAGCCCGCCTGCATGCAATTTTTTTTGATGCGGATGATGGTGCCAATCCCGGTTGAATCAATATAATTGAGGTTCTCTAAATTAAATATCATGCGTTTGAAACCGCCATCCATGAGCGCTTTTACCAAAACCGCAATCTCATGAGCATTCTCAATGCTGATATTCCCGCGCATATTCAGTTTACATATATAATCTGCGGCTTCTTCACCTGCACTTTTAGCATTAAGTAATGGTAATAGTTCTATGTAATGCATTGTATTCATAGTTTTAGTGTATCCTATATCATGTTATAACGCAAGAAAAATATTGCTTACTAAAAGCTTGGCAATTGCCTCACAATTTTGCCTTTACCCGCTGAAGCCCTTCATTAGCTTCTTTATTGTCAGGGCTAAGCTGCAGCGCTTTGGAATACAAATTGTATGCGCGTTTGAAATCTTCAAGTTTTTCTACAATCTGAGCATACCTCAGCCACCACCTTGCCATTGAGGGCTCTTTGTACACAGCCATTGCATAGGCGATATCGGCATGTTCAAATTTTTGCAGCCGGACATAGGTTTCGGCCATATAAAAGTACGCTGTTGCTACTCTGTCGGCATCTTCGTTAGTGTTATTGATATAGCTCTGAAGGCTTTTCAGGCAGTTTGTTAAGTCGTTCAGGAAAAAATAAGCTTCGCCCATCGTTTCAACAATGCGTGCATCATAGCGAACTTTGAGCGCTTGTGATCCTACATCGATTACCTGCTGATACTGTTCCAGCCTAAACAGAGCCCAGCACTTGATTGTATAAGCATCCATGCGTGTGGCATCTCGTGCAAGCTCTGTATTGCACACCGCTATTGCATCCTGATAGAACTTGATTGCTTCTGATTTTCTTCCTTTAAGTTCAAGGTCTCTTCCCTGGCGGAACAGTACGAGCGCATCGGCTTTAACTGCTTGTGTCTGCTGAGGCGCAACTTGCGGCTGAACCGAAACAGGCGGTGTCTGCGGAGGTGTTGCAGGAGGCTGAGGCTCAGCTATTGGCAGGGTATCCTGTGCTGTAATCCAGCCGGCACAGATGAGCAATATAGCAAATAAATAGCCAAAGTTTTTATTATTTCGCATTATAGCCCTCAAAAATCAATTAGCGGTTTTTCACGTGAGTCAAGCAAGTACACTAAACACTATGACTATATCGAAAGAGACCGATTGTTTCAATGCTCAGCAAGATAGCGGTTAATGGAAGCCGCAGCCCTCCTGCCTTCTCCCATTGCGAGAATTACCGTGGCGGCTCCCAAAACGATATCTCCGCCTGCCCAGACACCCTCAATCGATGTGCGCTGTTCTTCATCTACAATGATATGGCCGTGTTTATCAACAGCGAGCTCGGGCGTCGTACGCGCTAAAAGGGGATTTGATTCATTTCCGAGCGCAACAATAACGGTATCAAAAGCCTCATCGTGTTCGCTTCCGGCTATTGGAACCGGGCTTCTCCGGCCGGAAGCATCTGGTTCGCCAAGGGTATAGCGGAGCAGTCGCAAACCTTTCACAATTCCAGCTTCATTTCCCAGGATTTCTGTTGGGTTTGACAGAAAATCAAAAATGATTCCTTCTTCAAACGCATGAGCTACTTCTTCTGCACGAGCAGGCATTTCATCGCGTGTGCGGCGGTATACAACATGTACTTCCTCTGCGCCAAGCCGTTTTGCCATGCGCGCTGCATCCATTGCTACGTTGCCGCCGCCCAGCACTGCTACCCGTTTTGAGGGGAACAGCGGAGTCGCTGCCCGCCCGGTATCCCATGCACGCATGAGGTTTGCCCTCGTTAAATATTCATTCGCGCTGAACACGCCCACAAGGTTTTCACCCGGTATATTCATAAACTTAGGAAGGCCTGCTCCTACGCCTAAAAACACAGCATCAAAACCGTCTTCATCAAATAAGACCATGAGCGGCCGCGTTTTGCCAATGAGGGTATTGTACTCGAACCTGACCCCCATTTTTTCCAGCTTGCTGATTTCTTCCTGGACAATTGCTTTTGGGAGACGGAACTCCGGTATGCCGTATACCATGACTCCGCCTCCTTTCTGAAAGGCTTCGAACACTACTACCTCGTGCCCATTTCTGCGTACATCGGCCGCCACAGTTAATCCTGCCGGTCCGGAACCGACTACAGCAACTTTTTTGCCAGTCGGAGGAGCAATATCCGGGAGCGCAATTATTCCCTGTGCGCGTTCCCTGTCCGCAACATAGCGCTCCAGCCGGCCAATCTGAACGGCTTTGCCGATATCCTTAAGCGATTTTCCCAGTGTACAGGGTTCCTGGCACTGCTTTTCCTGAGGGCAAACTCTTCCGCAGATGGCAGGAAGGAGATTAGTCTCTCTAATAATTGCCGCTGCTCCCTGAATATCATCCTGCGCAAT
This sequence comes from uncultured Treponemataceae bacterium, assembly GCA_964630305.1. Classification (GTDB taxonomy): domain Bacteria; phylum Spirochaetota; class Spirochaetia; order Treponematales; family UBA12059; genus JAKPPT01. Next base: position 60,665 of record CAZVTR010000003.1, on the reverse strand, counting down.
TTTAGCTATAAATGCCGGAATATTGATATTGACAGGACAGCCTTTTATGCAGGGAGCTGTTTTGCACTGCAGACAGCGGAGCGCTTCAAGCTGCGCCTGCGTTTTTGTATAACCGAGCGCAACTTCGCTCATGGTATGGATGCGTGCTTCCGGATCCTGCACTGGCATTTCCTGCACTGGTATTGCCATGCGATCTTTTGGGGAAAGATTCTCTTTTGCTAAAAGCTCATCGAGCAATGCTTTTTCTTCATTAGTGGTTAACTTATTTTCATAATAACTGTTCATACTCACTCCTGGCACCTAAAACTTGGCTCTAGCACCTGAAAACAAGGTTTCACTGCTGTAACCTGCATTGTGTTAAAGACCTGCCCGCTTCTCTGCTTCTTTAATAGCAGGATTGAGCCTACATGCTTCTTCATGGTATGCGGTATGATGCTCTGCCTCTATGGTTTTATACGTAGCAAGCCGCTTGAGCATGTTGTCCCAATCAACCTGATGTGCATCAAACTCAGGTCCGTCGACGCAGACAAATTTGGTGCTGCCGCCAACCGTGACGCGGCACCCGCCGCACATTCCTGTTCCATCAATCATAATAGTATTTAAGGAAGCCAGCGTAGGCACATTGTAGGGTTTAGTCGTTGCAGCGCAAAACTTCATCATAATAGGAGGCCCAATTGCCACTACTAAATCTGGTGCAGGCGCTCGCTCGCAAAGGGTTTTAAGCGGTTCTGTTACGAGTGCCTTTGTGCCATAGCTCCCGTCATCGGTTACCACAATAAGCTCATCGGCCACAGCGCGCATCTCTTCTTCCATTATAATGAGCTCTTTACTGCGTGCGCCGAGAATGATGGTAAGCCGGTTTCCTGCATGTTTCATTGCCTGAGCAATCGGATAGAGCGGCGCAGCGCCAATACCGCCTCCTACACCTACTACCCATCCGAATTTTTCAATATGAGTAGGATTACCAAGAGGCCCTAGCACTGCTTGAATTGAATCCCCTTTTTCAAGCTCAGCAAGCCGATGCGTACTCTCGCCTACTGTTTGAAATATCAGTGTGATAGTGCCCGCATTGGCATCGGCATCAGCAATTGTTAATGGAATACGCTCCCCATAATCGATATCACGCTGAACAATGACAAACTGCCCTGCTTTTCTTTCTTTTGCTATCCAGGGTGCATGTACCACTATCTTGTAGACTTCTTCCGACAGACGCTCTTTTGCAATGATTTTATTCATACAGCCTCCGGTTTTATGTATTATGGCAGGTTTTTTCACAAGACTCAAGTTATTTTTATGACAGTAAAGAGTACTTGAGAAAAAAACTAAAAACCGATACTGTTTTACAATAAGGAGCTTGTATGCCTGTCCCTCTATCATTTTCAAAATACAGCGAGAAAGCGTTATTTGAACCCGAGGATTTTCTTGCCTATATCCGCCGGAATCAGCTCTTACCAGAAACCGTACAGGCACCAGAATGTGTCATCCTTTCCTATCAGCGCAGCCTCTTTGATTATGTAGTTGACAACCATGCTGTGACAGTGCCAGAGGGATACTTTAAGAATCATCTCCGCTACCTAGACGAAACTAATAGCAAAATTGCCATTGCCGGACATTTTGGCATTGGCGCTCCTGCCGCTGCAATTATGCTGGAAGAACTCATTGCATTTGGAGTAAAAGAATTTATCTCGATAGGAACAGCTGGAGCATTAGTAAAAGGATTACATCCAGGCGAACTCATTATATGTACAGGCGCATTCCGAGACGAAGGTACTTCGTATCATTACGTTCCAGGCGGTGCCCCTGCTCTTCCGGATGAACAGCTCACGAGCATGCTTATCGATCACTGCACTGAACAGCATATACCTTTTCATAAAGGTTTAACCTGGACAACCGATGCAATATATAGAGAAACTAAGCAGGAAGTAGTAGACCGCAGCGCTAAAGGCGCTCTCGTTGTAGAAATGGAAGCGAGCGCTCTCTTTACCGTTGCCCGATACCGAAAATGCCCGCTTGCTGCGTGTTTTACTATCAGCGACTCGCTTGCAGAGCCGGAATGGAAACCAGAGTTTCTCTCAGAGCAAACGAGTGTTGGACTTGAAACGCTTTTTCGTGCTGCATGCAGAACTTTTGAAGCATATAACGCTATAAAAAATTAATGATTTGCAGTATTGCAAAAACTATACGACTGTAATCATGAATGGAGTGCTTTAGTATGAGTGAGACTAATATCGAAAACTTAGAACCGAATAAATTATGGACATTTTTCAATAAAATTTGCAGCATACCTCACCCATCACACCGCGAAGAAGCACTTGCCCGCTGGCTGCTGGAGACAGCTAATAATCTTGGTCTGGAAGCCTCAATCGATGCTACGCTTAATGTCATTGTAAAAAAACCAGCCAGCCCCGGCTATGAAAACCGTAAAGGTGTCATATTACAAGCACATATCGATATGGTTCCGCAAGCGTTACCGGAAGCCCATCATGATTTTACAAAAGATTCCATTAGACCTGTTGTTTCAGGCGAATGGGTAACCGCTCAAAAGACAACGCTCGGAGCCGACAACGGAATTGGTGTTGCTGCGGCGCTGTCCGTATTAGTCGATAAAACACTAAAACACGGACCACTTGAGTGTATTTTCACAACAAATGAGGAAGACGGCATGAGCGGAGCACGAGGTCTGTCCCCAATAGGGATAAAGGGCACCTATCTCATCAACCTTGACGGCGAAGACAGCAACGAAATTACATTAGGCTGCGCAGGAACAGCTCGAATTACTTCAGTTTATAACAGCAGGGGCACCACTGAAGGACTTACATCATTAGGGTGGTATAGTATCACGCTGACAGGGCTTCTTGGCGGCCACTCTGGCGTTGATATTCACCGCGGCCGCGGAAACGCAGGCATACTGCTCTGCAAGCTGCTTGCGGAGACAGGTGTTCCGTATGTGGCTGCACTCGAAAGCGGCACCGCGGCTAATGCAATCCCGAGAGATGCACAGGCTGTTATTGGTATACCAAAAGCCGATGCAGAGTGGATCAATCGTTTCAATAATGCTGTGAAATCTTTGCAATCAACATTTGCACAAACTGATCCAGGACTTGTTGTGAACACTACAGAAGCTCCAGCGCCAGATTATGCCCTGCCGCCGGCTGCTGTAAACCCTATACTTAACGCAATACTCGCACTGCCCAATGGGCTATTATCAGTTGAGCCCAGTAACCCTGCATGGACACGAACATCATCGAACCTTGGAATAGTAAAAATTAAACATGAAGACAAGGGAATGTTTTTTGTTGAGACTTACAATCTCGTGCGGAGTTCTGATGAAAAAGAAAAAAACGATATAGTAGAATCAATTGAATCGATACTATTTAAGCTTGGCGCTACAACCCGCAAAGCCTCTTCAGCTCCCGCATGGGAACCAGACCAAACAACAAGCCTTGCTAAAACAGCTATCGGAGTTTTTACAAAGCTTTTCAGCAAAGAACCTGTTCTTTCCTGTACACACGGAGCGCTCGAATGCGGACTATTCAGAACCCTGTACCCCTCCTGGGAAATGATTTCCATTGGCCCCACTATCCAATATCCGCATTCTCCCGATGAACGGGTGCACATAGGTTCAGTTCAGCAGTTCTGGACCTACCTTACCGCGCTGCTTGCAGAGCTTCCCTGATTTTGTGTCACGAAGATTGTGAGATAGTTGAGCGCAATAAACCCAACAAAGGTTGAGAACTATATAACAAAAAATGCTTGCTTTTATAACAAATGCTCTTTAAGATTATATAAGCAGATGAATTATATAATCGATAGTTTTTAAGGGAAGGTAACGTATGGCAGGTTTGTTTGACAAATTATTTAAACCATTTATTTTTCCATATTTGGAAGGTGATATCCGTATTTATAAAAAAGCACGAGTACTGGCACCTGTTTCGCTTACCATAGGTGTTTTTTCAATTATACTTGCTGTCATTATGCTTACTACCGGCGCAGCTACGGTATCAATTGCTATTGGATTTTTATTTACTATCTGCCTTGCAACACTCATTTTAATGGCAAAAAAGCGATACGGAATTGCATCTTCGCTCTTTATTTATGGCCTATTTTTGGTAATGTTTGCTGCGATTAAGTTTGATGCTTACCAGAATGTCTATGAGTGCTATGTGTTTGCCACTCTGGGCTTTTTTGTTCTCGTTGTGCTTGCTCTTGTCGGCATATCACAAATCCAGGCACTGGTGATGACTGTACTTACTCTCGGAGCAATAGCCGTGCTCTACATATTCGATGCTCTTCCAATTGATGAAGGCATCGTAACAACACTTGCTATACAGTCACTCTCAACCTGTGCAATTCTCATTATTGCTGGAGGTTCTTTTGTTGCAACGACAATCCGCATGCAAAAAAAACTTGTTGATGAAACCGCAGAAATGTCAGAAGCATCTCGCATACAATACCATGAAACCATCGATGCAATTAATGAGACCCAAGCAAAAAGCCAGATGATTAGCGAAAAACTTGCACACTCTGCAGAAAATCTCCAAAAAGCAGCACATCAGCTTCAAAATTTTATCGAAGAAGCACTTCAAGGACTTGCTATGCTCGATGATGCAATCACAGCAAATAACCGCAGCGAGCATGATGTACTTTCTACCCAAAGACGCGTTACACAGGCGATAAGCCAGTACTTTACTAAGATTCATGAATCCAGTGCATCAATCAACCAAATGATTCAAGCTATTGAAGAAATAGGAACCGCTACGTTACAGCGTCAGCACGGTGTCGCAAACTTGTCTGCACTTGCGCATGATGGCGAAGAACGCGTTGCAGAAATCTCGCAGTCAATTCAAGAACTCGTACAGTCAACAAGCCGTATGGAAGAAATGAACACACTGATTGGCGATGTCGCAGGCCGAACAAACTTGCTTGGTATGAATGCATCCATTGAAGCAGCTCATGCTGGCGAAGCAGGAAAGGGTTTTGGTGTGGTAGCAGAAGAAATCCGAGCTCTCGCAGAAGAAGCCTCAGAAGGAAGCCGAACAATTGCATCAATCCTCAGTGACACGCAGGAAATGATGGAGCAGGCAGAAAAATCCGGCCAGGCTACAACAGAGTTTTTTACTAAAATGTCAGAAGAAATCCAGCAGGTTGCTGCCACACTCAATCAGCTTTTAAACAGGCTTAAAGAGATAACTTCCGGCACTGCAGAAGTTAGTGAAGCAATTAACGGCTTTTCAATTTTTAGCGACGAAGCGCATCTTGCGCTCGAAGAAATCCAAACTGCGATTGAACAGACAGTCGCCCGTTCAAGCCAATCTCAGGCAATAGCAGAAAATCTCCGGAATAGTTCGCAGTCTATAGCTCATGCTTGCAGCAACCTCTTAACCGAAGCAGATCAGCTTAAAAAGCTTAGCCTTGAGAACCGGCAGTACATTAATGAGCTAAAAGAACGCTGCATAGCGCTGCATTAATACATCAAAAAATTGTGCCTGTACTGTTTCGCATATTTCACGGAATTTTAACTATCGTGCCGTTTCTTTTTTGCTGTAAATATAATGCGTAAAATGATTAAAGTAATTCCTGCTATTGCAAGAAGGACAATAATCACATAAATAAAACTCCGAGAATCAGCTGGGACATTTCGGGGTTTCACTTCCTGAAGCAGCCGTATAGAATTAAGATAGGACCGTGTATACATACCAACAAGTTCAAGCTGAGATTCTACAAAAGCATCAAGTTCTTTGGTATTTTTTGATTGCTGAACCATCCCATACAATTCTTTCCAGGGACGGTTTTTATCGGCACCGTAATCATAACCAGGATCGTTTACAATATGTTCAGGGAAGAGTGATGCAATCATTCTATCTAACGAATTACCTGCCTTGTAAGCTTGAAATGCAATTACATCGTAACCATACATGTTTCTGTAATCAATTATTTTCGTAGACTTAGAAAGTGCTTTTATCGCTTTCTGATGGAGTTCTGAGCTTTCTTCATCTGCCAGAATATCATATACATAATCCTCAAAAGCAAGGTGACGATTCGAGAGTATTACTACTGCGTCATCTTTTTGTTTTTGAGAGCCAAACATATTCATAGCCAGCAATGCGAGTGTAGATTTTCCAGGGAAAAGCCGTGCATGGTACGGTTGTGCAAGATCCTGGAGGTAATGCAATGCTACCCCGGCAAAACGGTATCCCCAATAGGGGTGTCCTGTCTGAAATGCAAATCGTGCGAGCGTGGTAAATTGTAAAACTCTGTATGCATTGAGACTTTGCTGTGTCCAGGGAGCTGCTAATTTGATAATAGGATCTTCCCATGGGAAAGCCATGTGGAGCGGCGCTTGGCTGCCATACAAGAGAGCAGGATTTCCCCATGGCTGAATTTTAAAGCCATACTGTGCACCGTATTGTGTTTTATTGTCTTCAAAAAGTCCAAGGTCCAAGCCATAATCCGGTTCATCTGAAGCACTTGCAATGACATCACAAACTGGTATTGCTTCATTTTCAGCTAAACCGATAAAAGGGCTGTTTTGGAATCGATTATTAAATACATCAATTATCGAGGTATCAATATCAGATTTTCCTTGAGGCCGGGGTTCAAATGCGCGAGGCTGATAAAAGAGCATAAATCGATATGTAGGATTGACACGCAAGGCTTTGAGAAAACTCTCTGCCAAGGCATCACCAGAAAGAACAGGATTAAACTGCAAAGACTCTGGTAACGAAGCATAATAAGGAAGTATATGGCTAGCTTCTTTCTCAAAATACTGAAGCACATCGACGAGCTGAATTTTCTCTTTAGATAAAAAAGTCTCAAGCGATTCTGCAATGACTGCATCCTGTGCCCACTGTTCTTCTTGTAGTGCATAGTGAGTAAGCTGATCATGATCATCCCAGGAGAACAAAATCTGTACAGCAAATGTTAAAATGACAAAAAATGCAAGCAGTTTGCGTTTCATCGATATAATCCTTTTGCGATATCTTTTATAAGCGTCAAATTTATGCTATTGTAGCATATAATAGTTTTTATGCAACCAGTACAATTTTAGGAAAAACAGTACAATTACTTTTAATACAGGTGGTATTCATGTTTTCTGATTCTGTTGAACTCGATTCTTTTTTACACGACATTGCATTGGTCCATTATTCCGATGAACTCCTGGAAGTATTCCAGAATCCGCTCCAGCAATCACTGCAAGGGGCATCTGTATATGTTATCAACAAGACTGCATATAATCATGGAGTGTGCAGTACGTTACCCATAATTACAAAAGCAAAGAAGTCGCCCCATGCAGTACAAGTTTTGCTTACAAGCACCGCTCAAAACAGCCATATTCTTATGGAAGCTATCAATACGATTGCAAAGAAACTTGGAATTCCTGTAAAGGAGCTTATAGAACCGCTTCCAGGAAACAACCCAGAAGTTTTAACGGCAAAACCCGCAATCCTTATTGGTTCTGTTAAAGCTTTCCTTGCGCAAAAGCGAGTACAGCCAGAACTTATGCAGGATATTGAAACAATTACGCTCGACAATGTTGATGCAATGCTTAATTTAGGATACGGGGAAGATATCAAAGCCATGCTCAAAATTGATAATATTGCACAATGGCTCTTATTTTCAACTACAGACAACTCTAGAATTGATGCGATTGTTTCTGCTGCTTCAAAAAGCATTCAGAAAATAATTCTTGAAGATACCGCTATCACACCAGATGTTCTCAAACAGCAATTGTACCATGTCAACAAACAGGAAAAAATTTCATTACTCTTAGGTATACTGCAGACAATCCCTCAAGCTGTTGTGGTATGCAACACAAAGGGAACAGCAGAATATGTAACTAACAAAATCACTGCTCATGCTGTTTCTGCCAGCTTGTATTTATCATTCATTAGCAGAAAAGAACAAAAAGAAATTCTTGAGAATTTTAATAAAGGCACAATCGCTGTGCTTGTAACCAATGATAAAAGCCTTGAACGCTCGGGAATAAAAACACAATACATTATCAATTATGATTTACCATTATCGCCGCAAGCATATAAATTACGGCTGCACCATATTGATACAAGCAGACCGCACACTGCAATCAGCTTTGCGTGTGAAGAATATGTTTACAATCTTCCTATAATCGAACAAGAGCTCGGATTTAAAATACCAGTACAGGAGCTTGTGCCATCAATGCTCAAAAAAGATACAGCAGCTGCTTCTGACCACAAGCGCTCAAGAAACTATGATAAAAATACTTATCAAAGAGGCAGCATTAACAATGATTCTATTCACAGCGCTGGGAAACCTAGAGATATTGCATATGCTGGAAGAAACCGGCAGCCAGAAAACCATAAAAAACATAGCTACTCAAAGCAAGCTGAGCATGATACTAACCGGCATGATCAGAATTTAGAGGCTTCATTATATACCATGAGCGCAGAAGAAAGGCTTAAATACTATCAGGAAAAATACAGCAAAAAGTTTAATAAAGAAAAAACTGAGAGTTCACCTTCTAAAGCTAAGAAATCTCATGCTAACAATCATCCAACAAACACAAGGGAAACACAGAGGAATGACAAACAGCCGAAAAAGCATACTGCATACCATCATCAAAACAGCAACAACAATCAAAGATCAAACAACGCAGCAAAACAAACAACACAAACTGACAACAAAAAACAAAAATCTTCGGTAATACAAAATTTATTTCAAGGTATTTCTAATTTGCTTAAACCAAAAGTCCAAAAAAACAAACAGAAAAATGATTGATAGCTGATCTTTTTTGAAAGGAGTAACAATATGTTTGAGGCAGTGCTTGCAATGCTCGATGCTGAGTTCAATGGAAAATCTTGGAATGGACATTCTTTTATGGCTACCATTGAAAAACTTTCGTGGGAAGAAGCTCAAAGCAAAAACACATGGGAAGGATACAGTGCATGGGAAATAATGCTGCACTGCGCTAAATGTAAATATATTGTTGCAAAAGATTTAGGTCAAAATGTCGCATCATGGAATTATACCGACGAAAGCTGGTTTCCAGCGCCTCACTCTGCGAGCAAAGAAGGCTGGGAACAGGATAAGAAACTCCTTGTGGAAATGCATAGCGCATGTATGAACGGCATTCGAGCATTAGGTGAAGCAAAGCTAGAAGAGCTTATGCCCTCATGGAAAAAACCATGGAAAACCGTTATTTCCTGGCTCCTAACGCACGATGCGTTTCATGGCGCACAAATGCGTTCGATGGGCTTGCCATCATTAAAAGAAGAACACCATTAATACTTGGTTATAGCTATTTTTCAACTATTCCTGCGCCTTGTCTGATTATAATTGGCTCATCGGTTCTTAAATCAATCACTGTAGTAATTGTTTTTTCACAATCTTCTTCACCGGCAATAATAAGGTCGATACCAGGGATATCCTCAAGTTCCCAAGCCTCATCGAATAACTCTTCTTCAGGATATGAAGGAGGCTCGCTCGATTTATTTATCATAGTTTTTCGTGCCGTTATTGATAAGAGCGGAACACCTAGTTCAGCTATAACCGCATGAGCCACAGGATGCGCAGGAATTCTTACTCCAATTTCTGCTCGTTTCAGTGAAAATAGTTTTGCAATTTTGTTTGTACTGCGCAGTATAAACACATAAGGACCCGGCACCAATTTTTTAATGTAACGAAACACAGCATCGGAAATTTCGCAATATTCAGAAGTTTGCTGAATATCGGTACAAATAAACGTAGGGGCACGCCTTCGCTCCGGCGGCATGCTGTCAAGAAGCTTATCCCTGCCCTCTTTTGAACTAATAGATGCAATAATAGCCCAGCTTGTATCCGTTGGAATTGCAACCAGTCCGCCTTCTTTTAAAATTGCGACAGTTTTTTTTATTATACGATTATCAGGATTTACTGAAATAATATATTCAATCATAGTGCTCCATTCAGCGTATTCACCAGTATCAGCCAATGCAGCTGAGCAGTTTGTCGTATCAAGCTATGGCAATTATAAATGCCGTCTCCCGTCTTTTCGTCCTAAATACCGCAGTATAGGCTCAGAAACTTTAACATTGAGCGGGAAATCTTCTGGTTCAAGTTTTACCGATTCTCCATCCATCTGCATGAGTATTGTTTCATCGTAGTAAACTATAAGTTCTTTAGATTGAGCGAGAATCACCTCAGGAAATTTTTTATGCTCTCCGCTCACAATGGGTGTTTTAAGTTTGATTTTGCGTAATAGACTCATTTTTTCAATGAGACACACATTGTTTTCATCGGGCAGAATTAGCTGATGAGAGCCATACGTACGCCTTCCGTCTGCACCCACAGCAAGGAGGAGAAATTTCCCTTCGATAGTAAACCGTTCAGCATCAGCTGTAATACGAGCTGCATATTTCCGCGAAGCCCCCGATTGAAAAGCCGCAAGTGTTCCTTTTCCCTCGATTCTCATTGTTCCCGTTTTATAGATGCTGTCATAAAACACAGTAGCAAGATCGAGCCACAACTTAAAAGAATCGCCGGGAAGCTTCTTTTTTAGTTTATTGGTCATATGTGCAACAAAGGCATCAAGCCCAATGCTTACTATGTTAAAAGCTCTAAAACCAGAAGCTGATGATTTGCTCTGCTTACCCTGCGGTGCAGTATGTATAGTAACATACGGCTGTTTCATAATAATGCCATCATCAAAAAGCCGCGACAATGAATCTTCGAGCGTCCAGCCATCGGTACCGTCATTGCCTGTCCCGAGTGGAAGTCTGAGCAGTGTAAACCGATCAACAATTTCAGCCGGCGCTCGCGTGAGACCATCGAGGAATTCCCACGTCGTGCCATCTCCGCAGGCAAGAATCACAAGCCACTGCTGATTGCTTTTAAGTGCGGATTCCTCTAACAAGTCATTTGCAATTTGTGTCGCATGACGGCTTGCTGCAGTAGTAATTACTTCCCACGATGCAGGTTTGTGTTCAGGAAGCGACTGAGTCTCCTCCAGCAGCCTATCGAGCATCCCATGTGATTGTTCAAGTTTGAGAGCTCGTGAAAAACCGCCCGCATATAGATTTACAATGACCCGCACAGCTACCGTACTGGCATCAATTACACGAGAACGGGAAATAAGAGTCTTAAGCTTTTGCTCAAATGAAGATAGTTCCATAGGTTAATTGTAAATGAGAAGCTCTGTTTTGTAAATTGCAATAGCTCAATATACGTGTAAATTGACCTTTCTCACAATGATAGATATATTTCTCTAAACAGGAGGAAATACAGATGCCTATTATTTCGCTCGAAAATGTGAAAAAAACCTATTATCTTGGCAAAGTGGAAGTAGAAGCCGTTAAAGGAGTTTCATTTTGCATCGAGAAAGGCGATTTTATTTCAATTGCAGGACCATCAGGTTCCGGGAAAACAACAATTCTCAATATGATCGGACTCATTGATAAACCGACATCCGGTGAAGTCATTATCAATGACAAGCCAACGTCAAAGCTTTCCGACAGAGAGCTTACCAAAATGCGCCATCAGGTGCTTGGATTTATTTTTCAGTCATTTAATCTCATTCCAGTGCTCAATGTCTGGGAAAACATTGAGTTCCCTCTCTTGCTGGGAGAAACACGGATTGCTCCGCAAGAAAAAAAAGAATGGATAGATCACCTCATAGAAGAAGTTGGTCTCACAGAGTGGAAAAAACATAAACCAAACGAACTTTCCGGCGGACAGCGCCAGCGCGTAGCTATAGCACGTGCACTCGTGACACGTCCCTATATTGTACTTGCCGATGAACCTACCGCAAACCTGGACAGCAAAACCGGAGAGCAAATTATCGAACTTATGAAAAAAATCAATACCGAACTCGATACCACGTTTATCTTTTCCACACATGATGCAAAAATTGTCAGCATTGCAGACCATATCATTCGCCTCAAAGACGGTGAAGTAATTGAAAATGTTCGGAAAGGTGAACCCCAGCCTGCAGAGTGCAGATAGGAGCATCCTATGAAAGGTTTATTAAAAATAGCTTTCCGCAATTTGTTTGAGCATCGGGCAAAATCCATAATTGTGGGAATTTTGCTTTCCTTAGGAGTAGTCATTCTCGTTATGGGAAGCGCCGTCCATAATGGAATGGCTAATGGCATTGAGCGATCGTTTACTAAAAATTACACTGCCGACATCATCATTACCGGTATTGCCGAAGGTCCCGTTTCGCTTTTTGGCGTTTCATCGGTTGGAGGGTTTGCAAAAACTCCTACCCTGCCTGAATATGAAAAAATTCTTGCATACGCCTCCGGTATTAAGCATGTTGCAAGAGTTACAGGCATGGCAAGCACCTATGGCATCGCGCAAAAAGACACTGCTGGAGTAACAACCGCTCAAGATGAAGAAGCAGAAGATGAATCATCGGGTAGAAATCAGTTTAGATTTTTTTTCCTCTTTGGTGTTGATACCATTCAGTATAAAAATGTTTTTCCAGAGTTTTCGCTCAAAGAAGGTGAGTTCTTAAAACCAGGTGAGCGGGGCATTATCATCAACACAAAGCAAAAAGAGGGTCTTGAAAAGTACTTAAAAAAATCACTTTCTATTGGCGATGAACTATTGATACAAGGCGCATCAACAGGCGGAGTAAAAATTGTACGTATTCCGATTGTTGGAATATATGAAATTAAAGCCGAAGGCTACGCTCCTGAACAGCTTGCTTATTGTGACATCGACACGGTACGCATACTCGATAATATGACCATTGGTGCTAATATCGAGGTACAGCTTTCGAGCGAACAAAAAGCTGTGTTTGAAACCACAAACTATGATGATCTTTTTTCTGACAGCGATACGTTTATAACAAGCAATTCAAGCACCGGAACAGTTGACTATGAAAATATTCTTGGCGACACCAGTCTCCGTGAAGAGCTCAATAAAGTAGATACCGGTGCATGGCATTTTATTCTCATTAGAACCGATAAAGCCAGTGCCGTTCCAGAAATCATAAAAGAGCTTAACACTTTTTTTAAAGAAAACAATATAGCTGCACAGGCCGGCGACTGGAAGACTGCTGCCGGACAATATGCACAATCCGTTGATGTTTTTGGCACTGTACTGTTTGTCGGCATAATAATCCTTGCATTTGTTGTTGTAGTTATCATTATGAATACGCTTGTGGTTTCCGTTATTGAACGGACTACCGAAATTGGAACTATCCGCGCACTCGGCGCAAGCCGCAGTTTTGTCCGCAGGCTTTTTTTCACCGAAACCCTGCTCTTATCGCTTATTTTTGGCAGCATCGGCATTGTACTCTCTTACATCACGAATGCTATTATACATTCACTCAATATTAAAGCAGGAAACCAAATTCTCGAACTGCTATTTGGCGGACCAGTTTTAAGTCCAATCATCACAAGCGGAACTGTCGCCACCGCGCTCATAATAATTGTTATCGTAGGCATCGTGGCACATTTTTATCCCGTATCTGTAGCGCTGCGTATTGAACCTATACGAGCAATACAGACCGACTAGGAGCAATGTATGAAAACACATGTCACAATAGCTCTCAGAAATCTTACCCGGCAAAAAAAGCGCACCGCTCTCCTTGCAATTGCAATAGCATTTTCAGTAATGATTGTTACCGTTATATACGGACTTACATCTGCAATATCAGTTAATATTGCAGAAAATTTTTCTGATATTCTGGGCGGTCATATTTTTATTACTGGATCGGAAAAACATGGATCATCAAAAGAAATTTCCAGAATTTCTGATGATAAGGCGCTGCTCGAAGCTCTCAATGCTTCAGGAATCAAATACTCCTATGTGAGTTCCTACAGCAGCACCTTTGCGACAATTATTTTTGAAGGCAAAACAACTTCACTCCTCATCAATGGTATTAATATTAAAGAAAATGAAAATTTTAGAAAACGGTTATCACTCAAAAAGGGAGATTGGGATTCAATTCTCGCGACCCCAAACGCGCTCATAATACCGGAGAAAGCGGCTCAAACACTCAATGTAGAAATAGGTGATGTCGTTATTGCTAAAATCGAAACCGTATACGGACAAAATAATGTTGGTGAATTTCGCATTGCCGGCATAAACTATAATGCAGATCTCGTTTCTCAGCTTTCTTCGTATACTCATTCAGCTCATCTCAACGAAATCCTTGGCTTGCTTCCAGGAGAATATCAGACTTTTGCCGTGCGGCTTCCTACACTCAAAGAAACCGATGCTGCGGCTGTTCGTTTTTATGATACCCTTAAGAATTATGTTCAGGTTTTCGAACGCAAGACTGAGGCTAATGGAGCACCAATGACTGGCTTTCAAGCACTATTGCGCAATCAAAAAAAGGAAACATGGGAAGGTGTTAAGTATAGGCTATTTACCATTAATGAACAGCTTGCGCAAATTAAGCAATTTGTATCGGCAGCGGATGCAATAGGAACTACCGTACTTATCGTGCTCTTTCTCATAACCATGGTAGGTATCAATAATACGTTCCGTATGATCATGTATGAACGAATTAGAGAAATAGGAACCATGCGAGCTATTGGATACCAACAAAAGGATATTAGAAAACTATTCCTGCTGGAAGCATTCTTTCTTGGAATGATTGGGATGCTAGCGGGGATAATACTTGCTGGTTTAATTATGGCAATTGTTTCCAGCATTAACTTTGGCATGGAAAATGAATTTTTTATTCTCTTACGTAACGGTCATATAACATTCAATCTTCAGTTTGCTAAAATTGTAACAATATTTTTTATTGTCAGTGTATTGACACTGCTTGCTGTATCTTTACCAGCACGCAGAGCTGCAAAACTGTCCCCGGCACAAGCCCTGGGCACAGAAAAATAAGGAGCCCACGATGAGACGTGCATTACTGCTATCTATGCTTTGTTTATCTGTTATCACTTCACTAGTAGCTCAGGATTTTACAAAAATCCTTAAAGAACTTGATACTTTAAATAATTTTGAAAAAACTGACTTTACAGCTGTGTACACCATTATTACACAAAAACCAGGCGAAAAAGATTCTGTGCTCCAGGCACGCGTCTTTAGAAGAGACAAAGAAAATCTTTTCCTCATTCTTATTCTTCAGCCCGAGGCAAACAAGGGACAGGGATATCTCAAAGATAAAGACAATGTTTGGTTTTATGATCCGGGAAGCCGGCAGTTTACTTTTTCGTCTCTTAAAGAGAACATCTCTAACTCAGAAGCAAAAAATTCCGATTTAACCCGATCAACGTATTCCGATAGCTACACAATAGAAAAAACCGAAGAAGGAGTGCTCGGGAAAATCCCTGTTTGGATTATTTCACTCAAAGCAAAAACCACCGATGCAGTATATGATCGGCTTAAACTCTATGTCCGTAAAGACAGAACTATGCTCCTTAAAGAAGAAGCATATTCTGTATCTGGCAGGCTCATGCGAACTACGCTTATTCCAAAATATGTTGAGCTCAGCGGCAAACTAATACCATCGCAAATCATTATTGTTGACGAGCTCAATCCTGGTGAAAAATCGCAGATTACACTCACCGAGCAATCAGTGGCCCCAATTCCAGACAGTGTTTTTAAAAAAGAGTTTCTTGAAAGGGTGAACAAATGATAACAATAAACCATAAAAGAGCATACGTCTTCCTTATTGTATTGATACTGTTTTTTATTTCTGCAGCACTCCATGCACAGAGCGAAGATGAACTCTTTGGCGATGAAGAAATTGTCACGCAAGCAGAAAATGCCGATGCATCGAATGCGGTTAATGCTTTTTTAGTAAGCGATCGTGTAAGAGTTGGCGGAACATTTAACGGATCGGTTAGTCTTTCCGAGCAAATCAATAATCCATGGGAAAATGGTTTTGAGATTTTTTCTCCGGACACGCACGGTATGAGTGTCAGCCTTCAGAGCCTTTTGTTTTTTGATGCACGTCCTGAAGCCAACCGCAGGTATTACCTTTCATTTAAGGTACTCTGGCCTTTTTATACCGAAACTAATGTACTAACTAATGCGCAGTATGTTCCAGCACAACCGCCATTTATTCCAGAACCAGATATAAAAACGCAAAGCGCTACCATCGCGATGCCCCAAATAAAATTATTTGAGCTCTTTGCTGATTTTGCTTTTGAGGACATGCTTTTTTTCCGTTTTGGCAAACAAACGGTAACATGGGGAGTTGGATATTTCTGGCGCCCCGCAGATGTCATTAACCTTGAAGCTATCGATCCCTTAAATCCCGAAGTTCAGCGCGAAGGACCAGTTACATTAAGAATCACATTTCCTGTTCCAGGAGTTCACAGTTCACTCGTCGCATATGGAATTATCAATCCACAGCAGACCACATTCGAAGAAACTGCAGGCGCGGTAAGTGGATCGCTCGTGCTTGGGAATTGGGAATTCATTATTGGAGGATATTACCAAAAAGACAGGCCGCTCCGCGGTATGGTAACAGCTAAAGGTTCAGTGGGCTCTATAGAGCTTTTTGGAGAAGGCACGCTTGCTCATGGCTCTGAGCGTACCTGGATAACCGATATTAGCCCAACACTAGCATCATCAGGATTCATTGCTACCAGGGAGGATAAAACGTCTCCATTTTTCAAGGGCACAGCTGGCTTTTTGTACCGAAACAGCGAATATAACATCTCCATAATCGGACAGTATCTTTTTGACGGAGAAGGTTATACAAACGATGAGCGAGCGACACTAATTCAAAAAGCACATGATAATGAATCCGCTATTAAAACTTTACTCGCATTATCGGGAGTTGACAGTGATGCTGTTTTCAGTAATCTCTTAAAGGCACTTATTTATAATTCAGGCAGGCACTATGCTGCACTCTCTCTTAATTTTAGCAAAATTGTTACCAATAAAGTCGGGTTATCATTGTTTACACTTGCAAACCTTTCTGATTGGTCTGGTTTTATCCGTGCTCAGCTTTCATGGAACCCCTTCTCCGGGTTTTCGGTTAATGGCGGAACTCAGTTTGTTTTTGGCAACGAAGACAGTGAATATATTGTACTCAATGACGGCCCCGCGATAAAGCTTTTTTTAACGCTTACGCTTGGAAGCGGTTCATTTTAAACCTTCTCGTGTAATAAATCGAGTAAGCAGCGGGGCTACACTCGTCGAACGCTCACATGCGACTTTAACCCGCAAGAGGTGTGCTCTGCCAGGCTGCCGGGCGCACAAAATAAAGAGCTGTCCTGCTTTTTGAGGACAGCTCTTTGCATTAAATCATCAAATGTATTGGAATGCAATTGCTGGCTTTTTGTATGCAGCACCTATTCTAGCTCGTGCTGCATCCGTTATAATTTATTCGCTCTACAAACCTATTGCCCGGCTTGACTTGCAAGCACCCAGCCAACATAGGGGCTTGAAATCCGCACCCACTCAATGCCGCCAACATCTGATTTTTCTTCTATTGTAAGTGCGGTTCCAGCCTCAATTGTTCCCACTACGAGCGAATTAGTATCGGGGCTTTCATAGACATCAATTTTCTGCTGAACAGTCTGAGTGGTTGCTGTGCCTTTACTCCCCGACAGGGCATTGATTTCAGCCTGCACAAGATCCGCAAATACACCAAACGGATATTTTTTCATAGCTTCATTAAGAATTTCTAGCTTAGCTTTTACAAGATTTTCCATCCGTTTGGGATCTTCTTTGGCTTTAGGATCAGACATGTTTTTTGCAATATAGTATAGGAGATACCCCTGAACATCGGGTTCCTGTGTCGAAATATCCGATCGTTTTACATAGATATCGCTGTAATAATTGGAAACTTGTTTGTCACCAGAAAAATCAACAACTACAGCATATGCTCGGCAGTAATCAGCTGCTGCATCTTCCTCTGGAATTGTAAGGAGTGTCCCTTTTGGCAATGCTTTGCCAGGGATAACGCCAGTAATCTCAGGGCTCTTAAACCGCATTGCATTATCAGCAATTACTACAGCGAGCGTATTAAAAGTCCCGATATAATATTTTGTTGTGTACCCCTCTTTGCCAGCATAGCGAACATGGTACCACTCAAGTTCAGAAGTGCCTTTTTTAATCTTAACAGGTTCAGTTTCAAGCAGCTCAACCTTTTTTCCTGCAGCCATTGCAAGAAGCCATGTCCATTGATCATCCCCGGTTTTAGTTTCATCATAGCTCCATAACGATAAGCCGTCTAACAGTACATAACCAAAAGGCTTACCGGGACGCACGGTATCTACTACTTGCGCTGGATTCGTTAAGTCACCTGATTTCTTGGGGCATGCTGTCATTCCAGCAAGAACGAGCAAAATGCTCATAAATACTACAATTTTTGCTTTCATTTTTTCTCCTTAAAAATAAATTACAAATAATTAGTAAAATCCAGTTTACTTGATAAAATTATCAGTTGTCAAGGAAATTGCTCACTGAATAAAACTCCGTTCTCTGCTTCAGCGTGCCCTACCCTTTAACCCTTCGTGCAAGCTCTCGACCACGTTCTCTGAGTAGTTTCCCGGTTGCTTCATCGGGCTGGCCTGCCCATTCTAATGGTTCGACATGTTCCCATTTGAGCGGTGCGATGCGGTTATCGTAATCTTTCTGCGCCCCTCCTACCCAGCCATAGCTCCCGATTCGGAGTGCTTTGCGGTTCCAGATATGCTTGCGTTCAAAAATATCGATAACGTATCCCATGGGCGGAAACATTTTGTATTCATAGGTCGGCATTGCCATAATGATACCTTCACAGCGATAAGCTTCCGCAAGCACAAATGATACATCATCATTAGGAACACGGAACAAAGTATAGGGCACATGCTCATCTTCCAATCCTTTGAGCACATACTCAAGCCCGTCACGAGTGTTGCCGTACATGGAACCCCATACAACACAGACTTCTTTTTCCCGCGGACCATCCATATAGTTTGCATACTTTAAGTAACGGTTAATAATGACCGAAGGCTTTTCCCTCCAAATAAGCCCGTGACTCGGCGCAACAATTTTTATATCAAGTTTGGAAAGCTTCTCAATTGCGCGTTTTACAAATATTCCAAAACTCGCTACGATATTAGCGTAATACCGCAGCGTTTCGTCTTCAAAATTTTTTAGGTCTTCTGAATAATATTCATCATCAAAAATGCGATTAGTTAATTTTCCAAAACTGCCAAACGCATCACAGCTAAAAAGCGTACCTGATTCTGGTTCATAGGTAACCATTGTCTCAGGCCAATGAAGATTCGGAGCCTCTTCAAACACAAGGCGTACACCGCCTAAATCGAGCGTATCTCCGCTTTTTACAGCCAGCAAGTTTTCTTCAATCTTATAAAAAGATTTTACAAGCTCAAGAGCCTTTGCCGTAGCTACAATAGTCACTTTTGGGTTAAGTTTTTTAAACTCTGAAAGCCATCCTGTATGGTCAGGTTCCATATGGTTAAGAATAAGATAATTGATATCCTCAATTGCAACATCAATCGATGCAAGCTGCTTGCAGAGTTCATCAGGAGCCTTGCACCAGTCCCGTACAAGGTCTATGAGTGCACAAGACTTCTCACCCTTAACGAGGTATGAGTTTAACGAAACGCCATCGGGAATAGGCCAGATGCCTTCAAAAAGATCTTCTGTTTCAATATCTGCATGAAGTGCATAAATTTTTTCTGTAACTTTGCAGGCTCTCATGTTATCCTCTCTTTTTTGGTTTTTATATCGTGATGTAATACATCACGATGGTATAATGCGCGAATCAGCTGTATGAGCAGCAGCTGTATCGGGCTTAATCACAATATAGAACATAATATACGTTATTGCAATGAAAAAAGAAAATGCAAGCGAAAACAACAGCGCAGACGGCATAGTAAATATTTTAAGTATTGCTTGAAACGTATCGATTGGATGAAATACCATATCCCAGGAATTATAGCGCGAAAATCTTCCCAAATGTATTCCTATACCAGATAAAATCACTGCAGGCAAAACTGCTACCCAGCTAATTGTTCTTCCGTACAGCTTTCGTAATACTACCTGCATGAAATACATGGATAAGAGTCCCATGAAATGCCCAACAAATGCAAATGCGGCGTTGAGAATAATATCAAACCAGAGCAAATCAAGTCGAGAAAGCCAGGGTGCAGCCACATAGCCAAGATTTGAGCGATTAATTACATGGATAAAATCTGTAAACACATAGGGGGCATTGGGATAAAAAATTAACCATGCAAAGAATCCTGCTATATTGACTGCACTATGCCAGCCTTTATGTTCAAAGTATTCCGTATGCTTGAGTACTGCCCAGGAAATTAAAGCAGGGACAATCGCAAGTATCAAATTCCATAGGAGATACCCCTGCAGCAATTTCCCGGCAAGCATAAACCTAAGTATAAGCAGCATTACAAGCGAAGAAAA
>CAZVTR010000003.1:37189-40249 GCA_964630305.1 uncultured Treponemataceae bacterium | reverse complement strand
TAAGGAATCTTTAACTGCTGAGCCTGACGAATCTTCGCATTCATGCGGTCTTCATTGAGCATCGCAATGCTCCTCATGCCGGAACCGCGCAGTGTATTGTTAAGCTCAACCGCATAATCATTAAAATCGGGACCAACGGGAATTACCGCTATTTGGTCTGGAGCAAGCCATACCGGGAATGCGCCTGCAGTGCTTTCAAGATACACTCCAAAGAAACGCTCAAGCGATCCGAGAAGTGCGCGGTGCACCATGTACGGGCGCTTTTTCTGGCCATCGGCATCAATGTAGGTCATATCAAAACGCTCTGGCAGGTTAAAATCGAACTGGATTGTAGTCATTTGCCACTCACGCCCAATTGCATCTTTTATTTTAAGGTCGATCTTTGGACCATAGAATGCTCCGCCGCCCTCATCAATTTCATACGCAAGCTGCTGTTTTTCTACAGCTTTGCGGAGAGATTCGAGCGCTTGATCCCAGCGTGCCGGCTCTCCAACAGAATCGGCAGGGCGTGTCGCAAGGTATGCCTTAATTTCCGAGAAGCCTAGCGTTTTCCACATAGAGAGGCTAAACCGCAGGACTTCTGCTATTTCATCTTCGATCTGCTCCGGGGTGCAGATAATGTGCGCATCATCCTGAGTAAAACCACGCACGCGCATGAGCCCATGCAGCACGCCAGATCGCTCATACCGATACACAGTGCCGAGCTCTGCCCAGCGGAGCGGCAAATCCCGATATGACCGAAGCTGCGTTTTATAAATCATAATATGGAAGGGACAGTTCATCGGCTTAATGTAGTAGTCATCCTCATCAATTTTCATTGCCGAGTACATGTTGCCCTTATAAAACCCAAGATGCCCGGACGTTTCCCAGAGCCAGCTCTTGCCAACATGCGGCGTAAAGAGAATCTCATAGCCATTGCGGTAATGTTCAGAACGCCACCAGTTTTCTAGTTCTACTCTAAAGCGTCCAGCACGCGGATGCCAGTAAACGAGACCAGGGCCAGCTTCTTCATGCACCGAATAGAGATCGAGTTCTTTTCCAAGCCTGCGGTTGTCGCGCTTTTCAGCTTCTTCGAGCATTTTGAGGTGCGCTTCAAGCTCCTGCTTGTTTGCAAACGCATAGGCATAGATGCGGGTGAGCATTGGACGTTTTTCATCGCCGCGCCAGTATGCGCCGGCTATCGCTCTCAGCTTAAAAGCATCTGCGGGGAGGTCCTTGGTCGATGCAACATGCGGTCCCCGGCATAAGTCGATAAAGCTACCCTGTTCATAAATCGTGATAGTGCCATCTTCGAGTTCATCGATGAGTTCAAGCTTGAATGGTTCATTGGCAAATAGTTTTTTAGCTTCTGCTTTAGAAATTTCTTTCCTGATAAATTCTGAACCTTGAGCAATAATTCTCCGCATTTCTTTTTCGATTGCGGGGAGATCATCGGGCTGAATGGGTTGTGCAAATTGAAAGTCATAGTAAAACCCATCATCAATTGCCGGTCCAATTGCTACTTTGGTTCCAGGAAACAGCTTGATGACTGCTTCTGCCATGACATGCGACAGTGAATGCCGCACTGTTTCGATAGGATACTTCATAAAAGGTACTCCTTGCACAGGATGCGCAGTTGTGCGCTATGCGTAAGGACGAAACATGCTAAAGCCAGTTTTTGATGCAGACTGATTGGCTCCCGCTGTTCATGCCAACGGCCTGACAGCGCGCTTGTTCCGCGGTACCACCTTACTTCGGCATTGAGGTATGTGCATACGTCTTTAAACACATATTCAGATGCCGCTCTCTAAGCTCTATAACGGGAGCACCCGATACTGATTACTCACTCTATTCAATAAGGATTTACCATTACTGGAATAAGCGTTCACCAGTACAGCTCCGGAGTGGTTTTCCGCTCTGCCGTTCCTCGCTGCCTCTCAGCCCAGGGGCATGCTTCTCTCATAGGCTTGCAGCGCGTACTCGTCTCCATCAGCGCTTTGCCCCTTACTATGCACTGGAACAAAAAATGAGTCAAGGCAGAAATAGATGTAAAACAACGCGTGCATGATTATCAGCATTGATGAATAATAGCATACAAGGGCGCCCGATATCGGCCTTACCATTGAACAAATTTTGAGCCTTCGCTATTGCATCATAGTTTTTCTTCCACACGTGCGTGTTCAGAGTAACGACCGGACTTATAGCCTTCACGCTATAAAACCAAGAAAGCAGTCAGCTTTCTTAAAATTCACAATACAGCGGGAATATAAAACCGCAAGGAGAATTATATGCTGAGTAACATGAATTCTGTGATTATTGAGGGAAATCTTGTCGAAGATCCGGAAATTAAAACAACACCGACAGGCACTGCCGTATGTCAATTTGCTATTGCTTCAAACCGATACTACAAAGCCAACAATGACACGGAAAAAGAAACATCATTTTTGAGCATTGAAACGTGGGCAAAACTGGCTGAAAATTGCGCCTCGTTCTTAAAAAAGGGAAAGGGTGTCCGAGTTGTCGGGAGAATCAAGCAAGATCGATGGGTGGATCAGAACGGCAAGCATAATTCGAGGGTAAAAATAGTCGCTGACCATGTCGATTTTATGCCCAGCAAAAAACAAAATTCTGAAACAAAACAGGAGGGGCAAAAACAAGATCTTGTATTTTAGTAAAGTACTGTAATCAAAAGCCCGGAGAGTAGCACTGAACCTCCGGGCTTTTAGTAGAAATTTATTAAAAATTTTTAATGTAAACAGCTAATAATTTAGTCTTCCCGGCTTATTCAAATGTTTCACTGCCCGGACGGTGCCAGTCGCTGCTCTTAAAACCGCCGCAGCCTGGAGCAAACAGCGCAGGTTCGCCATTTTCTTCCTCTCCGCCATTGATTTCATTGTGGAGACAGGTAACAGTCCAGCGCAGTGCTGCAAGGATTTCGTTTCTCCCATGCTGCATTCGGCTCGCCGGACCGGAAACACTCACTGCGCCTAAAAACCCAAACCGAGGAAACTCGATAGGAAGCGCATAACAGATAAGTCCCTGTTCAAACTCTTCATCATCAATTGCCCAGCCGCGCTTAAT
>CAZVTR010000003.1:34183-37089 GCA_964630305.1 uncultured Treponemataceae bacterium | reverse complement strand
TTAGAGCTCACAGGAACACGGCTTGCAAGTTCTACCAGCGCTAACCCAAGTGTCCAGTCACCATTGCGCCGTTCTACTACACCTTTTTTCTCCATTGCGGTAAGATACCGCAATGCAGTCGCTTTGTCCCACCCTGTCTCTCGAGCGAGCTTTGCGAGCGATGAGTCTCCAGACCGTGCTAAATGAAACAATAATTCAAATGCTTTTAATGCAGATTCACTCATTGCAGTTTCCCATTTCTATAAACAAAATTATGTTGCAATATTCAAAACGCTTAAAGTTTTTTATATCTATTTTTTGCTGCTGTGTCAAGCGTTGTTTTTTTTTCAACATCATGGTATGAATAGGTGCACATGATTACTACACTGCTCTTTGATCTCGATAATACACTCTACAGCCCTCACTATGGTTTAGAAGAGGAAGTCGTAGCACGTATGAATACGTTTGTTACTCACGTTCTTAATAAGCCGCTCGAAGAATGTAAAAAAATACGCGCAGAACGGCTGCCTTTATATGGAACAACCTTGGAATGGCTCATGGCTGAACATGGCGTAACTGACTATGAAGCATATTTTAAATTCGTACACCCGGAGGGAGAAGAATCCGCACTAAAGCCTGACCCTGATTTGCAGGACTTCTTAAATAGTCTCCCTCACCCCAAATATATCTTAACCAATGCTCCACTGGAACATGCTGAACGCATTCTTGCTAAACTGGAGTGTATGAATTGCTTTTCTGGTATTTTTGATATTCGCTTCAATAACCTGAAAGGAAAACCGCACCGGGAAGCATACCTGCATGTCGCAGAAGCATTGCAAATACCAATCCAGGATATTTTATTCATTGATGACATTCCGCGCTATGTACAGGGTTTTACAAACCTTGGCTGCAAGGGGTTGCTCATTGATCAGCTCGATAAGCATAAAAACTATCCCTTTGCTAAAATCAAAAAACTGCAAGATTTATTGCAATATTTATAGGAAGCATACAAAATCTTTGAAAGGCAGGCACTATGTTTAAGAATTACTGGTTATATGAATTTTGTAAAATTACCGATGACTATGCAATACTGCGCTTCCCTTGGTGGATTCGCATGCTCTGGGTACTTTCGATTCCAGTTGCAATAACTGTGGTGCAAACATGGATAGAAGCGTTAATGCCTCTTGCCTGGGCGTATGCAGTGTTTGCAGGCATGGTAGCGCTCATGGAAGATAGCTGGCGCTTTAATAAAAGGGCTGATACCGTGAACCGATCTGCTGGCTTACTATTTTTTGCCAAGCGATGGAGTTTTCCGTTGCAAGAAATTCAAAACGTCACCTGCGCTAAAACAGCTTCAAACCTGCTTCTTCCAGAAGACCCATACAGCAAAACTCTGCTCCTTGATAATCCAAGAATAAGCGGCTATGCCTTACAGCTCTATGATGGCCGCTATCTCATTATGAGTACAATTTCAGTGAAACGCTATGCAGCGTTACACAAACAAGCTGAACGCCTTGCTGCATTTCTTGGCTGTGTATGCAAAGAAGAAGTTTGAGCACAGCATAACACATATCGCCAAACGGTATTATAACAGGTACAATAAGACGAAAAAGTGAAGATATCCGGCTAATAAAAAAAAGCTGTTCTGATATAGTTCAGAACAGCTTCGTGCGGTGAAGAGGACTTGAACCTCCATGCCTCTCGGCACTAGCACCTCAAGCTAGCGTGTCTGCCAATTCCACCATCACCGCAGGTGGAACTATATGTACACTATTTGCAGTGTTTCGTCAAGTGGCTGCTTATCCCAAATTATATTAGTTATTCTTAAAAGCTTGAACACGAATCGATCCTGTTTTGGATGCCCCTGCAGTGAGCACAGTAAGTCCAAGATGCGGCATGACAAAAGCCGCACCCGATGCTGATACCGGTTCAAGAGCAACAGAATCTCGCTCTGGCGGAATAAAAAGATGCATTTTATTAAATAACTTTCTATCTATCTCCAGAGAGATACCGGTATGAGTTTGTGGATGTTCCAGCTGAACGAAACTCGGGAATGCAAAACAGCCATCAAGGTTTGCGTGAACAAGCGGCCTGCCCTTCCTAAAATCGTACTCTGTTCCTCCAACAGAGAGCAAAGCTCCTGTCGGAAGGAGCTTACTTGTAGTGGGAAAGTATAAATCAGCATCCATGGTTAGGATCCACTCCGAAAGTTTGCCAGGAAGTTTAAAATAAGGATGCCACCCCAGCGTGAGCGGTAAACTTTCTGTGCCAAGATTTGCAACCGTGACCTCAATAGTAAAACCCTGGGCATCGAGCGTATACGTTATGATAATCTGAAGGCTAAAGGGATATCCCGGTTCATCCTGCGGGCTAATTATACGATGCAGCCGCAGCTCTGCCCTGGATTCATCAGCATAGCTCGATAAGACTTGCATCTCCATTCGATACAAAAAGCCATGAAGCGCATTGTTTTCCACGGGCATATTGATATGCAGTTTGTATTGCCGTCCATTGAATCGATACGTTCCTTCCGGAATTCTGCCGCAAAATGGCGCCATAAACCTTCCGCGGTAATATGGATTACTGGAAAGCTCTTCCTGCGAATCACTTCGCAACACCGATTGGTATGCTGTTGTTACACCGTCTGCTGACAATAATGGAAGAGTAAGCTCATGTACCATTCCACCTAGCTCAGGCACTATCACTGCTTCTGAGCCTTGCTCATCTCTCAGAACTACAGATTTATAAGAACCGAGCACTTTATGAGTTATAGTGAACATACAATGTATTAGACCACCTCACTCATACCAGAATAAGGTCTAGAGTTTATCAAGCTGTTTGATTACTGCACTAAAATCTTTTGGATACTCCGCCTCGATGGTAATCGTAACACCAGTATCCGGATATGTAAAGGAAATTTGCACAGC
>CAZVTR010000003.1:22633-34083 GCA_964630305.1 uncultured Treponemataceae bacterium | reverse complement strand
CCGATGCACTATAAAATATTGCCCGGCAGTTTGAGGGAGAAAATCAGTTACTACCGGTGCGTTTCTATCGTACCTGTCTGCTATTGAGAGTATACCCGCAGGCTTATTGATGGCGATAACGTTAGTATCTTCATAGATAACTTGCAATTTTTGCTTCATAGATAGTTACTGTATCAGAATGAGCAAAACTGATAAAGACCATTGAACTAGTACCTATACTGGGAACGTTTATCCCTGTGGTTCGCCAACTATTTATACGACAAATACATAAAAACTTTCTAGCAGACTTGCAAATTGTCTAGAATATTGTATTATAAATATATCAATTGATAAGCAATATAAAAAACTTAAGACAGGCAAAATGAATGTTACCGAATGGATTGTCTAAGGAGGAGCATGGCAGATGACTAATGATAAAATACTGATTCTTGAAGATGAAAAAATTATTGCAATCGATTTGCAGCGCAAGCTTGAACGGTTTGGCTATTTTGTAGTGGGTATGACCGAAAAAGCTGAAACTGCAATCGAATTAGCAAAAGAACTCAATCCTGATCTGCTCCTTTCTGATATTATGCTCCAGGGAGATGCCGATGGCATTACTGCAGCTCAATATTGCTATGAGAACCTCGATATTCCAACGGTATTTCTCACTGCATTTTCAGATTCACAGACGCTCGAGCGGGCAAAAACTGCACATCCCTACGGGTACATTCTCAAGCCTTTTAAGGACAAAGATATTCTTAATACTATCGAAATAGCAATTTACAAGCATAAAATTGAACGGGAGCTTGCAAAACAACAAAAATTATTTGGTGCAATATTAACCTCTATCAACGAAGGAATCATTGCGACAGACACTGACTTTATTATCCAATTTATGAATCCTATTGCGTGCGATATCCTTGGTACCTCAGAAGAAAGTGCAAAAGGAAAGCATTTTTCAGAATTCTTTAATGCAATGGATGCAGAGACGCAGCAAGACTTTTTTACGCTTGTAAAGAACAGCTCAGAAACTCCTATCTATTTAACCGAAGTAATGCATAAAACCAAAGGAGGAATGAGCATTTTTTTAAACTGCACTGTCACGAGGCTGGAATCCTCAAACCAAAAACTCAGCGGATATGTAATCGATCTGCATGACATAACCGAAATAAAAAAGCTTTCTGAACGGCTTACCTATCAATCTAACCATGATATTCTCACAGGACTTTCTAACCGTGATGAGTTTTCGTATAAACTCAATGAGTTTATAAAAAATGTAAAAAAAACCAATATGAGCCATGCGCTGCTCATACTCGACATTGACAGATTTAAAGTAATCAATGATACCTGCGGAGTTATCGCCGGGGATGAGCTATTAAGACAGGTAGCTTCATTTTTACAGACAGTCATACAGCGCAATGATGTATGCGCACGCATGGGAGGAGATGATTTTGCAATTCTGCTCCTAAACTGCACTCCGCGCGACGCAGTATCCGTTGCTAACCGCATCCATGAACTCAGCCGAAAACAAAATTTTTTGTGGAACAATACGGTTTTCCCGCTCAGCATCTCTATAGGAATTGCTACTATCGACAAAGACAGCGGGGATGTTCACTACATGCTCGCATGTGCCGATGTTGCCTTGCACCTTGCTAAAGAAGAAGGCGGCGGAAAAACCATTCTCTACAACCAGCATGACGAACAATTTGCCAAACGCAGAGGTGAAATGGAGTGGATTAGTAAGCTTACTGCAGCACTGGAAGAAAACAGATTCCGCTTATTCTACCAGCCGATCGTTCCGTTAAATGACCATAAAAAACCTAAAGCCGAAATTCTAATCCGTATGCTCGATGAAGATGGCTCGGTAGTATCGCCAATTTCATTTATTCCGGCTGCCGAACGCTATAACCTCATGCCAAAAATAGATGCATGGGTAGTAGAAAATTCTTTTAGAATATACCGTCTCTTAAAAGATAATAATTCTCCGCTTGCTAATTACATTTATTCTATCAATCTCTCAGGAGCTTCAGTTATCTACGAAGAGCTAATCAGCACCATTTTATTCAATATCGAAAAGTATGGCCTCTCGGCATCTAATTTTTGTTTTGAAATTACGGAAACTAGTGCTATCCAAAACATGTCATACGCAAGCTATTTTATCCAGCAGCTCAAGCAAGCTGGATTTACCTTTGCACTGGATGATTTTGGCACTGGATTTTCTTCTTTTGGATATTTGCGCAATCTTTCAATTGACTATGTTAAAATTGATGGTTCGTATATTCAAACGCTGGAATCCAATTCTATCAACACAACCATTGTTAAATCTATCAATGAAATTTCTCATTCGATGGGTCTTGAAACGATAGCAGAATTTGTCAAATCGGAAAC
Source organism: uncultured Treponemataceae bacterium (assembly GCA_964630305.1). Taxonomy (GTDB): domain Bacteria; phylum Spirochaetota; class Spirochaetia; order Treponematales; family UBA12059; genus JAKPPT01. The sequence continues at coordinate 31,713 of CAZVTR010000003.1, read as the reverse complement.
TATCCGTGACATTGCGGCTCAGATAGGTATTGATTACGGCCAGGGCTATGTGTTTGCCGAACCCAAGCCGCTCATGTAGTCCCTAGTGCTACGAAGCTTGTGAATACTCTCCGGTGAACTATTCAGTCACCCCGCAGTAATGAAACTACCTCACCGGGCGTTTTTGCTTGTATCAGTGCGGTACAGAGCGCTTTTGACCGTGATAGCTTTGCTATTTCCGCGAGCGCTTCTATATGGGGTCCTGCTTTATCGGGCGGTGCTGCAATAAGAAAAAAAAGTTTTGATGGTTCGCCGTCTGCCGATTCAAAATTAACACCCTGAGGAGCAATACCTATTGCTATGGCTAGGTCTTTTACTCCAGCAGTTTTACCGTGCGGCACTGCAAAACCATCCTCGAGACCAGTACTTCCAAGTTTTTCCCGTGCCATAACCGCTTGAAATAAAGCATCCGGGTTATCAACCTTGCCAGCTTGCGAGAGTACATCGACCAATTCTCTGATAATTCCTTCTTTATCGTATGAAACAAGCGGTATTTTAATAATTTTTTCTTCAAGTAGTTCTATGAGTGCCATTACAGCCACCTTTCTATACACGAGCCGTGTATTTGCTCACTTACTATACAGAACTCTTTTCGTTTAGAAAAGTGAGCAAACTTTACGTCTAATCTGCTTGTGAGGCAAGCGTTATACAAGCTGTTCATACAGTTCCTCAATCCGCTCTTCGTCCCGTGCGATAAGCACGGAGCAATCTACTGTACGCATTGCCATTTCTACTTCATCATAGAGAGCATCACGCCTGCTTCTGATTCGCGGAGGAGGCCCCATAACAAGAAGATCAATATGAAGTTCTGCTACTTTTTCTTTGATTGCAGCGGAAATTGAACCGCTTGCGCTTTGTTTAATGACAGTTACGCCTTTGCGTTTACCCATTTCAACAGCATGATTCAGATACCGCACTCCATCTTCCGCAAGCTCACGGCGATATTCTTCTTGTTCCGATTCAATAAAAATATGTGCTTGCACCAGTTCAGAAAGCGCTCGTGTATTGAGTACAGAAAGTGCATGCAACTCTGCATCAAGTTCTGCAGCAAGAACAATCGCGAACCGCGCAGCAAGTATTGAACCTTCTGAACCATCAACATATACCATCATTTTTTCTATTGGTTTTTTCATGAAGGTTGAGCCTCCTCTGGTTTCATGCGGTTTTTTACTGTTTTCATGAGCACAAACATATCCCGTTCATTTTCTTCTAAGCGGTTTTGTATATGACGGATTGTTTCCTGTAACTCTGGAATTGCAATTTTCTCAAGCGCATTTACTTTACGAATTGTTCTTTTTGCTTCGGCCGCAAGCCGCATTATTGAAACTTTTAGTTCCGCAAAATGCCCCATGAGGCTGAGCGCGTCTCTAAATGCTTTGACAGCAATATCAATTCTAAAGTCTACTCCGAGCGCACTGTAGTATGGTGCATTATCAGTAAACTTTGTAGTCACGACAGGGAGGGATACTCCCATAATCTTTCTGGTACTGAGATTGATTGAAGCATCGATGGTAATGGCTCCAGAAAGCGATAAAACTTTTAGTTTACCCATTGCAAGTGAAGCATCTTCTAATGCATCAAAAGCCTTTGCAAGTATGTCTTCTACTTGCTTTTCGTATGCCGCTGCCTGATCCACCAGAGTCATGAGTTCTGCCACCAGTATACTCCGCTTTTGATCAAGCAACTCGTGCCCTAGATCAGCAAATGCCAGTTCTTCTTTTAATTTGAGAAGATTTGTTTTTGTAGGAGGGACATTTCTCACGAGCGCCCTTCTCCCATGTACCAGGTTTCTAGTTCTTCATCGGTTACTCGATGAAGCTCTTCAGGCGGAAGCTTTCGCAGGGCTTCCCAGCCAAGGTTCAGTGTAACTTCGATACTGCGATCCTCATCCGTTCGCTGATTAACAAACTGCCGTTCGAAAAATTCTCCGAACTCCAAATACTGCTTATCAAGCGGAGTGAGTTCTTCTTCTCCTATAACCGATGCAAGATTTCGGACATCCTTTACATAACTATAAGCGGCAAAGAGCTGGCTGGCAAGGTGCGGATGATCTTCCCGTGTCATATCTTTTCCGATTCCATCTTTCATAAGCCTGGAAAGTGATGGCAGACCCGCTACGGGAGGGTATATTCCTCTCCCGTGCATATCCCTATCAAAAACAATCTGACCCTCAGTGATATAGCCAGTGAGGTCAGGAATCGGATGCGAAATATCATCATTAGGCATGGTTAAAATCGGAAGCTGCGTGATAGAACCTGGCACTCCGCGTATCATGCCAGAGCGCTCATAGAGCTCTGCAAGGTCAGAATAAAGGTAGCCAGGGTACCCTTTACGTGAAGGTATTTCACCGCGCAGTGTAGATATTTCTCGAAGTGACTCGCAATAGTTTGCCATATCCGTCATAATGACGAGCACATGCATACCCTTTGTGTATGCAAGATACTCAGCAAGGGTAAGTGCTGCCCGTGGGGTTATAATTCTTTCAATAGAGGGATCATCTGCCAGCGATAGAAACAGTGCTACATTATCAAGTGAATTTGTTTCTTCAAAGGAGCGAATAAAAAACCGCGCGACATCATGTTTAACGCCCATTGCAGCAAACACAACGGCAAAATCGGTTTTGCTTCCTTTTATTTTAGCCTGCCGCGCTATTTGAGCTGCAAGTTCATTATGCGGTAATCCGTTTCCCGAAAATATCGGAAGCTTTTGTCCGCGTATCAGCGTATTCATTCCATCAATAACTGATATTCCAGTTTGAATAAAATCACGCGGATACTCGCGCGCAACCGGATTAACAGGAAAACCATTTACATCGAGGAGTTCCGCTGCACGAGGTCTTGGTCCGCCATCGATGGGCCGGCCGAGTCCATCAAACACTCTGCCCAGCATTGCTTCAGAAACGCCAAGCGTTAAGGGCTCGCCTCGGAATCTGAGCCGCGCATCTGGCATTGTAAGCCCATGGGTACCTTCAAAAATCTGTACAACAACAACATCATCAGATGTATCCAGTACCATGCCAAGCCTTACCGTTCCTTCGGCATCTGTACACTCAACAAGTTCACGATAACCCACAGGATGTGTTTTTTTAACAAACACAAGAGGACCGTCGATTTTTGAAGCGCCTTGATACTCTCTGCAGGCTTGTAATTTTTTTATTACATCAATGCTTTTGCTTTCATACATACATCGACTCCAGCCGTTCAATTCCGCGTTCGAGTGCCGCAATTAGTTTCGTAAACTCATCGGCATTATCATCTTTAATTGTATATTTCATTTTAATAATCTCCTGCACAACTTTCATTCGCTTTAGCTCCACAAGAGAAACACCGCGCTTTATTGCAGAAGAACCTCTCCGCCAGTAGGCTAATATCACTTTAAGCATATTGTACTGCTTTTGCGGTGTGCTATAGCGGTCAATGTCATCAAAAGCGTTCTGCTGAAGAAATGCTGTTTTAAACAAATCACATACATCAAGAATAAACCGCTGAGTGTCAGGCAATGCATCGGGACCAACTAGTTTAACAACCTGCAAGAGTCTTGTTTCTCTTCGGAGGAGGTCCATTATTTCACGTCTGTCTTCTGCCCAGCTTTCGGCTACTGAATTTTTCCACCATGCACTAATATCTTCCAAATATTCGCTGTAGCTGTCGAGCCATGAAATTGCAGGATAGTGACGAGCATTCGCAAGATTGCGATCGAGCCCCCAAAAACATCGCACAAAACGCCGCGTATGCTGGGTAACAGGTTCTGAAAAATCACCGCCCGGAGGACTCACGGCTCCAATAATAGAGACAGACCCCTCGGTGCCAGACAGTGTGTCCATGTAACCAGCGCGTTCATAAAACTCTGCAATGCGGGTTGCAAGGTATGCCGGGAATCCCTCCTCAGCAGGCATTTCTTCCATGCGGCCCGATAATTCTCTGAGCGCTTCTGCCCACCGTGAAGTCGAATCGGCCATCACTGCAACATGGTATCCCTGATCCCTGAAGTATTCAGCCATGGTTACACCAGTATAGATACTGGCTTCGCGCGCCGATACAGGCATATTTGATGTATTAGCAATAAGGATTGTTCGCTCCATGAGGCTTTTCCCGCTTCTGGGGTCTACCAGTTTTGGGAACTCGGTTAATACATCAGTCATCTCGTTTCCGCGCTCACCGCACCCTATATACACAATGATATCTGCATCGCACCATTTGGCGATTGCATGCTGTGTCATTGTTTTGCCTGTGCCAAAGCCCCCAGGTATTGCAACTGTTCCGCCTTTTGCAAGCGGGAAAAGCGTATCGATAACACGCTGACCCGTAATAAGCGGAAGTTCCAGTGCACGTCTCGATTTAACTGGCCGCGGCGTACGAATCGGCCAGTACTGCGTCATCGTGATCTCTTTTTTTTGGTATGAACTTTCAATAACTGCAATTGGTTCTTCTACCGTGTAATCGCATTCGTGTGCGATTGATACAAGCCTGCCTGAAATATCTGGCGGCACCATAATTTTATGAATTATCCTGCTCGTTTCCTGAACCATTCCAATTATCATGCCGCCATAGAGTTCACTGCCTGACTGTACTAGAGGCACAAAGTGCCACTTCTTAGTAGCATCCAATGCTTTTGCAGCAATACCGCGTTTTATAAAATGCCCGGAATGTTCGCGCAAAATTTCAAGCGGACGCTGTACGCCATCATAAATTGAACCTATAAGACCGGGACCAAGCGATAGCGAAAGCGGCATGCCGCTCCCGTAAATTGGAGAACCTGGCTTTAATCCAGTAGTATCCTCATATACCTGCACTACAGCAGAAGAACCTGATAATTTTATAACTTCACCTAAAAGCAAATCGTCGCTCACATAGACAAGTTCAAGCATGCGAGCATCAGTAACACCATTTGCAGTAATGACTGGCCCATTGATACGCTGTATTGTTCCAATTACTCGTTTATTCATGGATCAGTTCCTTTATGCGGTAATAATGCTTTGGAGTTTCTGCAATGCGGCATCGAGCTCTTTATACAAGGCTTCATACATTGCAGGTTCTTTTCGCAAAAACCGCGCATTAATTGTATTGTCAAAAAGAATATGGCTATCGATCGATTTTGCGCGCACTCCCCCTACTGGGAGAACATCATGACTTATTGATATTTTTGGAATTTTGTTAACATAGTGAGATAGTTTTTCTTTTACAGCATCTAAAAAAGAATCGGTAATAATTTCTTTTTCAATATCACCTGTCTCAAGAATTACATCTTCGGCACCTACACCTAAAATGCATTCACATGTCCAGGCAAGTAAAACACCATAATATGCATCGGTTTTACGTATAGCATTAAATCTCTCTGCCGCTTTTTTAGTTATATCTTTTATAATCTTTGCTTCGAACTCCAGTTTGCTTTTTACTCGCTCTATTGATAATTTTGCTTCTGCAGCGCTCATGATTTCTTGAGTACGTTGTTCTGCTTCTTTTAGCGCCCGATCAAGTATCTGCTTTGCCTGTGATTCTGCTGATGACAGTATTCTTTGAGCATACTGTTCAGCTTCGTGCTCGATAGCTTTTGCTTTAGTATCAGCTTCTGCCAAAATCCCTTTAATGAGCGCTTCAGAATCTTGTTCTTCTGTAAGTATTTCTTTACTCATAATTTAATACCTATTGCCTTAGCCGCAAGCTCACGAAGCGCCGGCCTTCCGGGCATATGTCCATTGCGATCCGGAATCTCAACGAGCAGGGGAAATTGCTCAGAAAACATAAACGCATCTACTTCTGCTCGAATCATATCAGCAATTTTTTCAGTAATAATTATTATTCCTATTTCACCTTGCTTAAGCACATCGTGAAAAACCCGTGATGCTTCTTCACTGTTCTGTACAATTTTGCCCTGAACACCGGAAAGCCCAAAACCAATAACGGTATCTTCGTCTCCAATTACAAAATACTTCATGGCATTTTGCTATATTTTACCTAGTATCATGAGCGCAGTAATAAAACCAAAGACCACAAGACCTTCAGCGAGTGCAATAAAAATAAGTGCCTGCCCGGCAATCTCAGGTTTCTCGCCTATAGCACCCATTGCAGCAGATCCAACATTAGCAATTGCAATGCCTGCGCCTATTGCGCCAAGACCAAACGCAGCCGCAGCGGCAATAAGGCCAAACTTTTGCACATCGGCTTTTTCTTTGCTTAAAACCTGTCCCTGCTGTGTTTGGTCTTGTGAGACAGCTGCAGTCTGTCCCGCTGTTTCTGCAGACTGACCAAACAAGTTGCCTGCTGCAAACACTGCCAGCAGTACCGCCATAATAAATGATAATGAATTAACACCCATAAGTTTCATCTTAAAAGTTCTTTTTTGATTAAACGTGCTCATGTCTCTAATCTCCTTTGCTGTAGAAAATATCTATTTAGCCTTTATAGTTATAGGGCTGTACGCCCTTCCAGTGCCGTTAAAATATTTTGAGAAAAATTCATAGTAGTTTAAACGGAGCGACTGTATGCCAGCTGAAAGTCCTTCAAGAGCAATAACAAGCGTATTGCCAATAATAAGAATTAACACCGATGCAACAGAAAATCCGCCATTTGGGTTAATCATATTTGCTATTTGAAAAAATGCCGTCATCAAGCTGACATGAGCAATACCCAATCCTGCAACACGCATAAAAGAAAGGGTATTTGCAAGATACCCTGAATATACTTCGAGAATGCTGACAATCCAGTCCATAAAATAATTCATATAACGCATTGCTCGAGATACAGGTGCATGCGAGGCTTGATGTGAACCATGTTTTTTCAGAGCTCTATGCTCAAGGGGCGCTTTGAATGCAAGTAAAACCGTAGGAATTATCAATAGAAATACCAGATTGTTCATTGATGGCAGAGCTTTATAGCTATGATTAACAAAATAAAATGCAACCCATGCTCCCGCTGCGTATATCCAGCCTCCTACAAGACCGGCTTTATCAAATATAAGCGTTATCCAGTCCTTTTTTCGCACCAGGTTTATCCAGTTTATGATGAGACCAGTGCCGAGCACAATCATGCCAAACTTTATAGTTATTCCTAAAATATCATATATTGATCTCACTCCCCCTGCGGTCACTGGTTCTCCATTAATAATACGGTGATATGGGAACCAGAGCGGAGGCAAGAGTGCATAACCAAATATTGAACCAAAAAGCAATCCCGATACTATTGCTGACACACCGCAGTACATGATGAGCTGTCCGAGTGTTGTACTGCGATTATTTTTTTTTGATTTTAAAAACCAGAAAAACCCTGCAATAAACAGCACTAAACCGTGGCCTGCATCGCCAAACATGAGGCCAAACATGGCAAGATATGAAATTGCAACAAACATAGTCGGATCAACTGCGCCATACTGCGGCACTCCGTAATTAGTAACCAGTGTCTGAAAAGGGGCAAGTGCATGCGGATTTTTCATTTCGGTAGGAGGTTTCAGTCCCTGCTTTTCTGCATCTTCGACACTAAGCCATTCGATATAACAGCAATTTTTACTAGCTTTTCGTATACCTTCCTCAACACGCATCATGTCTTTTTCTGGTATCCAGCTGGTAATCAATGCAGTGCTTGCAGTCTTTGCGAATGAAGACCGAATAGCACCAGAGAGTTCTGCAGCACGTAGTTTAGACCAGAGTTCTGCAAGCTCTGAACCTTGTTCTTCAAACAAGCTATTAAAACTCTTAACGCATTCATCAAGCGAAGTTATTAATTTTTTACGTTTATTATCTAAATCTGCAAGCGAACTTGCTGTTGTGGCAGTATCGATTTCTTGTCTAATCTGCTCACTCCAGCCATGCTTTTGCAGCAATGAAACTATTCGGCCTTCATCGCGTTTGAGCATAACTATAAAAATAAATCTTGCATTATTTGATTGCTGTTCTGAAGGAATAAAAACAACCGGAAGCGATGATAGCGTTTTTTCCAGCGCTGGCCATGAAGTTTCATGCACTGTACCGCTCTTTACAGTTACAAATGCCGAGTTTGCAAAGAGTTCGGTTCCGCCGGATTTATACAATTCGATCTGACGGCGAATCTCATCTAGTTTTAAGATTTGTTCTTGAATTTCTTTCTGACGTTCGCGGATACCGGTTATTTGAGCTGCAAATGCATCAAAATGTTTTTCTACATCTTTAGTGTTGGGCATTGGAGTCCCAACATATTCAGCAGGATCAGGTCTTACAACTTGCACTGGGGCAAGCTGTAAAAAACCCTCAACGCGGCGCCTTAATTCTTTTATGGCATCAAGCTCAGGATCCTGCTCTTGTGTTTTGAGTTTTGTCCCCAGTTCAGAGAGCTCTCGCATTGATACTGCATCAAGTACACCAAGTCGTAAAAGCTCATCGGAAACAGTCTGAACATCTTTTGCAAGTATTGCGGCATAGAGCAACTTCATAGGTACCGTAAAAATCATACAATACTCCGTATCCGTTCTTCAGAAAGTCCATAATATTTAGCGTTAAGAATAGTTCTCACCGATGCTATTTCATCACCAAGCAGAATAAAATATGCAATGATTACTCCTATCGAAAATGGATTTCCCGCCAGTAGTTTTCTTGCTTCGATGTTGCGCATCTCGCGAAGCACTCGTTCTAAAGCGGCAAGTTTTGTACTTAAATCCCCTCTGCTCCACAGAGAAGCAAGGCCGGCATATTTTTTACCTAGCAGAGCCAGCGCTGCTCCTGGAACATTTTCGCTCGAATATACCGTTTTGAGTGATTTGACATGTATAGCATCATCATGCTGAATAAGATATTTTTCTATATCGATATTGCGAATCCCAGTTAAGGCATTGATCCTGACAAGGCTGGCAATGTTTTCAATATCCACATCGAGCGCAATAAATTTTTGTGCGATACTCCTATCCATGGATGAAAGTTCACTGCTTGCCTGCTGCAATGCTGCATAGTAATGCTTATCAAGAGCTGTTTCTAATTCAAAAAGCGTTCCAAATTTTACAACATGCGGCACCTGCTCTTTCATGACAGTGCTATACGTGGTATTTTCAAATTCCTTTATTACTTCATCTGCATTGTG
>CAZVTR010000003.1:20051-22533 GCA_964630305.1 uncultured Treponemataceae bacterium | reverse complement strand
GAATCAATTAGTAGTTTCATACAGAGATTCCTTCCGCGCATAAAGACACAGAAGTGCAGTTGCGCTCTGGATACCCATCGAAGTTCAGTATATCTAATTTATTGATATGTGTATAGTGTACAAATCGATTTGTTTCAAAAAGTAAATTATTTAAAAACATTATTTTTCCCTTTTTTTTTTATATAATTATGCTATGATACTACTACACTATGAAACAACTATTTGTGATACTTACCTGCGTTTTGCTTTTATTGTTATCTGGATGCTCAACATCAGTTGAAACAGCTATCAGCGCTTCGGGAGCAATCTCTATATTTATCAAAACCGATGTCTATCCTTCGTTTGAATCTAAAATACGACCATTTAGCAACACAAAAGACGGTCCCATAATCAATGCAGCCGATGTTTTGCAAATGCCGCTCCCTAAAGGGTTAACACTGCTTAGTTCTAAAAATCCTTCACTGCTATCGTACGAAGGAACCTTTAGAATTGATAATTTGGAAAATTTTTTAGCAATGAATCCCGAACTTAAAGAATCTGGCGCTATTACTAGTACAAAAACAGCAGCATGGGAAGAGCTAACACTTTCGTTTTCACGCAAAACAGCACGATTATTTACAGATATATTCCCATTTCTCAATAAGGATCTCCTTGATGCACTCTCGCCTCCAGCTCTCTATGAAGGCGAAAGCACGCCAGAAGAGTATAAGAAAATGCTCAGCTCGCTATTCGGGAAAAAAGCCATGCAGGACATTGAAAACGCAGTTCTGCGCTTGAATATAAAAACTCCAGCACCGATACTAGAACAAGAAGGCTGTATTAAAACAGGAACTGCTCTTGCTGCTATCGAAGTGCCGCTCTTAACATGCATTATACTGGAACAGCCAATAAAGATACGATTACGCTGGCAGCGCTGATACTGTCAAAAAAAGGAGTCTGGTTTGGAATTTTGGACATTGCAAAGTCTCATCCGTAACCTGGTATGGATTGTTGGCGCAGTGCTTTACGGTGTTATTACGTACTTTGTTACCAATGGCTTTTCTTTCGCTGCTTCATGGTTCATGAGCGCCTTACTGTTTTTTGTCTGGCTGCTATTTCTGGAAAATTTTCAAACAAGGCTAGAAAATAGTGCTTACCAAAAAATTAGAGCCCAAAAAGCTAATGCTTTGCTGACACAATTTATAGAACGCATCAGTACCTGCTTTACATTCCAGGAATTTGCTTCTGCGCTTCGCGATGAACTAGAAATGCAATTTGATGCTACAATCCTGTTAATACGAAGCAGTACATGGGAAATCATCTATAACAGTACAACTACAATCGGAAATCTTGAATCAACAAAAGAGGTGTTAAAAAAGAACTTCTTTGAATTATCTGAAGGATTCGGATTTCTTGATGATAATCTCAATTTAACAAGCATTAAAGCTGACTCACGAGGATTCTTTATTTACTGCAAAGGTTACTATATTTTTTGTATAACCAGGTTAGCGGAACGAGTTGACTCTGATATATACCGCATTTTGTATGCTGAACTCCTGCTCTTTTTTGATCGTGTATTGACTGTTTCAAGGTTATTTGAAATCGCAGCACTTTCTAAAGAATGGCATCTCATTGCAGAAACTCAACGCTCATTTTTACCAAAAGAATTGCCAAAGCACCCCCTTATGAAAATGGCAACTTACTTCCGGCCGCTCATCAATGTTTCTGGTGATTTTTATGATGTGATAAAAATTGACAATGATCATGTGCTCGTGGTGCTGGGAGACGTGTCAGGCAAAGGACTTGGTGCAGCGATGGTAATGGGTATAGTCATCAATGCAATTCGTACAGCTTCTAATAAGACTAATCTTCCTGCAATAGTTAAAAAATGCGATGCTGCTATCCATGAGATGGGATTTGACGATAAATATACCGTGCTTTTTATTGGGCTCATCGATTTTTCAGTAAAAAAACTTTTTTATGTTAACGCTGCAATGCCTGATCAGTTTCAGATAGTACAAACCATTAAGGGACCGGTTATAAAGCGCCTTGAGTCAAACACCAGTCTTATCGGACTTGTGCCAATTGAACAAATTCCTGTTTCAGAAACAGAAATCCGCTCTAATGATGTAATTATTCTTACCACCGATGGACTTTTAGAATTAGAAAATGAAGAAGGAAAACTTTTCGAACAGCATCCCGATACGCTGAAATTGCTCTATAAGAGCATTGAAATGAATATAGAAGACACGGTTGATCAGCTTGCTACACTTGGCGAAATTTACGCTGGGCAAAAACAGCTCCGTGATGATATTACCATACTTGGAATTAAAATGGAGCGTTTATGGGACTAATAATTGTATCAATTCTCGTAACTATTATTGCAACATGGTATATACTTCATGCAGTCAGATATTTTCATAACACTACATCATTTTTTCTAAAATTATCAACCATTGCAATTTTCTTTTATGCACTGCTGCTTTCAATTGGATACCTTATT
>CAZVTR010000003.1:0-19951 GCA_964630305.1 uncultured Treponemataceae bacterium | reverse complement strand
AACTGCAGTTCAATCCAAATTTTAGTTGAGACAGAGCAGGGACGAATCGAACAAGCATGGCCAGAAACAAATCGTCCGATTATACTAGAGCGAACCGATCCGCTCATTGAAATATTATCAAACATCAAAGAAAAAGTGATTCTTAAAACCGATATCATATCATCACCAGCCTTTCACGCATACAAAGATTCATTGCTTGAATTGTTTGAAAGACTCTCTGCAGAAGCACTAGTTGTATCAAAAGAAGGGCAAAGGATAATTGGTATCTTTATTTTTGGAGCAAAGCTCAGCGGTGCAGACTACAATACTAATGACTATCTTGCATTGAATACAATACAAGGGAAACTGTTTGTTATTGCATACTATGCACGCCATGTAGAACGTGAAGCCCTGCTCGTTACTGTACAAAAGCAAATTGGACTCGCGGATCAGATTATTCACTCTGTACAGGAACATATAGATCCAATTATATATCCAGGAATAGATACTGCCTATAAAACCTATTCAACGAGGAAACTTGGCGGCGACCTCTTTGATTCAGTAAAGATTTCAGAAAGTCGGTGGTTTTTTATTCTTGGTGATATAGCTGGTAAAGGTCTCAATGCAGCTATGTCAATGGTTATTTTAAAAGCAATGATACGAAATCTGTTACATGAGGAATCTGATTTTTTACAGCTCGTTGCAAAGCTTAATGATTTTATAAAAGATCACTTGCCGCGCGGAACTTTTTTTGCCGGCGTGCTTGGATTTTTAGCACTCGATAAACGTTCAGTATATTTTATTAACTGCGGTATTCCTGCAATGATGTTGCGCAGTCCAAGCTTTGATACTGTTATTGAAGTACAGGGAGAAGGACGAATGCTTGGCATCGTGCGGAATATTCTCCCTTACCTTAAACCCAAAAAACTTCCGCTTCCGCATGGCTCTACTTTGGTCATTACTACTGATGGAATTCTTGAAGCGGCTAATATACGAGGTGAGCAATATGGCAAAGAGCGTCTAGCTCGAATTATCAATGAGAACAAAAATAGACCTGCTTCGGATATAATCGAAGCAGTACTTGATAGCGCCAATGCCTTTACTGATAAACGGCTTGACGACGATATAACAATACTCGCAATTAATTTTTATGATACAAGGAGCTCACAATGACAGGAATCAGCATTCAGGTCAGCGAAGAAAACGGTTTTACTATTTTAACAATTTCTGGACCAATTAACAGCTACACATTTACCGAATTGCAAGAAAAAATAAGTAAATATGCCGGTAAAGTAAACCTTGCAATTCATCTTGGCGGAGTTACTACAATGACTTCTGCAGGAATAGGCGTAATACTTGCAGCAATTGAAGATTCAGAGGCATCAGGCAAAAAAATATTTATTATTGCACCATCAGAGATTGCCAGACTTGCAATGGAATCTACTGGATTTATGGATTCATTTCCGATTATCCAGAGCATAAAGGAACTCAAATAAACATTCTTTGTTTCTTATGAATAAAATAACCCTTAAAATATTAAAGTTACATAATGTTTCTAAACGATTAGAGCTGTTATGCAAAAAAGCAATTTTTTGTAACGAAAGCGAACGCAATAAGATATTAATTACTGCAAGTGAACTTATTGACAATCTCATCACTCATGGTGAAATTGGCATACTTGGAGTAATAGTAACACTACGATCAGAACGGCATCGTATCACCTGCGGCATATATGTAGAAACACACAAGGCGTTTGCAGAGTTTTCAAAAAGAATGGAAGCTTGTAAAGATAATCCCGACGCACATAAACCCTGGTATGATACAAAAGAACACCGCTGGCACGGCCTTGGACTCCGCATGTGCGAGAATCTGGCGGATCGCGTTCGCTATCGTGCAGGTAAAAAACTAGATAGAATCTATTTTGAAATTTTTAGATAAGCACTGGTGCAATCACCAGTGCTTTTGTATCACAATTCTAACAAATAAATTATTCATGTCCTACAAATGCTTTCACATACTGTAAACGGTAATATGCATCACGCTCTTTTGCATTTTGTGCTGCAAGTCTTCCCTGCAATGCTGCAATCGATGCGATGTTGTGTCTTTTAAGCAAACTTATTACACCATCAATGATGCTGCCTACTACAGTAAACCCTTTTGCATACAGCACAGAACAGAGTTCAACAACCGATGCTCCGGCAGCAATCATCTTGAGCACGGTTTCTTCGTCATAAACACCGCCTGATGCAGCAAAATCAATATCTATCTGTCCTTTAAGCAGTGCTATCCACCGAAGGCTTTCATGGTACAGTTCAGGGCTGCTCTTTATTGGACCTGATGTGAGCGATAAAGTATCAAGGTTAATATCTAGCCTATAGAATCTATTAAAAAGCACAAGACCTTTTGCTCCGGCTTTAGCAATACGTTTTGCAAGGAGACCCGGGTTAGTAAACTGTGAACCAATCTTAACTGCAACAGGCATCTTGGTAGATGCGCAAACTTGTTCTACAATTGTGATAATACTATTTTCTATTTCTGCTGATGTTTCATCAATTGTTTTAGGAAGCCGGCCAATATTGAGTTCAAGCGCATCAGCTCCTGCCAGCTCTACTTTTTTTGCAAAATCCTGCCATTGCCCGCTATGAGAACAATTGATACTTGCAATAATTGGTAAACCTGTTTCTTTTTTGCTTTGTTCAATAAGCTTGAGATAATCAGTGGCTGCTGCTTCCTTATTCATTGCTTCTATCCATGCTTGCGCACTGGGATCCCAGGAAAAAGCTTCCGTCATCGAACCAGACTCTGCTGATATTTGTTCTTCAAAAAGACTCTTGAGTACAATTGCTGAAACACCAGCAGATGCAAGTTTTTTAATAGAATCCAGCTTTCCAGTTAATCCAGATGAGGCCGCAATTAACGGATGCTTCAATGTAAGCCCTAAATAACGTGTTGTTAGATCTATCATACCTACTCCTTGCAGTCAGCTTATCATGACCATTATTTTATTTCATGTATAAGATACCATAGAGTTGTTTTTTTTCAAAGAGAATTATATCAAAATAATTGTTGATTAATGTTATACAGTTCCGGCCTTTCTTGCTAATTTTTCTTTGAACCTGGCAATATCAATGATAGCGCGAATGTGTGTTCCCTCTCCTATTTTTTCCTTCTCATCATATGCTTCTACAATAAAGTGCAGCATTTTGCCGTCTATCTTAACAAGTTTTGCTTCGGCTCGTACTTTCATGCCAAGCGGGGTTGCTGCAAGATGTCTAACATCAAGTTGATACCCTACTGTTACTTGATTAGGTTCAAGCAGATGATCAACTGCGTTGAGCGCTGCCTCTTCCATTGCAAGCACCATCATGGGTGTTGCAAAAACCGGCACTCCACCAGATCCAAGGTGCTGCGCTGTGTGCTTTTCTTCTACGATGAGTTCTCGCTTGCCTGTAAGCCCTTCATGTAACTTTTCCATAGTATTATCTCCTTTTAGTATCATTTGTTCAAAACTCATTGGTTTGCTATTGTAGTTTACCTGTACTGTGAGTGGCGCCATTGCGAAAAGCTGACATGCCAGCCGCTCATCAGGATGAGCATTAAGCTTTTCAAGCAATGATGCTTCACGGGTTCCTTTTGGAGCAGTTCCTCCTGCAAGCACCTTTACCCGGCATGTGCCGCATTGAGCTCTGCCGCCGCAATCGTGCCGTATATATACACGGTTACGCATCGCTGCAACTAACACAGTGGTTTGCAATGTGGTATTAAAATTGATTGTTGAATCATCGGCATATAAGAGTTGCACGGGGAAACTTATTCCCATAAAGTGACCCGATTTTTTCCTTCCTGTTTGGAACGGTACATTGCTTTATCGGCCCGATCAATAAGGTACTTAGCAGAAATGTCTAAATCGGGATCATAACATGCAACACCAAGCGAAATAGTAACCGATAGTTTAAAATTTTCATATTCTGTGACAGCACTCTCTACTCTACTGCGAATCCGCTCAGCAATCACTTTTGCCTGTTTGGCTGTAGTGTTGGGCAGCATAATGCAAAACTCTTCTCCACCATATCGTGCTGCAATATCTGTAGGCCTGATGAGCTGCTGAATTATCTGAGCTACTTGTTTTAGTACGAGATCTCCGCAGTTATGACCATAGGTATCATTAAAATGCTTAAAATTATCGATATCAGTCATAATTACACATAATGGCTGATTATTGAGAGCACTTTGCTCCATTTTTTCCATCAGCACTGTATAAAAATAATGCTTAAGCCGGAGCTTTGTCATCATATCGGTAGTGGTCATTTCAAACAAAAATGCATTATTGATAGCAATAGCCGCAAGTGTAGCGATATTAATAATGTATTCTTTTTCATATGCAGTAAACTCTGTACCGAGAATTTGGTCTCCCAATAGTATCAATCCATTTATAACACCTTTTGTTTTTAAAGGTACGAGCAAACTCGGATTTAGTGTAGTTAATACATCGAGACCGCCATAATTCCCAAGTATACTTTTTACTTCCTGCAAAGTATAACAGCGATAATCTTTTGAAAACAATTTCATAGCAGGTAAATCTTCTGGAAGTGAATAGTCAAGACCTTGAACTGGTTCAAATCCTTTATAGTTCCTATGCATATAGAAACATGTTGAATCTATACCTTTTTTAGCATAGAGAGCCGCTTTTAAAACCTTCATTTGACCCATAATAGTATATAGAATTGAATCAATGAGTATATGATAGTCTAATGTAGAGTTAAGGCTTTTTGAAATTTCTAAAAGCTGTTTTAAGTCAAAAATCTGTTTTTCTAAGTCTTCTTGATAACTGTCTTTTTGTTGTTCGGTCATAGCATGTATTAATTACTCCATTCAAGCTGTATATATAATAACATATATTGCTATACTACTACTATCGGATAAAATTTTCCACAAATAATTGCCATGGTTCTTTAATTATATCGTTAACGTTGTAAAAATTCAAACAAACTACTATGTATTCCGCACTAATAGCAAACAAAGTTTTTTTACAGTAACATCAATAGCCTCTTACTGTATAAGACAAACTCTCTTTTAATTCAAAAATTGAAATATCATGGTATATATAGCATATCTGCATACATTGAAAATTACCAGCTTTATAAGTTTAAGATTTACTTTTTGTTGACAATAAAATACTGGCAAACTATGCTTTTATTATATGTTATATATAAAAGTAAGCGGTTTGTAAAAAGCATTGTAATGGAAATTTTAAATAGTTATGATTATTTATGCGTTTATATCAGTTGCACTAGCCTCATTTTTATTAGTTGCTAGCGTTTCTATAATTAAAATGGCTCATAAAACCTTACCTCAGAAACTTGTATTTCTGCTGACATCTGTCAGTTTTATTTGGAACATTGCTTCAGTATTAATGTTTATCGCTGCCACAAAGGAAGGAGTATGGTTTTGGTTTAGATTTGGATCATTTTTTGGAATCATGATATTCCCCTTAATACTTCATTTTTCAGTGAGTCTAAATTCTCCTAAAAACAAACTAATATGCATAGCATACCTTTGCGCTTTCGCTGTACAAATTCGCAATTTAGTCTCAACATATGTATTTTCCGATATAGTTCGTGTTGGAAATTTTTGGACATTTAGTTTAGCAAGTGGTTCATTTTGGCTTTACTACTGGGTACTATATGAGCTAACCATGATTATACTCACAGTTACTATTCTAGTATCACACTTAAGACATTCATTAACAAAAACTGAAAAAAGACAAACAACTACGCTTGTTATTATTATTTTAAGTACATTTTTTATTGGTATGGTTGAAGCATACATTATTGCTCCTTTATTAAACATTCCTTCATTTAGCCCTCTGTTTGATACATTTCTTGTTTTAGGAATCTGGTATGTCTTGTATACATATCAAGCAAGTGAATTAACAGACAACCCTAAATATCAAAAAATCATTGATGCGATTAATGCCTGTGTTATTATACTTAATACTGAAAAATTAATCATTACACAAAATTCTTTTGCAAATGAAATGTTTGGTTTTAGTATAAAAGAATCATATGGAAAACCATTGTATTCAGTCTTAACTAAAAACCAAGACTGGCAGAAAGGTTTTGAGCGATTAAAACATTGTCATTCCAACTCATTTACTTTTAAGGCTGATTTACATTCATTGTTACCCAAAGAGCATGTTTCACTCTCTGTCGCTGTAAGTACAATAAAAAACCAACTGTTAGACACAATAGGTTTTATGGTAATTTGCCATAAACTTGATACTGTGCAAAAGTTTATTCAACAATACAATATCTCAAAACGCGAATGGGAAATAATTCAAAAACTCGTAACAGGTGCAACTAATAAAGAAATCGCTAAAAGTCTTTGTATATCTGAACGTACAGTTAAATGTCATGCAAGCAGCATTTATAGCAAACTCAATGTAGAAAACAAAGTTCAAATGATACAGATCCTAAAAGAATATGGGTTGTACTAATTATATAAATATGAGTTCCTTTTATGCTCAAAAAACAAACAAGACAAGTATAGCATTTTTTACTATTTTATTTGACATAAGTCTATACCAGGTGCAACAATATATATAAGAAGCAATACCATAAGGAGGATATATGAGCGCATTAATAGCGATAATCGCGCTGGGCATTTATTTTGTGTTTTATTTTTTTTATGGCAAAACCATTCAAAGTAAATTGCTAAAAAGCCATGAAGCACCTGAAGCTCCTTCAAAGCGCTTGCAAGATGGTGTTGACTATGTTCCTACCAATAAATTTGTGCTCTTTGGGCACCACTTTGCATCTATCGCAGGAGCAGGCCCTATAACAGGACCAGCTATGGCTGTAGCCTGGGGCTGGTTGCCAGGTTTACTCTGGATTTGGTTTGGCAATATTTTTATTGGAGCGATTCACGATTACCTGTCCCTTGCTGCATCAGTGCGCTATGACGGCCGTTCAGTACAGTTTGTAGCACAGGACATGATCGGGAAACGAGCAGGCAAAGCCTTTGGATGGTTCGTCCTGTTTCTCTGCATCCTCGTGGTTGCTGCATTCGGAGATATCGTTGCCGGACAGTTTGCAGCTGACGGAAGAGTTTTTTCTGCATTCTTATTCTTCTGTATCGCTGCAATCATTGCAGGTTTAATCATGTACAAATCACCGCTCGGAATGGGCTGGGGCTCTCTAATTGGCATACTCTTGATTATTGCAGCATTCTGGCTGGGTGATATGCTCCCCGTTAAAGCATCAAAAGATATCTGGTTTATTGTAATTTTTGTATATATTGTGATTGCCTCTGCCCTCCCAGTTAATTTCCTCTTGCAGCCTCGTGACTACCTCAACAGTTTCCTCTTGTATTTTGGTTTAGCAGTTGGCGGTGTTGCTGCAATACTATCATTCGGAGCATTTGACTCACTTCCTGCTTTTACTAGTTTTTCTGCAAAAGTAATCGGCGGCCAGCCCTCTCCGTTCTGGCCTACAGTGCCCCTCGTTATAGCCTGCGGAGCACTTTCCGGTTTCCATGCACTCGTCGCATCTGGAACAAGCTCAAAACAGCTAGCACAGGAAAAAGACGCGCTCTTCGTTGGTTACGGAGCAATGCTCACAGAAGGTTTCCTGTCCACCATCGTAATAATCTCCATCGCATCCTTTGGAGATAAAGCAATTGGTGATTTTGCAGCAATTCTTAAAACTCCAGCACTCAACCGATTTGTGCTATCATATGGAAGCATGGTAAGTTCAACACTGCCATTCTTCACACAAGAGTTCATGACGCTCTTTGCAGCAGTTTGGGTTAGCTCATTTGCGTTAACAACACTCGATACTACCAATCGGCTTGGAAGATACCTTGTACAGGAAATGGCTTTGCCGCTTAAAGATAAAGCCCCTGGTTTGTTTAAAGTTTTTGAAAACAAGTGGGTAGCTTCTGTTATTATTGCATTCCTGGGTATTTTCCTTGCAAAATCAGGCGGTTATACAACACTCTGGCCTGCGTTCTCTGGAGCAAATCAGCTTATTGCATCAATTGTGATGCTGACAGCAGCAGTGTGGGTAAAACAAAAACTCAACCCCAAATATACAAACATTGTACTTATTCCTGCGATATTCCTCTGGATAACCGTCACTGTAGCACTGGGCTGGTATGAAATTGTTATAGTGCCAACCTTCTTTGTTAAAATGGCCGATACCATGAAGGTTATTACCGGATCCGTTGTAGGAGTAATCAATATCATACTATTGATACTCAATTTTGTGATGATATTGAGCTTCCTCAAGAATTTTTCAGGGAAAAAGCTTGCTGCATAAGTAATGATAAATATATTAGTGAGCGATGTGAAAACATAAAACGCTGTAGTAAATAACAGCAAAACACGCATGATGAGCAGAACTCATGGCAAACACTGAGTTCTGCTCTTTTATGAGAGGATACCGTGAAAGGCAAAAAATTATTCCAAAAGCTTTCTGAAGCATGGCGAATCATAAAACAAGTTCATCGGGAAAAAGCTACTTCGATGCTGGAGTTCGAAGTTAAAGAACTCCAGAACCTGTTTGCACTGCAAATCCTCGGGAGTTTTATTGGGCTGCCTGCACCTCCGCCAGCTATTGCACTTGAATTGCTCCCCTATATGGAAGATGAAATCAGGCTTATGATTAGCAGAGCCGATTTTGCTCAGGATCCTCTCGGCGCCCTGGTTGGCATGCTAAATATCGATTGACTCTAGCTATGAAAAAATTAGCATTTTTTTTGGGCAAAGGCGGCGTAGGAAAAACCACTATTTCATCCACTACCGCATTTCAGCTTTCGCAGCAAGGATACCGCACACTCATCTGTTCTCTGGATCCTGCACACAATGTCGGTGATATTTTCCAAACAAAACTCACTAATAGCATCACACCGATTGCCAACCAGCTTGACGGTATTGAAGTAGATCTTGAAACATGGGTGCGTACTTACCTTGAGGTAAGCAAACGCGAAATACAAACAGCGTATCGATACAATGCCGTAATCGATGTGTCAAGATATCTTGATATCATGAAATACGCTCCTGGTACAGAAGAATATGCAGTGTTATGGGCAATTGAGCACATATATACCACATGGAAGAGCGTGTACGATATCATTATTTTTGATACACCGCCTACTGCTCTAGCACTTAGGTTTCTTGCAATGCCCGCGCTTTCCAGCATGTGGATTAAGGAACTATCGTCGCTTCGGAAGACTCTCCTCGAGAAAAGAAACACACTCTTAAAATTAAACCCAGAAGCTAATGTTTTAGGAGGACAGGTAAAAAAAGAAGATGATCCTATTTACCAAAAATTAGGCAGTATTCAGCAGCGGCTTAACCATCTCCAAAAACTCTTTGCAGCAGAAAGTTATATCAATATCGTTCTAAACCCTGATGAACTGAGTTTTTCAGAATCACTGCGAATCCGTACCGAATTAGAAAAATTAGGCGTTCCAATCGCTAGCCTTAGCTATAATAAATATTTCTGCAGGGATGAAAGAGAAGTACGAGTAAAAAAAACATTCAAAGGAATGCCTATCTTTACGTTACCGTGTCTTGACGGAAATAGCATCGAACGAGATGATTTGGTAAAGTTTGATGTATCACAACTTATTGAACACATAAGGAGCTACTGATGCAATGGTATATTATTCCCCTGACACTGCTTGCGCTCTTTGCAGTATTTACCTATTTTCGCGGCATGAAAAAAAACAAATGGATTTCCGGATTTATCGCGCAAGAAACAGAATCCGTTCTTGAGCCACTCGATACTGAATATGTCAATATCGGCGGTGCAATTGGATATAATTTTACCTATAAACTTAAAGAGCCTTTTACCAGCGCAAAAGGCACATTTGTCCTCATGCCCCGGCAATCAGCATTTTATATGCCCATAATTGTTTTGTCAGGCAGAAAAGATCGATACTACTTAACACTGTATACGAAACAAAAATTGTTGGGGGAAGGCCACATTATTGAAAAGCGCTACTATAGTTTCATAGCCCGGACTATCACTGGACATGACTCATTACAGCAGTGCACAATACAAAAAAACAATAAAACATTTATTCTGTTATGGAACACACCAAGGCTCAAAGAAAAACTCGAAGCATTGCTTAACTCATGCGAGCATGCAGAATTGCTCAAACATTTCTGTGTCTACAAAGATAATTCAAATTTTTATATATATAGCGAACCGAAACGATTTGCTGTAGAAAAACTGCTCGCTTCTATTTATAAAAATCTTTCGCTGTTTTGGTGAATAGTTACATAGTTAGTTTCAATCAATTGTTATAACTGTGCAATTTATCAATCTAGTAAAAATTTATTTTAGTTATAGCTTTATTTATTTTTTCTTATTTTATGTGTATATAAATAACGAACTTGACTGTGTATTATTAATTTTTGTCCACGACAAAAATCAGCTGATTTTGCAACTAATTCTTTTGGGCAACCAGTACTACATACAGGGAAAAACCTACAATTTGAACATTGCTTATCCTTTTTTTTAAAAATATCAGCATAAGGCAATGATAAACTGCTTAAAAGCTCACTGCTGTCATCTAAAGATCCATTTGCAACTATATTAGTGCCGACATCTTCCCAACATTTATACAAACTTCCATCAGCAGAAACAGCAATACTATAGTCATTTTCAGCGCTACATCTACATTGATACAAGGGAGGTAAAATACCATCGAGGTAATACTCCATTTGTTTATTTTGTAACAAGCTATTTATTTTGCTATAAAAAATGCCAAACTGTCTGTAACTAAGTGTTTTACTGTTTTTTTTATTTGTATTCTTAATCCTTACTAAATTAATTATAATTTTATTAAGAAGCTGAAGTTCATAAATTTCATATAAAAAAGAAATGATATTCGCACAATTGGTTTTATTTACATGAATACGCAACACAACTGCATATGGTCCAAAAACATTTACTGCTGTGATAAGGTTATTTAATATTCTTTGATAACTAGAAGGGGGATTTTCTCCATGCAACCTACGCAAAGAATCATGAGCTTTCTTATCACCGTCTATTGAAAGCTGCACAGAAATTACACCAGCCTTTTTTAAGTTTTCAGCCACAGTTTTAGTTAATAGATATCCATTTGTAATAATGCCAGAAGTATATTTTATATTATTTTCAATACAAAATTGCCTAAAACGCATGCTAAGATTTTCAATTATTGACAAATTTAATAAAGGCTCGCCTCCTAGCCATGCTACATTTAGTTCTTTTACATTTAATCGCGTTATTTCTGCTTTAACTTTATTAAATAATTTATCAGCAGTACATTCTAGCATAATACTATGTTTTTTTTCAGTTTGATAACAATAAGCACATGAAAAATTACAAACATCGCTAACGTGAATGGCTAATTCAATATTTTTAGGTTTTTTCATTTGTTTTAATAAAATTGCAGATTTTAGATTTATTGGGACTAAAAAACCATTAATAATTAACTGTTCTCTTAAATTAAAAAAATCATTTTTTTTGTAAACACGGTTAGGCATTCGCAAAATAGCCTTTACTTTTCTAAGAATAGAATTGTCGTTTAATGCTATCATTGCTTTGTTCACATAATTATATAAAATTGTTTTATCTTTAATTTTAATAAAATCGACATATTCAAATCTTTTATAATTTTGACACATGGCTATTTCTTACTCCTTGTAAATTCATATAATATTTTTTATATAATCTTTTAAACAATCCATTTTTTTTAAGCAATTGCTCAAAACTGCCTTGTTCAATAAGTTTACCTTCATGTATTACAAAAAAGTAATCTGCAAATTGCTCATAGACATGCATGCTGTGTGTAATAAGAATGCCATTTTTTCCTTTTACATGATTTTTAACTAAAGATATTATTTTTTCAGCATTGATAGCGTCGAGGGAAACGAAAGGTTCATCCAAAATGAAAAAAGAAAAATTATTTTTTAGTAAAAATCTTGCTGTTGCTATTTTCTGTTTTTCTCCCCCGCTAAGATAGCTACCTTTCTCCCCTAATCTTCGTTCTTCTATTTTATTCAAGCCTAGATTGTTTATAACACATAGATAATTGTCTTTTATAACATAGTGTAAATTAAATATTTTTTCTGTTATACAATTTATCTTGTCTTCATGTTCCAATAATTCATTTCGATTTATTTTATCAGTCAATGGTATCAAAGATTGTAAAGTATTTTTATAAATTTCATTTTCAATTTTTCCTGTTTTTAAATAAATTAGGACAGTTCCGCGAATTGTATAAATAACATTGTTTTTAACATTGCTATCTATTAATTCTCTTCCTAACAGTATATTAAAATTTAAATCTTTATTGAATATCTCTACATCTTGTGATAATATATTTACTTCATTAAAGTATGATCTATTATCTATCAACCCTAAATCGATACTATCATTCAATATCACCAGTCCGGGTATAAGATTTGTTTCTTTATACAATAATTTCAATAAAGAAGTCTTACCTTCTCCTGATAATCCAACCAGTCCTACAGGTTTATCAACACACAAACTTAAAGGACACTTATTTTTAGAATTAGGTAAAACCACATTTCTAAATGACACTGAATGAATCCCATATATTTTTAAATTTGACAATGGCTCCTGGTTAATAATTTGCTCTTTAAAAGATTCTTCATAACGGTCTAACCACGAACCGTAATTAGTCATATCACCTAAAAATGTGACATAATTATTAAATGGCTGAAACAAATTACCAAAATATAACAAAAGAGCAACTAATTGGCCATATGTCATTTTACTTTTAAATATACTATCAAGCACAAAAATCAGCATGATTAACAGAGAGCAGCTCTGGATAAGTGAGAATAAAACCCGATTATACTCAATAGCACGCTGAAATTTATTTTGATAGTGACGATTTTTATTTACAATCTGCCATAAAGGAGCAGTGAAATTATTAACCACATTTAATATTTTAATAGTAAATGTATTACTTATTAAATCATTAGCTTCAGAAGAAAGTATTGAAGTGTTCTCATTAATCAAAATTAAATATTTCTTCCTTTGTTTATAGAAAACCACCGTATTAAAAAAACACAACACATATGCAAAGCAAAACACTAAAAACAAACCTCTATGCCACTGAAACAATAAAGTATTTACAAATATCAATAATAATGCACTAAAAAAAAACTCGAAAATTGCTGGCGAAATCAAATTGCTTATTGCAGCAGTTAAATTAACCACAATATTGTTATAATAACCAGTCCCTTTAGCACTTATAACATTCTTTGGCAGCTGAGTTATTTTAGTAACAGTTTCTTTAAAAATATAGGCATACAAACTTGTTTTTAGTTTTCTAAATAAAAAATACTCTGCCCATAATAGCAAAACTGATAATGCAAGACAGACCATTAGAATATTTAATTCTCTAATATAAATACTTTTACTGACTAAAGCTTCATCAATATACCTGCGCTGTAATAGTGGTAAAATAAAATTCAGCACATATCTAATTGCAAAAATTGCAATTGCTGTCCAAAACCCAATTAAATACTTTGTAGGCAAACCTTTGATAAATTTAAAAATCTTTTTTTCAGTTTTTGTTAACATACGACCTCAATTATCTATAAAGGTAAGAATAAAGACCTTGAAAATCTGGCATACAATTACGCTTATGGTTAATAACTTTTTTTATCTGACATCCGCCAAAACAAAGCGGCAATTTTTTGCATTGACTGCATATATCATCTTTAAACGGATTACTGTTAAACCAAACACCTAACTTTTTATAATCAAGCACTATTTTTCCTGATTCATCTATTCTACCAACACAAGCCTCATGATTTGTTCTATTAATAATACATTTCCATAACGAAAGATCAGGCGAAACATAAAAAAATGAATTACCTCCACCTGCTTCACAATGCTGTAAGAAATGAGTGCTTTTTTGTAATTTAAATCCCATATCCTCAACTATGCTATAGAAATCACAAAATTTAGTATTCGAATAGTATTGAGTAAAATCAGAAAGAAAACAATTAGTACTGAATACAGGCCGAGGTATCAAAAAAATATTGCAGCGATATTTTTTCTCAAACCCATCAAGCATTTTTATGATTTCCTCGAAAGGAGTACCTGCCATATTTATGCGAAGGCGAAAGTCAACTTTTAATTTATTTTTTTGACAATATTCAATGCTTTTACAGAAATTATCTTTTATTCGATCAAATGTACCACTACTATCATTTGCAAGTGCTCGTGTACGATTATGATTTTCTTTTGTTCCATCAATTGTTACTTGTAAAGACTTACATTTATAACGGCTAAATAAATCTTTAATAATATCATCAGATAATAGATATCCATTAGTTGTTATTGACATTATAAAAACCTTAATCTTTTTTTTCTGTTCTAAATTAAAGCAGTAGTCAAAAAAATTAAAAAATTGAGAAACTCGTAACAGCGGTTCGCCGCCAAACATTGATAGATAAAGTGATTGAAATCCAAGACTCTCATTACTAATAAACCGTTTTAATATTTCAAAATATTGCGGATTTTCTGCTACAATGATTTCATTTCCCGATTCAAAACAATATGGACAAGAAAAATTACATGAATAAGTCGGAATTAGACTAAGTGAAAGACTTTGATTACTAAAATATTTTTTATAATATAAAAATTCAAGTTGATTAAACTCATCTATAGTTGAATCAAGCAGAAATCCATTATCATGTAAAGTCTTTACATAAAGCTCACACCCTTCTGGAGGGTTATTTGGGTTGTCAAGACACGCTTTAACTAATCTATAATGCTCATCATCCAATTTTAAAGAAGCTCTTGATAAATAATTAAATAACACCTTATTATCTTCAATATTTTGCCATTCATTATACATACTACATTTTAGCATCTTATACACCCTTTCAACTAGCAGGGTACGAGACTACCCTGCTAGATAGGAATTTTTTAGCGAATTAATTCACAATTCCCAGTACAAGTACAAGCATCTAAGCAGCATACTACTACAACTTTGTTGAAATCGATCTTTTCTACCGAAAACTCTGCATCATTAATTATTTCCATACTATT
This sequence comes from uncultured Treponemataceae bacterium, assembly GCA_964630305.1. GTDB lineage: Bacteria > Spirochaetota > Spirochaetia > Treponematales > UBA12059 > JAKPPT01. The sequence goes on along the minus strand of CAZVTR010000003.1, from coordinate 4,883 downwards.
TCTCCTTAATTAATATAATTAATATAATAAAGTATCCTTAGTTTATTGGATATTACTAATCAATGAAATACCATGTTAATGTTTAGTATAAAATATATTTTTCAAATCCACATATTTACCTACCCTCCTTATTACTTTCTTATAATGCATTATAATTAAATTTTGACGTCTTGACAGAAAGCATAACAATTCAGGGGGGGGGGGAGTCAAGACATCGAATTGCCTTATAACTAATTTTACAAAAAATTTCTCAAAATCTCCTCAAAACCTCTTGTCTTATAGTAAGTCCAGCAGTATACTAAACAATGAATGAACATTCGTTTTTATATAAAACTGTATTGAGGAGGTTTCTATGTGTCAGCAGAGACAATCCCTTAAACAATATGAGGCAAATCAGACCTGTTTTAACAAAAACACTCACCGGGGACAGACTATTTTAGTTACTGGAGCATTTGGCAATGTTGGACAAAGTGTGCTTGCAGCGCTCAATGCTAGTGGAACATGGCAGATTGATACGGTACCACAAGAGACTCGCACAAAGCTTGCTGAACAAGGGCTTACAATTCGAGTCCTTGATGTACCTAACACAAAAAATCGAAAGCTTGCAAGAAAAATGCAAAAAACAATCCCCATGGAGATTATTTGGGGAAGCGTCACCGATGAACAGACAGTAAAACAGGCACTTGAAGGTGTTAGTGTAGTCATCCATCTTGCTGCAATAATTCCGCCCCTTTCAAACGCAATGCCGGAGCTTGCCTATTCTATAAACGTAAAAGGGACAGAACTCCTCATCAAACTCATGGAGGCGCAAACTAATCCGCCTAAACTTGTTTTTTCTTCTTCTGTTGCAGTCTACGGAGACAGAGTTGATAATTTTTACATCCGCACCGATGACCCGCTTGCTCCATGCGATGATGATGCGTATGCTCACCACAAGGTAGCCTGTGAGTCGATGATCCGAGCAAGCAGCTTATCCTGGGTAATCTGCCGGCTCTCATATATTGTATGGCGAAAAAAACTTTTCATGGACCCGCTCATGTTCAGAATGCCTCTCGAAACACACCTGGAAGTATGCCATACGCTGGATACTGGGCTTGCACTCGCTCGAGCGGGTTTTGTTCCAGAAGCAGAGGGACAGACCCTCAATTTAGGCGGCGGTGAAACATGCAGAACTACCTATCGTGAATACCTTGACCGAATGTTTAAACTATTTGGGTTAGGAGGTGCAGGGTTTCTCCCTCGCGAAGCTTTTTCTAAAAAAGGATACCACTGCGGCTTCATGGACACAGAACTAGCTCAAGCATTGCTAAAGTTTCAGCATCACAGTCTGGAAGATTACTATGCTGAAGTCCGAGAAGAAACACGCTTACGAAGATTCTGGGTGGCTCTTGCTCGAAAAAGCGCACAAGCATGGCTCATTGCTCAGTCGCCCTTCTTAAAACCAGGGAAACTCATGCCAAATATGTAACCTCGACAGGCAAAAATTGCTCACAGTGTTTTCTCGCAAGTTAATATATACGGAGGAAAACTATGTAATCGCTCTCTTATATCGCTCATTAAAATTCAAAAAAATTATGCACTATGAGTTTTGTATCAACATTTAAGTATGAGAGCGACCATTTTGCTGGATTACTATAATAATCATAACCTACAAACCAATATTTATTTTTGTATAACCCAAGCGGACTATAAACACCGTACGCATTGTCATATATTTTAACTATTTCTAACTCTGTTTTTTTATGCTGTATCCGTGTTAATACTATTTCTTTTCCATTATAAGCAGGCACATATAAATTATTATCAAAATAAAATCCTGAACCATACCAGCAGGCTGGAAGGTTCGACTGTTTTAAGGTAAGCGTTATAGGAGGCTTATAAGTATTCTTTTCGTATGGAAAAAATAAAATATCGAGCCGGTGAGTGGTTTTTGTCTGTGCACTTTCATACACATAAGCTCCAGTATCAGCATTTATTATTTTAAGAAAAGATTTTTCCTTAGTGGTTTTTGCCAGCAATTGTGGTGTTTTTCCTGGCACACACCAGTATACATAATTAAACCTATCATCTTTACTGCCGCCTGCAAGCAATACTCCATGTGCAGTAACGATGCAGTCAGAAATGAAAAGATCTAGTTTCCATGATGCAAGCTCGGAAAGAGAATTATTATTCTGGAAATTATATAAAGAAAAGGTAAAACCATTTTCCCAGTTTCGAGAAACTGCTAGAATCATATTGGCATGTATCCATACTGATGATGCTAACATTGCAAGTTCTTTGATCGGACGCAATTTTTGATCAGTTACTATTAATTTTAGTTTCCCACTATCCCAATAAAGAAACTGACTGCTATGAGCAGTATATAGAACGCCAAAAGCTCTCTGATTCACTGCGCAAGGAAAAACACCGACTGGTCTAATTGTCTCAGATAATTCAAATAATTTATTTTGAATCACTGCATATACCGGCTTTGATTGCTCGGAAGCTGTTTGAGCGCTACATGGCAATGTATTTTTTGATAAAAAATTAGCTGCAATTATTAAAAACAAAACAAGCTGTAATAGCTTTTTCAAGATTCTTTTCCTTACTGTATTATAAATTAAAATAAGGGGCAGATTTTCTTATTTTCTGCCCCTGCATTTGCTTTTTGCAAAATTTATATAACCATAAAATTATAATCAGCTGCAATCAATTGTTATTCACGAATTGCTTCAAACACTTTTGTAAGATAGGGAGAAAGCATAATTTCCTCTGCCATAACTATCTTACCACGAGTATCATTGATATAGGCATTAACAGCTGCATTGACTTTTGAACTGTTAAAGAAGTAGCGAACATTATAATATGCTTTAACTAAGCTATAGAGTCCAGAAGTTGTAAAATCAACCCTGGTATCATTAGAATCAATATCTATGCCATAGTATTTATACATGTACCACACTACTTTTGTGCAGTACCACCAGTATGTATCTTCTTTTGTTACTACATTGAAAATATCAACATAATTTTTGAAAAATCCATACTTTTGCTGGTCGCCGGGAAGATCACAGTAATAGGCAGCAGCTTGCTGCGCAACATTGAGTTTTTGCTGATTTACAGAAAAAGTAGGCACAAGCACAGCTGCATTAACTTTTTGCATCCAATCCTGTGCGCTCTCCCACCCTGCGCCTTTTGCTACAGCAGTTTCCAGTGCCGGAGCGCTGAGGTTGTTCGGATCAAATTTGTCCAGATCGAGCACAGCACCATGATAGTATCCGCCAGGAAAATTTTTTGGTGCTACCCATGAAATAACAGAACTGACCATACCATCAGTACCGCCGGAAAGATACACAGCCCCATCGCGATTGAAAGGCATATTGCTCAATGGAGGATAGCTGCTCCCGCTTCCGATTTTGCTCTGTGCAGGCTGTTGATTCAAATATTCTTGAACCAGTGTAGTTCCATATTTTTCATCAAACGCTTCCATTGCACTCAATGCGTTTTCGGTACCAAGGGCTTCTAGCACTTTTGCAAAATCAGCATCAAGATTTTCAGGCGGTGTCGGTTCCTGATTGACAGCACACCCTGCAAAAATCAGTAATACAATAAGCATGCCTGCTACGTGTTTCATGGGCTTACTCCTGTACTTGTTAAAAATTTGAAGTGATTTCAATAAACCACATTACCATTTATTGTACTACTGATTTTTAAGCTGTCAATAAAATATTATTAAAAATATTAAAAAACACTAATATTTTTCATGTGAAAAAATATCACATCGTAATATTAAAACCAGACTGTATCATGAGTTTAATAAAATTAACAACATCACTTTCCTTGAGCGGAACAATTCCTTTTTGAATAAGTCGCACGGTATCTATGGTGCCGAGAAAAAAGATTGTGAGAGCTGCCATAGTATCTTTGGGAGCAAGCGCAGCACGTGTTCCTTGTTTTTGAGCGATATCAGCAAGAACATTCGCAATGAAATATGAAAGCTTATTCAGTTTGTCAGCAAGGTTGATAAACCTGACACCATCGGTGAGAATAAGCGTAATAAGTTCTGTATCGCTGAATAATTCTGGTAAAAAAACAGTAACTATAGTTTCAAGCTTCTTCTCGGGTTCTGGTGTTTTTGAACAAGCTTCTTCAAGCCTGCTCATAAAATCTTCCCAGCCTTCCTCGATAGCAGTAATAAGGATATGATCTTTGCTTTTAAAATAGGTATAAATAGTACCAGCAGGTATATCAAGTTCCTTGATTATATCAGAAATGCTTGTGCCGTGGTATCCTTTTTCCGCAAACAATTTCTTTGAAGTTTCGAGGATTGCTGTGCGTTTTGCTTCGTCACGTTCTCGAGCCATTAGGATTCCTTAAGCGGGCGGAAAACACCCCGGTCATAGTCTTTGCGAACATTATCCCATAAGAACACCCTGCCGTTCATTGCAACATAAATACCATGCGGCAGAAGCCTCACCGAACCAAATGCTGTGCCAAGATTAAATAGCGCATCAGAACCTGTTATCTTATAAGGAATCATGGCACCGGTGAGGACAACAGTTTTAGGAAGATTGAGCGGTCCAAGAAATTTTGCTGTTTCTGCCATGCGATCAGTTCCATGTGTAATGATTATCCGCTCCTCGGGAGCTGCTTCAATAGCCTTTTGTATAACCTCTCGATGCTGATCGGTCATTTCAAGGCTGTCAATGAGCTGAAGCTGCGTAATAGCCACGGGACTGACAATGCGCACCAGTTTAAGAATTTCCGGAAGATGCGTTTCCCGAAAGGTGAGCATACCTTTTAATTCATCATAGTATTTATCAAATGTACCGCCCGTCACAATAATGCGTATTGGATCATCATTCATAACAGTTCCTCACTCCAGCAATGTTTGTTCTATACTAATA
>CAZVTR010000002.1:101157-115733 GCA_964630305.1 uncultured Treponemataceae bacterium | reverse complement strand
TAGCTTTCTGGGCTGCCTAAAGCCCAGGGGGGTACCATGTGTGTTTAACGACCATTCAGTTTTTAAAATAAATTTTACATATTGCCCATTTTATTTTATAATTTGCTTTGAGAAATATAACATTGCTAAATAAACGCAAGGAGCGCTTTAATGAAACAACGTAAACACCATATCAAAAGCATTCGTGTGCGCATGATGCTATTTCTTGCTGTTCCTATAATTGTTTTATTTGGATTTATAGGTTCTTTTATATATAAAACTACAGTAAAAGTAACGACAGAACTCATTCACACTCAGACTAAAGAAATCATTGATGTTTCAGTTCGCGAAATGGAGAATTATTTTTTACAAAAAATACTCTACTTAAAAACAATATCAAGAGAGCCGGTTATTAAATCTATCGATTTTAACAACGCAATGGAGTTTTTAAAGTCAGAACTTATATATGATTCCGATATTGAATTTTTCTTTCTCGGCGATAAATCTGGAAATGCACCAAATACATATGGAACAACTGCAAATATTGCAGATAGAGAATATTTTAAACAAATTATGGAGCAGAATCGGGACTATGTAGTTACTAACACGCTTGTTTCACGTGCTAAAGGAAATATGATAACCGTAATAGCAGTTCCTGTATATGATGCTATCGGGAAACCTAGGGGAATATTAGGTGTTGGAATATCTATTGACTCGTTTACTGCCATTGCAAATTTGCAAAGCGTTAACAAAGGGTATGGCTGGGTAACTGATGGCACAGGATTATTCCTTGCGCATCCGCTTGCAGATATGCGCTTAAAAGTAAAAGTGCAAGAAGCAGATCAAATTGGATTTGTTGGTTTTAACAAAGCAGGTGAAGATATAATAAGCGGTTATAATAATGATACAGAAATAGTTCGCCCTGATGGTAAAATTGAAAAAGTATATTATAGAACTATAAAATATACTCCGCGATGGTCTTTTGGAATATCAATTGTTAAAGAAGAATTTGAACGCCCTGCACGGAAAATAATAGATCCGGTGCTCATTATTTTTATTGTATTGGCAACGGTATTGACAATATTAGTCATTCTAATCAGCAGAGTGGTAACTCGGCAGATAACAAATGCATCTAAAGCAATCGAAGACCTTGCACAAGGAGAAGGAGATCTCACAAAGCAGATTCATATTTCAAGCAACGATGAGATTGGCGCAATGGGGCAAAATATTAATGCTTTTATTAATATTATTCATGACATTGTAGCAACTATACGTAGTACAGTAGAGGCAATGAGAAGAGAAAGTGTTGAACTTTCCAATGCAATTAATGAGTCCAATAATTCTATTCAAAAAATTAAAAATACAAGTGATGTGATTAAAAATAAACTATTGACTGAATCTGCAGCTGTTACAGAAACTATGGCAACCGTTGAAGAAATAAATAAAAATATCCTCTCGTTCTTACAAATGATAGAGATACAATCGAGAAGAGTATCAGAAGCGTCCAGTGCTGTAGAAGAAATTGCTGCTAATATAGAATCTGTTGCAAAGATTATCATACGTAATAAAGATTCTATTGATGTGCTGATGCAGGCAAGTGACGTTGGCAAGGAAAATTTAATTAAAATTCAGGAAATGATAAAGGAAATAGAACATTCAAGTTCAGGAATGCTAGATGCTAACAAGGTCATTTCTGACATAGCAAGCCAGACAAATTTGCTTGCGATGAATGCGGCTATTGAAGCTGCTCATGCAGGGGATGCAGGTGCAGGATTTGCTGTGGTTGCTGACGAAATTCGGAAACTTGCAGAAAATGCAAATAGCCAGAGTAAAACAATAGGTCAGGTACTAAAAAATGTTATTACACAGATACAAAAAACAGTAGATTATATTGATGACGCTCAGGTTAAATTCGAGACGGTATTTACCGGTATTAAGAAAGTGCAAGATCAGGAGGAGGAAGTAAAGAGCTCAATGGAAGAACAGCGTGCTGGTGCTCAGCAGATTCTTGCTGCAATGAAGGAGCTTAATAATATTACTTCAGAGATACGATCAGGTTCTGATGAAATAAAAATAGGCAATAAAACAATTTATGATGAGATGAGCAGGCTTATGAAAGAAACAGCAGAAATTGAATCAGGATCACGTGAAAATGCACAGGATGCCGAAGCGATAGCACTTGCAATGTCCAAAGTACTTGATACAAATTCTAAAACCAATGAATACCTATATAAGGTTGAAGATCTTGTGTTACGTTTTAAGGTGAGAACAGAGGACAACCCAAAAGAAACTTTATAAGACCGTCTGCTTTGCCTTGCGACATTGAATATGCTAGAATGATGTATATGGATGTGCTTCAGCAGGCAGGAAATACAGGTCCGATTTTAGAACTCATTTATCGGCTCAAAGTGTCTGATGTTATGACACCCAATCCCGAGACCATTTCTGTTCAAGCAACGATGCGAGAAGCTCAAAAAAAGATGAGAGATCGGGGGATTACCGGACTTCCTGTACTTGATGATGGCAGGTTAGTTGGAATTGTATCCATTGGAGACATTATCGATGCCTTTGATGCAGGAGAGATTGATGCTCCAGTAAAAAATTTTATGACAACTTCGGTAGTAACGCTAGAAGATGATATGCCATTGAGTTATGCAATAACATATGTCAATAAATATCAGTATCGTCGTTATCCTGTAATTAACAAAACAGGCACGTTAATGGGAATTATTACAGCAACTGATATAATAAAAGCATTACTGGTGGAAATGAACGCAGAATTTACTAAACTTGAAGCTATTGCAAAAAATGATGTTGTGCAAAATACGAATGAATGTGGAATCCTTGAGTCTTTACAGTTTCCTACTGTGAAATATGACTTTGAACATGCAGGGACAGCATCAACTGAACTTAAAAATACTTTAAAAAAGTATGGTTTTGCAAATACTGTAATACGACGAGCTAGTATTGTGAGCTATGAACTAGAATTAAATCAGATTATTCATTCTGATGGGGGATACATGCAGTATACAATTTCAACTAAAGGTGTTGAGATATTGGCACGGGATAGAGGACCAGGTATACAAGATATCCAGCTAGCATTGCGAGAGGGTTTTTCTACTGCAAATGATTGGATACGTTCAATTGGTTTTGGTGCTGGTTTAGGATTACCAAATGCACGTAAATCGTCTGATGAGTTTTCTATCGACTCATCAACACGCGGTACTCTGGTTAGAGCATTTATCTTTGCGCAGCCGCGTGAGTTATAACTACTGTACTTTAAATAGCAAGAGGTGTTTTATGAAAATTCAAGATATTACAGAGCAATTTGATTTTGAGCAGGTTGTGGCTGCTGACAGTGACAAAGCAATTACTGGAGGATACACATCAGATCTATTATCTGATGTTATGGCCAATGCGCAGGAAGGTCAGGTACTAATTACTATACAAGCGCATAAAAACAGTATAGCGGTTGCCACTTTAATTGGAATGCCTGCAATTATTATTTGCAATAATAGGCCTGTCCCTGAGGATATGATTGAAGCGGCAGAAAAAGAGTCAATTGCCTTGTTTAAAACTCAAAAAAACCAATTTGAGGTTTCAGGTATTTTATATCAGGAATTTATGCGCAATTGAGAATACGTGTTGATTTACATAATCATTCATGCCTTTCTCCCTGCGGCAGTCTTGAAATGTCACCGCGGTATATTGCTGAACGTGCTAAAGCGTGCGGTATTGGCATGATGGCATTGACCGATCATAATTCTGCATTAAATGCACCTGCCTGGGATATTAATGCACGGCAATTTGGAATCATTCCGCTTTTTGGAATTGAAGTAACCAGTATTGAGGAAGTACATATACTTTGTATCTTTGGAACACCTCATGAGGCTTTGAGTTTTTCATATGAGATAAGCAAAGTTCAACCCAAAATAAAATATAATGCTGATATGTTTGGTGAAGAGGTAGTTGTTGATGAACATGAAAATGTACTTGATATTTTAGATTACTATCTTGGTATGGCAACAGATTGGTCGTTTGATGAAGTAATAAAACATGGGAAAGATGCCGGGGCTATTGTTATTCCGTCACATATAGATCGTCCAGCATATGGGGCAATAAGCCAACTTGGATTTTTGCCTCTAGGTGATTATGATGCAGTAGAAGTTATTAGAGAAGAATCATATAAAGGCAAACTGGCCGTAGTAAAAAATTCCGATGCTCATCATCCAGAACAAATCGGGAGACGAAATTTTATTATTGATACAGAATATAATCTAGTAAACAAGCAAGGATATGTAAATATTGATAATTTACGAGAGGTTTTTTATGAAAAAAAAGTTATCTTATTATGAAATTGTGTTTTCAATAAAATATTTTTTGCTAATCCTTATTGTTGTTATATTAGGCTCAATACTAATGCTTATTGATGTACAAATTGTTGGCGGTAAAAATTTAGAATATTCCGTATTTGTATATGATGAAGCAGGTGTGAAACTCCCATATGCTTCTATTATGTATAAAACTGATATTATACATTTTGTTCCATTATATTCATATAAAAAAAGCCTGGACAAAAATTTTGACTTTAGATATTTTAACCTTATTGAACAATCACGAAATATCTGGCTTTCAATTAAAATAACGATGGATCAATTTGATAATAATGTGTTGATGATTTATACTGATAATGCATTTATGACATCAACATATATTATAAACAAAAATAATAAAAATGTATTAAAAAAATCTGATCTAAATAGCTTATTATTGGAAAATACAAATAGAAAAATAGTTTTTGATTTTTCTTCAAAGCTTACTGAAAAAGAGTATAACTTATATTTAGCACTCACAGGAGATCCTGGTAATATAAGAGTTTTTTCTTATGAAAAAAATAAATTTATAAAATTACAAGAAGTGCTTTTTCTTTTAGTGGGGCTATGGTTTGGCATTTTGCTGATAGTAATATCAAACATATCACGGATTTTAGAAAAAAGCGATAGTAGAAAATTTTTAGCATTTATTTTCATTGTAATTTATATATTATTCTATTTCGGAATTCTAATAATCAGAACAGGTCTTTTTTCTCTGCATTCAATATATTTGAATTATATAGAAACTGTCTTAATGGTATTGCCAGGCGGGTTTGCCTTTTGTGTATTAAAGCAGCTAATATCATCACGAATGAATAAAGAGTGGCTGCGTTTTAGTCTGCTCTCAATCAGTATATTTATACTCCTTGTTTTTTCGGGTTATTTATTTGTAGCTGAAATACTTTCCACTACACTTATGATGATCTTATTTTTAGTTGCATTGTATTACAATAATACTTTTACATATACTACTGAAACAGCAAGAAAGTATGGATTATTTATTCAAATTATTTGTATTGTTTTTTTATTTATAAACATTATTGCAATCTTTTTTAATAAAAATTTTTCTTTTAGTTTTAGATTTTTACATTATGGAATTTTAGCATCAATCTTGTTGTTAATACTAAAAAACTATGAATGGGTTCAATATATTCAGCTAATGAAAACGGCAAATGACATTAAGGGAAAAATTTCTGAAAAAAATGAGCAGTTAGAGAAAGAATTGCAGCAGCGTCTTAAAATAATTCAAGGACTTTTATGTAAACCAGTATCGGAAATAGCGGTTATGCTCGATGATATTGCTGCTAGTACTAGCGATGAAAGGATAAAGCGATTTGCCTATATATGGAAAATTGAACTTGGACACTATTTGCCACATGCTGCAAAGTATACAGTTTTGAATTATACAGAAAATCGTGAATATATAAAATTGTCTAGATTGTTGCAGAATGCAACTTCATATCTAAAATATTATGATTGTAATATAAATATAGCATATCAAAAAATATTGAATATAGATATTTGGATAGATCAGGAGGCAATTGAATGGCTATTCATGAAAGCAATTTTGTTTGTATATACAATATCAAGTTCCCCCGATATTACTGTAAGTGCATTAGAATCAAATCCTTTTATAATCATAAATTTTTCCGCTAAGGTGATACATAGCTATTTGAAAAATGAAAATACAGACAAGCGGCAAATTTATGAAGAAGAACTTCGAGCATTAAGTAAGTATTCAGATTTGGAAATAGATATTTATACTGATGAATCAATAGCAAATATTAGTATTAAAATTAAGGAAACAAATGAGGTAGTTAATAATCAAATAGATGATATAGATAATCAAGTGAATTTAATATATTCTACTAATCAAGAAATTGATATAAGTAAAAAAATGACAAAAGTGCTTATAGTTGAAGATGAACCGATTATTCTTTATGCATTGAAACGCAAGCTTGAAAAAATAGGATATGATGTCCAGGCTGTTATTTCAGGGCATAGAGGGCTTGATTATTTAAAAAGTTATGGAAATGCCAAAATTATACTGTTGAGTGATTCTATACTTGATATACCTTGGTATGATTTTATTAAAAAAATGTCTGAAAATATGAAAAAACGAATACCGGTTATTGTTATTACAAGCACAACAAGGCATGATAGCATTGATGCAATCTTTAAGTTCGGCGCAGATGATTTTGTTGCAAAACCAATAAATATTTACGAACTAGTTGCACGTATAAAAATGCATATGCAGATAAATGAGAGCATAGAAAGGCAATTAGAGAGTCAACAAAAAATAGCTGAGCTTGATAAATTAAAAAGCCTTGCATGGCTTACTGCAGGAATAGCTCATGAAATTAATACACCGAATAATGCAGTATTAAGAAATGTTCCGATTATACGAGCTATTGGAGAACGGTTGATAAAAGAAATCGATAAAATTGGATTTAACTCCAATGAATTGTTTTCAGGGGGATTTACATATGAAGATGTAAAAAATGAATTTCCATCGATGCTTAACGATATTTATATGAGTGCTATTCAAATAAGTAAAATAATTGATGATTTACGACTGTATGTTCGATCAGGAAGCACACAACTGTTTAAACCAATTAATATCAATAGTGTCGTAGAGTATGCATTACGTTTGCTAAATCATACAATAAAAAATGGGACTAACAATTTTATTGTCGAATTAGAACAAAATATTCCTGAGATCGATGGTGACGCAATGAAAATAGTGCAGATATTAGTAAATCTCATCGAAAATGCTATTCATGCATTACCTGATAAAAATAAAAAAATTTTAGTAAAAACATATGCTGAAAAAAATGATAGCAAATCATTTGTAGTATTAGTCGTAGAAGATGAAGGATGCGGTATCAAAGAAGAGAATTTGCCTTTTATTTTTGACCCTTTTTTTACAACGAGACGGGAAATGGGTGGCACTGGGCTAGGTCTTCCAGTTGTATATGGTATTGCTCAAGAACACGGAGCTGAAATTTCTGTTGAGACAAAAAAAGATAAAGGTACAAAGTTCAAAATTACTTTTCCAGCACTTAAAGAGGAAGGAGCATGATATGTCCAATACTCAACTCATTGTAATTCTAGATGATGATATTGGTGTATTAAAACGAACAGAAAGAACACTTAAATTTTACAATTTTAATAATATAAAGATTACCGATGATCCTGATGAATTGTGGGAAATTCTAAAAAGTGAAAAAGTCTTTATTTTAATTCTAGATCTGTTAATGCCAAAAGTTGATGGGTTCACCGTACTTGAAAAAATGGCAGCAGAATATCCTTCTGTGTTTGTAATAGTTTCTACTGCAGTTGATGAAATTGATTCAGCTGTGCGCTGTATGCAAGCTGGAGCATTTGACTATGTGCCTAAAACAGCTGAAAGTGCACGACTAATTGCAAGTATCAATCATGCAATACAAATAGATTCACTCATGACTGATAATCGCGCGTTAAAAGAAACTTTGCTTAATAAGAATGAAATTGATTCTGAAATTTTTGGACATATTATTACCCAAGATCCAGTTATGTTAAAAATATTTCAATACATAATGAATATAGCAAAAACTGATAAAGCAATCCTTATAAATGGTGAGTCAGGGACAGGTAAGGAGCTTATTGCACAGGCAATTCATAAAGCATCTGGAAGAGCTGGAGAACTAGTAACAGTAAATATCGCGGGACTTGATGATAATCTTTTCAGTGATACCCTGTTTGGGCATAAAAAAGGCGCATATTCTGGTGCGGGAACAGATCGAGCTGGACTTATTGAAAAAGCAGCTGGAGGTACACTCTTTCTGGATGAAATCGGAGATTTGAGTATGCAGAGCCAAGTAAAACTACTCAGACTTATTGAGCAAAAAAAATATTATCCCTTAGGCTCAGATGAGCAAAAATCAACAGATGCGCTTATTATTACTGCAACACATAAAAACTTAAAAGCTGCGGTGGAGACTGGAAGTTATAGGGCCGATTTGTATTATAGGTTGGAAGCTCACAATATTGTGCTTCCTCCTTTACGAGAACGAAAAGGGGACATACCGTTTCTAGTTCAACATTTTGTTATGTGTGCATGCAAAAATTTTAATAAAAAAGTAGTAAGAATTCCACAAGAAGTTTATACATTATTAAATAATTATTCTTTTCCTGGCAATATCCGAGAACTCGAAGGTATTATTTCAGATGCTGTAAGCAGGCTTGAGGGACAGGTACTGACCGTTGAAAGTATTGCTAATAAAATTCGTACTGCCGAAGTTCCTCTTATGCAAAAGCAAACGCTGCATGATGTTTTTTCTTCTTTAGAAATCTTACCATCGATTGAAGAGGCAGAAGAAGCTTTAATTGCTGAGGCGTTAAGACGGTACAATCATAATCAAGGTATGGCAGCACAAGCTTTGGGAATTTCTCGAAGCGCTTTGAATAGACGAGTGAATAAGTCATGATACAATAAATAATTAATATTAATCTAAATGCCAATCAAATTGTAAATGATAATTCTTGCTTATGGGTGTGCAAAATTGCACACTTTGCAAATTCACACAACTGGTTAAATCATTTCAATATAATAAAATACATAATTCTTACTTAAAACTGGTGTAAAAATGCACACCAGAGATTTCGGCCTTCGAGATCTGTTTCTTAATAGAAAAAATAATTCTTTATATTATAATAAAATATAAAGCAATGTTTGCGAGTAAATATTTGGCATGTTTTTTGCTTCATAATAAACGGTGGTTGGAGTTATGTAAAAAAACCAGTACAAAATCTTTATTTAAAAAGTGTAAAAGTATAAAAAGTATAGAACGATGCAGGTAAAATGGATGTCCTAAAAGTGTTAGTTTTAAATGTGTTCAGGTAAAAGTGTTTGGGATATTTAAAGCATTGAAAAATGCATGAAACCTGAGAGGGGCGCTACGGCGCCCCTTTATTCATCTACATAAATCCTAGGAACACGTGAACTAATTCTGCAGATAAGCTCATAAGGAATTGTATTAGCGATAGCACATAACTGTTCGAGCGTAATAATATCTTTATCTTTTACCCCAAACAGCAGAACATCATCTCCATTATAGGCAGTACCCTCTGGACCTATATCTACCATGAGCTGATCCATGCACACGGTACCTGTCACCGTATAGGTTTTTCCTCTGATTATAACTGGGGCTCTATTAGAAAAACAGCGGGAATAACCATCGGCATAGCCAATTGGGATTGTTACAATGCGTGTTGCTTGAGAAGTTGTATAGGTATGGCCATAACTGATTGAAGTTCCTGCATCCACAACCTTAAAGTAAGCAACTCGTGACATGAGCCTGAGCACTGGCTCGAGTTTAACGGCGTTACCTGGTACCGGATTATAGCCGTATAGAGCAATGCCTGGGCGCACCATATCAAACCGTGCATGAGGGTACTGAATTAAACCGGCAGAATTAGCAATATGTGCCAGAAATGGTTTATCGATCATACGTCTGCACTCAGAGACAATGTTGGAAAACCGTGTAATTTGCTCATTGGTAACAACTGGATTGGTATCGGCACAGGCAAAATGGGAGAAGATACCTTCCAGGCTGAGCCGCGGCAATGCCACTATAGTTTTTATTGCTTCAAGAACATTCCTATTCCACTGCATGCCAATTCTGCCCATGCCTGTATCGATTTTAATATGGATGCGCGCAGTGCGTCCAAGCTGTACCGCTGTATCAGAAATTGCTTTAGCTTTTTCAAGCGAGGGTACGGTTACATCAAGGTTGTAGGTAATAAAGTCTGATATTTGATGCTGGGCCAGCGGACCCAGCACAAGTATGGGAATAGAAATATTGTTTTTCCGAAGAAAGACACCTTCTTCGACAAGTGCAACACCGAGATACCTGGCACCGAGGTTTTCAAATTCCTGTGCCATCCTGAGAAGCCCATGGCCATAGGCATCGGCTTTGACCACAGCCATAATTTTAGCCGAACCAGCAAGTTTTTTTATTGTAGTAAAATTTCTGTAAAGAGCGTTAAGCCGCACTTCTGCCCGAGTAGGCCTATCTGAATCCATTGGAATTATCAGATTCATTTGACTAGTCTCCCCTGGATTTTTTAAAGCGTCTGCCATCGAGTCTGATAATTCTTGTTAATGATGCAACAATTGCAAGTCCTGCGGCAATTGCCCCAGCTGTTGAAAGTGTCGCAAAACCAGTTGCCCATGCTTTTTCGGCAGAACCCTGTACGGCCTCAAACATGGTATAGTACATTCCAGCACCTGGTACGAGCGGAATAATTGCACAGGTACTGTAAAGCGTAGCAGGTTTTTGTTTTAAAAATCCGATGGTTTCAGCGTAAACAGCGACAGCTATTGATGCAATGAGCGCTGCAACCGTTTCTGAGTGTGATGAGTCTTTTACAATGAGATACACGAGCCAGCCTGCAGCGCCGCCAAGAGAGGCAGCAAAAAGTTCCTTTTTTGGGACACGAAAGAGCAGCGCTGATCCGCAGGTGGCAAAGAGTGCCCAGAGTGCATCGGTGATATAGGTCATGGCAAGAGCCCCACCCATGCTGACCAGATTTGGAGACCGATGCCTACTCCTATAGAAATACCGGCGGCAGAAATAAAGGCATCAGCAGCTCGGGCTATACCAGCGACGAGGTCTCCAGAAATTAGGTCTCGAATAGCATTGACGATTGTGACACCTGGCACCATGAGCATGATAATGCCGATGCTTGTTTTATCGAGGTGTCTGGCTATACCAGTGTACACGAGCAGTGCAGATATGAGCGCTGCATATAATCCGCCTGCAATATTAAGGATGAAATCGGGCTGGCGTTTAGATGCAAGCCAGCGCCTTACAATATTAAGGAGGGCTCCAGCAATCGCTGCGCAAATGGCATCAAGCAGCGCGCCTCCAAAAAGCAAACAGAAAAACCCGCTGATGAGTGCTGAACCAATAAACGGAACAGGCTGCGGATATAAACCAATGGTTTCGATAATGCACAGTTCATGCTCAAGGCTGTCGAGCGTATGGTTGCTTGATGTTTTCGTGAGCGTTTCAAGCTTACAGATTTTTTCAAGGTTAATTGAGCGGGTGCGAATTCTTCGGACTGTTGATATACTGTTGCCCTGTATATCGACAGTCGAAGCCATAATCCCGGTTGGCAATGCAAAGCTTTCAGTTTCGAGAGCTCCTAAGTTTTGAGCGATGCCAGCCATGGTTTCTTCTGCACGGTACGTTTCTGCTCCTGCTTCAAGCATGAGTCGTCCTGCATCTACAGCGACGCGCAAAATATCAGAAGGTGCTTCGGTTTGAAAATGATCTGAACTCATGTTGTATGTTCTGCCTTTTAAAGGGAGATTTGCATTGCAAGCTGTATTGCCAGCATGCTCGCATTGAAAAATGAGTTATCATCAGGAGTCCAAAGATTGAAAATGGGGATATACCATTTTACTCCTACAGTGAACGTAAAAGCTTCCTGGAGCACTATACCGAATTTTCCACCGAGCATAGGGTAAAACCATCTGCCGCTTCCCCAGAGATACTGCGAAACAGCAATCCTGTTTTGCTCCATCTCACTTGCATAGGCTTCGGTTGTATCACCATTCATGCAGATGCGGAATAAAAAAGAAGTGCCAGCAAGCAGTGTTGCTGAAAATCGATGCGGTAATGTTTCGGTGACAGGCGGTCCAAAATAAAACACATATCCAAAAGGTATATCGAGGAGCAAACCGATAACAAAAACATTATTGCCGCCGCCGGTTTCTGCTTCTGTTGGGACAGCTATGCCATCACGATTTTCGTAATTGAGCCAGAGTATGTCGAGTGCTGTTGAAAACAAGAAACCCGGCGTGAAACCTGGCACCGAAGTAAATGTAAAATTCGCAAATCCGCCAATTGTATTCACGACGGGGTTTGGCGCAGATTCGGGAACTGTATTATTGATGATAAGCACACCGAGTGATCCTCCTGCATGAGTGATATCAAAGGCAAACACGGTATAGGAGGCTAAAAAAATGGCAAGAATACATAAATATTTTTTTGACACTATTCTCGAACACATTTTTGATACCCACTTTTTTGATACCTGGCACCGATAGTTCATAATTTCCTCTCATATTACTATATACTCATCTACCTGGCAGATTCAATGAGTCTTGAACATCATTATGAAACATCATGGAAGCAGCAACAGGTAAAGTCCGCTTCTTCCGGTATCAGGAAACCCGTTTTCTTCCCAAACGCAAATAAATAGGTTTGAGGTTAATATTGCATTTTTAAAGTGAACATCATCAATTGGTACGGAAGCCTGCCCTGTAATCACTGGTGATGTTTCAGTGGATGAAACCGGCGTGGAAATTGGTGAGGAACCTGATGATGTGATAGTTGTGGACGATGTAGATACCTGTCCCCTAATGATCCGTTTGATCCAGAATCGGCCGTCTTCAAGCAGCACATATGTTCCTGAGGAATTTGTTTCTGCAATGCCAAGAACAGCGTCGTCAAGATTGTTGTTATTGAGGTAATGAATTGTTCCATTGCTATCGCGGTACTCCAGCAATACCGGTTCTGGTATGTGCTCGGCTATGGACTGGATGGGGACAGGTGCTTTTTCAAAGGTAATTGGAATAAGATGCTGTTCAAAGGCTGCTCGCGCTAGTTCTGAGAGCTTATTGTGGACGCGGTCCCATGAGGCATATGCTGTATAAGATCGGTCTCCGGTTGTGTATCGAAATTGGATAAGCCAGGTACTATCGTTTGCGGGATAAATCCAGTACGGCAAATACTGCTTGTTTTCGGGGTAAGGCGGGATGTCTATTCGGGAAACGGTATCACCAAAAAAATCAAACAATATGGTTTCGGCCCATTCAGTATCAAATATATGATCTTTATACAATAATAAGTACTGATGATTATTATTTTGCCAAACAGAACCTGCAGAGTATCGGTTAATGGGTACGCCATCAACGTTTATTGAAGTATCAAATTGGACAATAGCGGTTTCATCAGTGCTTGCTGTAAGTGAAAGCTGAATAAAACCAGTTTTGTTAACAAGCAGGAGTATTGAGGATTTATCAAATGGAATGAAAACTGCCGGCCGCTTTTGAAGTGGGTAGGGTAAAAATTCTTTGGTGACAGGTATCGTTAGGGAAAAAGCTTCGTTGAGGGGCTTATCTGCATCAAAGTAGACAACGGTTGGTTGTGTTTTTGATACTGTTACAGAAAATTTGGTCAATTCCTGGGGTTTAGTATGTTGTGTGGTAGCTTCTGATTGTTTGCAAGCTGAGAGAATTAAAACAAAAAACCAGCAAATATATACCGCAGGATGCAATATTCTTGATGCAAATTTCATTATTACACATTGTACAGTATTACAACGTTTTGTAAATAGCCAGGTATACATTCGCCCCGCTTGTGACAAGTGGTATTACTAAAGAGCCCACTATTACTGTAAACCGAGCGCTGCAAGAAACCTATAAATCATGCTGCTGGATACCTGTCACCAGTTTCTGAATCAGCGGTCGCTGGATACCTGTCACCCACCAGGATTAAGGATTCGGTTTGTTACTGGTTTTGGCTTGCTTGTCACCAGTTTCCTGACAAGTTCTCGATTTCGTGAGATAAACGATTAATATCGCTGATTTTTTTGTGAGGTAGCTGGCGCATGTCACGAAAATTGCGTTTGCAAGCGGTTAGGCTTAATTTTGAGTGCCTGTCTGGCCTTCCTGCTGCATTTTTTGCTTGAGCTCTTCGAGCAAGAGGTCTGCTGACGCAGAGGAATTGCCTAGCTTAGCAAATTCTTTTTCAAGCGAAGTTGAACTTGAAAGATCTGCAAGTTCGGCTTGAGCTTCCACTCTTGCTTCCATTTCATCGACTTTTTTAGCCATACGGTCAAATGTTTCAAATGCACTCTTATTATTTTGAAGCGAACCCATGGTTTTTTGAATTTTTTCCTGTGCTTCTGCGCGTTTAGCACGAGCAATGAGAATATTTTTCTTGCGGCTGGCTTCATCAATTTTGTTTTGAAGCTCACGGAGTGATTCTTTGAGCTTCTCGACTGATGCTCGCTGTGATTCCCACTGTGGCTTGAGCTGATTGTAGTAATTTTCTGCTTCGGCCTTTCTGAGCAAGGCTTCTTTGGCAAGATCATCTCGGCCAGCTTTAACGGCGAGCATTGCTTTCTTTTCCCAATCTTCTGCCTGACGTTTTTGTTCAAGCATTTCAC
>CAZVTR010000002.1:91878-101057 GCA_964630305.1 uncultured Treponemataceae bacterium | reverse complement strand
AGCATTGCTTTCTTTTCCCAATCTTCTGCCTGACGTTTTTGTTCAAGCATTTCACGCTCAAGTCGTTTTTCATCAGCAATAGCCATTGCTACAGCTTTTTTTGACTCAACCATCTGCTGGTTCATATCAAGAATTAACTGATTGAGCATTTTTTCAGGATTCTCTGCTTTGGATATGAGATCATTAATATTTGAAGAAATCAAAGTTTTTAGACGGTCAAATATTCCCATTGTATGCCCCCTTTAGTATGTTCCCATTTTTATGCGGTAAAAGCTTTTTTTAAGATTGAGTAGTGGTTTACCAGCGCAAAGCTGATTGAATCTATCGATGCCATAAGTTCATCTTTGTCGAGTGTGTTAAGTTCTAACGTATCGATGAGCACAACATCATCACCTTCAAGACCGTACGCTCCATGCGGAAGGTCTTTTGCATTTAATTCGAGCAGTGTTTTGAGAAACTGCACGCCAGGAGCTTTTGGCAATGTCATAACTCTTGCTTTGATGACTACAATCGGATCATTAACAGCAATAAAGAGCCCGGGGATCGAATTTGCAGCATCTTCAATGTAGAGTGTCGCAGAATCGAGCTCTTTAAAACCAATATTGTTGTCTATGAGATAGGTTTCTATCGTGTTAATATCTGCCATGTGTCAGCTCCTTGTATTTTTATCCTAGGAAAACTTGTCCTTGGTTATCAATTGCGAGAATTGTTTTACATTCGGAACAGCGGAATCTGCCAGGCTTTGCTGCTTTAAGCTTTTTATTGCAGATTGGGCAGTTGAAGATTTTGGGAAACACCGATTGTGCCGATACG
Source organism: uncultured Treponemataceae bacterium (assembly GCA_964630305.1). Lineage (GTDB taxonomy): Bacteria > Spirochaetota > Spirochaetia > Treponematales > UBA12059 > JAKPPT01. The sequence continues at coordinate 100,244 of CAZVTR010000002.1, read as the reverse complement.
GTGGTGCCTTGTTTGAAAAAGAGAATTGCATCATCAAGGCTGTCACGGATATTAAAGAACTGAGAAAAGCCTAAGAGCTGGAATACTTCATACACTTTTGGCTGAATTTCAAAGAGTACAATATCGCCGCCGCGTGGTTTAACCGATTTAAGAAACGCAGTAAAAGAGCCAATACCTGTTGATGAAACGTAGTTAAGTGCAGCGCAGTTAAAAATTAGTTTATTAAATCCGGCTTCAATTGCTTTATTGATTCGTTTTTGGAAGAAAATGGAATTGTATGTATCAATATAGCCAGTGAGATACATAGCAATGCAGTTTTCTACTTCATCGACTTTTTGAAGACGTATTTTGAGGCTGTCATCTTTTTCATCATCGAAACCAGGGACAATATCGTTATTTGTCATGGTACCCCTCTTGCAAATGATATTGTGTGATATTTTATATCTACTATATATGATAGAACTATCATAATCAAGTTGTCAAATACAAACCGCAAAAACATACGCAACAATTAAAGAATAATAGATTTTTTTGAGAAATCAAGTGTTTAGTTAGCAAAAGTGTCTGGGTGACAGGTATCATCTTGGAAAGCTGCAGTTTGGGTGACAGGTATCCAAGTGGGGAGTATCCAAGTGGGGAGGTGTAGTTCAAAAGAGTGCTTTGAAAAACTTTGTTGGTGACAGGTATCGGGAAGGTATTTGGGCGGGTCGATAGGTATCTGGAAAATATCGAACCAAGGCGAAACTGTCGGTGGTGACAGGTGTCGGGTGTCGAGGGTAGATGTCGGGTGTAGAGGGTATCGGGTGGTGACAGGTGTCGGGTGGAATGGTGCAGGTGCCAAGGGAATGCTAAATTCTTTAAAATTTGGTTTTTTATGAGACTATGGTGGAGCTTGATGGCTTAGGTGAAGGTTTAAGCGCTCATAATGGTATCCAGCTCGGCTTCGAGGCGTTTGATTTGCTCGATGTTGAGGTCGCCGATGTTGCGGATTTGCTGGATAATGGTTTCGATGCGTGCAAAGTCTTCTTTAAGTTTATTGATGCGCTCGTCGAGGGCGCACGCAAACGATGAAATATGCTCGATGCTTGCGGAGCTGTCGGAAATCTGATTGGCAACGCCTTTTATTGTTTCCCGTGTTTCGGTGGAAATGCTGACCATGTTGCCTGTCGCGGCGGTGAGTTCCTTGGCTCCGATATTGATTTCGCTCAAGCCTGCTATAATTTCTTCAAATGAATTAAATGTGTCGCGAACATCCTCGATGACGTCTTTGAGGCTTGCGGTGTAGCGGTGGATTAGGTTTGATGCTGTATCGATGACTTCTTGATTGCGCGAGAGCGCTTGGCTGATGAGCTGAGTGCTTACTTGTGTCTCTGCGGAGAGCTTGCGAATTTCTCCCGATATGACAGCAAAGCCTTTGCCTGCTGCGCCAGCATGGGCTGCCTCAATTGAGGCGTTCATAGCGAGCATGTTTGTTTTTTCAGAAATATCCAGAATGCTCGATATAACGGAAAGCACGCTGCGAGAGGATTCCTGGATTGCTTCAAACCCTTCCGTAAGCTTTTTAATTTCATTGCCCTGCGCTTCAATTTTACTGACTACAGCATTCATAATGGATTTTTTTTGCTCGGCAAGCTGGGCAATGTTCTGAATGGTGGTCATGATTTCTGTGACTGCGCTGCTCGTTTCCTGGAGAAAGGTGTTCTGATTGTCAACAGCTTCCTGCATCTTTTGAGCAAACTCGACTATGCCGCGGTTTGTTTCATCGGCACAGGTGGCATCGGTGGAAAGTTGACGGGCAGAATCTGCAATAGAGAGGAGCTCGTTCTTAATTTGATTGCTGCTTGTGGTACTCTGTCCTGCATAGTCAACAAGCTCGGCGCCAATTTTCATGGTGTCTTTAGTATTGAGAATGAGCTCGTTTAAGGCATCGGCTTTTACCTTGTTTTTTTGCATTTCTTGGTTTGCTATAGCAAGCAGATCGTGTGAGAGTTTATTGATAAGATAAAAAACTAAAGTAACAGATACATAAAGCATGGAAAGTGTGGCAAATATAGTTCGAATTTCACCTGTAAAACCGCCAAAACGAGGTGCATAATAAAATAGCGAAACACATACAAAAGTGATAAAAGTTGTAATGCTATAAAGCCAGATTTGAAACTGTCTGAAGGAGAGCAGAATGTTAACCGTGCTGGCAGCGATAATGTATGCTGAAAAACGATATAAATCCATATAACTGGTAAGCGGCAGCAATATCCCAATCCAGAGGCTGTTCAAAAAAATTCCAAACATTGAGAAGCCTGATGCTATAATGTAGTGTTTGAACCTGATGAGCGCTAGCGAGACTAAAAATGCTGAACATGAAGCAATTACAGCAATAAAAAACGTGCGGGCTGCTTCTGGTTCCGCCCGATACCGTGTAAACGAAGCAAAAACAAAGTAAGCAATGAGAATGATGTTTGTGTTGATGAGAATAGGCACACGTTTAATAAACTCTATAGGAAGATTTTCGCGGTGTTTAAGCGGGAAAAAAAGTTTAATCATACTACTGCAACAGCTCCATTCATGTAAAATCCATACGCTTGCTTTTCAACAAGTTTTATAGCTAGTTTATCATGCTTCATTTATAAATGTCCGAAAATATTTTTTTATTAACTAAATAATTTTGATTTTTATTATAATCGGCACATTTGCAGTAAAAGTCAACTAGGGTTTTGTGCTTTTACAAAACAATACCTGGCACCTAGAGGTTACTTGACACCCAAAGGTTACTTAATTTTCAAAAAAAAAGCTTGACAGTGAAAATTCGTGCTGGTATACTTTTAGAAAAGTATGGGGAGACAGGGTCGTGCACCAGTGCCCCCAACTTTCTAAAAATCCTTTAAGGAGGACATTCATGAAGAAAGCTCTAGCTTTCCTTATAGCTTTTGCTCTCGTTGGCGGACTCGTGTTCGCACAGGAAGCAGCACCGGCACTCAAATTTAGTGGTGCTGTTTACACAGGTTTTTGGTATAATTCTGCATCTGATACTACACAGCTGATTCGTTGGTATGGTACAACTGGAACTCGTGTTCGGCTGAATGGTTCCTATTCGAATGAAGACATGGGAATTGCATTCCGTCTCCAGAGCAATGATTTTACAGCTCCTGCTTTTACTCGCGCATATGGCTGGGCTAAATTGTTTGATGGTTTACTTCAATTCAATATTGGTAAGCTTGGTGACTATACCTTTGCTAAAGGTGCAGTTTGGGCTTATGGAAACTTTGATGGGGCAACTGGACTTGAAACAATCGTAACACCAATTGCTGGTTTAAAAATTGGTACTTTTATGCCAATGAGTATCACAGGCACTGTTCCTCCAGTAAACGTACTAAAAGATACTGCTATTGGTGTTTCATATGCAGCTGAAGGAATTGGTGATTTTGCGCTTGTTTTTGATATGAGTCCGTCAGTAAATGCAAATAATGCAGCAGTTTACAATGACCTTATGTTTAGTGCTTATATTTCAGCTGTTGAAAACCTGGATATCTATATTGAAGGAAAAGTTTTTGACTTAGGTGATGATACTGCTGGCAGAGAAGCATTCTTTGTATCAGAATATTTTGCATACTCTATGGATGCACTCACTCTCGAACTGTATCTCGACCAGGATATCTATGCTGATGTAACTGCTCCTGCTACTGCATTGGCTCTTACAGTAAATCCTGCTGTTTCTTACACAATTGATAAATATACTCCAAAACTCAGTCTTACTTATGCTTTAGCTAATGCAGAAAATACATGGAAATTTAACCTTAACCCATCAGTTACCTATGCCCTTAAAAAGGGTACTATTGAACTTGGTATGAACTATGATATGTCAACAACCGCAGGTGTAGCTGATGATTCTACTTATAATGTATACGCACTCTGCATATTCAATTTCTAAGCTAGATATTGAGTAATGTTATAGCTGCCTGTTTTTGCAGGCAGCTTTTTTTATGTGCGCCCAGTAGGGTGCACATCTTGCGGGTGAAAGTCCCGAACCAACAACAGAAGATACCTGTCATCAAATACCCAACAGAATACCTGTCACCAGACCAAAGTTACTTTTGACATTAAGCATACCGGTATTCTAAAAATTACCGCATCATAACTATTTTTTACCAAACAGTTTTGAAACAAATCCTTGAAACCTGTCACCTTAAAGTCTATTTTGTTGTATAAAAACTTCGTTCTCTGCATGTGAGTGTTCAAAATCACTTAAATATTCAGATGTTACAAATTGAATCAATTTAATAGAAAGGAAACTAAATATTTTAGTTTTCGAAAGGAGAAAGAAAATGGCTAGAAAACCACGATTATTAATTCCAGGAGCAACGTATCATATTACCGTAAGAACAAATCATCAGATTTATTTTCTACAACGTCCTGGATTAAAAAAGATATTTATGAGAATTCTAAGGAAACTGCAAAAAGAATATCAATTTAGAGTAGAAGGCTTTACATTGATGGATAATCATATTCATCTGCTTATTAAACCATTAAATTGTTATGATCTTCCAAAAATTATGCAAAGGTTACTGATGACGTTTACGAAAAAATTTAATGCTATCTATAAATTAGTTGGGCATTTTTGGGCAGGCTGATACTTTTCAAAACCGCTTATGCGAATTCAGGATATAGAACAAGTTTTGAAATATATAATTTTTAATCCTGTCAAAGCAAAACTAGTGAAAAGTCCTGATCAATGGTTTTGGAGCGGGTTGCTATTTTTTAAAAAGCGGTTTGCATTATTTTTACATTGGATAAGCGAGGAAATTACAGAATTATATAAGAAATTTTCCAAAGAAAACTATGATTTTGGGAGCAGTAATGAATTATAATTATAGTTTTAAAGCTGAAAAGTAACATTCTGAATATTTTAGATGGTAATTTATTTAGAATTGTAGCATTACTCTTTTTATCGGCTTGTCAAAATCAGCCTCCTTTGGTATTATCAAGGCTGATTTTGGAGAGATGACCGAGCGGCCGAAGGTGCACGATTGGAAGTCGTGTGTGCTCCTAAAGGGCACCGAGGGTTCAAATCCCTCTCTCTCCGTTTTTTTTCATACCGATCAACTATAGTTTGTAGTACTTGCGAGTCAAAATTTGATATGCGATGAGTATAATCCTGCAACGATATGGTCAGGCTCCATGCAAAGGTTCGCTGCCTAACCCCGCCAGGTCCGGAAGGAAGCAACGGTAAGCGGAATGATCTTGTGCCATGCAAAGCCTGACCTTATGGTTGCAGGAGACCCCTCCCCATTAAAATTAGTTCTATAGAAGTTAATTTGCTATTTGCTATCTCTATTTCGATTTTCACCTCTAATGCTTAGTTTTATTTATACTTCTAAGGTTTACTAAAAAATTGAAATTTGAAGAAAATTAGAAAAGAAATCTTTTTATATACCTGTCACCATAGAAAAATTTTTATAAGAAAACCAAAATTCTATTAGAAAACCTTACCTATTTTTTTGGAATACCTGTCACCAAAGAAAAAACTAAACTATAAAAAACTATAAACCTGGTACTTTTGTGTTCCAAATAAACATAACTACAAACCTGGCAACGTTGTTTGTGGTGGCCCCAGTTTACTATAAACCTGTCACCATGATATGCTTAGCTCATGGCGTATGAAGTTACAGCAAACCGCAAACGGCCTCAGACTTTTAGTGAGCTGGCGGGACAGGATTTTGTTTCGATTACGCTCAAGGCTTCGATTGAATCGGGAAGAATTGCGCATGCTTACCTGTTTTCTGGCCCGCGAGGGTGTGGCAAGACGAGTACTGCGCGAATACTGGCAAAATCTTTGAACTGTGAGCGAGGTCCAACAGCGGAGCCCTGCGGTGTATGCAATTCATGCCAGGCTATCACCAGAGGAGCATCGCTTGACGTTATCGAAATTGACGGTGCATCTAACACCTCGGTTGATAATGTGCGCCAAATTAAAGATGAGGTGCTTTTCCCGCCTAACTTTTCTAAATATAAAATCTACATTATTGATGAAGTACACATGTTATCAAACAGTGCGTTTAATGCACTGTTAAAAACTATCGAAGAACCGCCACCCTACATTATTTTTATTTTTGCGACTACCGAATTACATAAGGTGCCAGCTACCATCCGCAGCCGATGCCAACAGTTTGTTTTTAGATTGATTCCGCTTGCAATTATCAAGGAAAGACTCGTCTCAGCAGCGCAGGATTTAGGTATAATAGCAGATGATGATGCGCTCATGTGGATTGCTCGTGAAGCTACTGGTTCGCTCAGAGACGCATACACGTTGTTTGACCAGGTAGCTTCCTTTTCAGATGGGCATATCAGGCTGTCAGTAATTCAGGATAAGCTTGGAATTGTGGGCTCTGAGCGTATCGGCATGTTGATGAGCATGGTTGCGCAAGGTGATAAAGCCAAAACTATCGAACTTGTTGAATCAATAGTTTCTTCTGGAGTTTCGATTGAACAGCTCTTGGTCGATACAATACAGTATGTTCGGACGCTCCTTTTTATCAAAGCAGGCGTTGAGAAACAGGAACTTTTAGGGTTTTCAAAAGAATCAGTGCCAGGTGTGATATTGACTAATTTCGATACGCAACACCTAGAGCGAATGCTTGCTGTGCTTCTTGATGTTTATAGGAACATGCGGTACAGCGTGAATCCTCGATATGAAATTGAACTTGCGTTGCTTATGCTCTGTGAAATTCGTGCGCTTATACCACGCTCTGAGATTCTTTCAGTACTAACAAATTTGAAACAAGCGCTTATTGAGGGCAATACTCAACAAGCAACCACAATTGCAGAAAAATTAGTACCGAGCAATGTTTCAGATGCTGCGAATGATAATTTGGTTGATTCAAAAACTACTATAAAACCTGTCACCCAAGCAATGTATAACTCGAAACCTATCACAAGAGGTTCGATACCTGTCACCAGCGATGTCACAAGCGATACTAGTTGCAACAACACAGTCGCAAGCGATAACAGAGCTTCACTTGATGTTTCTAAATCATCAGATAGTACCTTTGAGAGTGCAATGGCTATAAAAGATAGGCTTATTGCAGCATTGGGCAAGCAAAATTTGATGCTCAGCGCAATGCTCTCGAGAGCAATTGATTGGTCGGTGGAAGGTGACAGGTTAGAAGTATCCTGTGTTTCCAATTTTGAAGCAGATAAGATTAATGCGGAAAGTGCGGTACTCAATCCTGTTTTGCAAAATCTGTTTAATCGTCCTATAAGAATACATGCATATGTTATGCAAAATTCGGAAGAGCAGGAACAGGAATCTGGTGCATCAAAAGATGCTGCTGGGACTGAAAGTCCGGCACAAATTGTTGAAAAGGTATTTAGAGGGACTCGTCTGACGGAGGAATAGTCATATGGAAATATCGGATCTTTTTAAAATGCTTGGCAATCCTGCGCTTTTACAGCAGCAGCTTAAAGAAACTCAAGAACGATTAGCAAGTATAACTGTAACGGGTACCGCTGGAGGCAATATGGCATCGGTGACGCTCAATGGCGCTATGCAAATAACGAATGTATACCTGTCACCAGAAGTGTTTGCCTCGGGTGATGTTGTGATTGTTCAAGATTTGTTTAAAGCGGCATATAATGACGCGCAGGCTAAGCTCAAAGAAGCTATGAAAAATATTATTCCTGCCAGTACTTCGGGGATACCTGGTGGCATAAACCCAGAAGACCTCAGCTCAATTTTCAATAATTTGTTCAAACAATGAAATAATGAAAACACTCGATGATACTGTAAATCTATTGTCTCGGTTACCAGGTATCGGGAAAAAGACGGCATCCAGGATGGCCTTTTACATTCTGCGTTCTAATTCTGATTTTGCAGAGGCACTTGCTGAATCTATTAAGCAGTTAAAGAGTGTCGTGCACTTTTGCCCCGAATGCGGGTCATATACCGAAACTGATCCATGCCCAATTTGTTCATCGCCTTTGCGGGATAAGTCGATCATCTGTGTGGTAGAACAACCGCAGGATGTTCTGACAATTGAGGCTTCGCAGGAATTTCATGGGCTCTACCATGTGCTTGGCGGACTCATTTCTCCGCTCGATGGGGTAGGACCGGACGCACTTACACTCGATCTTTTGCAAAAACGTGTTCAACAGCTTCAGACTAAAGAATTGGTGATAGCTACCAACCCAACGGTAGAAGGTGATACAACAGCCTTGTATATAAAGAAGATGTTCGCCGGGTATCCTCTAACTGTAACTAAGCTTGCTACAGGTATACCTTTTGGTGGGGATCTAGAATATGCAGATAGAATTACTCTTGCACATTCGTTTAGAGGAAGAATTTCTTTATAACGGCCGTGGGGACAGGTATCAAA
>CAZVTR010000002.1:86575-91778 GCA_964630305.1 uncultured Treponemataceae bacterium | reverse complement strand
TGGGGACAGGTATCAAATTAGTTATCAAATAGGTATTAATTAGAGAGGAGTAACTATGATTGAGATTAATGCAGTGAGTAAATCGTATAACAAAGCTAAAACTAAAGCGCTTGATGCTATCAGTCTCACAGTGCCAAATGGGTGCATTTTTGGCTTTTTGGGCCCTAATGGAGCTGGAAAAACTACAACGCTCAAGTTAATTACTGGTTCGCTTCAAGCTGATAGCGGTACAATTATGGTTGATGGGTATTCTATTATATCTGATGAGCTCAAGGCAAAACATGCTATCGGTTTTGTACCAGATAATCCGGAGCTTTTTAGTAGGCTTAAAGGTATTGAGTATCTCAATTTTATTGCAGATGTGTATGATTTAAGCAAAGGTGACAGGTATGCGGCGATAGAGCGTTATACTACTATGTTTGAAATTGCTGATGTGCTCAATGCGAAAATTGCTAGCTATTCACGGGGTATGAAACAAAAGCTTATCATTGCTGGAAGTTTGCTTTCAGATCCTCAGAATTGGCTTTTGGATGAACCGATGGTTGGGCTTGATCCGCATGCTGCTTTTAAGCTTAAAGAGCTCATGCGGGAACGCGCCAATGCCGGTAAGTGTGTGTTCTTTTCAACGCATGTGATGGAAGTTGCAGAGCGGGTATGTGACAAGCTTGCAATTATCAATAAAGGGAAGATTGTATTTACTGGTTCGCTTGATGAACTCCGTGAACTTAAAGGTAAAGATACTTCGCTTGAAAATTTATTTTTGGAACTTGTGGACGAGAAGGAGCAGGTTTCATGAAAAAACTATTTTCGATAATAGTGCTGTTTTTTAAGAGTTTTTATGCTTTTCCTGAAATTAAGGATCAAAATGGCAGGATAAGCTTTAAGAGTATTGCAAAGCTTTTTGGAATCGCTTTGTTGGTTATTTATGTTTTAGCATCGTTTGGTTTTTTAGCATGGCGAGTTTATTACTCAATGTATACGATTTTTGCAGCTCTAGGGGTTCAAAAACTGCTCCTCATGTATGCATTGCTGTACGGATCGGCTGCTACGACAGTGCTCTGTGTGCTGACAGCTCTTTCTACTATATATTCGAATGATATGGAAATGTATATTGCTACGCTGCCTGTACGAACTTCATACATACTTTCTGCAAAAGCAAGCGCAATTGCTCTTGCGCAATTTGGATTAGCGCTGCTCATTATTGGGAGCGGTTTAGGCATCTATTGGTATTTTGAACATCTATCAGTCATGTTTTTGCTCAATGCGGTGCTGCTCATCATTATTATTACTGTAATTGCAACTGCGTTAGGGTATATTGTGAGCCTGCCGCTGTTATCGATCAGCAAGTTTTTTCGTAATCGCGATCGGGTTATGATTTTTGCAGGTTTCCTGGTAATGATATGTGTGCTGTTTTTTAATGCTGCAACCAATAGAATTATGGCTCTGACTTCTTCTCCAGAAGCTCTCATGAAGCTGTTTGAGAGTGGCAATCAGGGTTTTTTGGAGCTTTATAATAAAAATCCCATGTTTCAATTCATTTTAGCGACACTTTTAGAGCCACAAAAACCTCTATATACGATTACGCTTACGGCTTTATTGCTAATTATACTTGGATTAATATATGTAATTTTTGAATACCTGTCACCGCTGTATCGATTTGTTGTTCGAAATTTTTCAGAAAACTATATTAAGAAGCTTGATAAAAAACAAGCAAAGCTTTTGCTTGGTAAAACAGCGCAGCAAAATCCTAAAATCGTTTCGTTGGTATTGAGAGAATTCCGGCTCATGAATCGAGAACCAGTTTATTTTTTAAATGGACCGTTTATCATCATTCTCATGCCGCTGATTTTGGGAATCAGTTTTTATTTTAATTTATCAAATGATAGAAATTCAGTAAAAGAGATAACTGATCTTTTTGCAACAATCACACCAATAATCAAAGTAATAATAATCAGTCTTTTTGGTGCATTTTTAGGTTCAGCAACGAGTATTACCTGTACGTCGATATCGCGAGATGCAAAACAGCTGTCATTTATGAAAAGTCTTCCCATCAGCAGCAGAGCATTTTTAATGGCTAAGCTTATTCATGGGTGCATTTTTGGATTTTTGGGTACAGCAATAAGTGTACTCCTCGGAGTTGTGTTATTGGAAATGTCTGTGGGGCAACTTTTACTTGCTGCGGTAATAAGTTTTTCATTTGCGGTTGTACTCAACATTGCAGGGCTCGTTGTGGATACAATCAATCCTAGATTAAAATGGGAAACTCCTGTTGCAGCGATGAAGCAAAATATTAACGCTGTTGTTGTAATTCTTGCAGAAATGGTGATACTTGGAGTTATTGGTTATTTTAGTATTACAAAAATTAAGACAATGACAGAGTTGCTTGTTTTTATGGCTTTAATACCGATTTTTCTTTCGGCGGTGATACTAATTGTGTTTTTGCCATTTGGTGAAAAGCGCCTCAAAAAACTTGAGGTGTGAAGTAATCCGTCTGAACTGGTCAGTTTGATTACAACATCTGGTTCAATTCTATGTTCATGAGGGTTATAAAATTAGAACCGGATGTTGTTCCTGATTCTGTTGTTATTAAATGACTTGCTCTTTTTCTAGAATTTGAAGCATGCAGTGTTCTATGATGCCATCGAGCGTCTGCAAGTCAAATCCATATTCTTTTAATTGCTTATATTCGTGAGAATTAGGCCAGTCAAAATACGTGTTAAGATAATTCTTTTTCATGCAGGCATAAACGAGATCTTCTGCCATGTTAAGCTTATCTCCAAGCCCTTTTGCGCCTGGTATACGCGCTTTATGGAGTGCGTCCTGTATAAAGGTTCTGACTTTGGAAAAAAAGAGATCCTGAAATACATCGTAAGAGCGACCTGATATTTTTCTTACTTTGTCTGAAATTGAACCTGTATAGATGAGGTGTACTGTATCTTGTTTTGCTGGTGCAGCAGGTTTTGTCAGAAGCTTTCTTCTTCGTTCTAGTTCTTTTGCAAGTGAGAGTGACTCAGTGGTTGTTTTTTGTTTGATTTCTGGTTTTTTTACCGGTTTTAATACTGGAAGAGCTGGTTTGGATGCTAGTTTCTCATGTTTTTGTTGAGAAGAAACTTTTTTATGTTTAATAGCTAAGTCTGATTTCATTTCAGCGGTGACAGGTGTTCTTGCTGGTGATTTTTCAGTACCATAGAGATTGGCTTTGAGTCGTCGCCATGTTTCCTGCATGTAAATGTCGCCCTGAACTGTATAAGAATAATCTGTAGATAATGCAGTTGCAACCATGGTTAGTATATCGTCATCGGAATACTTTCGTTTTCTACAAAATTTGATGGTGCGAAAAATATCGTAGTGCTTTGAACGATATTTTTGTGAAAAGAGAAATACGATTCTTTCAAAAGCTGCATCATCTATTCGTAACCAATATTTATAGCAGAATGCTAACACTTTATCTTCATTGCGCTCAAGCCGGGGTGATATTTCTATCGCTTGCTTATCGGCTTCATCAAACTCTATTTTGCTGATATCAAAATAATTTTCGTGTTTGCGATACTCTTCTTCCCTGCGTTTTTGCTCTAACAATGCAGATTCATTTAATGAAAGGAAATCAAAGGCTTCTAATTCTTTAATTGCTGTCTGTTCGTAAAAATCATTGAGTAGTTTGCTGAGCTTTTTGAATTCTTTGAGACGATACTGTAAAATTTGGGAGACGGTTTCATAAAAGGAGAGCATGTTTAAAGCCTGTTCATTATCTTCAGGCAGCAAACGAGCGATTGTTTCGACAGCTTTTAATACACGATATGTGTTTTTGAGGGATATATTTTCCATCGGCATGAGCATTGCATCGAGATTGCTTTTAAGCTGTCGTATAATAATTCCTGCACGTTCACTCAAGAGTTCATATAGATACTGTGAAAATAGAGGTGACTTTTTTCTATATAGTGCCAGCAATTCAATACGTTTTGCATCGTCCGGGTAGCGCGGTTTTAATTTTGATTGGTAGATGACGAGAGCATCAAGCATACGGCCTTGGCTTCGGTATTCAAAATAACGCTCAATATCAGGATCCTCTCCGTATTTTAATTCTGGATAAACGAGTTCGAGAATCTGCTTGTCAGTTTCATGTATTTCAGGCCGCATAGTAGCGTTATTATATGCAATTAGCTAGCTAAAAAGCAAGTGTTCATAGTGTTATTAGCTATTACTGTTTAGATATATCGTTATAAAATTATTGTTCACTATGCTGTATTGTTTAAAAGCAGCTAAATTGTAGAGAGCACAATTTTTGGTTTAACTGACGGCAGTCTTATTTAATAAATCGTTATTTGTGTGCTTTATTTTTTCCTAGAGCTGCTGTAATTTTTTGCATCGCTTCAGGATCATTTTTTACAGAGGCTATCCATTGCAAAATAAAGGCAAGCATGATGCTTAAAAACAATACACCAATTGTTCCGATTATGCCATATTTCTTAATTTGATTCTTTAACTGTGCTTGTGCTTGTGCTTGTGCTTGTTCCTGCAATGTATAACTCATTACACTGGTAACAGGGGTAAATGTTGCATTGACTATTGCATTTGCTAATGCACGTTGTTGATTTAGCTTTGCTATATCTGTTCCAGAACTTATTTGTATTGAGTTTGTTCCCTGACTTATGATAGAGCTGGCTGTAGTTTTAAGAAATTTGAGCAAGGTTTCATTTAGGGAATTAATAATTGAATTGATAAAAATCTCGCTTTTTTCTTTATCAGGACTTTTTATAGTAAGAGAAATCATGCCATTCAGTACAGTAGCTTTGTATTCTCTGAATGTTAATTCTGCAGCCCAAGGATTTACTGAATCAGAAGGTTTAGACTTTTTTAATTCTTGCCGTATTATACCAAGTCTTTCATCTGAAGAGAGATTGGAAAAACCAAAGTCTAAATGAGCAGTTGTAAGTGCTGCATCAATCATAACAGGATTTGATAATGCAGTTATAGTCAAATAGTGAAGATTACTGTCTTGAACTATAAGTTCCAAACCCGGAGCAAATGCCAGTGTTGTTACCGTTTCATTAAGCGGTATAACAGCTGTAGTGACGCTGTTATTTGAGGTGCTGTTTGTTTTTACTGCAGGTAAAATGAAGTATGCCAAAGCAGTGATAAGTATGCTTGCGCAGGTTAGCCCAATAATGAGCCACCTATATTTCAGCATAACTGCTAAAAGATC
>CAZVTR010000002.1:60142-86475 GCA_964630305.1 uncultured Treponemataceae bacterium | reverse complement strand
AGCCCGCTAATGCCAGCACCTGCGTTAGCAAGTGCAAAGCATGCACTGGAATCTTTACTGCCAATTTCCATGCCAAAGGTCAGAATCCCAAGATTGACTGCTGACCACCCAAGAGCAGTGAGAAGAACGTCAACGCCCATCATGTAAGGCCAGAGCGGTTTCCCCATAAAAAACCACAGCATAGGTATAAGGCTTACTATGTTGATACCTGTCACCAGAACAGATTTATGGCCGAGTTTATCGCCTAATATGCCCCAGATTCTGTAAAAAACGATGGAAAGGAGACTTGTAAGGATAGATGTAATACCTATTAGTCTCATTGACATGGATAGATTGGTGATTTGGTGGTATGCAAAAAATGGAGCTGTTAATTGAAGTATAAAGTTCCATGCAATCATAGCGATCACAAAGAGCTTAATGTTGCTATCCTGGAGCAGAAGTTTATTGGAGTGAAATATTTGTGAGAAACCTGGCACCGCAGAGGGTTTTGCAGAAGATGCTGCTGGCATAGAATTTGGTGATTGCTGTTTTAACACGTTCGAGTTGGTTTCTGTGGTCAGGTTTTGCGTATTGGCATCGTGTAAGCTGATATCCCGAATTGGGAAAGTGGCAATAATTGATATTACTGTAGCAATCATTCCAATTGCTATTGTAATAATAATAGATATTGGTTTACTGAGCAGGTCGAGAATAGCAGTATAGATATATGTCGCAATCATTGTGGTAATGCTGACAGCCACGTTTCTTCTGCCCAGGAATTTGCCACGTTCATGTTCTGGAATGAGGTCTCGGCTAAGCCCTACCCATACATTGCCAGCCAGAGCATTTGCAAGTTGGCTTACTGCAAAAATTAAAATAAATTCTAATGCGGAAGAAAATCCAAAGAGAGCCGTAAGAAGCGGAATAAACCAGATGAACCGGCCGGCATTGAAAATAATCATCAATTTTACTCTGTTTTTTGATCGTTTAATAATCGAAGGAGCAATGAGCTGAAACACCTGGAACACGAGCGGGAATGCTGTTGTAACGGAAATCCAAAAAGTATTGAGTTTAAAATAAAGGGCGATTGCGGTAAATAATGCGCCTTGCGTTAGAATGAGATACACCGATGAGGCCGCGCCTTCAAGGGTGAGCCAGAATTTATTGTGCTTAATTGTGGTATGTATCGGGGTAGTACTGTATTCAGATAGTTCATTATTCATAGATAGTTAAACAAATACGATATACATAAATAAATGTCAATACATGCGACACATTCGATGTTTTGCAAAAGGTATGCTCTTTGATCTATAGCAAGATCCATTGCATTAAATATGTGAGATTACTATAATGCCAGGTATGTCAGTAGATCTAATGGGTAAAAAACTCTATTTTGTAAATGCACCAGCAATCTTAAAAGAGTATGTTGATGAACTATGGAATTACGAAATTGAAGCGTATACTGTGAGCGATTTTATATCATTACTTCCATATCTTCGCACGAATACTGATGCAATACTTTTTTTTAATTTTGAAACCGATAAACAAGCTTTAGATAAGTTAAAACAAAATATAAACGCATTACGTGCTGAGGAATCATGTAAACATATCGAAATAGGCTTGTTTTCTGTTCGTGATCTCAATAGCCACTATATTGAATTGAGTAAGACATTGCAAATTGATTGCGGTTACTTTGTTATTACAGATAAACAGAGGGTGCTCCAGTCAATTTTACAGATTTGTGCACAAAAACAAGTAAAGGGTAGAAGAAAATATATTCGTGTAAAATGTCCAATCAATTATGCATCGTTTAATTGCGATTATAAAGGGCTTACACTTCGTGGGCATATCATAGATTTATCTGTTGCAGGTATGGCTGTGCTATTTGAAAATCAGGAATCTTTGCCGCCTAATATAAAAATACCCAACATACAGCTAAGCCTTCATGGAACGATTCTGTCCATTGATGGAATATCTTTTAAAACGGAAGAAGTACGTGATGTGAATGGCCAGCAGGTAAGTGTTATTTTGTTTGATCCGAAATCGTTAGATAAAGTAAAAGAAGAAAAAATACATAGTTTTGTCCGCAGAAAATTGCAGAAGGAATTTGAGGATCAATTAAACGCTTTACAAAACACTTAATACTCGCCCCTTTTTTTCCGAAAAATACAATGAGCATCACGAGCTATGCAGATCACACAGTGTGTATTGTGCTGTTGTGCAGCCACTGCTCGCTATGCCTGACTCTATAGCAAAGGAGCAGAGTATGAAACAATTTGCTATAAAAGGCTATGATTCAGCGCCATCGGTAATGGAACTGCTTGAGGAAATTGAGAATGGCTTTATTGTAAGAATCATCCGAACACGTGATGATTGGGAAGATGTAAGTGAAGAATTTATTTCAAAAGATCTTTTTGAAACCTGTTTGAGAACAGGGTATATTGCAGAAATGTCAGCATAAACAATTTTTTTTATGCGGGCTGATTGCAATTCGATTGTAGTCAGCCTGGACCATTCTATCATTTACTAAAAAATATTAAATATAACAAGAGCTGATTCTTATTTGATGATAAGTAATTTTATTTGCATTATTAAAAAATTCGTTGTAAAATTCAAATCAATATTTAGTACCACAATAAGGTAGTTTATCACATTAATCCATATTGACTGGTTTTATTCACTGCATGGTTTGATAAGGAGTATAGCATGGGAAAAGATAAGGGGTTTAAGAAGTATCTTGGATTGACATTTCTTATCGGTTTTGGCTTTTTTACTATGGGACTAATGGATCCGCTTTATGATACATACGTCCCAAAGTTTTTGCAAAAGTATATCAGTTCATTTTCTTTGATTGGTCTTGTGATGACACTCGATAATGTGCTCCAGTTGTTTCTGATTCCCATTGTTGCAGCATGGAGCGATAAAACAAGAACAAGAATAGGTAGGCGCATGCCATTTATTATTGTGATGCTGCCATTAGCTGCAGTGTTTTTTGGAGTAATACCAGACTCTGCAAGTGTGTCTCTGGCTGCACTCATATTAGTAATATTTATGCTTAATATTTTTAAGACCAGCGTACGAGGACCAATCGTTGCATTAATGCCTGATACTATACCGGGAGAATTCCGTTCCGAAGCAAATGGCGTAATTAACACTATGGGCGGATTAGGCACAATTTTAGGAACCTTGGTACTGGCGCGCTTAATGGATGTTAAGATGGTGCTTCCTGTAATCGGGCAAACGCAAGGTAAGCTGGCATTCCCGGTAGCAAGCTTATTCGTACTGCTTGCGGTAATCACGCTCGTCCTATTTGTACGAGAAAAAGAGCATCCTGAAGTGACAGAGGAAGAACAAAAAGAACCGCTTTTGAAATCACTTGCATCTATTTTCAAGCATGAGGATAAGAGTGCTGTATATATTCTTATCAGTATTTTCCTCTGGTTTATGGCACATGAGGGGGTCAAGCCTTACCTGGGGCTCTATGCACGAGATGCTCTTAAAGCATCCGAAGGCAGTATGGCACTTCCACAAGGAATAGCGGGTATAGCATATGCACTCTTTGCTATTCCGATGGGTGCTCTGGCTCATAAAATAGGGCGTAAAAAGCTTATTAAAATATCACTTGTAGCTCTGGCGTCAATAACCGGTCTTTTCTTCCTTGTTAGTTTGTTTGGACCAGGAATCACAGCAATTAAAAACAGTGCCTTTCTCGTGTTCCTTGCTCTAATGTTTATTTATGGTATTTTTTGGGGATCGGTTATTACCAATTCATTCCCTATGCTCTGGCAGCTTTCGACATTTGGTAATATTGGTATTTATACCGGTGTTTATTACTTATTTTCACAGAGTGCCAGCATTCTTGCGCCGCCAATAACTGGGCTGATAATCGATATTACTAAACGGGTGTTCAAGCCATCGCTAGAATATCTCTATAGCGGTATATTCCTATTTGCAGCACTCTGCATGCTTTCGGCATTTTTTGTAATGAGCAAAGTCAAGCGAGGAGAGGCTTTAGATAAGCTTGTTGAATGAGCTTTAGGTTCTAAAAAGCTTTTTAATACATGAGGCGAATCCAGCCTCGATTAACAGTCTGTTCGGCTTTCCGGAATTTCGGATAAATCGAATAGACTGTTATTTGCATGCGTGAGATTACATGTGATTCCTCTTGCATAGTGATATACGGTAATTCCCCTTATGGTTTTAGCGATTATTTGGTTGGTAGTTTCCAATTTCAAACAGCAGGATCATAGTACTTGCATAAGCAGTTCTTGCTTGTAGTGTCTGAGGGGGTCGTTCAAACTATTTGAACGTTGAAATTGTTTTAATATTATGTTAGATTTAACGACACCTGGTACCGCCCGGTATCCAGGTATGGAGACACGATATGTCAGATGAGCATGTTCAAAATACGGGTATCAGCAAGGGGTTGGTGCTCAAGCGGTTTTTTTCTTATTTTAAGCCATATTGGTTTCTGTTTACGCTGGGATTGCTTGCACTGCTTGCGGTGACAGCTGCAAGGCTCGCTGGACCGCTTATTCTAAGGGCGATTATCGATAAGGCAATACCAAACAAAGATGTCAGTCTCATGCTGGAATATGCGTTTCTCTATTTTGTACTCGTAATTTTTATGGGGATTGTCACCTACTTTGAAAGCATGCTGATGGTACGTTTGGGGCTCAATGTTGTTACTAATATCAAGTCAGATTTATTTGCACATATGGTAACACTTCCTGTTGCTTATTTTGATAAGCATCAGGTTGGGGAACTTATGGCACGCGTGGAAAATGACACCGAACGTGTTAAGCAGCTCTTTAGTGAAACTGCAATCATGCTCATTACAAATATTATCTATTTTATTGGAATGTTTCTTGTTTTTATTTCCATTGATGCGAAACTTGCAGGCATTATTTTTATTCCGATACCTTTTTTACTTGCAGCCTTTTTGATTGTTTTTGATAAATTGAGACCGCTCTATGAAAAAGCCAGAAAGAAATATGCAGAAGTGTGCGCTGTGGTTACTGAGTTTGTTCAGGGGATAGAAGTGCTACAGGTGTTTAAAAAAACAGATAAAGCAGCAGGCAAGCTAGAAAAAATTAGTAAGGAAAAACGTGATATTGAAATTCGAGCTGGTTTAATAGAGTATATCTTTATGGGCGGGCTGCAATTTTTAGCAGGTCCGCTGTTTCTTACACTTATCATTAAATTGACGGCACCGCAAATATTTAAAGGAATTTTAACTGTAGGGACACTCTTGGTTTTTATTGAATATGGCATGCGCCTCTTTGAGCCGCTATTTGCTATAGGGGAAAATGTACGGAGCATTCAGCAGGCTCGGGTGGCGATGGAACGTATTTTTTCAATTATGAGTCTTGAGCCGGAAGAAGCTGACACAGCGCCTAAAAATAAACCGGAATTTAAGCATGCGATAGAGTTCCGCGATGTTTCGTTTGCTTATAAGGAAGGAGAACCGGTGCTTGATCATGTTTCATTTACAGTAAAAAAGGGACAGACCATTGCGCTTGTAGGACCTTCGGGATCCGGAAAAACAACAACTGTGAGTCTCCTTTGCAGGTTTTACCCATATACGAGCGGAGAGATTCTCGTTGATGGTGTAAGGCTAGAAACTCTGGATTTGCATGAATGGCGGCGGCATATTGGCTTGGTATTGCAGGATATATATCTCTTCCCGGGGACAGTCCTCGAAAATGTCCGCGTGTATAATGATAAGTTTACCGAACTTGATGTTTTTAAGGCGCTGGAAACGGTGCATGCCGATGACTTTGTGCGGCGGCTTCCTCATGCTGTGCAGACCGAACTCGCAGAACGAGGCGGCAATCTTTCAATGGGAGAAAAACAGCTTATTTCATTTGCGCGCGCAGTGGTTTTTAATGCAGATCTTATTATTATGGATGAAGCAACTGCTAGTGTCGATGTCGTTACGGAAAAGAAAATTCAGTGGAGCATGAAGGATCTTCTTAAAGGGAGAACGGCTATCATTGTAGCACACAGGCTTTCTTCAATTCTTAATGCCGATGAAATTCTCTTTTTCAAAAATGGAAGAATCGCAGCTAGAGGAAAGCATCATGAATTGCTTGCACAGTATCCTGAATACGAAGAACTTGTACGTCTGCAATTCCCTGATCTTTCTGCGGATGCAGAACTTGATGAAGCTACTTGAGAATTAGAGGGAAGGGGAGACTATGTCTGATACATCGATGCACTATAAACAGCTAAATATTAATCATATAACTTGGATTAGAAAGCTCTGGAGTGAGAAAAAGGGACTTGTAGCGCTACTATTTGTGCTCACGTTAATTTCGAGCGCGGTGGCTGTATTGCTTCCGTATATTTCTAAATTACTGCTCGATACTATCCAGCGGCTTTTGGAACATCCTGGAACAACCGATCCAATGCTGGAAATAAACAGACTCTTGCTGCTTTTAATTGCAGTGGGATTTGGCGGTTTTATTGCCTCATTTTTCCCAGCAATACGCGGAATGACCAATTCGGTGTTTGAACATCTGCTTCGAATGAAGTTTTTTAAGAAAATACTCGAAAAAAATTATAAGTTTTTTTCAGAATTCGTTACAGGTGATATCGTCACACGACTAACGAGTGACCTGTATGATTTCCCGAAACTATCGTGGTTTTTGTGCTCAGGGATTTTCCGTGCAGTAGAATCAATAAGCAAAGTACTGTTCTGTCTTGTCGCAATGATGCTCATAAGCCCAAAGCTCACCCTTTTCTCGCTTATTCCATTGCCGCTCATGCTTGCAGTTTTCTGGGTAACATCGGACAAGGTGTATGATGTATATCGAAAAAATGAAAAAGCTGTGAGTGATGTCAATGAACAACTAGAAATGAGTTTTTCTGGTGTGCGAATTATCAAAGCGTATGCCTGTGAAGATAAATATAGAAGATTTTTTAATGATGTACTCCAGAAACGCTGGAAAACCGAAATGACCGCAGCAAAGCTCGATGTGATTCTGCATCTTATCTATCAATATATTGATCTTGTAGCGCAGGTAGGAATTGTATTCGCCGGCGGGTTAATGGCCGTAAAAGGGGAAATCAGTATTGGAACATTTTATGCTTTTTATACCTACCTCATGATGCTCATTTATCCTATTTTGGATATACCGCAGCTGTTTGTGTATGGCAAAAAAGCATTTGTTAATATTGATAGGTTGGAAGAGATGGCAAGCTTTCCGGTGCCAGGTGCTTCCTCTGGTGTAGGAGCGGTAGCCATAGATTCCATTGCTACAATAGATTTCCATAATGTATCATTTACCTATCCGGGACGAGTAGAAAAAGCCCTCGATGGAGTAAGTTTTAGAGTAACAAAAGGTGAGCGGCTCGGTATTATTGGTCCAGTAGGATCGGGCAAATCGACTCTCATTAAAGTATTGCTTGGATTGCTGCCACCAGAGTCTGGCACTGTAGAAGTAAATGGTATCCGATTAGAGGCACTCGATAAAGAGCTATTTGCAAAAAAAACAGGGTATGTTCCGCAGGAAGCTCTGCTGTTTTCTGGAACCTTAAAAGAGAACATAGATTTTTTTGCCGATGCACCAGATGATGCGCTTTTTAACCAGGCTCTGCATATTGCCCAGATGAGCGATGAAGTTGCCAGCTTTACAGACAAAGAGCTTACGGTTGTGGGACAGCGCGGCTTAAGTCTTTCCGGCGGACAAAAACAGCGGATGGCCATTGCCCGCGCAATAGCCAGAAAACCAGAGCTCATGGTTTTTGATGATATTACCGCGAGTCTTGATGCAGCAAACGAAGAACGTCTCATGAATGAACTCAGTACATTTGCACAGAACTTGACTTTTATAATTGTATCACACCGGCTTTCTACGCTGCAGTATGTCGACAAGATACTGTTTTTGGATAGAGGAAAGGTAATGGGTTTTGGCACACATGAAGAACTTATGCTGCTCCCTGCATATTCAGCTTTTATCCGGGAACATTTTTTGGAACAAAACTAGCAGTGTTATATGTTTATAATGCAATGTGCATAGTGCTTGACTAATGACGTAGCTTTTTGCTACATCATCTTGCAAGATGAAAGCATGGGCTGGAATAATATTACAACCATATTTTCATGACCAATTTCTCCAAATCGATGAGGTGTATGAGGATCTTGCTTGCGCTCAGAAAGCGTGGATTGCATCGACAGGTATATCATGCGTACCAAACTGCGGGGTATGCTGTAAAGAATATTATCCCGATGTCACCGAACAAGAAGCTTTATATACCGCTGTTTGCATATTATTTGAACATTGGAACAAATTTTCATTGCATGAAACGTTTCATATCAGAACAGGCGAAAGTTGTGAGGAACATACTGCAGGGAGCAGTACTTTGCATGCTAATTCAGGAAACACATTTTCTGTGTCGAATATTCTTGAGAGAATTTTCCCTCATTTTAATGCTGATGCTGCAGGGTGCCCCTTTCGTTCATGTGCAGGGCCTCATTTTTGCATGATCTATAGCGGACGGCCCCTCATTTGCAGGCTTTTTGGTGCTGCTGGGGACAGGAGTAAAGATGGAAACGTGCGGTATAGTCCCTGTAAAGTTTTAAAAGGTAGACCTGGGCAATTCTTGAATAATGGGAGCCAATACTCGGTTAGTACTAGCCAATCAATTTCGCAAGAACTGCCGCAACACGCTGAAATACCAATAATGAGTGATTATGCTATGCGATTACAGGGGTATGAGAACCTTTCAAAAATAAAGCCGCTCGTAATATCAGCAATAGAAAAAATATTATTTTATATACAGGTGCGCGGCGATAGGCCGATTAATCCGTCCCGTGCTGCTTAATATCTATAATGTGGGCACCCTTGCACTAAATCATGCTCTCCGTTACAGTATTATTATATGACGTTTTTACAAAAACATTTAATCACACTACTAGTAATTGCTTTAGTTTGTAATAGCATGGGCGCACTCTCTGCTCAGTCGCAGAGTATTTCTGATGCTAGTAAGACATCTACATTGCCGGCAGAACCAGTGCCAGACGCTTTGCAAAAATTACAAGAAGCACCTATAAAGCTTATTGGAATGACGCTGCAAGAATTGCTGGTTACATTTGGTGTGCCGCTATCTGTAACAGCGGTTCGGGGTATTGAGCCATGGCAGGATGATATTGTTTTTAATTATAGAAATGGTTTGTCGTTTTACATCTATAAAGACCGTGTGTGGAAAATACGAATAAGTTCTGGATATCGTCAGCCTTTTATGGGGCTAGTATTAGGTTCTTCCGTCGATATGGCAGTAACCCTATTCGGTCTTCCAAAAGTTCAAGACTCTCAATATGCAGAGTGGATAGTGCCGTTTGAAAACTGGCCCATGCGGCTGCGGGCATTAACCGATGCAGATGGAAAGATAGTTACGTTATTTTTGTACCGTTCTGATATTTAATGAGAAGGAGAACTTGGTGGCAAAACTCTGTCTGTGTTTAACCGCTCCCACAATAGAAGAAAACCTCAGAGTGCTTGAACGGTATCGGTCTAATATTGATCTTGTTGAACTGCGTGTTGATTTCTTAAAACCGGAAGAATATTTTTATATTCGCCGTTTCCCTGAGCTTGCTCATATACCCAGTATACTCACCGTAAGACGGTATTCTGACGGGGGTCAATTTAAAGAAGGAGAAGCTGTACGGCTTGTAATTATTGCAAAAGCATTGGCTTTTGCAAGCAATGATAAATTAAAAAATTTTTCATATGTTGATATTGAGCACGATATGTATGCTCCTGCACTTCAGGAAGCAACTCGAACATTTGGGACTAAAGTTATACGATCCTATCATGCTCATTCGTTTCCTGATGATATCGATACAATCTGGAAAAAGCTTTCAGAAAATCATTTAGAAATACCAAAACTATCTGTCATGACAGAATCGATCCGGGACACAGATAAAATTCTTAGATATTTTTCTGCGCGGCCAAAAGGCGAGCATAGAATTATTGTGGGAATGGGAAGCTATGGTTTTTGCACAAGAATTCTCACAGATATAACGGGCAGTATGCTGATGTATGCAAGTGCATCACAAGCAGGATTGCCGCTTGCAGCGCCGGGGCAGCTCGATCCTGAAATATTGGTTAAAATATACAGAATTAATCAGAATATCGTACATAAAAGAATATATGGTATTATTGGGAGTACTGCTGTTATAAATTCTTTGTCTCCATATTTTCATAATGCTGGCTTTGCTGTATGTGATGAAAATGCTGTTTATCTGCCATTCCCGGTTGATTCAATTGATGATTTCTTAAATCTTGCAGATTTTTTAAAAATTCATGGTTTTTCTGTAACTGTTCCGCATAAAGAAAAGATCATTCAGTATCTCTCAGAAAGCTCGCCGGAAGTTAAGGAAATAGGTGCGTGCAATACCGTAATTAGAACCAAGCAGGGGTTAATTGGATATAATACAGATGGATTTGGCTTTGAAAAAGCTATTATAGAATTTATTGGGAGTCCGGATTTATCTTCTATGCGCACGACGATAGTTGGCGCAGGCGGAGCAGCTCGCGCGATTGCCTATGTAATTCATAAGCTGGGTGGAAAAGCCTGCATTGTCAACCGTAACATGAATAAAGCAAGAAAGCTTGCAGAAACGTATGGATTCCCATGGGCTGGTATTACAGAACATGCCGTCAATCTAGTAAATGAATATAATGATCTTATTGTGCAGGCTACACCAGTCGGAATGAATGGCGGTGAACCCGGTGATCCGCTTGAATGGTATGATTTTAAGGGTACTGAAATGGTTTTTGATACTATTTATAGCCCAGCAGAAACCCCAATGCTGGAACGTGCCCGAAAAGCTGGCTGCCGCACTATGAATGGTCTTTCGATGCTTAAATGGCAGGCTGTTGCTCAGTTTGAATTGTTTACTGAAAAAAAATTTCCTGACATTGATATTTATTCTATAATTTAATTTTTTTTGCTTAAGGAGTAATCGTGGCAGCAATAACAAAATCGGCATTTGTTGCAATAGTTGGCCGTCCATCGTGCGGAAAATCGACATTTGTCAATGCCGTATGCGGCGGCAAAGTTGCAATTGTATCTTCTGTTCCTCAGACTACCCGCAATGCAATACGCGGTATTGTGACAAAAGATAATGCTCAGCTTGTCTTTATCGATACTCCAGGAATACATGATTCTGAAAAAAAACTTAACCAAAAACTAAAAGAAGTAGCGCTTGAACAGTTTAAGGATGCTGATTTCATTTTATACATTATTGATGCAGTCCGAGAGCCAGGGAAAGAGGAAGCGTATATTGTTAAGCAGCTTGTGCATTACCATAAAAAAGTCATTGCTGTAATCAATAAAATTGATCATCCGCGTGCAGACACTATACGAACTCGTAACTTTTTAGCAGAATATCTACCAGATATTCCTGTGTATGAAATCTCTGCTCTTGAAGTAAAAGGTGTTGAGGAATTGATTGCAGATATCACAGAAAGAGCGCCTGAAGGACCATTCTATTATCCGGAAGATGTCTATACCGACCAAGAACCCGTTTTTAGAATTGCAGAAATTGTCAGAGAAAAAATATTCAGAAATCTTCGTAATGAAATTCCTCATGCTGTGTTTGTTGAGTATGAGCAGCACCATTTCCAGAAAGATGGTACACTTGTGTATTCAGGCTATATTGTTGTGGAGCGTGAGTCTCAAAAGGGAATTGTAATTGGCGCAGGCGGAAAAATGATACAGCGAATTCGTGAGGAGTCGGAAAAAGAGTTAGCGTTAATTTTCCCATATGCAGTAAAACTTTCTTTGCAGGTACGGGTAGAGCCTAACTGGAAGAAAAGTGATAAGATACTTGCAAGACTTATTCAGTAGGAATTGGAAATGAAAAAGCAATACCAGGCACACAGCCATACTATTCTGCCATCTCAAAAGGGGAAAATATTTCATTACTATGCTATTGACCAGAAAGAGATGGATGAACTCATAAGTGTCTATAAGCTTGATCCTCATACAATTGCTTCTGCACTTGATCCTGATGAAGTGCCGCGAATAGAGTATGAAGATGGTATACTCTCCATAATATGGAAACTCCCAACTAATTTTAATCTAAAAGAAATTACAAGTTTTAATGTTTCAACAATGGGAATATTTGTAGTAAAAAAACAGGTGATTTTAATAACCAGCGAAGAAAAAGATTTTTTTTCCGGTACTCTAAATCTGACAATCGATGATCCTTTTGATGTAGTCTTGGTGGTAATAGAACGCACGATAAAGCATTTTGTAGAGCATCTTCGTGTGATAAAAATGCTTTCAAAAGAAATTCAGGAAAAAATTAATACTTCAATGGGGAATGAGTATCTTTTACAGATGTTTAATTTAAGTGAAATCCTTATCTATTATCTTGATGCGATAAACAGCAATAAATCGGTCTTAGGAAAGCTGAATGCATGGATAGAAAAAAGAGATGTTGGTGATGTCGATTATATGTATGATCTGCTCATAGAAATAGATCAGGCAGCTCGTCAAACAGAAATCTATTCCCAGGTTTTTACTGGGCTTATGGATGCGCGCGGTTCCATTGTTAATAACAATATGAACAATCTTATTAAGAGGTTAACAATAATTAATATTATTTTTCTGCCGTTAAATCTCATTGCTGGTATCGGAGGTATGTCTGAGTATTCTATGATGACTCAGCAGTGGGGTTGGCCGATAGCATACGGTATTTTTTCTGTTGCAATGGTAATTATTGGCGTTATTACATATCGCGTGCTCAACCGGCTTGAGGGCTCTTCAACAAAAAAACAGCGGAAACACTAGCATGTCATTAAACTGGAAAGAGATTAATCTAATTCTGGAAGAAGCTAATCTTCCTGGTTCACAGATCCAGAAAGTATTTCAGCCTGCATATGATATCGCAGTTCTTGGAGTATATAAATCTGGAGCTTATAAAAATATTCTCATTTCAATTTCACCGGGTGCATGCAGAGTGCACGAAACAAAGCAGAATATCCCAAAACCGGAAAAGCCGTTGCGTTTCATAGAGTTTCTAAAAGCCCACATAGTCAATGCATGGATCGATGAAGCTGTCCAAATAGGTGAGGAAAGAATAGTAAAGCTTTCAATGCATCGAGGAAAAGAAACGTTGTATATGTTTATTCGTCTGTGGTCTAATGCGGGTAATGTCATAGTAACAGATGATACGTATAGAATACTCGATGTTATGAGAAGGAAGCCAAACAGGGGGGAGATTGGCGGGAAACAGTATGATTGCCTGCATGTAAATTCTCAGGAAAAAACTAAACGATTATATGAAGTTCGCAGCTTTCCTGATGGAATGCGGTTCAATGACTATATTGATACATGGTATTCAGAGCATGGGACTGCACTCTCACTTGAAGTGCTCAAAGAACAAGTGAAGAAATTGTTTTCTACTAAAATGGAGCGGCTTGAGGCATCCATTGTACTGTTAGAAAAAAAAATACGACAAGCAGAAGGTGCTGAACTGTTTAAAGAGCAGGCAGATATAATTATGGCCAATATTGCTGCCATTAGTTCTGGAAGCGAATGGTTTACAGGTGAAAATTTTTATACAGGCAGTACAATTACTATAAAACTCGATCCGTATAAATCTCCTGTGCAGAATGCTGAGCACTATTACGAACTCTATAGAAAATCAAAGAGTGGCCTTGATGAGTTAAAAAAAGATATGGAAACCGCGAAAGAAGAGCTTGCGAGAATCGAGAAGGAAAAATTGAGGCTCCTTTCACTTGAGAACCCTCTTGAGTTACATAAAGCACTGGCCTTGGAAGTAAAGCGAAAGCAAGTTCAGGATAAAAAAAGGCCAGGTGTTGCTTTTATGAGTAATGGATGGCTTATTTTAGCAGGTCGTGATGCCTCTGAAAACGATGAGCTCTTGCGCCATTATGTAAAAGGTCAGGATATCTGGCTTCATACGAGGGATGTGCCTGGCGGTTATATTTTTATAAAAGCTAAAAAAGATAAATCGGTACCGCTTGATGTTCTCATTGATGCAGGTAACCTTGCAGTGTTTTACTCCAAAGCGCGTAATGCTCGCGAAGCTGATTTGTATTATACGCATGTAAAATATTTACGGCGGGTTAAAAATGGACCCAAAGGCCTTGTAATTCCAACTCAGGAAAAAAACTTGCATGTTGTGCTTGATGATGACAGGTTGCGAAAGCTAGAACAAAATAAATCCGAACAATAAGTTAGCTTGTTATTGCACATAGTTTACAATAAATGTTCAAGCAATATTTTTGTACCTATGCCAATGAGCACAATGCC
Source organism: uncultured Treponemataceae bacterium (assembly GCA_964630305.1). Lineage (GTDB taxonomy): Bacteria > Spirochaetota > Spirochaetia > Treponematales > UBA12059 > JAKPPT01. Next base: position 72,201 of record CAZVTR010000002.1, on the reverse strand, counting down.
TCCGACAAGGACAGCGCTTTTTTCAAATTTCGTACCAAGCCTTTTCCCAAACTCACACCCAATCATGCAAATAATAAAGGTTGTTATTCCTATAAGGAGTGATGCTGTCCAAATTGGTGCCTTAGTTATACTGTACGAAATACCAACAGCAAGGGCGTCAATGCTGGTAGCAATTGAGAGTACAAAAAGTGTTTTAAAATCAGCAATATTGGTTTTCTTTTTTTCATCATCACTGCAGGCTTGATTTGATTTTATTTCAAATGATTCGACTATCATTTTTATGCCAATAAAGCTTAAAAGCAAAAATGCAACCCAGTGATCAAATTTTTCAATGAACTGTATCGTTGATATGCCGAGAAAAAATCCAAGTACTGGCATAATGAATTGGAAAAAACCAAACATAAAAGATGTTCGCAATGCCAACTTTAGAGGCACCTGCGGCATACAAATACTCGATGAAACTGCTATCGCAAAAGCATCCATTGAAAGACTTATTCCAGCAAGAATATACACAAGCATGATGACTCCGAATGTAAAAGTATTAGCCCATATGGTATAGCTTTGAGGTTAAAAAATCAATGAGTGTTGAACAAATTGTTTCTGCTTGCTTTTATATTAATCCATAAGCAAGGAAATAGTACCATCTTTAGAACAATATAGCATCAGTCCAAAAAATACTGATGTTTCATCGCATATAATTGAAGCTTTTGATTGAGATAGCGGTTTAATTAGGTAATCTTTTCCTTCATCATCGGTTAAAAGATAATTACCAAAAACTTCTCTCATGTTAAATGTCAGTTTTAATGCCTTCCTTTGTGGATTCTGTAGACTATAGGTTCCAGGTTTGAGCCACAAATAGCGGGTGTCTTTTATTGGTGTTTGAAAAGTAAATTTGTTTTCTGCGCCGGTTCTCCATCGTATTACTATCGTTTTATTATCATTGCATCGTAAAGATTCATATTCATTTTTAACAGCAGGTCTAAAGAATCCGCTTCCTGTATGAATAAACTCAGCATATCCGCCACGGTGTGATACGAAAATATTCGAAGCTTTCATCTCAAGAGCAAGCGCTCCATGGTCTGAGGCATAAACTCCATAAGCAGGAGGGATGATGCCATCCAAACTAACAGGTACAGGCGGAACAAATGGAGGCTCCTTTATGTTAAGTTCTGTTTCTGCGTATGCTCGGAGCAGTTTTGATGCCAAATTTTTAAGTTCAGTCGCAATAATACGATTGTTATTTCTTGTAGAAATAAGTATGCCAATTTTCTTATCAAGGAGGAGCATTACAACAGTTTTATGGTCTAGAAACAATCCATAGTTCCAGGCAGTTTTTCCTAGATAGCGTAAATCAGGCTCAGTGAGCATCCAGCCTGCTCCCGTTTCAAAACCTTGTTTGTTAAGCTGATCCGTAATACTTGGAATAAACATATTCTGCATCAGGCGCTGATCAAGAATAATATTTTTATCACCATTTGATAACATTGCTGAATACAGCTTAATGCAGTCTAAAAATGTTAAGGACAGCGAATATGCCGGAGAGAAGGAACTAAATAATTGGGTAGTTGATTCATTATGTGATACCTGTCTCAGAACTATTTTATTGCTAATAAACCTGGCACTGCTCATTCTTAGTTTTGAAAAAACTTCAGCTTGCATATATTCCGTAAACCGTTTTCCGCTTACTTTCTCAATCAGCAAGCCCAATAGATCAATCATTGCGTTTGATTTTGTATAGCGCGCTCCCGGCTGATATTTATTAGGTGATGAAGCAAGCAATTTTTGTAAATCATTGTAGATATTGTATTCAGTGCCTTGAGCAGATACGTTCCATCCTGTTGTCTCTGTAAGTATAGTTCGTATGGAAAGCTGACCGATCTTTTGCAGATAAGTATCAGCTGTGCTGTTTGAAAAAAAATCGGGCATATAATAAGCGATAGTGCTGTCAAGAGAAATTTTCCCGTTTTGCACTAATGTGAGGAGAGCGAGCATAGTGACCTGTGCTGATAATTCACCGAGATAGACAATGCTGTTTTTTGACAGCTTTTCATGGTTGCAAGTGTCATCGTTTCCGTTAAAATATTCCCAGAGCAAACCTTTATCGTTAAAGAGTGCAATAGCAATGGTGTCGTTAAGCGGACTTTCGAGTGAAATTACAATACTTGTTAAAGCAGCTACTGTATCTGATTTAATGGCAAGGTGCTCTTGTTGACAGCTTGAAAAGCAAAATAAAGGAGCAAATACTAGGAATAAAACAGCTTTCAACTTGTAATTGAAGAATTTGATTTTTTTCATACTTTGTCTCCTATTTACAAATTATTTTAGTTATAAGTTGATAATCGATTATAATAATTCACTGTGATAAAAGCAATTGTGCATGCTGGTTTATATACAATTAGATGTCAGTACTGTCTTTCAGTGAGCTTGATAAGTATATCGTTTAATATTTCAGTTTCGCGAATTTTAGGTAGTTTTGCAATTTCGTTGTGAGCCCTGGTGATATATTTTTTTGAGAAGTTAATTGCATCTTGAATACCATTATATTTTTGTACAAAATTTTCATAATATGATTTATATGCTCCAGTCAATGGCGGCAAGTTTTCGTTAAGATTATTTTTATGTGAGGAATGTTTAATTGTTTTTTGCAGGGCTAAAATGAGCGGGAGTGTACAGATGCCTTCATGAATATCCTTGCCTGTTGGTTTTTGAAGGTTTTTAGTGTCACCTGTATAATCAAGAATGTCATCCTGGATTTGAAAAGCCATACCAATATTGTATCCAAGACGCTGAAGTGTATTTCTTATTGCTGGTTCAGCTTGTGCAAGTTCAGCACCGGAGCGCAGCGCTAAGGTAATGAGAGCAGCGGTTTTCCCCGCAATAGTTCGGAGATATGTCCGTGTGCTGGTAATTACTTTTCCTTTGCGGAGATCTTGCTCAATTTCTGAACTGCATATGCTGCGTGCCGCATTGGTGAGAATTTGAACCTGGTTAGGCTGGAGCATGGGAGCAATGAGTGAAACTGCCTTAGCAAAGAGCCAATCACCAGCGAGTATGGCGTTTTTAATGCCTACACTCATATGAAATGCAGGAACATTTCTTCGCAACTCAGCTTCGTCAAGAACATCATCATGGAGAAGTGTTGCAATATGCAATAACTCGATAGCTGCTGCAGCATCAACAATTGTTTCAGGCTCTTTGCCGTATTTACTGCCTATGAGCAAAAATGCGGAGCGGAGCATTTTACCTTTTTGCATAAGGAGCGGCTCAAGGTTTTCTATAAGCGGAAAATCCTGAACCGCTTCTATTATTCTCAGGTGAACAAGTTCTAGCTGATTATAAAGCTCTGGATATGGTTTCCAGAAATCACTCATGATATTTCCTTAACCTAGTTCTGTTCACGCTATTATTTTGTCGGTTCGTCGGCATAGAGGTGCGTCTTGCGAGCAAACTTGGTCCCATTCCACCAGCGTTTCCAGAGCGGTACAGCAAAATAATCCAGACCAAATGCGCGTCCCATGCCGCCCAGACAAAGTATTGCGGCAAATACAAACCAAAGCTGATCCCATGAGAACATGCCCGATAAGGTAAAGACAATGCACATCACAATACTCACAGCCGCAGCAATCCAGGTAAAAAAGCCGCCAAAGAGCGCTAATCCTATGCCTATTTCGACGAGTACTATCATGAGCTGAAACAGTTCAAAGGGGATATGCGCAGCAATGCCATCCATAAAGGTTTTGCGGAACCAGGTGGCCACCGGCCCATTGATATCAAAAATTGGTTTAGAGAGATCAATAATCTTGCCAAACACACGCTCTGCAGTTTGTGCCCCATTGGTGACCGCTTCCGATACTGCTTCACTTGCAGCGCTGGCAGCATCCGCAGCTTGGGTTACCGTTTGCGTAACTGCTTCAGAAGCACTGCTTACTACTTGAGCAGCCTGTTCTACATATTCACTTGCAGCACTGGCTGCTTCTGGAGCTTGAGTGGTTTTGGCAAGTGTTGCTTGAATTACTCCTGGACTGAACATCCACTGGCTCTTACTGCCTGTTGACCATGCAAGCCAGCCTTCTCCAATTTTGTTTAATCCTTCTACAAACCAGGTAAAGCCCAGGAACATTCTTAAGAGCACGCCCCAATAACTGCGGATTTTGTATGCGGCAAAGCCGCCAATAAAAGATCGGTTGTTTTTAATGTCGAGGAATTCATGTTTAATATATTCCCATACCTGGTTAATGCCAGCAATTTGCACAAGATAGAGTACGTTAATAAAATGTTTCATTGCCATGGCAATAAAACCGCTCGATTTGATTCCGCCTGCATTTGCAACAGCATAATGACTTCCAAGAGAAATCATAAATCCGTGGTAGTTCGATTTAAACTGTTTTGGAGTTTCTTTTCGTTCGATGTCAGCAATAATGTTGTGCGCAATTACCTCTGCGGTTTGATGAGCAGTTTCAACAATTTGCGGCAGGGGTTTGCCGTTTTCTATAAAATAGGAAACATCACCGCCAACAAACACATAGGGATATTTGGTGCTGCGAAGCTCTTCATTGACTGCCAGGCGTCCGCGACTCCTTTCGGGTTTTTCTAGATCGATACTGTCCGAGAATGATGAACCTCTGACGCCGCAGGTCCAGATGAATGTTTCTGTCTCAATTATCGAGCCGTCTTTAAGAAAAATTTTTCCTGGTTCAGCACCGGTGATTGCAGCATTGAGGATAAGCTCTGCACCGCGTTTTTTAAGGTAATTTTCTGCTTTTTCACGCAGTTTTGGTTCAAGTATTGGCAGTATCGATGGGAGTGCTTCAATATTGATAATTCGAACTTCGCGCTTATCGAGGTGAAGCGTTCTGCACATCACATCTCGGTGATCAAGCAGTTCTCCAAGCATTTCAATACCGGTAAAGCCAGCACCTGCTACAGCAAATGTTAATAGCTTTTTGCGTCTTTCTGTATCGGGTTCTTCGGATGCTTTTCTAAAAACAGTTTCAATGTGATGCCGCAGTCTCATTGCATCATCAAACGACCAAAGCGAAAAACTGTTTTCTTTGACACCAGGTATATTGAAATACTCAGGCTCAGAACCAGTTCCGATTATGCAGTAATCAAACTCATAGGTACCAGCTTTGCCGTATGCCTGTTTTTTCTCAAAATCGATAGTTTTAATAGCATCAAGTACGACGGTGATATGTCTGGCACCAAAAATTTTTCTAAAACTTACCTGAACCGATTCTGGTTCGGTGCGCCAGCCTGCTACCTCATGCAGTTCGGTCATGAGTGTATGGAAAGGTTTTGGATCCACAAGGGTGATTGTTACATCTTTATGTTTGCGAAAATGCTTTTCCAGGATTTTACCAGCCCAGACGCCGGCATAACCCCCGCCAATTATTAGTATTCTGGTGCTCATGTGCTGTCTCCTTAGTCTATAGTAATGGTTGAATGATTGCTGTACTGCTTAGGTGTAATATATAAATCCTTATATATCGATAATTATCTATTTTTATAAAAAAAGCAAGTGGTTTTATATTGTTTATGTGTGTTTAGTTTCGGAGCATTCTGGCCGCTTTTAGTGTGTCAGGTTTTTGCGGATCGATTATGAGCAGCGCTGTTTTGAACTTACTGTTCGGGTAGAGCACGGGTTGGCATTCAGCATCGCGTACGGGCAGTGCTTTTGTGGAAACTTCAAAATTTTTTGCTATAAGCGCAAATGAAGGGTCTGATGAAATTATATTGAGTTCATTGATACCGCACAGTGCCACAGGGAAACCTGTTTTAACGGCAAGCTGTTCTGCCATGTAGCGAAAACCCAGGTAAAGGCGGGTTATTTGGGAAAGGCTCATAACGGTTAGCATGGCTGGAGCAACATTAATAGAAAAAAATTGCCAGAATGTGCTAATGCGAGCGCTCGGAATACCTTTTCGTGAAAGTATGAAAATAGAAGAGCCGATATTTTCGCCGCTGTCTTTATCAAATACCCGGCAGAGCAGCATATCTGGATTGGTAAGGATATCAATAAAACCGGTGAATATGCTCCCACCCATTTCACCGTGGAGTATATCAAGATACCCTTTCCCCAGCGCAAATACTAATTTATGCTGTTTTTGTTCTTTAGGTGCAAGTTTGATAGCAAAATCACGCCATTTTGCAAGCTCAATTTTATGAGCATCGAGCTGCACGGATTTTCTAAATGCATATTCCAGCGCTGGCATTGAAAGCGGAAGATTGAATGTTCCAATCGCTTCATTGATGAAATTGGTGAAATGAATCTCAGGCGTATAGAGGGTTTTATTTAAAACTTCATCGTTTCCAAGATGGTTTGATAAACATTCTGTAACAGAAATTAGTATCTTTGCATGATTAATGCCAATAAAATTGCTGTCGGCGTCTGTTTCAAGCCATTCCAGAGTCTTTGCAATTGCTGTGATATTACTATAACGAGATTTTGCAGCCATTAAAATTGAAAATGCCGATTTTTCATTATCGGGCAAAAAGAGTGAGCATCCCAATATAGCTAGAATAAACCGCCTCGGATCCCCACGGCTTACCGGAACATCTTCTAAGGCTTTGAATAATTCGTTGAGCACCCATTGCTTTTTTTCAAGCTGTTTGACTTTTGGATCTTTGTGCGGGTCAGGCTGCTCCTGGCCTTTTAGCATGCTGGTTTGTGTTTCTTCTATAGCGCGCGATAACTCTGCATTGAGCGCTCGTGATACATCGGTGTAGTATTTTCCAAGTTCTGCGATTGCTTCGGAACAGTCGCTGTCGGGAGATGGTACTGTCAATGCGCGGAGTGTGTTTACAAACAAGTCCCGTTTTACCCGTGAACGCATAAGATCACAGGCATACGGTTCAAGCGGCACTTCTTCGAGAGGAATTGTGTTTACAGGAAATTCAAAGCGAATTGGTGGCCAGTTATTTTTAATAAATGGTTTAAGTCCTTTGTAAACACTTGAGAGTTCCGGGAATGATGTATGTGCATAGCGGCTTCCTGCGCCTGAAATGCAGGTGTATATGCACAGTTTTAATAGTGCAGGATCTGTAGAATCGATATCTTTTACGGTTGCTTCATTCCATTCTCTATCTGCATTGTTTTGCAGTGCCTGTGCTATTGTTAAAAGTGTTTTTGCATAAGCCTGATTGTTTTTTGCTATGTATGTTGAAATGTCTTTATATTCAAGCGGAGCTTTTTTATTAAATTCTAAACCTTCGTAGACATCTTGAGCGATGCCGCATTGCTGAGCAATTTCATAGGGCGAAGGATATCGCGATATATCTCCAGGTTTTTGCGGCAGTGATATGGTGCCGTGGATTCCGCCGCTCGTTTTAATTTCAGCAATAAAGGCTTCACGGCGGTTTTCTGGTGTTTTTTGCAGCGCAATGATATGCTTTCGCAGTATGTGTATACCTTCAGATGGCTTTAAAGCCGCAGCAAGTTTTGCTGCATGGCCTAAAAATGTAGGTTCCGATAAGAGGCTAAGCTGGCAGATTTCGCGAAGCATCGATAAACCTGCATGGGTATCACTCAAAGCTTCTACAAGTTCAAGATAGGATCTGAGTTCGCGAACAACATAGAGGTAACCAACTTCATCGTTGACACGCAGCCTGATGCGGTCTTCCAGTGTCTGTAAAAATCCAGACTGTATGATGAGTTTTTTTATACCGTCAAATGAGATAACATCGAGCCGTTTACCAAGCTTTTTTTCAAGATTGGACATAATGAGTGCCATTGGCGCAAGCTGTTCAGGATCAATTTTGCCTGACAGCCGATAGAAGCAGGGCAAGATAGCTTTTCGCAAAAATGTCAAAAAGTGAGGGCTTGTAAATGTAAAGTTAATCCATGCATTTGCCCATGCTTCCAGTGATTCTTTTTGTTCCCCAATGCGTTCACTCTGGAGACGGGCGAGCGGCCGGCCGACATATTTGCACAATGCGATATCGGTGAGGACTTTAGTCTTGCCAAGGTAGTGCGTGTTCCACGGAGACTTAGTTCTCAGTTCAACGAGCAGATCTGCGATTGAGTCAAGAATCCAGATGTGCCGTGCGCGCCAGAGTTTCCAGTTATAATCCTGAGCCATGCGGGGCATGAGTATATGCATAGCAAACGCAGCAGGTGATATGCCAGCTCGCGCAACGCGTGTCAGCACATAAAAAATGCCGCGATCTGCCATTGGCGGAGCTTGCATTTTAAACATGATTTCTTTAATTGGCATTATTACTTTGATGGGATCAAGCCAGTGCGGTTTCCCGTATTGATAAAAGGCTTCTAGGAGCGGCCATGCTCCTGACTGTGCGCGAAGCTGCCGTTTACTATCGAGTTCTACAGCGCCGATGAGCGCAATGCGATGTCTGAATTGCGTCAGTGTTTCCGGGCTGTGCTCGTATTCTGCTATTCGTCCTCGCAATGTGTCTGAAATTTTTAATGATTTTAACCGAGCGGGATTATGCTGTTCTTCTTTGGGTGGTATGTATATCTCTTGTTCTACTTCATCATCACCTGGTCCATAGAGGAATTCATCACTGACAGATGGTTCTTGATTAGAGTGTTCTTGCTGCTCAGTTTTGTTACCTGCGGTACCACTTTTTTCTTCGGACATATCCAAAATACTAGCCCGTATTGCGATAATTTTCAAGAATTAAGTTATTTGCGAAACTATTCACCAATAATTTTTATAAGAATGCGCTTTGGCCGCTGTCCGTCAAACTCACCGTAAAATATTTGTTCCCATGTGCCAAAATCAAGTTTGCCATTGGTAACGGCAATAACTGCTTCTCTTCCCATTAGCTGCCGTTTGAGATGAGCGTCCCCATTGTCCTCACCGATATTGTGCCGATAGCCCTTTGGGTTATATGGTGCCAGGTGTTCAAGCCATTCCAGAAAATCGGCATGTAATCCAGATTCATTGTCATTAATGAATATGCTTGCGGTGATATGCATTGGATTCACAAGACATAGTCCTTCTTTAATGCCGCTTTCGCGGAGCGCCTCTTCTACGAGCGGGGTGATGTGAACAATATCGTATCGTTTTCTAGTGGTTATCGTGATTTCTTTTCTAAAACTTTTCATGCATGCACCTCTGCAATATTATTCCTGTTGTATGCATGTGTAGTTGTAGTACAGATTTTTTGATTGTTCAAGCATCGTTCCTGTTGTACAATGTTAGATAATGCTTATACATACTGTGAAGTGAGGTGGCTATGACAGAAATTCTATTGATAGCATTTATTGGCAGCCTAATAGCACTGGGATATGCGTTTATACAGAGTTTGCGGATTAGCCGCATTGCTGTGGAAAATAAAAATCTTGTACGTATATCGGGCTATATTGCAGAAGGTGCGCGAGCATTTCTCAACCGTGAATACCTGGTACTCCTACCGTTTGTTGTAATTGTTGCCTTGTTTTTGCTCGTAGCCAACAGCGGACCGCTCCGTTTACAGGCTTTAGCCTTTTTTATGGGAGCTCTTTTTTCAGCTTTATCAGGATACTTTGGCATGATGGTAGCCACAAAAGCAAATGCACGAACAGCTCAGCAGGCAGAGAAAGGCATTGGTCAGGCACTCCGTGTGGCCTTTGCGGGCGGCTCGGTTATGGGTATGACGGTAGTTGGTCTTGCACTTCTTGGAATTACCGTGCTGATAACTCTAGGAATGCAGCTGTTTGGTGCGGATATCGGAACATTTAAAAATACAATTTTCCCGGTAGTAACTGGTTTTAGCCTTGGTGCCTCAACTGTTGCGCTCTTTGCGCGCGTAGGCGGAGGTATTTTTACTAAAGCTGCTGATGTTGGCGCAGATCTTGTTGGTAAAGTCGAAGCTGGTATCCCAGAAGATGATCCGCGGAATCCTGCCGTTATTGCTGATAATGTCGGTGATAATGTTGGTGATGTTGCCGGCATGGGCGCAGACCTCTTTGAGTCATATGTCGGTTCTGCTATTGGCTGTGTGGTTTTAGGAGCCTCTATCAATGCATCAGATTCGGTGCGTATTGCACTGTCGTTTTTGCCTTTATTGTTCTGCGGTATTGGTATTGCCGCTTCGTTCTTAGGAACATTTTTTGTGCGGGGGAAACCTGGCACCTCGCCTCAGCGGGCGCTTAATACTGGAACAATAACAGCGGCTGTGATTGCAATGGTATTGGTATTTCCTGCCAGTTTCTGGCTGCTCGGCGCAAATACATTCGATGGCGGAAAGGGAGCGTTGGCTATTGCTTTTTCTGCTGTGGTTGGGCTTGTAGGCGGCGTCCTGATTGGCATGCTCACGGAATACTTCACCGGCACTAATACATCACCGGTTCGCAAAATAGAACAGTCTTGTTTGACTGGAGCGGCAACAACTATTATTTCAGGGCTCTCTGTCGGTATGGTCTCAACCATGCCCCCGATACTGGTTATCAGTGTGGCAATCGGAGGAAGCTATGCGCTTGCTGGATTATATGGTGTCGGCATTGCTGCGCTCGGCATGCTCCTTACCTTAGGTATTCAATTGTCTGTTGATGCTTACGGTCCTATAGCCGATAATGCCGGAGGTCTTGCGGTGATGTCGGCCATGGATCCTCATGTGCGCGATATAACTGACGAACTCGATGCAGTTGGAAATACCACAGCGGCAATTGGTAAGGGTTTTGCAATTGGGTCAGCCGCATTGACTTCGATCATTCTCTTTTCAGCGTTCGGACAGACGGTATTTGGCAATGTACTAGCCAGTTTTGATATTGCAAAGCCTGATGTGCTCATTGGTCTCTTGCTCGGTGGCATGATACCGTTCTTGTTTTCTGCACTATCGATGGATGCTATTGGAGTTGCAGCCTTTGCCATGATTGAAGAAGTCCGCAGACAATTCCGTGAGAAACCTGGTATCCTGGAAGAAACTGACTACCCGGATTATCGCGCCTGTGTCGATATTTCAACAAAATCTGCGCTAATTCGCATGATTGTACCAGGTGTGCTTGCTGTTCTTGTTCCCATAGCCGTAGGATTTTTGTTTGGTGTCTACATGCTTGGCGGACTACTAGCCGGAGCGACAGTTACTGGTGTGCTTCTTGCTATTTTTATGGCAAATTCTGGCGGTGCATGGGATAATGCTAAAAAACTTATCGAATCACGGGAATTTGGTAAGGGGTCAGATGCCCATAAGGCAGCTGTTGTAGGTGATACTGTAGGAGACCCATTTAAAGATACAGCAGGTCCTGCACTCAATATTTTAATAAAATTGATGTCTATTATTGCATTGGTGATAGCACCAATGTTAAAGTCTTATTGGGGGTTATAAGTATGAGTAACGAAAAACATTTGTACATGGTTTTACATCCAAACCACTCACTCATTGCAAGCCAGCTTGATCCAGAACATTTTGCTAAGCATTACACGCAGGGTTCTACACGATATTTTGAAGGAAGGCTTATCTTTGTTGAGGTTGATCCTGATTTCCGCCATCCGTATTTTAATATCGATGGTGCGATGGCAGAGCTTGTCCCGCATGAGGATGGTCGTCCTAAGGCCACAAAGTTTATTTCGAGTTATCGAACACTTGAACACATCGATTTTAAGGCTTTGGGGAAATTATACTATGCTAATTCACTTGGTGATTATGTTGAGTTAACCGCAAACGACAATGATCCATCAATCCGCGGCGATGAAATGCGCATAATTCTAGAAATCAATCCTATAAAAATGATGGTATTAACAAAATATAACTTTCTTGAGTACGCTCGATTTATTACTGACCCCAAAATGCCTAAAGGTGCACCAAAAATGTTCTATACCCAGCTTGAGTTTAGCGTAGAGGATTTCTTAAAAGAATTTCAGGATAATCCTTTTATACGCAGTTTTGTGCCAGGAATTCATCCTGCACGACTCCGAGAGGCAATCTTTGAAGTACGAAGCAAGCCGGGAAAAAACACTAAGGGTATATCGCTCGATTGTCCGATAGATAGGATTTCATATAAGTATCTCAGACACGGGTTTATGTTTGCGTCGCATATTGATACTAAGTTTTATCCTCTCCTCCCGCTTGAGGAAGTTGAACGCAAATACTACAAGTTCTGGAAAAATATGTAATTC
>CAZVTR010000002.1:54351-60042 GCA_964630305.1 uncultured Treponemataceae bacterium | reverse complement strand
AAAACCGCACATGAGTTTGTTCCAGAAGAAATAGCGGTACAGGTAGAGAGAAATTATGTTAATTGTGTTTTAGCGGGAAAGACAATTGAATATGAAGAGTCACTTCCGTTTGAAGGAAAAATGACCGATTGGGTTACGAGGCTCACTCCCATAAAAAATCATGAAGGAAAGGTTGTAAGAATAATTGGCGCGTCAACATACATTACCCCGTTAAAACAAGCATTGCAGCAGGCTAAAGAAGAACGTGATTTTGTGTACCAGCTTATTAACACATTGAGTGCGCCGGTGTTTTATACAGACTGCAATTTGTTTATTGCTGGTTACAATCGTGCTTTTTATCGGCTTTTTTCTGACGAAACAAAGGATTCTCTTGTAGGTTTAAGTGTGTTTGACTTGATTGAAAAAGAAAATATCGAAATAGTAAAAGAGCAATTTAGCTTCCATAAAGAAAAAAAATCCGATTCTTTTGTTGTAGAAGCCAAAATGCTTATTCCGGGCCACGAACCGGTGATTATGGCAATGCAGTGTTCACCGTATGAGAAAGACGGTCAGCAATGCAGCGGTATGGTAGCTGCGCTCACTGATGTTTCAGAAAAGGAATTAAAACTCAGGGAGCTTTCAGAATTGGCAATTAAAGATGCTCTCACTGGACTTTATAACCGCAGGGGGTTCACTGAATTAGCTCAGCGGGAATGGGCTGATGCAATGCGCAACTGCCTGTCTGGTTCTATTCTTATGATCGATATTGATCATTTTAAAATTTTTAACGATACCTATGGCCACCCTGCGGGTGATGAGGTTATCATTAAAGTGTCAGAGGTGATAAATTTATCAGCAAGGCGACCTGGCGATATAGCTGCACGATATGGCGGCGAAGAATTTATTCTGTTCCTTGGTAATACAAAAGCAAGCGGTGCGCTCACCGTTGCGCAACGAATACAGGAAGCCGTTAAAGCACTGGAAATCCCGAATCGAAACTCTCCAGTGTTGCCGTATGTAACTGTATCAATAGGGGTTGCTTCAATTGAAGCATTAGACTGGCACTGCTTGGATGATACACAGAATCTGGAGATGCTAATCCACAAGGCAGACCAGCTTCTCTATAAAGCAAAAGAAGCTGGCCGTAACCGAATTATGTGTGACATTCAGCCATAAATACAGCTTAGTACAACACGTTGCGGTCTTTTTATAAAAAGCCAAAGTTGCTAATTTATAGCATTTACTGCTTGGAGTGTTGTCACTGTACGGGTTTTAGCTCAACGGTAAAATGCCGCATAATTGGTGCTTCGCGGGTAATACGGTAACCGTGTGTAATATCAGCACTGCGTTCTTTTAGATTGATAAGCGCGGCAGCCACATAATCCATATGCGCATTGGTATAGGTACGCCGCGGAATAGCAAGCCGCAAAAGTTCCAGTGCAGGGTAGCGCTCCTGTCTGGTTTCCGGATCGCGATCGGCAAGCAGCGTGCCAATTTCTACACCGCGAATACCGCCTTCTTTGTAGAGTTCAATACCGAGCGTCTGAGCAATAAATTCTTCTTTAGGAACATTGGGAAGAAATCGTTTTGCATCGACAAAGATTGCATGGCCTCCAAATGGCCGCTGAACGGCAATACCGGCATCGGTTAACTTTTTCCCTAAATAGGCAACCTGATTGATTCGGGATTCCAGGTATTCAAATTGAGTGGCTTCGCGGAGTCCAACTGAGAGCGCTCCCATATCTCTTCCCGCCATACCGCCATACGTATTAAAACCTTCAAACATTATGTTAAAGGTGCTTGCTTTTTTAAAGGTTTCTTCATCGCGGAAACCAATAAAGCCGCCAATGTTAACGATACCATCCTTTTTGCTTGACATGGTCATGCCGTCTGCATAGCTATAGAGTTCTCTGACGATTTCCTGGATTGTTTTATTTTGATACCCTGGTTCGCGAATTTTTATAAAATATGCATTTTCAGCAAAACGAGCGGAATCAATGTAGAGCGGTATTTTATACTTTTTGCAGAGACTGGAAACTGCTTTTACGTTCTCCATGCTGACGGGCTGTCCGCCGGAGCTGTTACATGTAATAGTAAGCATGCATACAGGTATTTGCTCTCTCGGATATGTTTTGAAAACATGCTCTAATTTTTCTAGATCGACATTTCCTTTAAACGGATGCTCAACCTGTGTGTCAAATGCCTCTTTGATTGTGCAGTCAATAGCATGAGCTCCGCGGAATTCGATGTGTCCCTTGGTCGTATCAAAGTGACTGTTGCCTGGCACCACTTTCCCGGTACCTGCGTTCCCGACACCAATCAATGTACTAAAAAGCACATTTTCTGCGGCTCGTCCCTGATGGGTGGGTAAAAAATAGTCAAATCCGAATATGTCTTTTATCGTTTGTTTGAGCTTGTAATAAGAACTTGCTCCTGCATAGCTTTCATCACCAAGCATGATTTCTGCCCATTGAGCACTGGACATAGCGCCGGTGCCAGAGTCAGTTAAGAGATCAATGATAACCTGTTCAGATCGCAGATTAAAAAGATTATATTTTGCTTCTCGTATCCACTGTTCACGCTCTTTTCGTGTTGAAGGGTAAATAGGTTCAACCATTTTTATGCGATATGGTTCGGGGATTGGCAGCTGCATGGGTAACTCCTTCGTGTCTTTATATAGTTGCTAGCAGGGTAATTGTATAGTTTTTTAGCTTTTTCGTCAAAGGATTTTACTATTAGCAATAATGTTTTGATAAATGAAACGTTTGGTTTGTTAAACATGAGCTGTCAGCCGATAAACCTGGGTTGAGTGCGTTGAGCACTATGTTCAGAGGTGACATACTCTATTGAAAACATTAAACTTGTATTAAATTAATCAGAAAATATTGCCATATACTTGAATATTTTAGAAAAAAATACTATATTGTACCCCTACAATACAGGCATGTAATGCCTATAATATTTGAAGATTGAGGATGAACAAAGACAATGGCATTTGATATCAGTAAAATGCGGAACATAGGTATTAGCGCTCATATCGACTCGGGAAAAACTACGCTTTCTGAGCGCATTCTTTTTTATTGCCGCAAAATACATGCGATTCATGAAGTTAAGGGTAAAGATGGCGTTGGCGCAACGATGGACTCCATGGATCTCGAGCGGGAACGCGGTATTACCATCCAATCAGCTGCAACAAACGTACAATGGAAAGATTACACTATAAACCTCATCGATACTCCAGGTCACGTCGATTTTACTATTGAAGTCGAGCGTGCTTTGCGTGTGCTTGACGGTGCAATTTTAGTGTTGTGCTCCGTTGGCGGTGTGCAGTCACAGACATTAACTGTCGACAGACAGCTCAAGCGGTACAATGTGCCTCGTCTTATCTTTATCAATAAATGTGACCGGACAGGAGCAAATCCTTATAAAGTTAAATCACAGATTACTGAAAAGCTTGGCCTTAATGCAGCGTTTGTAACGCTGCCGATTGGCCTTGAAGATAAACTTGAAGGCATTATCGATCTTGTTGACATGAAAGCAGTGTACTTTGACGGCCCTGGCGGTGAAGAGCTCCGTTATGCCGAAATTCCTGCTCATCTTCTTGATGATGCAAAAAAATATCACGAAGAACTTGTTGATACTGCGTCAATGTTCTCTGATGAACTGGCAGAAGCATACCTTGAGGGTACTGTAACCCCGGAGATGATACGCGCTGCAATTCGAACAGGGACAATCCAGCTTAAGTTTGCTCCTATTTTTGTTGGCTCTGCTTATAAGAACAAAGGTGTGCAATTGCTCCTCGATGGCGTTACCCAATATCTTCCAGCGCCGAATGATCGGGAAAATGTTGCGCTCAACCTTGATGATAACGAACAACCGGTTAAGCTTGTTGCTTCCGGTGATAAACCGACAGTAGCGCTTGCATTTAAACTGGAAGATGGTCAGTATGGTCAGCTAACCTATATTCGTATCTATCAAGGTGGTATCAAGAAGGGTGACGAACTATTAAATACCCGAGCTAGAAAACGCTTTAAGATTGGCCGTCTCGTGCGTATGCATGCTTCTTCAATGGAAGATATTTCAGAAGGATATCCGGGAGACATCGTTGCACTCTTTGGTATTGAATGTGCTTCGGGCGATACATTCTGCGATCCGAGCGTTAACTATGCAATGACCAGCATGTTTGTACCCGATCCTGTTATCTCACTTGCTATTAACCCAAAAGATAAAAAGAGCGCAGATCAGCTTTCAAAAGCGCTCAATCGTTTTACAAAAGAAGATCCTACATTCAGAACCTTTGTGGATCCTGAATCGAACCAGACCATTATTCAGGGTATGGGTGAGCTTCACCTTGATGTGTACATCGAGCGTATGAAACGTGAGTATAAGTGTGAAGTAGAAACAGGTATGCCGCAGGTGGCATATCGCGAAACTATTTCTCAGCGTGCAGAGTTTAACTATACTCATAAAAAGCAGACTGGCGGTTCTGGTCAGTATGGACGCGTTGCTGGCTTTATTGAGCCTTGTGAAGAAAAAATTTACGAATTTGTGGATTCAATTAAGGGCGGAGCTATTCCTAATGAGTTTATTCCAAGCTGTGACAAGGGCTTCCAGGAAGCAATTAAAAAAGGAACGCTAATCGGCTTCCCGATTGTCAATGTTCGCGTAACCATAAATGATGGACAGAGCCACCCGGTTGACTCCTCCGATATAGCATTCCAGCTTGCAGCAATTGGCGCTTTTAGGGAAGCATATCCAAAAGCAAAACCGATAATTCTTGAGCCAATCATGAAGGTTGTTGTCGAGGGACCGACAGAGTTCCAGGGAAATATTTTTGGAAGTATCAACCAGCGGCGAGGTATTATTGTTGCCAGCACCGAGGAAGATGCTTTCTGCCGCGTTGAAGCTGAAGTTCCTCTTTCGGAAATGTTTGGTTATTCGACAGTACTGCGTTCTCTCACGCAGGGTAAGGCTGAGTTCTCTATGGAATTCCTTAAGTATGCTAAAGTGCCCAGCAATGTATCGGAACAGCTCATAAAGGATTTCCAGGAAAAGAAAAAAGACCAACAGGCTAAATAATGTATTTTCATTATTGCCAAATGGCTGGTATGGTTTTACTATTAAAACTGAAGACTTGTTAGAAGGAGTTTCCATGATTAAAGAGGAGCTAATAGCACGGAGTCCGGTTAGAATTCTGGAAAAGGGTATAGCTGGTGGGCTAAAGGCAGGAAATATAGGCATCATTGCCAGTAAAAAAGGTATTGGTAAAACGAGTGTGCTTGTTCAGATTGCGCTCGATAAACTCATGAAGAACGAAAAGGTAATTCATGTTTCATTTACTACGCACACGAGTTACGTCCACGCTTGGTATGATAACATTTTCGCAGAAGTAGCAAAACGAAAAAACCTTGATCACTATAAAGATGTGCATGATGAAGCGATACGCAACAGGGTTATTCTCAACCTTAATCAGACATCCCTCAAGGTTGATCAGATTTTATCTTCGCTCGAAGGTCTTATTAACGCAGATATTAAAGCTTCTGCAGTAATAATCGACGGGTACGATTTTGCTCGAGCCAACCCCTCAGATCTCAAGAAAATGTCTGAGTTTGCAAAAAAACATGCCCTTGAAATATGGTATTCCTGTACGCTTGAGGGTGAAGAACCCTTATATGATAAAAATAATTTTCCCATCATGCTCAGGGATTTTAT
>CAZVTR010000002.1:0-54251 GCA_964630305.1 uncultured Treponemataceae bacterium | reverse complement strand
GTGAAGAACCCTTATATGATAAAAATAATTTTCCCATCATGCTCAGGGATTTTATCGATGATATCGCAGTGCTCATCGTATTAGAGCCAAAACCCGATCATATACATTTCATTGTTGTAAAGGACCACGAAAGGCTTAATCCAACTGATTTACACATTAAGCTTGATGTTCGAACACTGCTCATTGCTGACGAATAAGCGACGTTTTTTCATAAAAACCTCCTTAATTTTGGAAGGGGATGTCCTAAACTCCATGGACATCCCCTTTCTTTTTTTTCGTGCAGGAATGCTATGTCCTAGTAGTGTCAATTGGTTTTATAGTGGAGTCCCAGTATAACAGTAAAGTTCTGCATTCTGGCAGATTGACTCATTAATGAGGTAGTGTGTCCCTTCTAGAATGGTCCTAATAACATCTTCTTTCCCATGTTTGTGCATGAGAATCAGTGTGGACACACTATCTCGCAGAATGTGGGGCAGCAAACTTACCCTCTGCCGAGGTTCTGCTGGAGCAGTGAATGGTGCAGCAGCTAATGTTTGTTCATGTAAAGCTAATGCATGCGTATTAAAAATGCCGGCTATATGGCCATCTGAGCCTACACCAAGCACAACACAATCAAAGATCGGAGAACGAAGCTGCTTTAATTTATTGATATAGTCATTCATGGATTTGCAGAGCTGTGAACTGTCTCGATTTGTGTTAATAAATTCAAGATTGGTATCGTCTGAGCCTGATATAAGACCATTACAGCCTATATGCCCCGTATACCATGAAACAAGTTGAGCTTGATCAGAAGTGAGCAATGCTAGGAATGCTTTTCTGAGCATGGTTTCATTTCGATTGCTCAATGAGTGCGGAATATCAGGAGTTATTCGTTCATCACCAGGAATAATGATCAGAGGTTTTTGTGATGCAAGTAATGTTTCGGAGGCAGATGATGCTGATGCCTCTGGATGGTTTCCGAGAGCTTTGCAAAGATAGCTGCAAAGCTCATAGTAAACTGGGACAGGTGTATTTCCGCCAGCAAGGCACACAATGGGTTGGTTGTGTGCTGAATATGCGGCTTTTATACTGTTATAAATATATTGCGCACTTTCCTTAACCCAGTCGGTAAAAGAATTGAATTCATGATAGCGAAGCACGCTCATGCTCTCCGGCAGCCAGAACAACCAATTACATGAACATGTTTAGTGCTCAGTTTTTCATAGTAGCGGGCAACGAGGAACCCGCCTTTAGGGACAGTTTTATGACATACGGGACAGACACGCTGGTGCTCAGTGTTTTCTGGCCAGCAGTAAGGACAGCCATAGATGTGCATGTAGCTTTCCTTGTTTGAAGGCTTCACCAGTTTAGAATGGATGCGCATTCCTGTTTCAAGCGGTTCACGGCAGACAGGGCAAGTGCGCAGTTTGTCTCCTTGTTTTTTATGGCGTATTCCATGCTGATCTTTATGAAACTTTGAATATTTATATTCTTTTTTTCTCAATATGGGATTGATAAGCAGAAAGTAAAAAAGGCTTAAAAAAACAGCTCCTAAAACGGCATAAATAATTATTTCTACTATTTGGTTCATGAACTAATAATACAGCAAAATCATGAAAATTGCTATTATCTGCAAATTTATACTGGAGCTGATTTGTCGGTGCGCGCTCTTGTGTAGCAATGGGAGTTTTTTTATAGTTACATAAGAAACTATGCTGCTCATGGAACTTTTGCACGAAACATGGGATTCGTCTCCTGCTGAGATGGAAGTAGAGCTTCCGTATAGCGAACTCTTAAGTACCTGTGAAACGCTGTACTGTGCAATTAAACAAGAAGTACAGCGAAATGGAACTGTGCACGCGAGCGAAGAACTGTCTGCATGGGCGCGATCGTTATATATTTTGGTGCCAGGTATTATCAATGTTGCACTCAATTACAAAATCTGCCTGTATTACCAATTGCCGCTTCACCCAACACAATACTTTGAAGTTCCAGATATGCCCTGTTCCCCTCGGTATTCAGACCAGGCGATTCAAGCAGGGGAGCAGCTGTTTGCTCATTCAATCGAGCTAGCCTTAGCGTTTTATGCATTATCAGATACTGTATTGAACAAATTAGTGCAATTTAAGAACCAGGTACCGGAAATCATCACTAATTTTGTATATACATCTCAGCCTGATGGATACACATGGAAAGGCTCTAATCCTGAAACAATTAAAAAGCTAGCAGATTCGGTAGCAGGTAAAGGCCGGCCAGCGCTCATTGTGGGTGCCGCACATGGTGCACTCATGGCAGGGCTTGCTCTGGCTCTGTATTTGGAAACACCACTGTGGTTTTTGCGTTTTAGCATGTTTAAACGCAAAGATAAGGGACCAGTCCTCACTGACTATGACCGCTCATATTTAGAGAATTATAAACATGCTGATGTACTTGTATTTGATGAAGACAGCGCTTCGGGACAGACGCTCCAAATCCTGGAGCAATCACTCTCCCTGATGGGGCTCAGACTCAGAACCGGTGCTGTAATCCGGCATGGTTCAGCGAGATTTAAACCAGACCATGTAGGGAGAGTCTGGTGGGAATAACTCATCGTAACTTAAATAGTTTTTCATTTGTATGAATAAATTCTTCAAGTTTCAGGAGCTGTTCTGAGCTTCCCATTGCGATAAGATAATCATCTTCCTGAAGCTGTAAGCTTGCAAGACTGATGCGCTCTGTTTGTGCAATTCGTGAAATCCCGTTTCTGTCAACTATGGCGAGGATGACTGCACCTGTTGTGTGTCCAATATCGGTTTCTCTGAGGCTTTTCCCTACGAGCGAGGAGTGTTTAGTGATATGGTACTCTTTAATTTTTAATGAGCTCGCTGCATCATCACCAGAAATAATATCAAGAAAATTGATTAGACGGGGTCTGAGGAGGCTAGCAGCAATTTTTCTGCCTGCAATTTGATAGGGAGTAACAATGATATCAGCTCCAGCGCGCGTCAATTTTTTTGCGGTAGCTTCGTCGCTTGCCTCTGAGATAATTTTTAAGCTGGGATTCAGCTGCCGAGCAGTTACTACGAGAAATAAGTTAGAAGCATCATCATTGAGTGAAGCGATGAGACTTTGAGCATGCTCGATTCGCGCATGTTTGAGAATTTCTTCATCATGGACATCACCTGCAATAATTGCAGTGTATTTTGAATCAGGCGGAAATGAGATACCGGGGTTTTTATCAATCAATATGTGATTTATTTTTTGCCGGTTCAATTCTATGATTACTTCACGGCTTATGGCAGTATAGCCGCACAGTATGTGGTGATCATTTAATTTTCTTCTCAATAGTTCCATTTTTCGTTCCTTTAACGATTGCATCATGGGTCCTTCAAAAATATATCCGAAAAGGGTCGTGAGTGAGAAACCTGCAGAGCCAATACCCAGTATGATAAATATTATGGTAAATATTCGGCCTGGCTCCGAGAGAGGACGTACTTCTGTAAAACCAACGGTTGTCAGTGTAATAATTGTCATATAGAGGCTGTCTAGCAGGCTCCAATGCTCAAGGATGCTGTATCCTGAGACTCCAAGTATGAGAAGGGAAAAGATTAGGGTCAGTGAAAGAAACAATCTAAGCTGTAAATTCATAATAATTTTATACTAAACTAAAGCAAGCAAAAAATAAAGAAAATTAAATGTGTACTTTGGTATGTTAAGTGTTCAAAATTTGAACAAAAATGCTTGTTGTGATGCTGATTTTGGATTATTATAGTATTGAATCACGATAAAGTTAAGAAATAAACTGGTGGGTTAGTATATTGCGTATTTTATTAAAACTAGCTGTGCGAAATCTTCTCAGGCATACAAAAAAGAATATTCTTATTGCTGGTTTGATTGCAATAGGAATAATGAGTCTTTTTGTAGCAAACTCAATATTGCTCACTACCAATAGAGGACTTGAGCAGTTGCTTATCAATAGCTTGACTGGGGAACTTCTGATAGGCATAGACGCCGATGAGCAGTACAGCATTTTTGGCAATGAAATTCCTATTGTGAGTGAATATGATACAATCCCTCCGCTTGCCTATTACCCTGAACTTGAAGCTTTGCTTGTTCAAAATTCTAAAGTAGCTGCATACACACCCATAGTGTCAACCGCTGCATCGATGAAAATTGGAGGCTATTCCAATACTGTACCAGTATTTGGTGTTGATCCGGAGTCATATTTTATTGTTTGTTCAGGAGTTTCTATCGATAGTGATGCCAAATCGAGACTTTTACGCGGCGGTGTTGTGCTCAATGAAATGCTTAAGCAGGAGATTGAAACTGCACTTAAGCGACCTCTCGTGCTCGATGAACCTATAGTGTTTTCTATGTATTCGGGTAATTCCTTTAAGCTTCGTAAAGGGTACTATGCTGGTACAGTTTCATATAGCGGTAAACATGATGTAATCAACCGTATTGTACTCACGGATCCCTCAATTCCACGCGGTCTTGTTAACTACACTGTGGGTGTTACGCAGTCAAATGCGGTACAAAAAAATATAGCAAAGTCAGCTAATTCTTCTGGCGCTGATATAGAGTCCGCAAATGGAACAGTGACTTCAACAAAACAAGAACAGTCTGCAGCTATAAGTAGTAGTGACAGCAGTAATTCTATTGATGATTTATTTTTTGAATCTGCAGATAGTTCTGTTGCGCAGAATAGTGCAATTACACTTTCAGATATAGAAAACCTGCTTGCGAAAACTGATGAGGAACGGGAGCAGACTGCTGTTGATACAGGGGCATGGAGTTTTGTGCTTGTTAAAACGAAACAGGGAGATTATCAGCAGACAGCTCGTGATCTTATGAAGCAATTTTCAATAAATAAGCTGCCGCTTAAAATCCAATACTGGCGTACAGCTTCCGGTTCAAGTATTCAGGTTTTGTTTGCGCTGCAATTAGCTTTATATTTTGGGATGATTTTTTTAATTTTTGGTGCTATGCTTGTTATTATGAATTCACTTGTCTTAGCAGTGCTGGAGCGGACTTCTGAAATAGGCACAATGCGCAGCTTGGGTTCAAGTAAAAGTTTTGTAGCAAAAATGCTAGCAGGTGAATCCATATTATTAACTTTTACGGGAACTTGTATAGGCATACTGTTAGGTCTCATGCTGTGCCTTTTGCTTGGTAAAGCAGGAATCGTGCTTAAAAATCCTTTGTTAATATCAATGTTTGGGAGTGAAGTGCTCATACCATATGTCTCGTTTGGAAATGTTGTTATACATTTGATTGCAGGATTTCTTGCTGGGGCAGTAGCATGGGTGTATCCATTGCGGCTGGCATTAAGGATACCGCCTGTTGTTGCAATAAATAAGGGGAATACATGATTCCACGACTTGCGTTGAGGACCCTGTGGCGTAACAGGAATAGATATAAACTGTTATTTTTAGCTATTTTTTTTGGTTTTTCACTGGTAGTATTAATTTTAGGTATATCAAGCGGAGCGCTTGCTTCTATAAAACAGAAGGCTTCACGGTATTTTGCTGGTCAAATTACAGTACGAGGCTATCGAAGTGATAGTCCTTATATAGAAAACCCCGATGAGCTTATTGCTTTATTAAAAAAAACTAATATCCCGTTTTCTACTATTAGCAAACGAAGTATTTATTATTCTAGCAATGCTGCTATTTACTATGGCGGTGAGTCGGTGCGCCAGCGCAGGCTTGTTGGCGTTGATTTTAAAGAAGAGCTTAATGAGTTTTCTACTTTATCTTTTCTTGAAGGTTCTGCAGAATCCATGATAGCGGAAAAACGAGGAATTCTTATTAGCAAAAGTGCAGCAAAAATTCTTGGCGCACATGTCGGTGATGTGGTGCTTGTTTATCTCACAACAAATGAAGGACATGCAAATACTTCCGAGCTTATTGTGCAGGGAATATTTAATGAAACAAGTTTGTTTGGTTATGCTGCATATGTTAACTCAATAATGCTCAATGAACTGCTTAATTTGCCTTCTGAATCAGCAACTGATATTGCTTTATATTTTACAAAAGGTGTTTCGGAAAATTTGTTTATTAGTTCTTTGCACAAATTGCTTTCTGCACATTATCCGGTATTGCCGTTGGTTGGAAGAAAAGATCTTGCAGATGCACTGGCAAAAGATGAAAGACCTTATGTGCTTACGGTAATTTCGCTCGATGCTAATTTAGATACCATAAAAGATCTCTTAGATGCTTTAACAGTTATTTTATATTTATTATTTGCTGTATTTCTTATTGTTATTATGACTGGAATTATGAATACCTATAGGGTTATTCTTTTTGAAAGAACAGTGGAAATTGGTACCATGCGGGCACTTGGCTTACAGCGAAGCCAGGTATTAGCCATTTTTTTACTAGAGGCATTTTTTTTGGCCGCTGCATCTGCTGTTTGTGGATTTATAGTCGGCGGAGCGTTATTAATAATTATATCAGAATTGTCGCTTAATAGTATTCCTGGTGCAGGGTTGTTTACTAATAACGGGCATCTAATGTTATTTTTGAAACCTTCATATGTATTGATTGGTTTTATATTGTTAACTGTTGCTGTGCTCCTTGCTGTGCAGGGGCCAGCAAGGAGAGCAAGTTTATTATCCCCCGCGGAGGCTTTACGTGAAATTGTATAAAGATCGTATTTCTGTGGTATTGCTTTTTAGTATTGTGTTGTCAATAGTGAGCGCACAAGATCTTAAAGAAGCTCAATTAATTGTAGCAAAAGCTGATGAAATGCTTACCTATTTGGATACGGATTTTACAGCTTTATATCGAATTGAAACTCAAACACCGGGCGGCGGCATTAGTGTAACAAGTGCAACTGTATCGCGAAGGGATAGAACTAATCAATTTTTAGTATTAATTATAGAACCAGTTTCAGATAAGGGTAAAGGGTATTTAAAGACAGGTGACAATTTATGGCTTTATGATCCTGTTGGAAAAACATTTCTTTTTTCTAATGCTACTGAGCGATTTCAAAACACAAGCATACGAAATTCTGATTTTGACCGATCAAACTATTCGGTTAATTATAAGCCAGTAAAAGCAGAAAAAGTAGTGTTAGGTAAATATAATTGTACCTTGGTTGAACTTCAAGCGATTAAAAGTAATGTTACCTTTCCAAAGGTAAAGCTGTGGATTGATGAAACATTTCTCATTCGAAAAGTAGAAGATTATAGTTTGTCGGGGCAACTGCTGAGAACTACTGCCATCCCATCCTACCAAAAATTAGGAAATCGCTGGGTTCCTGCAAGTATAATAATTTTAGATCATTTAAAATCAAAAAATATACAAGGGAAAATGGAGTATGAAAAAACTACTATAACTATAACACAACCATCGCTTGAAAAACTTCCGGATTATGTATATTCAAAGGAATATCTGGAAAAAATAAATAAATAGCTATGATAAGAAAAATTTTGTTATTAGCAAGCCTCATAATGGCAATTTGTATAGCAGCTCAAGATGGAACTATTGATGATGTGTTTAATGAGAGCAGTGATGTTGTTATAACTGAAAATCAGGATAATCAGGCAAATCAAAGTATACAAAATACACTACGTCAGGAGAACCGAGGTATAGTAATAACTGGCTCCATAACCACATCAGCTGGTGTTACTGCTGGCTACACCTATCTTCCTTGGGATGTGCGGTTTATTCCTGCAGTGGATTTAAACGGCGGACTCACTGCATCAAGTGTATTATCGGTTGAGGCACATCCCGATTCTTACTTTAGCTACTATGCATCGTTCACTGCAGCTATGGATCCTTTATCCTCAAAGTCTGTTCAGTGGACAAACTTTAGTTTAAGCACCATATATTGTGAATATATCTGGCTAGATACAATATTCTGGAAACTTGGTAAATTTGAATTCATTTGGGGCCAGGGCAGGCTTTTTAGCCCAGGTAATATAGTGAGTGACAGCGGCAGTAACTATACCGTAATGGCATCATTTCCTACTGTGCTCAGCGGCGGACAAATCTTTATGGAGTTTTCTGATAGCCAATTTACTCCTCCCATGCCTCCAATTTATACTACAACTATTTATGGTGGAAAACTTGATATGGTTATCTGGGATACCTATTTGGGTTTAGCAGGAAGATGGAAACCTTCGGAAAGTATGCAATTGCTATTTTCTCTGAAACGGACAATACTGGGGTTTGATATCCAAGCAGATTGCGTAGTGAAAGCGTTCAATGAAACAAGTCCGACTGTCTCACTGCTTACTGGTTTTTATAAGCAATGGGGTGACTTCCATGTTTATGGTGAATATGTTTGTACCGATTTTTTACATCCTCAGCATGATACCGGACTTGTGGCAGGATATAATAATATTTATGGTATACCTGTAGATCCTGTTTTCAAATGGCTTCATTGTTGGTCAGATGGTTCAGGAACAATTACAGCTGGCATTAAATGGGATGCATGGTCTCATGTTAAAATTGAATCAGGCATCTCTCTGGTATATGGGGATGATACATCGTCGTATGTTGTAAACAACGGTAATCCTTCAGGACAGCGATTGATGGCAGCTGTGTTGGTTACTCTTTCTGGCAGTTTTTAAAATACTTACATGTAAGACATTTAAGTTTGTTAAATTAGTTTAGAAAAAGGAGTTGTATGAATAGCATAAAAAAAATGTCTGCTATTGTCTTCATGCTATCGAGTTTTTCTGTTGCATTTTCACAGGATATATTTGATCCTATTTATACTGATATCGATATCTGGGCAGCACAAGGATATTGTAGCCTTATTTATAACGTGCGGCCATATGCACCTCAGGTGCTTCTAGAGATTCTTGAAGATGTGATTGCAAAGGGAGATGCACGTGCTAAAGAAAAAGCCCAACAGTATATAGAAAAGTTAAATCGCTATGGTGTTGGTTTTGAAATATCTACCAATAATAAAGTACTTGCTGGGAGTGAAGGAGATTATAGAGGAGCAACTGGTATCGCTTTTAACTTGCTTTTACATCCCTTTGATGCTCTATGGAGTAAGGTGCATGCTGGTGCATATTTAATAGACGGGCAATCAAAATTTTATCCGTATGGGGCAGGGGAATATATTGATATCCATGAAGACGCTGTTTATTTTTTGCCTCCTTTTATTAGCGGAGATAATACAGCCATATTATATACTTTAACTTCGTATACATGGTATGGGAATTCCTCATTTTGGATCAGTGCTGGTTTGGGAAGAACTTCTGCAGGGCCATTTTTTGATAATGGCATTTTTATTGGACCTCAAGCAAAACAAACAGCAAATTGGGGGTTAAATTTTAGTAATGGTCCATTTACATTTTCTACCATATTGCTGCAGCTTACAGCAATGACTGGAAATGCTAATAAGTATGCTGTCTATCATGATTACAGTTTCCGAATAAATGATAATCTGAAAATCGGGCTTGTTGAAACTGTTGTTTTTGGGGGTGAGTTCAAACCGCAGTATCTGTTACCGATAACAGCTTTTTTTTATCAACAGTCCATGACGAGCGGAACCATGTTTGCTGATAATTCACTAGCTGGCGGTTATATTGTTTGGAATATAGTTAGAGATTTAAAACTTCAAGGTTCGTTATTTATAGATGATATATATCCTCCTGATT
Source organism: uncultured Treponemataceae bacterium (assembly GCA_964630305.1). Lineage (GTDB taxonomy): Bacteria > Spirochaetota > Spirochaetia > Treponematales > UBA12059 > JAKPPT01. Next base: position 44,671 of record CAZVTR010000002.1, on the reverse strand, counting down.
ATTTAAAATTCAATTTTGATACTAAAACTATTGGTGCAGCACAGGCAGGATTTCTATGGGTGCTCAACACTGATATTGTAAAAAAAATATCAGGTGACTACACTGCTGTTTTCCCGTATATGTATGCACATCATTATGATGGAGCTGAAGATAATTATACGCATATGGGAGCATCGCTCGGAGCTGGGCTGCTTCCTAATTCTGATCGATTTGAGCTTTCTGTTGATTGGAGTGTTATTAATTTGGGAACCACAGTCCGGTTGCTGCGCCATGGCAATGCATCTGAAGGTGTTTATGCAGGAACAGGAGATTATTGGGATGATGGCTGGGTAAGTGGACAGCCGACGTACCAACCACCATATCCAAGCGGAACAACGCCACAGTATTTTAGATTTTTATCTCAAAATGTTATTCAAACAGTGTTCCAATTTGAGATAAGAACTGCAATTGAACTGTTTAAGAATTTTTTACTTGATGCTAGCTATTGTTTTGAATATCATGCTAATTATAACCTCCAGCAAGGAGTGAATGCGAATCTTCATTATCTATCGCTGTATTGTAAATACGTGTTTTAGAGGTTGTTATGAAACTTAAAAATGTATTAGTAATTTATGCATTCTTTTGCTTTTCTTATATATTTGCACAAGGCGGATGGTATCAATATAATGCTTCAGAAATTAAAATATTAGAGTATAGAGCACTTGCAGAAGGATCCCTCAATCCTTTTACCGTTTACCCGTTTGATTCTACAGATTTAGCAATTTTAGCCCGTGTCGCAAATGTCACTCTCGAACAAAATACCAATGCTAGTATTTTGGTTACCATGGGAATTGAATCTGCACCGGCTGTTTACGCTGCTGTTTCTTTTGATGCATATAGCACCAATAATGGTACCTGGAAATCGCGTAAGCCGATACTACAAGTACCAATAACAATGCAATACGCTGACTGGCTAACAGCTTTTGTTCAGTACGATATTCGTGAGGATCATAACACACTTGAGTATTCTGGTGCGCCAAATAATTGGAACAATATACCAGATAAAATTGAATATATTGACTTTACTGCACCATTTGAGGCATGGATTGGCTTACAAAAAGGAGCTTTTTCTGTGCTTGCCGGCAGGTATTCAGCAAGAATGGGGAACGGGAGTACTGGCTCATTAATTCTATCAGATTCTGCTGATTTCTATGATACGGTTCGTATCCAATGTAAACTTCCAGGGTTTTCCTATACCATGCAATTAATTTCTATATATCCTTTAGTTACTAATAATACATTAGCTTCTGCAATAACAACCTGGCAAAAAAATGCATTGTACCACCATATCGATGTAATGATTGGCAAACGCATATCAATAGGTTTAACTGAAGCTGTGATGATAGGCGGTATGAATGTGCCGTTAGCTGCTTTTAATCCTCTGATAATTTTTCATAACTTGTTTTTATGGAATCATATTGCAGGTACTTCACAGGGTTTTATGCCGGCATCTAGCTTTCTTGGTGCAGAAATTAGAATCAATCCATGGAAATATATTGAGCTCTATGGCTCATTTGCTATGAACCAGTTTCAAACAGATTTTGAAAAATCCTATTATCAGGCGACCACGATACCAGATGCTATAGGGTTTCTTGCAGGTATGAAAGCAGCTGTTCCTTTAAGCGATGGATGGCTGACAGCTACAATTGAATATGTTTACACAAATCCCTGGCTCTATATCCGCGAAAACGAACTTAATTCATGGTTCTGGTATAGAGCTCTTACATCAAACTATCCAGGTGCGATTCAATCAGTTGCCATTCCGCTTGGGTATCCAACTGGTCCAGATACTATAGTACTTTTTGCATCGCTGGGGTATGAAATTTTTGATAAATTAAAAATATCTGCTTCATTTGCATCTATTACCCGCGGAGAAAATGATGCACAAACTCCGTATGAAGAAAGTGAACAGGCTGCAAGCCTCAGAACTCCGAGCGGAATACCAGAGAAGATATTAAAGGTCGATACTGCATGTTCGTATTCGTTTAGCCAATTATTTTCAATCTTTACAAAAATAGAGTATCTATACTATACTAATTTTACCCATATAGAAGGACTTGGTCATACACAACTCAATATTTCGTTGGGTTTGGTATTAAAATTGTATTATGAACGAAAAATCGAATGAACGTATTTTAATAATTTATCTTCCCACAGGAAGCGGCCATCTCTCTAATGCAAAAGCGCTTAAAGAAGAATTCATTAAACAGGGTTATACTAATATCCTGTTATATGATCCAATTTCTCCTTATTCAGCACTGGGAAAGTTTTTAATGGGAACTGGCTATATGCTGGCTTCGCAAAAAATTCCAATGATTTGGAAAACTATATATTCAAGCGATGAATCAAGATTTGGCCGCTGCCTTACCCATCTTATTGGTCTTGTGTTTGCTTTGTATGGGATGCTCAAAATATGCAAAACGTATCAGCCAACGAGAATTGTGTGTACACATTCCATACCTTCATATGCTGTAAAATATTGTGCAAAAAAATATAAACTACCTGTCTCGATGGTCGTTACTGATCCTTTTGATCCTCCTAGATTATGGTATGAAGGACATACGTTTGAAATTTTCTGCTATTCACGTGATGCAGCACTGTGGATGCAAAAACATGGTGTGCCATCTCGAAGAATTCATGCATATAATTTATTGGTTCAAGAAAAATTCCTTAAGCCAATGACCGCTAGTGAAATACGTGCGTTTATGATACAAGAGGGTTTTAACCCTGATAAACCGCTTGTGTTAATGGCGGGTGGCGGAGATGGACTCCCTAAAGCGATACCAATTTTTAGAAAATTGGTAAAGTCAAATCTGGATTTTCAGATTGCCGTTATTTGCGGACGTGATATTGATACATATAATATTTTGACTTTGTTAGCAATCCCTTATGCAAAAAATCATATTATAAAAATATATGGCTTTGTAACCATAATGTATGAACTCATGAATGCCGCTCATGTAGCTATTATTAAAGCTGGCCCTGGAGTAATTGCAGAAGCGCTGGCACTTAAAAAACCTATGCTGATTGCCTCAAGCCTTCCTGGTCAGGAACGGCCAAATATTCACTGGGTCACCAAGAATAAGCTTGGTTTTTACTGTTATAAACCATCATTGGTAAAAAAACGAGTAGAACAATTGCTTAGCGATCCAGTGAAATATGAAGAATACAAAAAAATGCTTGGAAAATTCCATTTTGAAAACACATTGCCCAAAATTGTTACCGATATAGTAAACAATAATAAGGCCTTACATTAATCGTATATTATGCCGGATACATTCGTTGATAATATCATCCGGCCATAAACTTGCCTGAACTTCACCAATATGCGCTTTTCGTAAAAAGAACATGCATAATCGTGATTGACCTATGCCGCCCCCAATTGATTCCGGTAACTCACCGTTGATGAGCCGTCTATGAAACAGTAAGTCTTTGCGTTGTTCACAATGGTGTAGTGACAGCTGTTTAAGGAGTGCTTCTTTGTTTACACGTATACCCATGGATGACAGCTCAAAAGCTGTTTCTAGTACTGGATTCCAGACGAGTATATCTCCATTAAGCCCATGATATCCCGGTTTTGTTTCTGTGCTCCAGTCATCATAATCGGGAGCTCGCAAATCATGCGGGGAACCATTCTGGAGCGGATGCCCTATACCTATAATAAAAACAGCTCCATATTCTTGTGCAATAAGTGACTCTCGTTCCTTGGGGGTTTTATCGGGATATTGTGCTAAAATATCTTCTGCATGCAGAAAGGTTATCTCTTCTGGTAATATTGGAGTTATTTCAGGATAATTTTCATATACGAGGAATTCTGTTGCTAGGAGAGTAGCATAAATCTTAGATACAATCTTTTTCAAGAAATCGAGTGTTCGGCAGGAATTATCAATAGCAAGTTCCCAATCCCATTGATCTACATAGTATGAATGAATGGAATCTGGAATCTCATCAGGCCGAATGGCATTCATATCAGTATATAAACCATATCCAGCGGGAATAGAATAATCTGCGAGCATGAGGCGTTTCCATTTAGCGAGCGATTGAGGGACTTCCGCTGTTATATGTTCCATGCCGCGCGGCTTAAAGGTTACAGGTTTCTCAATGCCATTGAGATCATCATTGATTCCTGTACCTCCTTTTAAAAATAGAGGTGCGGTTACTCTGCGAAGCTTAAGCTGCGCTGAAAGATATGTTTGAAAAAATTCTTTTATGTCGGCGATGGCTTTTTCTGTCTCTTCAAGTGAAAGTAAAGATTTATACCCTTTTGGGTATTTGAAAAATTCTGACATATAGTTCCTCCTATGCAATAAAAATTTACTTCTGATATTAACTTATTATAGTTAATATAGAATAATATAAACGAGCTCTGCGTTTTGTGGTCCTAGTGAATTGTTAACTGTAATGAGCTGTTATTTAATTATTATTGCAGGAAACAATTTTATTATTATTGCAGGAGGGCGAAAAGATATTGATTAGAAGCACTTTGATTATAATGTGTTTCATATGACCTCCTGAATGCATGCTATTTTGCTTATATATTAAAACATGAGTATGCTGTTGTCAAGTTGTTTATTGTGTAGTACAGTATGCCATGAATAAATTATTATATAACATAGTAAGGTTTTTTTATGAAAAAGAATTATGTTTTCGTTTTACTGTTGGGGCTCTCGGCAGCATCGCTGCAAGCTATAACGATAGGTGTTTTTAAAAGCTTTTTAGCTTCTTTTATAGTATATTCATTATTGCTATGCATAGGCAGTTTTATCGTTTATTGTAAGAAGCAGTACAGCAGGATATCAAGTATAATTATAACAGAGTCACTTGGGTTAAATATTACTAACAATAGATTGTGGTTAGTCGGAATTTTATCGGGCTTTATTATTGTAATAATAATGATTCTGGGTTTTATTGTCTTTTATAGGTATTTTAGTAATGCAAAAGTAGTTATCGATGCTGCTGCATCGATGGGAATACAAAAAAATTTTTCACTAATTATCGCAATAGTTGGTTTAGTAATTAATGCTGCTGCAGAGGAAGTTTTTTGGCGTGGAACACTTCATAATCTGCTTGGTCTAAATCCGGAGAATCAAAACAAAGAGCAATCGAAAGAAAAAAAATTACTATCAAGAACTGTTCTTATAAGGATACTAGTGATTTCTTTTTTATTTGGGCTTAATCATGTAGGAATCATGGCAGGCATTGCACCATCAGTTTCAGCAGGATTATTAAGTCTATTAGGTATCACCCTGAGCGGTATCCTGTGGGGTGTTATGAGAGAAATAACATACAGTATCATTCCATCGCTCATCTCACACATTCTCGTTACACTTGGCTATTCAGGATTACTGGTTTACTATTTTATGCTTTGATAAACGTAACAGTAAAACTGGATTGTGAAATTCATCTTCACTCATCCCCAATACAGAACAGTGCTCAAAATTCTGTACGCTATTATCAATGTTGAGATTTCTCTCCTCTAATGCTGTAATCACCGTATTTGCTTCTTGCGGGCTTAATGTGTACCTCGAGAAGTACCATGAAACTTCGCGATGGAGCTGCTGAGAAAGGGGTTGTAGCGCAGGAACAATCGGTTCTGGATAAAGAAGGGCATGTTTCTTGATTTTAGTTTTTCGATGATTTTTAGTTTGAAGAAATGAGTAGAGCCATAGTGCAGTAAAGTACATTGTTTTCTGGCTTATTGAGGACTGATTGTCTGGATTATGAAATGTAAGTAAAAATACCAATATAGAATTTTGATGATAATTTGCGGGAACTGTTGGAGCGTTGCTCTGGTTCCAGAAATTTATTGGTGATAATTCTATAATAGAATTGTGTCTGGCTAGTTTGCTGATATAGTGCGTGTTGAAATAGTAAGAAATAGATTCAGATCCTGTGCTAGCTAAATTTACAGCATAATTCTTTTCGGAACTACCAATAGATAATTCTCGTTGACTAACATTTTTGTTTTCAGGTTTTCCAAAACCATCTTTTGAAAGCGGTGCCAGGAGATAGGTCCGCATTCTCAGGTAAGCATTTGCTCGAATTCTGCTCATGTGCCGGATTTCTTCCGGGGAAATTGGATTCCCTGTATAAAATGTAATTGTTCGTGAAAAGCTTTTTAAGAATTCATTGATGAGCATCAAAAGTTTCATTGGAAAAAATAATCGGCATGACCAGCTAAATAGTGCACTGCATTGTCCATCAATGAAAATAGGATAAACAGGTGCGTTAGTATGGAGTGTAAGGCTTACAGCCATTTTATCCCAGCTTTCATCGGTGATATAACCTCGGTTTTCGCGGTATAAACCAACTCTGCCCGCGGGGAAGATAACCAGACAATGGTCATTTTTAATCCATTCCTGAGCTTTTCGTATGGCACGGGCATTGCTTTTACTGCCAGGAAGCATGGGATTCGTAAAAATAAAAAAATCTGCAAGCTCTTTCACAAAATAGAGCATAATATTAACAAAGAGCTTGTAATCACTGCGTCTTTGATTGAGTATATATGCTAAAATCACGCCTTCAATACCGCCGTGCGGATGATTGCCAATAATTAAGGCTTTTCCTGTTTGGGGCAGTACATCGAGTCCTTTGCCTTTACAATAATAAGAAACACCAGTGGCTGGTAAAAAATGCTTGAGAAAATCAATTCCATTATACTTCCAGAGTTTGTATCGATGGTACATGATATGGAGCGGATAGGTGCCTAATAGTCTGTCTAAAAGGGGGCCGCAAAGCTTGAGCAACAATTTGAGGGGTTGTTTTGCTTGTATTTCTCCAATTCTAAAGCAGGTACGCTCTAGCGGAGGCAAGTCTTTCGTTTGCGAAAGTTTTGCTACTAGTTTATGTGGAAGAAAGCTCATAGCTGTGTACCTGTGTACAGCATATTCCTTTCTGGTATCGTATATTACCCAGGTTCTCAGAAATACTGGTAGTATTTTGTATTTAAAATTGCTTCACTTGGAAGTATATATGAAAATGAATGATTTATCAAAAAAGCATGACAAATTTAAAGTATAGCTAAAAAGCTGTTTACCACAAAAACTAAAATAGCGCACATATGAAAATAGTTTGCTGGTTGTTTGGAATCGTATTAATTCTAACTGTAATAATTGGCTGCCAGATCCTTCTGATGATTGGTGTGAGGGAAAAAGTTAATAGTATTTGCTTTTTAATTTACATAGGGTCTATAATTATTAGCGGATGGCGTTGCTATCCGCTATTTTTTAATTGGAGGCTAGCCATGAGTAAAAAGCTAGAAGTTGGAGATGTGTTAAAAGAAGGCATTTCAATTGGTTTAAAAAATGCCGGTCCAATGATTGTCAATGTACTGTTGTGGATATTAACTATCTGGATCCCCTATCTTAATGTGGGAACGACAATCGGGCTTTTTGTCGGTGTTATTGCAAAAGCTTCAAAAGGTGAACCCATAGCTATGGCAGAAATATTTAATCCTGACTATAGAAAATACATGGGAGACTTTTTTCTTACTGCAGGCTTAATGAGTATTGGCATTAGTATTGGGTTTGCGCTGTTTATTGGTCCTGGTATCGTTTTAGCGCTTGCATGGAGTTTGGCTCTTCTTTTAGCAGTTGATAAGGGTAAAAACCCTACCGAAGCATTAAACTTAAGCAATAAAATAACATATGGAAACAAGGGAACAATGTTTTTAGCATATTTGATACTGTTTGTTGCTTTTGCAATTATTATGGGCATATTGAGCTTACTAGGTGAGTTTGGGTTGTTCATTGCATTTATCGCATATCTCCTGTTTATTTTTATACAATTGGGCATCAATGCGAAAATTTATAAGGAACTTAGTGCCGATATCTAACAAGCGGTAATTACAATTAAATATAGAAGGCCGGTTGTGTATAACCGGCTTTTTTATTGCTCATGTATCTTTTCATATAATTACAAATGTGAGTATACTTGCATTATGGATGAACATTTTTTTTATAACTGCACTAAAGAACTGCTCGCTTCATATGAGACCGTAGGAGGCATCAACCATAAATCTATTCAGAATTTGCCTTCCAAAGAAGCCATTCAATCTATTGTGACACAGCTCGAAATGCTGGCTTTCCCCGGTTACAGACGCGAGGACGGCATCGATTATACTAATAGTGAATTCATAATTGGGGAGCTTGTGCTCAAAACAGCACGTCTCCTCATCCATGAGATAGTGAAAAGCTTGGAATATGATGCACGGGTGAATAATGAGCGCGGCTGTCCTGCGTCCTGCTACATGCTTGCCCGCGAAAAAACGGAACTATTTTTTGCAAAAATACCAGAATTGAGGCGTTTACTCATGACTGATGTTGAGGCAGCATGGGCGGGGGATCCTGCCGCAAAATCTATAGAAGAGGTAATACTTGCATATCCCGGTATAGATGCTATTACGGTGCATCGGTTTGCACATGAACTCTGGAGGCTTGAGGTGCCGCTCATTCCCCGCATGATGAATGAAATTGTGCATGCACGAACCGGTATTGATATTCATCCTGGAGCGGAAATTGGTGAACGATTTTTTATTGATCACGGAACTGGTGTAGTCATTGGGGAGACTACAGTAATTGGAAAAAATGTAAAACTATATCAGGGAGTAACGCTAGGCGCTTTAAGTGTTAAGAAAGAGTTATCTGAAAAGAAACGCCATCCAACGATAGAAGACAATGTAACGATTTATTCGGGGGCAACGATTTTAGGCGGTTCAACAGTGATCGGTGCTGGCAGTACCATAGGAGGAAATGTCTGGATAACATCATCAGTGCCGCCAGGGAGCATTATCTATCTGCCGCCTTTCGAATATATTATTCAGAATAGACAGGGAAAAGAATGCTGACAGCAACTCTGCTAAATAGTGTGAATAGTGTGGATAGCGTGAATAGTGTGGATAGCGAGTAGCACAACTCGAAGGTCTTGTGAAAAAATTAGTTAATGCTGATTAACTCAACGCCTTGTTGCATGAGTGCCGCTCGCCATGCATTTGCAACAATTCCAAAAGCCACACTGACATTGAGACTGCCTTTTGCTCCAAGCATGGGTATGCTGATGAGTTCTGTGCACAAAGCACGTGCCTCTGGTGAAAGGCCTAACTCTTCAGACCCCAGGAGGAGTGTCCCTCTTGCCGGAAACTGGTAAGCATCAAGTGATGTCCCTCCTAATTCTAATCCAATAAGAACGGTTTCCTGGGCTGTTAGCTCCTTGAGGGATACTCTTTGCCAGGGAACGATAGCACAGGCACCCATTGCGGTCCGCTGTGCGCGGGGGTGATTAGGGTCTGCAGTAAACCCAGACAGCAATACTTCGTCAAAGCCGCATGCATCAGCAGTTCGAAAAATTGAGCCAACATTATAGGGCGAGCGGATATCTTCTAGAAATACTCGAACTCCCTTAAAATAGCGGCGCTGTTCTGAGAACGTTCCAAGGGGAGCAAAAAAGTCCCAGTCTGCAGGTGTTCGCCCAAACAGTGATTCTAATGATCGTCTCAGTGTGTTAACAAACCGAATAATGGTTTCGATGTAGTGCGCATCTGGCAAGGTTGCAGTTGAAGCTATTGTTTCGATAAAGGCCTTGCTATTGGTTACGATGAGCTTGCTCGTATCGAGTTCCTCGAGAGTTTGATCGGAACTGGTGCATACAGCAAAATCTTTAAGCCATTCAAATACTTTTGCTACTGTTTCGTTTTGAACGGGCCGATCGGTCGATTCAAAAGTGGGAGAGATATTGGGAGAATTTTGGGGTCTGTCCCTCATGTAAAGGCTATATTCATTGAGAAGATTTCGGAAATCAGCTTCTATCAGTTCCAGTATCTGACAAGCTTTGCGGTAACGATGCCTGGTTTCCAGTGTGAAAAGCTTTTTAACAGTTATCATTGCTCTAATAGATTTTCTTAATAAAATCGAATATTTCGTCTACAGTTATGTTGCGCGGATGAAATGATAAAAAGCTCATTGCGCGTGCAACTTCAGCTGTTTGGACTAAATACTCAAGGTTGAGTTCGAAATCTTTGAGGCGGCTTGGTATTTTTAGTACACCGAGAACGGTACGGAGACTTTCGATAACAAAAGCAGCTTTCTGATCAGCGGTCTCTTCGCGTTTTTCTTCGCCGAATAAGAAGTGAAGGTGAGCTATCTTTTCAATTTGAATTGTTGCAAGCTCTTCTAAGAGATAGGGAAGCACTACCGTTGCAATATTAGCTTTGGGTATATGCCAGCGGCTATTGAGGGCGTATGTCAGCGCTGTTCCTAGACCGGGACTCGTGGTGGCAAGGCTGAGCACTGCAAGAAATTGAGCATTACAGGCGCTTTCAAGGCCTGCAGGATCATCAGGCCGTTCAATAATTGTATTGAGTGCTTCGACATACAGTACCATTGCCTTGTTTAAGAGCAAATCGGCGTAAAAATTTGCTTTAGTTGAGACAAGCCCTTCTGCAACGCTCATCATGCCATCAAGAATGGCAGCAGCTTTCATTTTTTGTGACATTTTTTGTGAAAGATTTGGATCAATAATGATAGCTTTTTCTATGCCTTTCCCTGCAACTGCATGCACAGCAGCGCTGTTTCGTGAGTCGGTAATAATACATTCTCCAGAAAGCAGGAAAGGATCCCGGAGGGTCGTGGGCATTAGGATTAACCGTAAAGGTTCTTCGGTAATGGGTTCTCCGTCTAGCCAGGAAAGCGCGCTGCGCGTACCGGGTGCAAGGCATGCTGCAGCCTTTGCACAGTGGAGGGCTCTGATGCCGCCTACAGCTATTATAAGCGGAGCTCTGCTCCCTCGCGCAAGCTCTGCGGCATTTTCAACCGTCTGCACATCTGCTGTTTTGCCAAGTTCATCGAAAAGAATAGTTTCAATAGACCGGCCCTGCAGGGTAGCCTGAATTTTTTCCAATATTTCTAACTCTGCGAGATTAGGATCCGCTATTAGGAGCGCTCTATGAGTGTATTTACCGGCTAAAAAGGGGAGTTTGAAAAGCGTATCCGGCCCAATATAGCATTCTGTGTTAACTGCATAATGGAAATCTGCCATAAATCATCCCCTCATGGTATGTTTTATAAACATATAGTTACTAGTAGTATATCAAAGCTTTCCAATATTGTATAAAAAAAGCGGAAGAAATCTTCCGCTCTCAAATGCTTAGTAATCTCGGCTTGTATTTATAGCAGCTGATCGAGAATACCATCTGCAGTTTTCCCCAGAACTTCTTCATTGATGTAAGCCGGATCATTTATTTTTGCTTTTAGTTCTTCTATAAGAGCAAGGCGTTCATCTGGGGCTGAGCGGGCAATTTCAAGAGCTGCATACAGTTCAGCTTTTTCAAGTGCGTCAGCAGAAAGGCTTACAGAATCACCCTCTGATTTCTGGACCTTGTGTGCGGTAACTGTATTGTTCTTTTTAGGCTGAATGGGTTCTGCTGAATTTAACCTGTCGATAATCATTGCCAGCTCCTCTGTACTATAATATCGGCTTACGCCTTATTTTATTTTATTCTTTTTTTGCGGCGGATACAAGTACCGCAAATTCTCCTTTTATTGTATCTCGATGTTCAAAAACATCAAGTACATGTTGCGCTGTACCGGTTACGAATTCCTCATGCACTTTAGTCAGTTCTCGGCCCAGGCAAATCAACCGTTCACTATCTATATCGGCAATTTCCTTTAAAAGCTTTACGATTCGAAAAGGGCTTTCGTAAATAACGAAGGCTTCTGGGCGGCTCATGAGTTCTGTCAGCCGTGTCCGGCGTTTCCCCGCTTTAATTGATAGAAAGCCTTCAAATGTAACAGATTTAAAAAAAATGCCTCCCGCTGAAATGAGGGTTGTAAAAGCACTCACACCCGGTACAGGGATAATAGTGTGGCCTGCATCACGTGCACGATTTACAGCTAGAATCCCGGGATCGCTCAAGCCTGGTGTTCCCGCATCGGAGCAATAAGCTACAGCGAGTCCTTCGTTGAGCAATTCCACTATTTTGGCACTGCCTCGTTCTTCATCCTGAGCATGGCAGGAAATGAGTTTTTTTTGAATGCCAAGATGATTTAGTAGTTTAAGTGTATGCCTGGTGTCTTCACAAGCAACAATATCAACTTCTTGTAAAATGCGAATTGCCCTGAGCGTAATATCTTCCAGATTGCCAATTGGTGTGGCAACAATATAAAAAACTGCCATACTGATAGTATGCATTAGAATTGCCGGAAATTCTATAGCAATGATTGCGGGTGCGCTGATGGCATGCCGACGGCTGCAGGCTCTGGATATAAAAAGGGGTCTGTCCCTCCAGCATTGTTTTAGGTAGGCGTGCTTTTCGTGTAATACGGCTGCCTCCGTTATGGTTTGACGACGGTCGCCGCTCGTTTAAAAGATTAGTCTCTGACAAGGTTTGACGACGGCCGCCGCTCACGTAAAACAATTGGCAAGCAGGAGGGACAAACTGAGTTTGTGCTAGGCTTGTTCGGTTCCGAAAGGATTCATTGATACACCGACATCGTATGTATCAACGCCTTCGGCTTTTTTTAGCTTACGCACAACGATATAGGTGACAGGTGTCATCAAGGCTTCGATTGCGCATTTAAAGAGATAATTTGTGAGGGTGAGCGTTATGAAGAGTTCCCAGCCAAAAACTCCGGTTATGCTTGCAATGAGCACGAATACCGCGGTATCAACAAACTCTCCGACGAGCGTGCTGCCGATGGTACGCATCCAGAGCCATTTTCCTTTGGTAATAATTTTCATTTTTGTCAAAATAACTGAATTAGAAAATTCTCCAGCCCAATAACCAGCAAGGCTTGCGAGCACTATGCCGCCGGAACTCATACCGCCAAGAATGGCATTGTATGCGTTTGAACCTGCATAGTTTTCCCACTGACTTTCTGCCGGAAGCAGTTTAAGGACAAAAAACACCATTGAGGAAAGCGCAAGAGCAGCAAAACCGGTCCAGATTACCCTGCGTGAGGCTCGAAATCCGTATACTTCGGTTAAAATATCTCCAAAAATATAGGAGAGGGGGAAGAGCAGTGTCCCTCCGTCAAAGGCCATCTGTACGCCAAACAGTGAAAAACCAAGGTCTACAATTTTTGCAGATGACGCAATGTTGCTTACGATAAGCACGGTAACGAAATATGCCATAATGAGGTCCAGATACCTAAAACGGTTTCCGGAATGAAGAAAAGAAGAATCTGACATGAGATCTCCTTGTTTTGATGAGGCGGGTAGCAGAACGACCGCCGCGGCTATAATAACAGTGTGTCCCCGCCGCTGGAACGCGTGCTGACTATATCAAAGAACAATGCAAGTTGCAAGGATATGTTTTTTCAATACCTTACAATTGTGAAATCATAATCAGGGCTAACATCGGTGCCACTATTGCAGTAACCAGCGACAACAAGCTTCCCATTACTTTGAATAGCAATGGCAGTCGCTTTATCATCAAAATTTCCAAAATCTTTTGTAACTATACCCCTTCCCAGTCCAAAAGATGGGTCTAATGAACCTGCGGTGGTATATCTTGCAATAGCAAATATATTGTTGGTTCCATTACCGGTATACCCTGCAGCAACAATTTTTCCATCAGGCTGGAGTGCAACAGCATAAGCTCCATCAGTGCTACCTGGATTTATAGATGTAACAACAATACCCATATTCCCAAACGATGTATCCAATGAACCATTTTGGTTATATCGTGCTAGAGCGAAATTGAAATCGGCGCTGTCACATCCTATAACCACAATTTTCCCATCACTCTGTATAGCAACAGCCTTTGCCTCACTATTACCAGCGACTATGGAAGTAGTAACAATACCATTTGTTCCAAATGATATATCAGGTGAACCGTCTGGGTTGTATCTCACCAGAGCAAAATTATTTGCAGAACCATTATTAACATATCCTACGACTATAATTTTTCCATCGCGCTGTATGGCAATAGCATTAGCTTCATCAGTATCACTAGGATTGATATGGGTAATAACTCTACCAGTGCCTCCATCAAAAGATGTATCCAATGAACCATTTTGATCAAATCTAGCTAGAACAAAATCTTTATTTCCATATGTAACATAGCCTGCGACAACAATTTTTCCGTCGCTCTGTATTGCAAGTGCATTGGCTCCATCATCACCAGTAACAAGATTCTGAATAACTTTACCATTATTCAGATTCCCGAATGAAGTGTCTAATGAACCGTCCTGGTTATATCGAACCAGTAATAAATCGTTTTCAACACCATTAAAGAAATATCCAGCAACCACAATTTTCCCGTCGCTCTGTATTGCAATTGCATTAGCGGTATCTTCAAAGATTCCGAAATTGACAGTAGCAATGCCACTAGATCCAAAAGAGTCATCCAGTGAACCATCCTGGTTATATCGAGCTAGGGCAAAAACTTGATCGTCAGAATAATAGTCATATCCTGCAACAACAATTTTCCCGTCGCTCTGTATTGCAATTGCCTTGGCTTCACTATTACTACTTCCTGCTTGAGTAGAAACAAAACCAGTACCTCCAAATGTTGCATCCAAGGTACCATCCTGGTTGTATCGAGCTAAGGCAAACTGATTATATGTTCCATTGTAACTTTATCCTGCTAACACAATTTTTCCATCACGTTGTATTGCAACTGCATTTGCTTCATTATTAGTCCCGATGCCATTATCAGTGGTAACTTTGCCGCCATTTCCAAACGTTTGATCCAAAAAGCCAAAACTGGGTATTGCATAGGCTGCAGCTGCAATATCAGAATCCTTTAAGCCTGGTTTGTATGCAATTGCTTTGAGAGTAGTGCCTGATGATATGTATATTTTTGTCAAACCACTATTTTCGTAAATGAACCCGTGTGTTGGAGATGGATCAGAATTATCTAAGGTATATCGAATTGTTGCGCCTATTGTCGCGCATGTAATAGTGACAGTTTGAACTGTATGGTATACCCCGCCTTGAGGCGTAAACTGCGGCGTATCAACTTTATCTTTGAAAAGTGAGCAGTTATAGGCAGAAACGGCTGTGACCAATAAAATTAATAAAACAAAAAAATGGCTTTTTTTCATAAACACTCCTACTGATAGTATACGATAAGCTGCTCTAAATTTCATTTGGTATCGTATTATTTTTTAATTTTTTATGCTATACTAGACTGGTATGAACCAGTTTTTTAAATTTTTTATTGCGTTTAGTGTTTGCATAGTCTGTATTTTGAATGCATTCGCTGTTGAACTCAATTCTAATCAAGGCTTTTTTATAGATCTTCCAGAAGGTTTTTCGCTCGTACAGAGCGATGGATCAAGTAAATTTACTTTTACCAATCCGCAGGGGAATATTGTTGTAGATTTAGTAATCTATCCCCCACAAACATATACTTCGATTGATATGCTTGCCGGGCAGATAAACAGCAAATTGCAGGCAAAATCGCTGGATGCATGGTCGTTTGAGTATGCGGGAAGAAAATCGCGAATCCACCTTGCGCAATTTCAGAATAACTTACAGGGATACATTTTAAGCATCGACAGCCAGGAACCCGCAAAGCTTCTGGACGGAGAAAAAAATTTTGATTTTGTTTTGCTTGCCTATACAAAAAGCACGTTGTTTAAGGATGCAAAGCCAGTGCTCGAATCGATACTGGACGGATTTTCTTTGCGCGCAAACGATAGATTAAAGCCAGGCCCTTTTACAACGGCAGAGCGATCTCGCAGTAAACCTCAGCTTGTAAGCAAGCAGATTTCTTTTAGCGGCATTTCTATCCCCTGTGTCTACGATAAGACTTATGCTAACCTGGTACAGCAGCTAGTCGAGCGGGAATATTCAGTACTCTTGCCATATGGAGCAGTGCCTGAACTTGTTGAGGATGCAGTGCGGCGGTTTTATCGCCAGATATACAAGGCTTCATACAGTGAACTCGTACAGCTTGCGATGCAGTTTTCGCTTGTATGGGAAACTTCTAGCGGTCAAACTGCAAGTGTATCTCTCAATAAGAATGTGTCCGCTTCTGTACAGCCGCATTTTGGTATACCTGTGCAGCCAGAAGGGTATGTCCGAGCATTGCTCGCTTGGGTGCAAAATTTTACCTATGTACGAAACCCGGAAGGTTCCGATGTTGTCAATCCAATAACCGCTGCGTTTGAACAAACAGGTGACTGCGATTCCCGTGTACTCGTTATGGCTATTCTTTTAGACTATGAACATATCGATGCTATTCTCATGATTTCACTTGTGCATGAACATGCGCTCATTGGAGTGGGAATAGACGCAAAAGGCGCCAAGTTCACATATCAAAAGCGAAACTGGTTAATCGGAGAAACTACAGCGCATGTCGATCTCGGACTTATCGATAAACAGCAATCAAATATCGAAGATTGGTTTGGCATAGATTTTAAGTAATTCTGCATTTTTTACAAAATTAAAAAAAGTGTAAAGATTGACAAATAATTCAATAAGGCAATATAATGGCATACTGCAACAATATTTGAGACACTTGGAGGTTTTCTTGTATGGAACCCATAAGCAAAAAATATTCCGGTTTAATCATGAAGATGATTGAATCATCACGTGCTCAAATGAAGGTTTCAGATGAGAACGTGTATCAGCCTAGCAATAAAACGATTTTAGGGTATATAGATCAAATTATAGAAGAGAATTTGCTTCCTGGTTCAGGGATTCTTGAGCATCAGCATCTTGAGCAATTGCTTGATTTTGTACAGCAGGGGAAATCCTGTCTTATTCTGCCGGAACATTACAGCAATTTTGATTTGCCGGTCTTTCATTATCTCCTCAGAAAACAAGGCGGTAAATGCGCTGAGCTTGCAGATAAGCTCATTGCGATAGCCGGTTATAAACTTAATGAAACCAATCCGGTTGTTACAGCATTTTCTGAGGCGTACAGCAGGATAGTTATCTATCCGAGCAGATCGTTAGAAATAATAAAGGAAAAACTCAAAGATCCCAAAGAGCTTGTCAAAGAACTCATGAAGAGCAGGGAAATAAACCATGCAGCGATGAAGGCATTGAATGAGATGAAGTATCAGGGGTATCCTGTGCTCGTTTTTCCTGCAGGAACACGCTACAGGCCATGGGATCCTTCAACTAAACGAGGCGTGCGAGAAATTGATTCGTATGTGCGATCGTTTGATTACATGGTGCTGGTATCGATAAACGGCAATATGCTGAGAATCAATCCGGAAGGTGAAATGCATGAAGATTTAATCTGTCCGGATAAGCTGGTATTTAAAATCAGTGAGCCGATTGTTTGCGAAGAGTTTCGCGAAAAAATCAAGCATGAACTGCATTTCCGCGATGATAAAAAACAAGCTGTTGTTGATGCCATTATGGAACGGCTTGAAGCAATGCATGAAGAGGTAGAAAAAATAAGGCTTGCATAAGCTTTAGTTTTGGTTGTATCGATTGCAGTTTTTTGCTCTGTTAGTATGTCCCGTATGAAATGATTTCGGATATATGTAAGTAAATTTTCACCTGTGCCAGATATTGGCCGCTCGCAATGATTATTTTAGGCTGTTCTGCGAGACTGCATATTCCCCGGATTATTCTTGGTTTGTTATAGGTGATTCCCCGTGCATATTCTCTCACTGCTTCTTTTACTGCTTCGCCCATAGCCGTAATGCGTGCCTGCACTCGTTCTTGTGCCTGCATAGCAATTATTGGCGGGAATGCGGGGCTATAGGCTCTTCCCTGAGCAATTTTATAGGATGCTTGTTTCCATGCCAGGAGTTCTGAAAGCTCTGATGCGGTGGGATAGTAGAGCGCATTCACTACAAGTGTCCCTCCGTCAAGGTTAGTTTCTAAGATTCGCAATCCGCTGCTTCCGCGTTTGATAGCACCGCGGGGGGTTAATTGAAATGATTCTGCAACTTTTCTCGTTTTATCGTAAGGTGTGTATTCAAATGTGAATCCCCAGATTATGCCGGAAAAAACCCATGAAGCTTCAGTAAATACTGCTTCTGCTAATTCTTGCGCTGTATAGAGAGGTGTCCATGCAGGGTCTCCAAGTTCTGTAAAACCTTCGGGACTTGGTGGAGAAAAAATATCGGCTGTAAAGATTCCTTGAATAAAATAATCTTGTGCAGCATTGATGGTTTTATTTGCAGAGTTCAGGCTAAATAATGATAGTAAAGCAAATACGAGCAATATGATTACATTTTTATTACGCATCACCATAAATATCGGCATGTCCAGTGCTAGGATTGCTTAAAACTTTTGTAGTAGCATGAATATTTTTGTGTAGTACAAAAATGTGATGTTCGTTACCGCAATAAAAGACGTTTAATGGGGTTTATGCCATGTCTTACCGGAAAATACACAGCTGAAAAGCCAAAACCAGCCAGATGGGTAAGGTGCGCTACATTTCCTTGAAATCCCATAATTTCATTGACAATTTCAAGAATGGTATATCCAAGCACTAATAGGGGCGCACGAACTGGTATAATACCCCAAATATAAATTATAGAACGCGGGTAGATGACAGCATAGGCAAAGAGAACTGCAAAGATTGCTCCAGAAGCTCCAACAAGCGGGACTGAAATGTTCATTACAGTAAATGCAAGCAAGGAAAAAACACCTGCGAGGGTGCCGGTTACAAGATAAAAGAGGAGGAATTCTTTGCTTCCCATGGTACGTTCCACAGCAAGACCGAATATGAGGAGACCGAGCATGTTAAAGAAAATATGCTGAAACCCTGCATGTACAAACATATAGGTAAATGGCTGCCAGAATGAGCCAGATAACGTGAGCTGCGGTACAAGCGCCAGATTGTAAAACAAAGTCGGGCTTGCCATAGTTAAAAAATAGATAATAAAATTAGCTCCAATGATATAAAGCGTTATATAATTAAAAGAGTATCTGAATTCTTTGCGTAGTATATTCATGAAGACAATATACTAAAAAAAGGCATGAGTGAAAATATCGGATATGGAGCAAACTAATGAAAGATGCACATAAAAAATCAGGTGTTCCGGATTGTACCACTTGTTCATATTTTTTTGTAACATATCAGATTGCTTTTCCGTATGCGTGCAGGCTATTTCAAATACAGTGTCAGGCAATGCCAGTATATGAAGTGTATAAAAGTACAGGACAAATTTGTCAATTTTACAGCAAGAAAAATGCGAGGTAATGTGGGTATTACGTTATAACTTAATACTTGCTATACTGTCTTTATGAGTATTGAAGATAGTCTGCTTCGGGGCGGTGTCTGGTATAATATCTGGGATGATAGTGAAAGTTCAGGGAAATCTTCATCTGCGGGTTTTATCAATTCGTTTTTTTCTGCGCTCCGAAATCATAATGTTGCTTACAATATTCGTTTGCCAGAAGCAATTCTTGCCCGTGAAAAACGACAATCTACAAATCTTGGTAATGGTATAGCAATTCCGCATCCAAGTTATGATGGATTTAATGAGAACACTGGATCGCTCATAACACATGATACAATATACCTTGCCTACCCGCGTTTCCCCTTACCGTGGGATGAAGGGACTCCCGTTTTTGCAGTGTTTTTTATTTGTATGACTTCAAAAGAGAAACATCTCGCTGCACTTTCCGATCTTGCAAAAGGGTTATCCAAACCAGGTGTCATGGATTTATTAAAGGAACGAGAGCCGCTTGAACCTCTTTTAGCAGTTTTTCGCACAAAAAAAGTTAACAGTTAAAGTTTTGATTGAGCAATGAGATAGGTTTCAAAGCTGGATGTTCTGCATGCCTCTGGCTTATACGTCCGTGCAGTCTTAAACATTTGTTTTGCTTGATTCAGCAGTTCCTGCTGACCTCCGCCAATAAAAAACTTGCACACGAGAGTACCGCCTTTTTTTAAAAACCGGTTTCCGAGTTCAAGCACACAGTGAACCAATTCTTCTGATCGGCTTGTATCTACAGTGCTGTTACCAGTAGTAGCAGGAGCTGCATCAGACAGTATAAGATCATAAGGACTATAAGAGGCTAGTTTTTCCTGTACCTCTGGAGAAAAAATATCACCCTGTATGAAGCTGAAATTAGGTTTGTCTTTTGGGATGGTGACATCTGATAAATCGACAGAAATGAGCATACTGTTATCGTGGAGCGCTTCAAATTTTCGGAGCACCCAGAGGCTCCAGCTGCCAGGAGCTGCGCCGACATCGAGAATATGCATGTTTTTTTTTATGAGCTTAAATTTCTGATCTATTTCCTCCAGTTTGTACACACTTCTCGCAGGATATCCTTCCTTTTTTGCCTTTTGTGTCCAAAAATCTGGTTTTTCGTATGAACTTTGTGTCATATAAAATCTCCCTCTAGCGATTGTTTACACAGTAACGATTGTTTGTGCATTTTTCAAGGCTGTTTTGGTACCAGGTGTCAATTTAAGGTATCAATCTAAGCGTTGTACTGAGCGCCACGTTCAGGCACTTGGGGTACCAGGTATCATTCTGCCATTGACAATTGTAAATTATAAGCTATGCTCATTAGTGATTGTGTAGTGGTGTTGTAAGGAGATAAATCTGTGTTTATAAAGCAACCAATTATGAGGAAGGTGATCCTTTCACTAGTTCCGCTCTTGGTATTTAGTGTTTGGCTGTATGGTTTACGAGTTCTGGCAGTTGTTGCAGTATCAGTGCTGGTGAGCGCAAGCATTGAAGTGCTATTTGAAAAAAAGCAGGGGAAGAAAGCGAGCGAAGCAGTATTTGTTACAGCGCTTTTGTTTGCGCTGAGCATGCCGCCGCTCGTTCCTTTGTGGATTGTTGCAGTAGGTTCTGCATTTGCAGTGTTTATGGCAAAAGAGGTATTCGGCGGATTTGGCAGGAATGTGTTTAATCCTGCAATCAGCGGACGTATTTTTGTCTATATCTCGTTTGCAACAGTGCTCGGCAGGGCATTTATTCCCGGCAGCAATTTTGGCGCTCCGCTATCCGGTGCTGGTTCAGGTATCGATGCTGTAGCGGCTGCGACGCCATTAGCCGTAATGAGCAAAGGTGAAACTGTACCATTCATCAGTCTTTTGATAGGTATACGAAACTATGTACCAGGTGTCGGTTTTCAAAGCGGGATAGCCGGCGGGGCAATTGGAGAAAGCAGCATTATACTGATTGTTCTTGCTGGGGTGTACCTTATTGCAACAAAGACGGCTCAATGGCGTTTGATGGCATCAACGCTTTTCGGAGCATTTTTTCTGCAAGGAACATTTGTATTGCTTAAAGTACCAAACACTTTGCCGTTCCAGAGCTTGTTTGCAGGAAGCCTCTGGTTTGTAGCTGTGTTTATGTCAACAGATCCGGTTTCCGCTCCTAAAAAACCGATTGCGCAGTATCTGTATGGAATCCTCATTGGCTTTTGCATCGTGCTTATCAGGAATTTCAGTGCTTTCCCGGAAGGTACCAGTTTTGCAATTTTAATTGGGAATACATTTGCCAGCCTGCTTGATAAGCTGCTTTCACTCAAAAAGCAGGCAGTAAGTCCAGCAGTGCCACAATAGTAATAAAGGAAATACTGGAGATGATATGAATAAAGATTCAATTGGATATACAGTACTTTTTAGTGCAATTGTTTGCTTGCTGTTTGTCGGGATACTGGCAGTGGTTCAAGCCAGCACTGCTGAGCGGGTAGCCAAGTATGCGGAAGCATCACGAAAAGCAGCATATCTCAATAGTCTTGGAATTGCCTATAGTGATTTAAACGAAGCAGAAAAACTTTTTAACTCCAAGCTAACTCCTGTTATAACAGCTGCCAGTAATACAGATGATGAAAAGTCGAAATTAGCATACCGCACGGTGATTAATGAAACTGAATATTTTGCAGTAGAACAGAGCGGGCCTGGACTATGGGGAACAATTACGATAATACTCGCAGCTTCTGCTGATGGCGTCATGAGGGGTATTGAAATAGTAGCTCAAAATGAAACGCCTGGTCTTGGCGGACGAATCGACGAACCTGGTTTTAAGAAGCAATTTGTCGGTAAAAAAACAATAGACTGGAGCATTACGATTCAATCGGGCACGGAAGCTGCTTCCAGTACAACCAGCACAACACCTGGTACAAAAACTAATCAGTCTGGTGTTACGGTGAACACAGTTCAAATCCAGCAGCCAGGTAACGTAAACGATGGCATTATCGATGGCATCACCGGTGCAACAAGAACCAGCAAGTCGATGGAAGCAATTGTGAACAAGGCTCTCGAAAAAATACGAGCGCTGATCTATGGTACGGGAGGGAGTGCAATAAATGGCTAAGAATCCTATACTCAAAACTGCTCTTGATAATATATGGACTAATAATCCAATTTTTATTCAAATACTTGGAATTTGCTCTACGCTTGCTGTAACAAACAGTATGCGCAATACCTTGGTTATGACTGTTGGTGTAGCTTTAACAACGGCATTTTCAAGTTTTACTATTTCGCTGATAAAAAATCTTATCCCTAAAAAAGTCCGTATGATTACGCAGGTTATTGTCATATCATTCTATGTTATTATTATTGATATACTCTTACGAGCATATCTCCCTGAAGTATCAAAACAGCTCGGTCCGTATGTTGGATTAATTATTACTAACTGTATAATTATGGGAAGAGCCGAGGCTTTTGCGCAGGCAAACGCACCGTTTATATCATTCTGGGACGGGCTCACAAGCGGACTGGGATACATGATGGTGCTTGTGTTTATATCGGTAGTGCGTGAGCTTTTGGGTTTTGGTTCGCTCATGGGGTACCGCATTATGCCAGAGTCATTTACTCCCTGGACAATAATGATAATGGCGCCAAGTGCTTTTTTTATTGTAGCAATGATAATGTGGTGGGCTAAATCGGTACGGAAACCTGCAAATCCTGGAGGGAAATAATGGCTCCTTTGATAAATCCAGTTACTTTAATTTTTGCTTCTATTTTTACCAGCAATATTCTTCTTTCTAATTTTCTTGGCATGTGCTCATTTATCTCTATTAGTAAAGAATGGAGAAGCTCTCTTGGGTTAGGATTGGCAGTTACATTTGTGCTGACAATTACATCGGCACTGTGCTGGGTGGTGTTATATTATATTATCATTCCATTAAAAATCGAATATCTTTCGTTTATTATTTTTATTATAGTAATTGCTGCTGTAGTGCAGATTCTCGAAATGCTTATCGATAGGTTAAGCCCGGCCTTATACCTGAGTCTGGGGATATTCCTTCCGCTCATCACCGTAAACTGTGCAATTCTTGGAGCAATTCTTTTTATGCAGATTCGCAGCTATAACTTTTTGCAGAGCATTGCGTTTGGGTTTGGATCGGGAGCAGGATGGTGGCTGGCGATAGTTTTACTAGCAGCAATACGAGAACGAATTGAGAAAAATCCAGTACCAGCTGGCTTAAAAGGACCTGGTATCACAATGATTATCATTGGGTTTATGGCTCTGGCTTTTATGGGTTTTTCCGGCATGATTCAAGTGCAGTAGGAGGGCTTGATGTCTACATTTATAGTTGGTCCTATTGTGAGCGCTGTCATCACCATGGTGCTGGCACTGCTCATAACTATTGTTGATAAGCTCGTAAACAACTATGGTGATGTTGTTATAGATATAAACAATGGGAAAAAAAAGTTGTCAGTGAAAGGGGGATCGCCGCTTTTACTGACACTGGCTGGGCAGGGCATATTTGTGCCATCTGCGTGCGGTGGACGGGGATCCTGCGGTGCCTGTAAAGTTAAAGTAATAAGCGATGTTGGGCCGCACCTTCCTACTGAGCTGCCGTATCTTTCCCCGGGAGAAGTAAATCAAAATATTAGATTGTCGTGTCAAGTTAAGGTTAAGAAAAATATTGAAATTGAACTCCCTGATGTGCTTTTTAATGTTAAAAAATATAAAGCTCGTGTTGCTTCACTACGTGATGTTACCTATGATATTAAAGAAGTGCTTTTTGAACTTCAGACTGATGATATTCAATTTATTGCGGGGCAATACGTGCAATTGGTTGTGCCTCCATATGATAAGATTAAGGAATCTGTTCAGCGAGCATACTCCATGTCTTCGGTTCCCTCGGATACTCGTCATGTTGAACTCTTGATCCGCTTGGTTCCCGGCGGTATTGCAACAACCTGGGTTCATACAAAGTTATCAGTGGGTATGACTGTTGATCTCATTGGCCCTTTTGGTGAGTTTCATGTGCATGATACGCCTAAAACGATGATCTGTGTGGCAGGCGGTTCTGGTATGGCTCCCTTTAAGAGCATGCTTTATGATATTGCTGAGCACAATCTTTTCCCTGATAAGGAAATTTGGTATTTTTTTGGCGCTCGAACGAGGAAAGACATGTTCTATCTCGATGAGATGGATGCGCTGCAAAAGAAGCTAAATAGATTTCATTTTATTCCTGCGCTTTCAGAACCGCAGCCTGATGATAACTGGCAGGGTGAAAAGGGTATAATAACTGATGTGCTCGATCGCTACATAAAAGAACGGATCGGAAAGGAGAAAGGTTTGGAAGGTTATCTCTGTGGAAGTCCCGGTATGATCAATGCTTGTATTAAGGTAATGACTGCAAATGGAATTCCGGAAAATGAAATTTATTTTGATAAGTTTGCATAACAATATAACATGCGTGCTGGTTTTACACGCATATGCCTTGCAGAGGGGAATACAATGAAAAATACACAAAGTGAGATTGAAGCATACGAACGAATGAAACCTGGCATTATTACAGCAGCAGGATTTTTAGGAGATGATAATCGAAGTCTACGAGATATTATTGAGGCCGATGAAGAAGCTATGGCGCAGTTGGGCATTACGTTTGAACATGCTGCGGATTTTTTAGAGCATCTTAAAGCGGCAGGCCAGGCTGGATTGGGAGAGCCAATAACCATTGAATCACGATATGTTGTTACAGTTGGTGATGCTCGAGGGAAACTGCCGTGTCCCTGGCAGGATGGATTGTTTCATAAAAATTCTGTTATGGTTTCTGATTCAAAGAGTGGTACTTCGATTATTTACAGTGACCTCTCAATTCATATGCTGAGAGTGCATCACTTTTGTCAGGGACAAGGCTCCTCGTTTCGATTAAGCCCAGAAAATCTTGCTCAATTGATACAGTAAAACAAAAGTAACATAAATTGATGTTGAGCCGCTATGAAAATTGCAGAGCACAATTACAATTACCAGTGCGAGCTACTGCTGCAATTCTGTAATAAAGTTTTTGAGTAAGCTTTCAATGTCTGTTTCAGACTCGTAGCAAACTTTGCAGGATATCACTTGCGGGAATTCTGCTTTAATTGTGTTTGTATATGATTCACTGTCAGAGCCTTTGCAGGTAGCAAGAACAGCTATAGGTTTGCCGGCTATTTCGCTCATATGTGTTTGGAGCCATGTTCGCATAGGTGGTACCAGGTTTGATGCCCACACTGGAACAACAATAATGATACTGTCATGCTGCGAGAGGTCAATTACTAATTCATCAATTGGTGTTGCTTTTTTAGTAACGGCTTGGAATCCAGAAAACATAAAGCCCAAGAAGCCTTTTCGGTTAACACAATCAATAACTTCATGAACCGGTGCAGAAAGCAGTGCGCCGAGTTTTTCTGCAAGAGCGCGTGCATGTCCGGTTCTGGATGTGTAAACGATAATCGGTTTATTCATAGTTCATGCTCCTTGTTCGGTATCAAAAACTTCTGTTTTTGTGCTTAGTTTAAAGCGTTTCATTATGGCAGAGAGCTGTTCCGCTTCTTCTTTTACGGTTTCCATGTTGTTTTGAATAACCTTCGCAAGTTCTGCGAGATTGTTAATTTCAGCAATCTGCTGCTTAAGACTTGTAATAACAACATTGTTATTTTGTTGAGTAACTTGTAGTGTGGATTCTATGGAATGTAAATCATTGGTTTGTGATGCAATGGTATCTTTTACAATTTTATTTACATCGCTGATAGTTTTTAGTGCTTTAAGTATTTCTTCACCGCCTTTTGCTTCTTCTTCAGTTGCACCAGAAATTTCAATAGAAACAATTTTAGACTGTTCGACTGCTTCAATCATGCTGCTTAATTCAATTTCAACTGAACGCGATAAATTTATACCTTGCTCAATGGTAGAAGAAATATCTCGTATTGTCTCAGCAATGGCATTCGTTTCTTCATTTGAAGATTCAGCTAGTTTTCGTATCTCATCTGCGACAACGCCAAACCCTTTCCCCGCTTCTCCTGCATGTGCAGCTTCGATTGCAGCATTCATAGCTAGCAGATTAGTACGCTCGGCAATTTCTGCGATAACTTCGGCGAAAGAAGCAATAGCCTCACTGCGTTTACCGATATCACCGATTACAGTAATAAGTTCATTGATTGTAGATGTGCTGGTTTTAACTTTTTCTGCAAGTTTTTCGTTGATATCCTGTCCGCGTTTTCCAAGCTGGGCTACATTGCCCATTGTTTTTGAAATTTGAGTCATAGCAGCAGCAGTTTCTTCAACACTTGCAGATTGATCAATAAGTTTATCTTGCAGTTCTTTGTAGCTTTCAAAGAATGATTTTGAAGTAGTAACAAGTCTGTTAAGATCTTCTGTTTGTTTATGAAATTGCTGTTCAAGTTCCGAAAGATCTTTTGTTACCGTTTCAAAAGTTTTTGTTGAATTGAATGTTTCTTGGTTAGTATTTTCTGCAATTTCCTTTAGCTTTTCAGAGGTTTCGTTTATCTGGAACAACAAAGCATCCATAAACAGCAGAAATTGGTTAAAGTTATATGCCAGTTCTCCAACTTCATCTTTTGATAAAATTGAAACAGTTTTAGTGAGATCGCCTCCACCTTGAGCGATTTCTGCTATTCCTAGTGCTACTTGCTTTATGTGTTTCATAGATGGATTAATAAGTATAACTATAATAATAATTGCAAGTATTACACTTATTATCAGCACACCATATATTAAGCCTCGTTTTCTGATAAGTTCTATAAGTATGTCGTTGGAGTTCCCAACTGCTACAAGGTACCATGGAGCACTAGCAAGTGGTACCGATACAAAATATGATTTATCAGAGTCAAAGAGAAACATTTCAGGTTTGCCAGATAATATAGTTTTTTCGTACTGATCAAGTGTATATTCTTTTATAAAGCTCGCTGCCATCAACTTGTCTGGATTTTCATTTGTGAGATAAAGGCCATCCTTATGAATTAGATACACCTTGGCACTTCCTGTTGGTTTTAAGGAATCTAGTATTTCATTCATCGTTTCAGCAAAAATGTCGATTGCTGTTACTGCAATTAATGTATTATTGCGAATAGTAGCACGTGCAACGGTAAAAACCATTTTTTTTGTATCTGCATCAATATATGGTTCATCAATAACAGGTACAGGAAGTCCATTACTATTAGCATTTGAAGCAAGTAGGAACCAAGATCGTTGCGTCCAATCATAATCATCTGGTGGTATCCAATTAGGATCCCCAAAATAACCGCCTTCTTTTGGTCCCTTTGCTGTTGCAAAATATATGTCATAAATTCCTGTGTCGTTTGCTATTCTTGATGATACTGATGAAAAAAAGCATGCAGTGGCTACTTTAAAGTCATCGTATAAAAAGATATCAGCATACGCGCTGACCAACTCCATGCGTGATTTAATAAGTCCATCGATTTCTGCTGCAGAAACAGTAACTTTTTGTGTTACATCAAGAAAACCGCGTTCTTTAATAGAATCAGAAAGCGACTTTCCGAAAAGTAAAGAAAAAACGGTTACTAAAAGAAAAATTGAACCAAGAACAATCGCAAAAATGGTTGTCTTGATTGAAGCAGTTCTTTTAAACATGCTTGCCCCCTAAAACTACAATATATAACATTATACTTTAAAGGTTCATTATGTTTATTATATATGTAATTTATCAATGATTTTTTTACTTGCATAAAAATATAAAATATATAAGAATATTATAGTATGAGCTCAAAAATAATGCAAATTTTTAAAACAACCATGCAGAAAATAGTGCTAGCGTATGAGCTCTTTCTAAAACAGGAAATGGCTAACCATGCTGCTGCTGGTGCATATGCCTTTTTATTGTCTGCTCTTCCTGTTGTACTTGTGCTCGTGTACATTTCATTTTTAATTTTGGGTAATTCTCATGCAGTTTTGGAAATAATCAATTCTGTAGAGTGGTTTAAAAATCTTCCTATTGATGCTGTAATAAATAGTTTTTTTTCGAAAAAGCTGATGTCTGTAGCCGGTGTTTTTCTTTTATTGAATCTTATATGGACTTCCCGATTGTTTGTGCTTTCGGTTCAGCGTGGTTTGCGTATTATATTCAATGATGCTGGTACGGGAACGCCGATCAGAGAGAACTTAGTAACATTTCTTGTTGAGCTCATCATACTCATTGCAGTTATTGCAGTTATTACACTGCTCCAAATGGTTCAGTATGTTTTAAGAATTATCCCCCCTGGCTATATTAGTCAAACAATAACAATAGTTGCAGAACTTGCCCGTTACATAATTCCTCTCTTGATTCTTTGGTTTTTTATTGTACAGACATTGCGAGTATTACCTGCATATAAAATAGCTCTGAAAAAAATTATTAAAACTGCAACAGTTTGCACGATAATTTATACGGTTTTTTCGTATATTGTTCAGCTTCTTTTTTCTACGAATCGATACGGTATTATTTATGGTGTTCTGGGTAATGTTATTGCATTGCTCATAAAAGTCTATTTCTTTTTTTGGTTATATTTTCTTTTTGCAGAATATGTATATACCGATGAATTTTTTACCAGCATTGCTTTTAAAAAATATCGAAATTTTTTTGAAAAGAAAAAGCTCAATAAAATTGATGCTATAATCTTTAAGTCGCTGCAAGAGCTTTTTAAAAAATCGATGCAAACATTTCCAGGAGGCTCTCTGCTTTTTAAAAAAAATGATCCAGCTGATTATGCTTATTTTATTGTTTCAGGGCAAATAGGAGTCTATTTTGAAGATCCGGATATGCAATCCATTGAACCAGTCTCTATTGTTGCAGAGGGTAATTTTATCGGAGAGATGGGACTCTTATTGCATGAATCGAGAAGTGCATGGGGCAGAGCATTAACAGAAACTTCAGTAATAGTTTTCACACGAGAACAGATTGAACATCTTATCAGTCATTCTCCGGAGGATGCAAGGAATATAATTAATTTGCTTTCAAATCGTCTTCGCGATTTAAATATACAATTTCAGGAAGGAAACTATGTATCTCATCGTCTCTGATACTCATGGGCAAATTGAATATTTAGAAAGAGCAATAGATTTTTGCAAAAATACAATTTCTGCAATCATACACTGCGGTGATGGCGTCAGGGATATTGCAGCAATAACGCAGAAACATACTATTCCTCAATGCTATTCTGTACGGGGGAATATGGATGCTCACTCGAATGCGCCGCTTATTGCTACGCTTGGAATAAATAATAAAAAAATTCTTGTCTTGCATGGACATACCACTAATTTTGAAACAGTACTAGATGATGTTACTGCTCTTGCTCATAAGGAACAGGCGGATGCAGTTATTTTTGGGCATACCCATATTCCGCTCTATAAAAAACGAGAGGGTGTGCTCATTATTAATCCTGGCAGTCTTGGAAAACCGCGGGCTCTATGGGGACCTAGTTTTTCTATACTTAATTATAATGCTGACGAAGGTTTTTCTGCTTCTTTTTATGAAATAGTAAAAAATGACAGAGACTTTGATTTTTATGAGTTTACGCCTGTTTAAACTTAGTTCTTTCTAACAGGAACAACAAGCTCCGAAACTGGTTTTCCTTCTTTTGTATATACAATTTTATTATTGAGCGGATCTGGTACTTTTTCACCTTTAATTATAAAAACATAATAATATGTACCTGGTTCAAGCTTTAATCTTAACCAGTATTCACCTGGTTTTTCTTCTTCGAGTTCATAGAGGAATGGATCCCAATTGCAAAAGCTGCCAGTTACATAGATATATTGGCCTGGTGTGCCTTTATAGTAAAAGGTAACTGTACCATCATTGGTATCTGCAGGATTCCAGATCCCATACATTTGCTTTGGTAAAAATGGAATGTTG
This sequence comes from uncultured Treponemataceae bacterium, assembly GCA_964630305.1. GTDB lineage: Bacteria > Spirochaetota > Spirochaetia > Treponematales > UBA12059 > JAKPPT01. The sequence goes on along the minus strand of CAZVTR010000002.1, from coordinate 14,659 downwards.
ACTAACGAAAATTCAATGCCGCTATTAAAGTCTTTATAGTATTCCGGGTTTGCACTATCTTTGCACCAGACCCCATCAATGACAAGTCTGTACTGCAAGGGACCTGCAGTTTCCAGAGGAACAGGATATATAAAGAAAAAAATGCCATATTTATTTTTTTCAAAGTAATGTGTTTTTGACCATTTTTCATGTGAAAAAGCAATGCCTACCGAGCGATATACACCTTTAACAGAAAAAATTATATGGTTTTCCAGAATGATTGGAGCCTGGGCAGATTTTAATTCTGAAACATAGACATGCATGCTGATGGAGGGAACATCAACAGAAAACAGCAGCGGCACAGTGCAAATGATAATAAGTAAAAGAAATACAGTTCGTTTCATTCGAAAATCCTATAAGCCATTCCTATATGCCAATCCAATACTATCTTGTTCTCATATGAAGAATAAGAGTAGTTGGTACTGTATTATAATTCGGAAAAATTAGCAAAAAGATGAATACCAATAGTTCTAAAATTTTGATATTTATATACTCCGTATACTTTGATATACTTGCAATAAGGAATGGCATAGTATATGCCGAAAATTTCAAAGAATGCCAACATTAAAGCGTCTTGCAGAACTACAGAAACATCTTCGCAAATTAGGCGGTGAACAGGAAACCGTCGGGAAATGGGGGGAACAACCATACATCAAAGAGTTGCCTCCTCCATCAGCAATTGATGAGGGGAAACCTTCTGCATTAGATGCAAACAGATTTACGTTGTCAGCCCAGAGTGCTGAAGCAGCAGAAACTGGTGAACCTGCCAAAGAACAAGAACCATCACTCGAGGCATTGCTTGATGCTCCCTCTCCAGATGAGGATTATGCCAGTTTCCTTAAAAGCATGAATCTCGATACTTTGAGTGCACCTGCAGAGACTGCAGAAGGCCTCGACGATGATCTTGCAAAACTCTTAGAGCCAGAAAGCAGCTTTGAGACTGAAGAATCAGTTCCGGTCATAGGTTCAGAATTCGAATCAGGTGCAGGTTCTAAATTTGAAATACCTGCCGGTATAGATATCGAACCATCAGGCACAGAACCAGAATTTTTTGATGCTGATACTGTACCAGAACAAGCTACTTCTGAAATACTACAAGAAACAACACCCGGTACCGAAATGGAAGAAACAACACCCGGTACCGAAACAGATGCCGGAATGGAAACTGGAATCGATTCGTCTGAGTTTCAGCCTGAAATGCCAGAAATATCAAATTTTCCAGAAGAAAGCGAGATTTCTGCGCAATCTCAAGAATCAGCAGATGTACTCGCAGCACCAGATCTGGTATCTGAGACATTTGGTGCCGAGTCCAGCTTGGATATAGCCACACCTGGTACCGACTCGGGTTTTGATTTAACCACACCCGGTACCGAGCAGGGTACTGATCAGGGCATTGATTTATCCAAGTTGGGAGAAACTGCTAGTGCTGATACGGTTCAGAGTTCAGAAGAAGCAGCCGGTTTTGATACCGCTGCCGGCGCTAGTGAGACAGAAATTACCTCAGGATTAGCTGATATTGCTGATTTGCCATCTATGGATGACATTCATGATCTTGAGAGTCTCTCTTTTGGAAATGAAATCCAGAGTAGTGAAACACCAGCTGAAGCTCAAGAAGCTCAGTCTGCAGGTTCAGAATCAATAGAAGTCCCTGAGATTGGAACTGAAGCATTTCATGCACCTGATGAGTTAGATCAAGAACTAGCATCCCTTGAAAAAGGAACACTCGAACCTGAAAATTTTTCAATTGACAGTAATTGGGATGACTCCTTTACCATTCCAGGTTTTGAGCCAAAAAAGCCAGAAAAGCCAGCTTCATCAGCATTTGTAGCCCCACCGGAGGTACCAAAACCTGCAGATGATAGACCTGTAACAATTGAACTAACAGAAAATCAGGTTGATGAATTACAAGAGACGCTCTTATCATATCCGCTCAATGTAAGGCTTTGCATAGAAGATATAATAGCTAACAATCATGGCACTATGACTCATCAAAAAGAGCTCATACAGATGCTCGTTGATGGTGCTAGCGCATATGATGCAGCAAAGCTTGCAAGTAAAATTCTTAGAAGACCTGTCGAAGTTCCGCGCGGTTATGATAAGAGACGCGGTGCGGCATTCGAAGAAGAAAGAAATAGTTTTAGGTATATATTTATTCACTCAATTTTACCGGTTCTGCAAATTATTGTACTTGCAGCAATAGGTTTAGGCATTCTTGGATTTATTGGTTATAATTTTATTTATAGGCCGATTCATGCGCAGATATTGTATTCAAGAGGCTACAATCAAATAATAAAAGACAAGTATCCTGAATCTCTCCAATTTTTTATCGATGCTACCAATGAATGGCGAATGAAGCCATGGTTCTATAAATATGCAGAAAAATATATTGAGAAACGTCAGTATGGATTGGCTGAAAAGATTTACTGGACCTTATTGTCAGATGATTACTGGCCTAAAGACATTAAAGGGACACTTGATTATGCTCGGATGAAATCAGAACTGCAGTATGATTTCGCACACGCAGAAAAAGAAGTAATGGAGCGCATTGTAAAATGGAATTATTTCCATAAAGATGCACTATTATTTCTTGTGAGAAATTATCTTAACTGGGCATACTATCTTGAACAGCAGTATAAACCGCCATCATCTGCAGAAATAGCAAGCATATATAATAAGGCAAGACTTCAGCTTGCTACACTGATGGAAAAATATGGCAAAATCGATCAGTATCTTGAGTTAATGCTGCTCTATCTCATTCGATCCGAAAGAGTAACCGGCAAGGATAATGTAAAAGAAATCGCACCATATGCAAAATATTATCTCGGTAACAAAAAAAGTAAATTTTCTGCCTCAACACTCGCTGAGCTTGCAGAATATCTTATGGAACATGAAATCCTCGATCAGGTGCAGGATATACTCACAAAAGCTGTAAAAAATGAACCATATGTGCCAGAAGCTCATTCTGCTATTGCGCGATGGTTTAGAAAATCGATGCTGTATGATAAAGAATTAAATGCTCTTGAAAATTCAGTTTTTACGTTTGAAAAAGCTGATGCTGCAAGAGGTTTAGATAACAGGCAAACAAAGCGGTATCTCTTAGATCTTATTCGATTAAGTGAACTGTATCTTAAAGGAGACCGGAATTTGGATGCCATGGAAAAGCTTGAACGGTGCATAAAACGATATGAACAATCGCTCGAAGAGCTCAGGTTTCCTAAATCAGCAGAATTCGGAAAAGCATATGCACTGCTTGGAGATGTTTATTTTTATAAACCTGAAAATTTTGATACTGCTATTGCATTGTATGAAAAAGCAGAGGATAGCGGATATGTCACACCAGAGATGGATTATCATCGTGGGTATATTTATTATAGAAAAGAAACTCTCGATGATTATAAAACTGCGCTATCATATTTTTATCGTGCCAGCTTGAATAGTAAGCCAACACCCTATCTCTTAATGGCTCTTGGGAATACGCTGTATAAACGAGGGGATTATTTTGCTGCTCAAAGCTATTACAAGGCTCTAGTCGATAGGCTTCAGACTGAACTTGATCTCATACCCAATCCTAATCCGCAGCAGCGTCCTTCACACGATGAAATTGTTCGCCTGCTTGTTGCTGCTCGCAACAATTTGGGAGCCGCTTACCTGAGAGTAGCAAATGTGATGGGCGACAGCTCAAAACGAGCAGACGCAATGGCACAGTTCACGGAGTCAGCCCGCTTATTTGATTCATTGACTCGTGATCAAAAAACAATGATTCGATCCGATGCAAAAAATTATGGCTTTCTCAATCTTGATTTTGTTCTGCATCCAAAACGAGATATCGATATCATTCTTGATAAAAATATAATGGCTGATATGAAATTCCCGCAATAAGCTCCTAGCAGATCCCACCATTAAAAAAATCAGTTTGTACAGCGGTTCAGCTGTTGTTTAGAGTACTGGTACCGTGTGTGGGCTATATTTTACCCATTTGGTACCAGGTGTCATTGATAAGGCATCATGTGAGGCTCTGGTCAGACTCCACTTGGTACCAGGTGTCGTTGATAAGGTATCATTTGAGGCTCGGGTCGGACTAAGTTGGGTACCAGGTGTCATTATCTGTGAGGTGTCATTATCTGTGTGTCGTCATTTGATATGAGGCCGGCTGACGCTGCGATATCGCTCGGTACCGCGATATCCCTTGGTTCCAGGTGTCCTAAAATTGCGATATCCCTTTGTACCGGGTGTTCTAAAACGGGTGTCTTAAAAGTTATGAAAGCCCGGAAATTTTCCCTGTATCAGGATCGATGTCCATGCCCATATACCCAGGCTTGCTCGAGAGTCCGGGCATGGTGTTTATGTCGCCAGAGAGCGGGTAGATAAAACCAGCGCCAGCTGCCAGCCGGACATCATTAATTGGGAAAATAAAACCCTTAGGTGCGCCCTTAAGTGCTGGATCATGTGATAACGAGTATTGAGTTTTAGCCATACAAATAGGAAGTTTGTCATAACCGAGTTTTGAAAAACGCTCAATAGCTTCTTCTGCTTCGACAGAGTAGGAGACATGGTCAGCACCATAAATTTCACGCGCGATTCGCTCAATTTTTTCTTTAATTGAAAGATCGAGCGGATAAAAGGGCATGACTTTACTGGGTATTTGAGCGGCTTTTTCAACTGCTTTAGCAAGTTCTAGCGCGCCTTCGCCGCCTTCTGCCCAGTGATGCGATACAACAGCATCAACCGCTCCTGCTTTTACTGCTGCATTGCGGATTATATCCCACTCTTGTTTGGTATCAGATGGGAATGCATTGATTGCAACAACAGTTGGAATGCCAAATTTTCTCAAGATATCCAGGTGTGCAAGCATATTAGACAGACCCTTGTTGACAAGATCAATATTTTCCTCAGTATATGCTGCTGAAAGCGGTTTGCCAGGTGTGACTTTGGGGCCGCCGCCATGCATTTTAAGCGCACGCACTGTAACCACTAATACTGCAGCATCGGGGAAAAGTCTGCTCGTCCGGCATTTTATATCAACAAATTTTTCAAACCCCATATCCGCGCCAAAACCGCTTTCTGTTATGACATAATCAGCTACTTTAGTTGCTACGAGGTCTGCAATAACTGATGAATTGCCGTGAGCGATGTTTGCAAAGGGTCCAGCGTGGACAAATGCGAGCTGTTCTTCAAGTGTTTGCAAAATATTTGGTTTGATAGCATCTTTTAGCAAAATGGTCATCGCACCTGCAACGCCGAGCATTTCTGTTGTAATTGGGTTTCCTTTTTTATCAAGAGCAAGAATTATTTTTCCTATTCGTTCCCGTAAGTCTCTGAGATCTTTTGCAAGCGCAAGTATAGCCATTACTTCACTTGCTACTGCAATATCAAAACCAGATTGCCGGAGCGGTCCATTTTCTACACCGTTAATTCCGAGTATGATATTGCGTAATGCACGATCATTCATATCGACGACTCTGCGCCAGAAAACGTTATAAGGGTCAACATTGAGTTTGGTCATTCCCTGTTTCGCAAAAAATTCATCAGACCAGCGGAGCTCATGGTAAATGCGCGCATCAAGAGCGGTTGCACACAGGTTGTGTGCTGCAGAAACTGCATGAATATCACCGGTGAGATGCAGGTTGAAATCTTCCATAGGTACAATCTGACTGTAACCTCCGCCAGCAGCACCGCCTTTTATGCCGAATGTAGGTCCCATTGATGGCTGACGAATAGCACAAGCTGCTTTGTACCCCAGCAACCCTAATCCTTGTGTTAAACCTACAGTTGTTGTAGTCTTTCCTTCTCCAAGCGGTGTTGGTGATATAGCAGTGACATCGATATATTTTGCGCGTTTAGGAGCATCCTGATTTTGTTTTAAGAACTCAAGCCTTACCTTTGCCTTATACCTGCCAAAATGATCTATACACTCGTCGCAGATTCCATAGTTTTCTGCAATTGATACAATAGGTTTAATTTCAGCTTTTTGTGCAATTTCGATATCAGTTGGAACAGGTTTTTGTTTTGTAATGCTCATAAAGTCCTCCTCAGCTCAATTCATACTCTAATGTAAGGCTAATTTTTTAATTGGTCAAATGCTTATAGCACACCTCTATGGCACACCTGGTACCGTCGATGGGTGCCATTGACGCACGTTTTTACCTTCGGTACGATGCAGCTATGAATAAGTATATTATTGAAGGTGGGCATCCCTTAAAAGGGACTATAAAAATAAGCGGCAATAAGAATGCGGCGCTTCCCTGTATCAGTGCAGCGCTGTTAACTGCAGAGCCAGTTATTTTGAGGAATATTCCAGACATTGAAGATGTCAGAGTTATGCTGTCCATTTGCCGAGCACTAGGCGCTGATGTTGAGCCAGCTGGCTGTAATGCATGGAAGATTCATGCAAGAGAACTGGAAAGTGCAACTATACCCGCAGATCTTGCTGCAAAAGTTCGAGCATCGATATTATTTGCTGGCTCGGTGCTAGCACGAAAGGGCAGTGCAGTATTGCCGCCTCCTGGTGGAGATGTTATTGGCAGAAGACGAGTTGATACACACCTCCTTGCGCTCGAAGCACTCGGTGCGCGAGTTGAGATAGATGGTGTGTTTGAATTTACAACAAACAAGCTCAAAGGCACTGATATTTTTCTGGATGAAGCATCGGTGACTGCTACAGAAAATGCGGTTATGGCTGCAGCACTTGCTGAGGGTGTTACAATTATCAGAAATGCAGCCAGCGAGCCCCATGTTCAGGATGTATGCAAAATGCTCAACAGCATGGGTGCAAAAATAACAGGCATTGGTTCAAATATCCTTACAATTGAGGGAGTGCCTGCGTTACATGGTACCGATTTTTCAATTGGCCCGGACTTTATGGAAGTGGGAAGTTTTATTGGTCTAGGAGCTGTTACAAGAAGCGATCTTGTAATCCAAGGGGTAAATCCTGATGATTTACGCATGATAAAGCTTGCATTTGGAAAGCTAGGAATCAGCTGGAGCATTGCTCCTTCACATGCTGCTCCAAATAATACAGTATCGGGAACTAATGCTGTATCAACTAATGCTGTACCAGGTGTCGACCTCATTATGAAACCAGGCCAGGTCATGCGAGTTGTGCCAGATTTAGGCGGACAGATTCCAAAAATTGATGATGCGCCGTGGCCGGGATTTCCGCCTGATTTAACATCAATTATGACCGTGGTAGCGACGCAGGTTGAAGGAACTGTATTAATCCACGAAAAAATGTTTGAATCGCGCATGTTTTTTGTTGATAAGCTCATTGGTATGGGTGCGCGCATTGTGCTCTGCGATCCTCACCGGGCTGTTGTTTCGGGACCAGCGCGATTGCACGGAACAGAATTAGTATCGCCGGATGTTAGAGCCGGAATGGCCATGGTCATTGCAGCGCTTTGTGCAGAAGGTACCAGCTGTATCCGTAATGTCTATCAGATAGAACGCGGTTACGAACATATTGTGGAAAGACTAAAGGGCTTAGGTGCGTGTATTGAACGAGCGCAGGATTAACAGTGCGAATTGCAACAACACCTGGTACACATATCGACGTACGCTAGTGAGCGAATGATACGGAGTGAAGTGCCTCGGCAAAACAGTATAGCAGGTTTTATCGACGGCGAACAAAGAATGCTGATATTTTTGCTGAAATAAATATGACTATAAAGGTTGTGAGTAATAATACTCCCAACCATGCCAGTATGAATGGTATTTCTTTTGTGTAGTGGTGGATTAACTGTTCAGCACTGAATCCAACTCTGGCTATTATATTCAATGGCGGTATAACACCTGGTACCAAAATGCAGGAACCAACAAATTGAATTAAAAAGCTGTCGTTTTGCGTTGTTCGGAATCTAAGCCCCAAGCCAATGCCGAAAATAATAACCATAAGAAGAATAAAAGGGTATGCGAGTCTTCTGCTGACTTCAAGGTATATTTCAGCAGTATTAATATGATACTGTTCTGCTATTTTTATACTATCCCACAGTTTGTAGGCAGGGATATTCTGCGGTTTTTGAAACAGAAGCAGTAAAAGATCGGCTTGTTCTTCAGTAATTGGAAAATTAATAATCACTCCATCCGGATCCTGTTTCCCAATTTTCCAAACGGGTTCCCAGTGGTTAAGAGGATTTTCTCTATCAACAGCGCGTATTGTCAAGGTGCTTCCTTTGAGCCGCGCAAACGGGGTTTCAAAGCTGTATAGTTGAGGTTTTTCCATTTGTACTTTAAGCTCACGGAAATAAATTCCTTCGTATGATGATACTGCTGCAGATGCAGAAATGCGAACAACGGTATCGGGAGTCGATAAATTCGCTGAAAAAGGAACAGCAGTAGCACGCAAAAAAGCAGATGAATCTTCTTCTATAAAAAATGCAATTTTTTTAAGCTGTTCCAGGCTTCTGGAAAGAAATAATTTTACATCGGGATCCTCGCCATGTTTTTTAGCAAGAGTAGAAAACACTTGATACGCTTCTAGAAAACGTCCTGAATCATAGTAGGTGTAACCTTCGACTTTTTTATTAAACAGTTCAGCTTCTGCGACTTCTTTAGGATCTTGTTTTTGCTGATTGATAAGTTTCCAGGTTTCGGTAATTAATGCTTGAATTTCTTTACGATTTGGATTTAATGCTAGTGCTCGCCGTGCCAGGTAGTGGGCATCCAAATATTTACCAGCTTCTTTTGCCTTTAATGCTGCAAGGTACAGGCTATTGCTATTCTGCCAGGTATCAGCACTTTGCGTGATTGTGTCTTCTGGTTTATATGCTTGCATTTTTGATTGTACAGTTTCTATAACTGAGTCATACAGCTTTGTGTACTGCGGATTTTTAGGATCAATACTTCGAGCAATAATTAAATATTGCATTGTTTCATTATAATTTTTATTTTTGTATGAAGCTTCGGCATTTTTAATTGCATTGTTAAAGGTGTTACTGGTTTGTTCAAACCAGGTTTTTCGGTTCTCCACAGGTGGGAGAATAAAAATATAGCCAATAGTAAGTATCAAAGCAAAAATAAATGCAGGAAGTAATTCTCGTATAACAACATCATGAAAACTGCTTGTTGCAGGCATGCTTTCTGCATGAAATGCCGATCCGACAAGGAGAATTGCTGGTGTTACTGTAAATAAGCTAATTAGTCCTGATAATAAGATCCAGGAAAAAAAATAGCGGGGAAGAATAAATACCATGGAACTGACAGCATGCCATACTGAAGATATGCTAAAAAAAACTAAAAACATGAGAAAAAGTATGCCGGAAAGCGATGTTTTCTTCATATAGTTTTCTTCTTTCCTTCTGGTTTATATGAGAAAAGCAAATCAAATCCAAGTGCGGTGAGTATGATAATACCAGCTGAAATGTATGAAAAATATTCTTGATCGATTTTAAGTCTAATAATTTCTGTTATAAACTGTAAGAAAAGCGGCGAATGAATAAAACCATATAAATACAAAGAAGCCAAAAAAATTAGGGGCATCAATAATGCGCCAATGAGGTGTCGTGCATGGGTAATCCGGGTTATTCCCCAAAAGGAAGCAAAAAAAAGAGAACTGTAGCCAAAACAAAGTAAAGCTTGGTAAAAAGATAGTTGGCTGAATCCATACAGTGTAATAATACATTGGTTATATTCTGGCAGAATTGCAAAAAGTGGTTTACCAAACTGAATGATATCGATTCGAGAAAATTGTGGAAATAATCTGCCCAAAAAGTAGAATGCTATGAAAACTGAAAATAGATATAAGAAAATAAAAAGATAACCAGTGATTCTATATGCAAATATTCTAGAAATCGTGAAAAAAGTGATAAAAAGACTCGTGAGCACTGCAAGCGGTAATCCAATAGTTATCAGCAATAGAAATTGATTACTGCTAATAGCGGTGTTTCGTGTTATTGATGATAGCAAAATCATCATTATAAGTAAAAGAGCGGCTATACTGAGTGCTACTAATTGTAATAGACAGAGAATTTTTGATTTTATCATTAAAACCTCTAGTATAACTTTATCATAGCTGTATCAAGTACGCAATCAAATTGATTATAGCATAGAGCAGCAAAAATCATATAGCTTGACAAATCAACGCTATTTTCTTTAATATATGTCGACGTTCAAGGAGCGGTGTCCGAGTGGTTTAAGGAGGCGGTCTTGAAAACCGTTGTACCGCGAGGTACCGGGGGTTCGAATCCCCCCTGCTCCGAAACGCTTGTTAGTAATGCTGATATGTAGCGTAGCTGCAGGGAAATTCGGAATGCATTGTAATGTACAAGCCGATATGTATGTGATATATATTGTATAGTGCTTGTATATGTGTTGTGATTACAAGTAACAAATCTGGAGAGGTGCGAGAGTGGCCGAATCGGGCTCCCTGCTAAGGAGTTGTGCCCCTAAAGGGTACCGAGGGTTCGAATCCCTCCCTCTCCGTAGTAGAATGAGGCTATAGCTCAGCTGGATAGAGCTTCAGATTGCGGATCTGAAGGTCGGAGGTTCGAATCCTCTTAGCCTCAATTATGGTTTGATGGGACGCTTCATTAAAAAGCGTCCTTTTATTTAGCCAGTTTTGGAGAGATGCGAGAGTGGTTGAATCGGGCGGTCTCGAAAACCGTTGTGCCGCAAGGTACCGGGGGTTCGAATCCCCCTCTCTCCGTTTTAATTAGAATAAAAGTGGTAACTCAAAATATGCTTGTGGGTTTTAGCGCTTTATTCCAGCAGGTATTTGCCAATATCTTTTAATTCAGGGAATTTTAAGAGCACGGGTGGCCGGCCAACAGCTTCTGCTTTATCAAGCTCAACAACTTTAACAAACAGCTTATTTAGGTAATCTGCTAGAATGTTGAGGTTAGAAATAAAATTATTAATAACCATATCAAGCAGAATTTTATCCTGTGATGATAATTTAGACGATTGGATGCCTGCGTGCGACTTTAGGAGCGGTATACCCTGTTTTCTGGCAAAAGAGATGAACTTTGCCATAGCGAGAATCATTGAATAGAGTTCATCAAAATGGTATCCTTGATACCGGTAATGTGATGCTCGTTCGGTAAGTTCTTCTATCTGTGTCCACGATGCAGTATCTAATGGAAGCAGTGATAGAACAGAATGAGTGAATCGATTTGAAACATTGCTGCTATAATGCTGAGAGATTGATTCGATGAGTGAATAGACTTCGGGATGTTTGACTTGCATTTCGCTTATTAGTATACAGTAAAAAAATGTTTTATGAAAGATGATTCTGAGAAAAAAGGACAGTGATTCATGAAAGATGTTAAACAGCATTCCTTAAGCATACTCATTGCTTTACTGTTTTTTATTATTGCAATATCTGTTTTCTTTATTATTAAGCAGGCAACTTCGGTAACAGAAGCGTACATGGTTACCAATATACCGCAAGCTGTGTTTTATGTTGAACAGTTTAATGTGCAGCATAAACGCTATAAAATTCATTGCATATACGAAGAAAATCTTGACAGGTTACAAGAAAGCAGTGCAAGGAAAAAATACCCTGCACTGATTCTAGGAAATAATATCCTTACAGATAAAATTTTACCTCAGCTTGATGATATCAGCTATTTATTTGCAACGCTCAGTATTTCTCGAAGAAGTTTTTATGAATCATTATTGCAATCCGGTATGGTTAAAAATAGACAATTATTACTTCCGGTTTCGTTTAATGTGCCTATTGTAATTATGCAAAAGAATAATGCAGAACCGCCAATAGAACAGGGTGTGGTTATTCAGCTTCCCGAACTAAAAACCTTATCAAATTCAGCAACAATAAAACAAAAGAATGAATTTTCAGCTATGGGATTTCATCCTCTTTGGTCAAACGAGACTTTACATTATTTTTTTAAGGCATTTGGTGCTAATTTTGCTGAACAAAATGGTCTCCAATGGAACAGTGCTAATTTTTCTTCTGCTATGTACTATTTAAAAACCTGGTTTGATGATTCCAAAGTCACTTTTTCTGATGTTATGATGTTCAAACAAAAATATGAACAAATACCTGCAGATATGCAGCTGTCATTGAATAAAACTAATGCATGGGTCATTTCTTCTAAAAAATACCTGGCACTTGATGAATCACGTCGCAGTACCTTAAAAACTTATTGGTTTGCATATGATAATAAAATCCCAGTGGATGATACAGCTGTTTTTTTAGGAATTTTGTCAAATGGAAAATCAAAAGATGCAGCTGAAGCTTTTATAAAATGGTTTTATCGCATTGATACGCAAAAAAAATTGATGGAACAACTTAAATTATATCGGCTGGATGAAATTGATTTTGGAATTGCAAATGGTTTTTCTGCTGTAATTGATATTACAGAAAAAGTATTTCCCCTTTACTATAAGGAACTGCTAGGAAAGACTCCCCCAAAACAGATGATTGCATCTGTTAATGGTGTTTCAAAATTGTGGGATAATTTTTTTACAAAATATCTAGTTCCAATTATTTATGAATGGCTTGCAGCAGAAGAACCTTTTGATATCAACACTCGTATTTCTCAAGAATATATAAAGTGGACAAAATCAGTGCAGCCATAAAGAAAAAATGTGCTGGTAATCCTGCAAAGAAGTACAGTGTACCGCTTGTTGTCTTAAGGCAGCTCCACCAGGTGTTCCTTTAAGGTAGGCACAAATGTGTTTGCGAAATTCAACACAGGCTTGCTTTTCTCCATACAAATCAATCATAAGCAAAAGATGTTTCTGAGCTATAGCAATGATTTCTTTATTGGACATCTTGTTGGACACTTCCTTATTGGACACCTGGTACTGAGATTTATTTTCTTGGTACAAAGATTTCAAAAATGTATTCTCTGCATGCTTGTTTTCTGTCTTTGGTACCTTCCCTGACACCTGGTACAGCGATTGATTTTCTGGAAGGAAATTGTTTTGAACATCAAGCGCATCTATCGTTTTAAGGGCATCAGCTATTTCCTTAAAGAAAAATGGGCGCCCCATCATTCCTCGTGCAATCATTACTCCCTGTACAGGTTTCCCATGATTAGTGTTGTTGAGTACATCGATAACATCATTAACCGTGAACATATCGCCTGATGCAATTACCGGAACTGACACCTGGTACGCAAGTTTAAAAAATGCGCTGCGATCTGCTTTCCCGCTGTACCCCTGAGCACGGGTTCGAGCATGGAGGGTGAGAGCATCTGCACCAGCTTTTGTTACAGCTTCAGCGAAGTCCAGATAATTAATGGAATTTTCATCCCATCCCAACCGCATTTTAACCGTAACCGGTAGGGGTACTGAGTCCTTAATTGCTTTGACTATATCTGCTGCAGTACCAGGTGTCCTCATTAGTGCCGATCCTGCACCAGTTTTTACTACTTTTGGCACCGGGCAGCCGCAATTGATATCAATGATTGCAGGATGATAGTGTTCATATACAAATCGGGCTGCACTTGCCATAACCTGTGGGTTTTTCCCAAAGAGCTGAATTGCATATGTGGTTTCATTATCAAAACGCCGGAGTAAAATTTCAGTTTTTTCAGAGTTTCGTACCAGTGCTTCTGAACTGATTAATTCTGTAAACGAAAAATCGGCTCCTAATTCAAGACAAATAGAACGGTATGCTGCATCAGAGTAACCTGCTACAGGAGCAATAAAGATGTTACCTGGTACCGTGAAAGTTCCAATTTGAACAGGATGATGCAGCATAGCTTTTTAGTATCAGTCAAATTTAGTCAAATCTTTTACTTTAACGATGGGCATTAGTCTGAAATGCCAAAAAACTTGCAGGCATTTTGATATACAGCTTCCGCAACTTCTTCATATGGTTTATCAATAAGTTCAGCAAGCGCTTCAACGGTTGAATGAATGTATTCAGGTTTGTTTCTGCGGTTGCGATACTCAGCTGGTACCATGAATGGTGATTCTGATTCAACAAGTATTCTATCAAGCGGTAAGACTTGAACAGTTTCATGGAGATTTCGCGCATTCCGATAGGTGAGATTCCCTGCAAATGAAAAATATAAATTGAGGTTTAGAGCTTTCTTTGCATACTCAGCATTTTCTGAATAGCAGTGCAATACACCTCCTCGTGCGGGCAGTCTATCTTTGAGCACTTCAAGAACATCATTGCCAGCATCACGATTATGGATAATAACAGGAAGGTTGTGATGAATTGCAATGTCAAGCTGGCTGATAAATAATTCGACCTGGCGATTCTTATCTCCAAATTTATGATAGTAATCAAGGCCGATTTCTCCAAGAGCAACAATATTTGGAAGTTTAAGCGCATCTTCAACCTTGAGCTGCCAATCTTTAGGCAGATTGTTTACTTCTGATGGCGAAATTCCTGCGGCGAAGCATACATTGTTTTCTATTTTAAGGTTCTCATAGATAGTAAAAAAGTCAATAATGCTATTGCTGATGCTTACAATGTGCTTAACATCTGCCTGTGCAGCACGCTGGCAAACAACATGTTGTTCAATCGGGTCATCAAATATAAGCCCGATATGGGCATGAGTATCAAAAAATCTCATAATTATCTTCCAAAAAGAGTGATGGTAGGCCTTTATAGGTTATCTATACCATACCATGCTTTGTTGATGGAGTCAAGATAAAATTTTTTTATGATATAACCTGTTTTTCTAAAGTCCATTTCTTGCATACCGAT
>CAZVTR010000001.1:136464-152315 GCA_964630305.1 uncultured Treponemataceae bacterium | reverse complement strand
TAATTTCTCCGAGCAACCCGTAGCTGTACTCTATGGTGCCGGTGCCATCGGTCTGAAGATTTTCTTAAAGGGGGAGCATCTCTATACTACTCAAGTTTCCGCTCCTAACTGCTCCTTCCCTCGCAGTATGCTCCCCTCGCTCCGAAGCCTGACCACCTTACTACGTGGCAGAGCTTTATAATAAGTGGTCGGGTGGTCAGGGCTTCTCCGCTACCCCCTCATACCGGGAATTTGTCTCAAGTGGTTTTCATAGAACAAAGAATAGTTACATTGTATCGCAGGGTGCGATTTTTTCAATTTTGATAAACATGAGTCATGCACAAAACCCTCAGCCTGCTCATCCGACAAACAAAATTCGAGCTTCCCATTCATGCCTCTGGTTTCCAGTCTTCATGCATTCCACTATAAACCACGAATAACATATTTTTACCTCTTTAATATTTCTAACACTGTGTTTTCTGATACGCCATCGACTTTAACTTTTTTATGCTGAGATGTCTGCCCGGAAACTATATTTATATTACTTTTAGCAGTTCTTAATAAGATAGACATAAAATCTATGAGAACAGTATTTGCCTTGCCCTTTTCAGGTTGTGCTTGTATTTTAAAAACATATTCATCGCCGCGTTTGCCGACAAATTCATTTTTAGGAGCATTGGGAATTACCTTAATAGAAAGTATCATTAAACCGCCTCTATTTTCCGAAACATCTACTGCCGATTAAGCATTAACAAAAAATCATCTTCTGTGATTACTGGAATACCCAATTTTTTTGCCTGTTCATTTTTTGAAGAACCTGAATTGGGATCATTTGTTACAAGGTATGATAAATCTTTTGTTACGCTTGACTTAACAGTTCCGCCATGCTGCCGTACGAGTGATTCTGCTTCGGCACGTTTCATACTTTTTAACTCTCCGGTAAAGCAAAATGATAGCCCTTGCAGCACACCGTGCGTCGGTTGTTCAATATTGATATACGATACTAATTCATTAAGCATCGGCTCAAGTTCTCTGAGCCCCTGCACAAGGTTTTCTGCAAGAATGCTTCCAAATCCAGGAATTTGCGCAAAATCTGCGCTCGCTGCTTGCTTTAATTTTTCCAGTGTTGTAAATCCAGCAACAATGAGCTTTTCTGCCATGAGCGGGCCTATTCCATCGATATCAAGCCCAGCCAATAATTCAGGAAGCTTGAGGCTTCTTTTAGCATTTATATTTGCAAGAATTTTTTTTGCAAGGATTTCTCCCATTCGCTCAATTTCAATGAGATCAGTGACTGTAAGTTTATATAAGTCTGCTATTGTGCGCACCTTGCCAGTATCAAAAAAACGTTTTAACACCGCGGGGCCTATATCCATGATTCCCATGATCTGTATCCATTTTTCAAGCCGATGATACAGCTTCCCTGGGCATACAGTGTTAGGACAATATAACCGCGTGCCTTCATCAATAAGCTTTGTACCGCACTGGCTGCATACTTCCGGAACGATTATTGGCACAGCACTAGGTTCATCATCTATTTTACCTTCTATTTTTGGAATAATTTCGCCGCGCTTTACTACAATTACACGAGACCCTATTTTTAATCCCATACCGTTGATTGCATTGGTGTTTACGAGATTGGCTCGTTTAACTATCGTGCCTGCTAACTGCACAGGATCGATAAGGGCTATCGGCGTGTACAGTATTCCGGACTCACTCCACTCAATACTGCGGAGCGTGCTCACCGCTTCTTCAAGCGGGAATTTAAACGCTATTTGTTTTTCCGGGCGAGGCTGCGCCATATCGTTAGCGTCTACAGCCCGCCCTTTCACAACTAGTCCATCAATATCGTACGGCAGGTTTTCGCGCTCTGCTACAACTCGAGCGCGGTAATCGATAACTTCATACGCTCCATGACAGAGCACCGCGGTAACGACGCTAAACCCTTGCTCTTTAAGCCATTCGAGTTTTGAAAGTTCATCATTAAAAGGTGCATCGGGTTGCCGGACAGCTCTGCCCTGTTCAAAAACAGCTTCCGGAACTGCATCATAGCAAAGCACGGTAAGATATTCGGAGCCTTTACCATCCTTGCGTTTCATGACTCCATTTGCAGCGTTGCGGCAGTTGGCCTTATCAGGGAAGTATTTATCATGAATATTTTTTAACATAATTACTTCGCCCCTCACTGCACCGCTCCATGATGTTTTTAGACGGGGCATAACGCCCTGCATTTTACGAGCATTCTCTGTTATGTCATCACCTATGGCGCCATCACCGCGGGTAACTGCATAGCGCAGTAATCCATTCTGATACTGCAGTTCTAAACTTGCGCCATCAAGTTTATATTCAACGACAAAATCCCGGAATTGCTGTTTTTGAGCCCATGCTAAAAACTCATCAGGATCGGCAGCCTTTTCCTGACTTCCCATAGGCATAATATGCTCACGCTTTGGAAACCCGTCGGCACTGTCTTTGCCAACTTCTGAAAATATTTTATTACCCGAATCGAGTGCTTTTAGTTCATCCCAAAGAGCATCAAACTCTGCATCGGTTATCTCCGGTGTTCCATTGTAGTAAGCATGCTGATGGTACCGTATAAGTTTTTCAAGTTCTTGTATCCGCTTTTTTTTATCCATGTTCACGCTCCGCACTTATTGTTACACTATAACAAACAATCATGTATTTCAGATTCGGTTGAGAATATTCTTGTTACTTTGTATGACTGACATTGTAATCTCCCAGATAAAAAAGCTCAATGGTATTATCTAAAAAATTAGAGAAACACAAATACTTACCGCTATTGCTAATATCAAGTCCAGTAGGCTGATTCCCTCCTGCGAACATTGCAACAATGCGTTTTTGCTGTACATCAATTACGACAATATATCCGCTTCGTGGGCTTCTCAAAAGATACGAAACGGGATTATTAGGTCCGCGGCATGAAACAACAAGTAGTCTTCCGTCGGGGCTTATGTCGATAGTATTAGGATTATGATCAACTTTATACATATTAGTAACGGTAAACGTATTCATGTCTATTTCATAAACACAATTATTACCCATATCACTGACATACAGTGTCATATCATCGGGACTGAGCACTGCATGGCGCATATTTGATCCTGCTTTTTGTATGTATTTTATTTCTTTCCAGGAACTTGTGTCAAAGAGAGAAATCCTTCCTCCTTCAAAAGCGGTGACTATTAAATATTTTCCGTCTTTTGTAAACGCAAGCCCGCGAGGCACCGCTGCTGTAGGTAATTTATATATAATATCTCCGCTTTCAGGATTGATTATTGATACTGTATTGCTTAACCAGTTTGATATAGCAGCAATATGTTGGCTATTATGCCATGCCATATATTTGGACCACACTCCGCCTGTTGGAATGGTCCTTCTGTACTCCAATCCAGGCCATGAATACTCATAAATGCTGTTTGTTGTCATTTGACTTATCCAAAAAACATTCCGTTCCTTGAGAAACAAACCTTCGGGATACCCTGTTTGTTTGCTGGGATCGGGTGGTTCGATTCGTTTTACCATTTTGAGTTCTGACACCGAAAACACATCAAAGCCGCGCTCGCCTAATAACGGGATAAGAATGTAATCATCGTCAGGACTAAAAATTACCTGTTTAGGCTGTACACCGCATGAGAAAATGCCAAGAGCCTGAAACGGTGTGCCCTCTTTATGGTGCTGAAAGGTATATGAAGCATTTTGACGAACATCAACTCTGCACATTTCATCAGCATAACCGGGGCGAGAGAGTGTCAGCACATGCACTCCATAGTCGAGCACAACATCACAGGAAGTCTGGCCCAATAATTTGTTCTGCTCCAGCACCGCAGAACTGCCTTCACTTGTTTCTATATGCACCGTGAATGTTCTCTTGTTTAAAACTATCGCATGCTGATTTATTGCAAATATTTTATTCACAAACAGTTCATCGACTGGCACATATCCTTCTACTTCCGCCATGACCCGTATTGTTTTTTGATGCGTTCTTATTGTTGTTCCGTTTTCTATCGGTATTCCATCCACGGTAATGGCTGCCCCTTCAGGCTCAACTGTAATGTGCACTGAGTATGAACAAGAACAAACTAACCAGCAAACAGCAAATAAAAGCACAACATATTTCGTACGCATAATTATGCATTATACCATACATCTTACTTTTTCATTGACAACTTTTCGGGCTATGGTACAATTGCTATTGTGAATTTATCAGAAATCAAAATTACCATAGCAAAAAATCTTGATAGCGCTCGCATTATCGATTTTTGGAAGGCCAATGATATTACGCTCTCATCAACTGATAATCCGCAAGAAGTAGCACATGCTGCGACAATTAATCCTCAGCTGTTTTTAGTGGCACTCTATAACAACGATATTGTAGGCACGGTGTGGGGCAATTTTGACGGGAGACGTGGTTTTGTCGTACACTTTGCAGTACGAAAAGACGTGCGCAAGCTGGGAATCGGTAAACTGCTCATGGATAAACTCGAGGATGAATTTAGAGCCATTGGCTGTAAAAAAGTTCACCTTTTTATAGAGAAAACTAATCTTGTAGTTGAACCGTATTATGCAAAACGCGGATACAAAAAGCGTGATGACTTAATTCTTATGTCAAAGGATCTTTAGCCTACGCGATGCTGGGTACAGGGTCCCCATAATGAGCCTGGATTCCATGTACTTTATAAGGAGTGTACAATCATGGCAAAGAGAAAAGTGATTATCGTCGGCGCTGCTGGAAGAGACTTCCACAATTTTAATGTTATGTACCGCGATAAAGAAGAATTTGATGTTGTGGCATTCACCGCCGCACAGATTCCAGACATTGATGGCAGAAAGTATCCTGCAGAACTTGCAGGGAAACTATACCCCAACGGTATCCCTATCGTTAATGAATCAGAACTTGCAAACCTCGTCCGCAAGGAAAAACAAGCTGGAAACATTGTAGACGTTGTTTTCTCATATTCAGATGTGCCTCATGTTCGCGTTATGCAAATTGGTTCAATCGCGCTGGCAGAAGGTGCTAATTACATATTGCTGTCTCCAGTCGACACAATGATTAAATCAACAAAACCGGTTGTGTCTATCTGCGCAGTTCGCACTGGCTGCGGTAAATCACAAACCACCCGTGCAGTATCTGACTGCCTCACCGCTATGGGGAAAAAAGCCGTAGCAATCCGGCATCCTATGCCCTATGGCAACCTTGTCGCACAAAAAGTTCAGCGCTTTGCTCAAAAATCAGATCTGGATAAGCATAAATGTACTATCGAAGAGATGGAAGAATATGAACCGCATATTGATCGGGGCAGAGTAATTTATGCTGGTGTTGATTATGAAGCGATTCTCCGTGAAGCAGAAAAAGAAGCCGATGTCATCATCTGGGATGGCGGCAATAACGATACTCCATTCTACAAATCCGATCTTGAAATTGTTGTAGTAGATCCATATAGAACCGGACATGAATTAACGTATCATCCTGGAAACACTAACTTCCTCCGCGCCAATGTGTTTGTTGTCAATAAAGTTGATTCAGCAGATCCCAAAGAAGTTGAAAAGCTTATAGCAAATTGCAAACAATACAATCCCAAAGCGGAAATTATTAAAGCCGAATCAACATTAACGGTAGAAGATCCTTCTATCATTAAAGGCAAACGCGTTCTCGTTATTGAGGATGGTCCGACACTTACCCACGGCGAGATGAAAATAGGCGCAGGCACTGTAGCAGCCAAACGGCTTGGTGCAGCATCATTAGTTGATCCTCGCCCCTATGCAGTAGGAACCATTGCTGATACCTTCAAAAAATATCCTGATATTGGCATTCTCCTCCCTGCAATGGGTTATGGCGAAAAACAAATTAAGGATCTCGAAGAAACTATCCGCAGAACTGACTGTGATGCTGTTGTCATTGCAACACCTATCGATCTTGGCCGCATTGTTAAGATTGATAAACCCAAAACCCGTGTTATGTATGAACTTTCAAAAGAAGCTGCAGATCAGCTTTCTGCTATTGTTAAGAAAAAATTTTCCTGATGTAGTATAAGATGTAGCAAAAAGGCTGACAGAGCAGAGTTGTCTGTCAGCCTTTTTTATTCTTGTTAGCGAATTATATTCCTTTCTCATTGCTCATCGAGCGTATCGCCCAATGTGTCTATTTCTTTTTTATACACCTCTGATATATTTTGTTCTTTTTGTTTTCGTTTACTTTCAATAATGATATATGCAAGCGCGCCAAATGTAACAGAGAGATCAGCAACATTCAAAATTCCAGTTCTCAGCTTGCCAATACCAAAATTAAGAAAATCAACGACAACAAAATTATTACTTAGCCTGTCTATTAAATTGCCTAGCCCGCCGCCGATAATACAGGCAAGAGTTACAATCTGCGAAAATCGTTTTTCTTTAAAAGCAATGTAATAAATGCCAATACAGCATAACAGCAAAGGTATAATGAGTAATAGGATATATTTCATGAAAGATGGCCAGCCCGCACCAGCACTCAAAAAAGCTCCTGTATTTTCAGCGTAGAGCAGGATAAAGACATCGCCGACCACATTAACAATGCCCTTTCCTTTTAAGGTGAGCACAGCCCAGTATTTTGTTATCTGATCCGCTGCATAGTTCAAAAGAATAATTCCAAATCCTACCATGACGCGCTGTATCTGTTTTTTTTCTACATGCACAGTAACCTCCGCTGTATCATCATACATAAATGCAGTGTCTTGTACAATAATAAAAAAAAGCTTTGATTTCTCTGCATTAGTAGCATATACTGGTTATATGCGTATAATAGAAAACAAAACACAATGGGAAGAAATGGTAGGTCATATTTTAACGTTCAAGTACCTCAACAAACAGGAACTCGCTATTATTCTCAAAGCAGGTTCCGTAATAACGTATGACACTGATGAAGTTCTTGCTAAAGAAGGTGAACTTGAACCTTGGTTTTTCGGCATACTCGAGGGTACGGTGAGTGTTTCAGTTTCTGAAAAAAACAAAAAAGAAACATACATGAATTCACTGGGACCTGGGGATATATTCGGTGAGGCTGGTATCTTCCTTAATGTGCCTCGAACAGCTACAATTACTGCGATGGGTCCATGCACCGTTTTTAGAATTCACAGAAACGATCTCTCAGCTTTTTTTAAGCAGAATCCTGTTGCGACCAATAAAATGCTCCTTGTTATTATTTATGGGCTCTTGCGCAAGCTTCGAGCGGCTAACCTGGAACTAGCATTTGAACGGCGGGAAGATATTGACCAATCCGATATCGATGCAATGGTCGATAGAATTCTCAATAATTAAAAATTCTAGAAAATTTTTCTTGCCAATTTTCAGTTTCTCGCTCATAATTACTTATTGAGTGAAAATAATTACTCATTCAAAGCTACTATTATATCACAGTAAGTCGCATTACTGATGGAGGAAATTGATGGAAGGAAAAACCTTAAAGACAAGGAATTGTATTGCATATGGTCTTGGGGATTTATATGGAGGCGGTGCATTCCTGCTAATTAGTACCTTTACAATGTACTATCTCGTAGCTGTCATTGGATTAAACCCCATACTTGCGGGTCTCATACCTGGCCTTGGTAAGATATGGGACGCAGTGTCTGATCCGCTTATGGGTTATATATCCGATAAAACCAGGAGCAAACTTGGTAAGCGGCGTGTATGGTTTCTTGTTGGAATAGTTCCAATTTTCATTTCTATGGTGTTAATCTGGCTGCCGGTAAAATTCTCAACAGATATCGGTCTCTTTATATACTACTTTTTGGCCTATATCTTTTTTTATACAGTTTCAACCATGGTACTCGTTCCCTATGGTGCGCTTTCCGCAGAAATGGCAGAACAGTTTAAGGACAGGAACAAGCTTACCGGTTTTAGAATGTTCTTCTCCATGTTGGCAGCGCTGATTTCCGGTACTGTGCCAGAGATGATTATCAACCGATTCCATGATCCTAGAACCGGACACCTGGTTATGGGCATTGTTTTTGGTATTTTTTTCATGCTGCCTTGGATATTTGTTTATTTCGGAACCTGGGATAAACAGGAGGAACCAGTTAGCCAGAAAAAAACCAACTTTATTGAAAATTTTGCCAGCATATTCAAAAACAAATCCTTCCGCATCCATATTATTATGTATATTTTTGCCTATGCCACGATGGATGTGCTCATGGGGTGGATAAAGTTCTATCTTGCCGATTACTTGCATAAACCAGGATTTCTAACGATTGGCATGGGATCAATTCTTATTACACAAATAGCATGCCTCCCGCTCTATATTGCAATTGCAAATAAAAAAGGACATGCAACGGCATTCCGCATAGGACTTTTTATAATGGCTGTTGGACTGGCTGCAATGTATCTCCATGGACCTTCTACTCCGCTCATTGTTCTCATTATCAACTGTGTAGTAATTGGTATGGGACAGTCAGCAGCAGTGTTGGTACCATTCCAGCTTCTTCCATTTGTAGCTGATGTCGATGAATTAATGACTGGCGAAAAGCGTGCTGGTACCTATGCAGGCGCTATGACGCTTATTAGAAAACTCATTCAAGGCGCTGCTGTTTTGCCGCTTCTTGGGCTCATTCTTTCGCTTATTGGGTATTTAGGACCTCTTCCAAAATCCTTTAGCATAGAAGATTTTGAAAATAACATTAAACCGCAAATAGCGCTCAAAGCTCCGCAATATCAGACTGCGCTCGCCGATGCTTATATGAAAGAAGAATCCTTATATAAACTTAACGAGAAAGCTGATACTGCCATACTGCGGCAAGCACGAATAGCATTTGATACAATAAAATACAAGGGTACTGGTGCATCATTAAAAACATTCGCTACACCGCAAACTGCCAGTACACAGGAAGCTATCCATTTGCTATTTTCTTTAATTCCAATTCTCTTCCTGACTGCTGGCATATTAGCTTCACTCAAGTTTAAATTAAATCCGGAAACACATAAAGTGCTCAGAAACGAAATTGACAGGCTTAATGCAGGAGGGACAAAAGATCAGGCAACACCTGAAGTAAAGGAAATTTGCAAAGTGCTGTCTGGTATGGAATATGAAAAAATACGAAGCTAGCTTTTAACGCGTATTGCTGCTGTGTGTGCTTGTATGTGCACACACAGCATTTTTTTACAGATTTATTTTTATAATAAAATCAGTACTGCAATTATATAATAAATATTGGCTGTAAGCTAATTTAAATTTATGCTTTCTTATTTTAAGCCTGGATTAATTTCTATTCTTTTTGCTTTATACCACAGCGATTCTAAATCATAAAACTCTCTCGTCTTGCTGCTCATTATGTGAACAATAAAATTACCGTAATCAATGAGACACCATTCATCTTCATCATCGAGAGATGGTTTTCTCATGCTGGAAATGCTATGCTGTGCAGTAAACTCTTCACAAATCCGCAACAATCCTTTAAGATGAGTAAAACTCGCAGCAGTCGTTATAATAAAATAATCAGTCCAATCGAGCATTTCTCGCACATCAAGTATAAGAGTATTTTCGCCTTTTGAATTAGCTAATTCAAGTGCGCATTGCTGAATAATCTCAAAATTACTATTTGACACAATACCTCCCGTTAAAATCTTTTCCTAAAATTATTATAAAATCAGTGTTGCTGGATGCTATTAATGCATCATCATATAAAATCATATCGCATTTAATTACCCGCGCTACATTTTCCGCTGCATTTTGATACTGCGTCTTTGCAATAATACGAGTCTTAGCTTCTTCTGTGGATTCGAAATTGCTGACATTCATAACTTCATAACCAAAACTGCTATAAACTTCCGATGCTTTTTTGGCAAGACCTCTCACTGGTGTACCATTTAATATCGTCATTGTAAATATTTTATCTTCTACAACAAATGATTCAGCATTGGAGAGCGCATTGAGTGTTTGTTTTACAATATCACGAACCAATTCTCCATCATAGAGCGGAAAAATCATATCTTTATTATCAACAACTCTGTTTATGCCTGTGAGACGCTGATATATAATTTTATCCGTATCAATCTGAGCAAACGAAGCAAACATTGCAAACAGAGATCGTTCTGGCAAATTAGTTTTAATGTTTTTAATTACAGCACGTTTTACAGAAGTAATTTTTAAACTTTCGTTTGCTACACCAATATTTTTGATGAGCGCCTTTATAGTATCCTGACACCTTCCGACATATTCCCAATCGGGCCTGCTCATATCTTTATGCAAAACAAAATATAACATTTTTTCCCCATCGAGCGTTAAGTTTCCATACGGCAATTGGACCTGCTGTCCATCGAGCTCATATGATACCGCTTCCGGAATAAAAACACTGCATCCTTCAAGCAAATCGACAAAATGAATAAATTGATTTACATCCATTACAATATAGTAATCCACATTGGTTTGTAAGATTTCTTCTATCTGGTTTAAATATTTCTCTGGATGCTTACTCTCATAGAGAGCATCTATTCTATCGGTTCTGTTGAGACGTTTAATAATGAGTCCGGTTTCAACTGGAATATCAAGCAAAGCAGCGCGAGCATTTTGCGGATAATATAAAAATATTTCTGTAAATACCGGCTTGCCATTCTTTTCTAAAATAAAAGCGATATTGATAATTGAACCATTTTTCACCGCTTCGTCAAATGGTTCAACAATTGTTTTTGCAATTACCACAACAAATGTAACTAATGTAATAATTATAATTACAACAAGAAAAATGATATTCTTATCAATTGATTTTCTTAGCTTCATAATGTTCTCTCAATAGTGTCCTTTAATAGCAGCAATCGTTTGTTAATTTCCTGTGATTGACCACATTCTAGCTTTTCTGCATTATTTTTTTCAATAAGGTCAAGAATAATTCGTAATGTTAAGAGTTGCAGCGCTTGATGCTTAGTATTGCCGCAAAACTGTTTCCAGAGCGGTAAATAATGTGCGTATGCTTCACCCCGGCCAGGTTCAATTTTATCAGCGCAGTATACAATCATATCGAGAATATTCATTTGCTCACTTCCAATCGTATGAAATGCAATTGCATGAAGCTCCTGCTGTGAAAATGGATACTTATTTGCATACAAAAACCCTGCAGCTGCAAATCCATGCAATCGGTGCCGGTTTTCATATGCATAGGAGGGCACAGGAAACGGGCAAGCGTCTGCATATTCTTTCTGAGTATCAAAAGAAAATTCTTTTGCAACATCATGCAAGAGTGCAGTTTTAAACGCGCTCTGTTCGTCAAAATCTATATCATGCGCAAGCTCATAGGCCATAAAAGCAGAACCAATACAGTGTGTTAATCGTTTTTCACCGAGCATTGAAGCCAGAAGCGGTTTGTAATGCGCAAGTTCTTCTTCTATTATTGTATTACTTATTTGCCCCATATAATTTTTTATCCTTAATATACTTGCTGACACTCTCAGGGCATAGCCATTCCCAGCCTTTGCCCTCCTGAATTCTCTTACGCACCATGGTAGATGATATCTCAATGAGCGCATTATGAGCTTTTTCATGAGGAAAATCTATAGAAACAACAAGGGTGCTTCGTCGCGCTACAATTATTCGAGCCAGTTCAAGAATTTTTTGCGGATTTCTCCATGTATAAAATTTTGCTGCGAGATCATCACCGATAATGAGGTATGGAGGCTGTATACTGCAATAATCTTTGTACTCTTGAGATTCATACAGCCGCTCAAGCGTTGTAATGGTATATGAAATATCCTGTGCCTTTATTTCCCAATCAAGGACATCAATGCGTGCATCATACTGCTTAAGCAATTCAGTCATTGCAAGCCGTTCTTCTGCGCCTGGATCAGCTTCGAGCTTTTTATGCGGAGGAATAAAACACGGGACAAGCAGCAATTTTGAGAGATTAAATTCATTGAGTATTTCTTGAGCTAATATAACATGCCCCAGATGCGGCGGGTTAAAGGTCCCTCCTAAAATTCCTAAAGTCATCTTACCATGCCTTTTCGGTATGAAATTGTTCTTCGTATTTAACAAGCTGTTCTGCAAAATATTGTGACAGTTCTTTAAGTCCACTTCCATTCATAACTGATATGCCCAGTATCGTTTCATGGTTATATTTATTTTCTAGGGCTTCTAATCTTTCCTGTGTCGCCTCTAAATCGAGTTTGGTTCCAACAATTACGCGCGGTTTTTGAGCAAGTTCAGGAGAATAACTTTTGAGCTCCTCAAGCAGAATATCAAATGCTTCTAAATAAGTGTCATCGGATAAATCGATAAGAAACGCAAGAGCCGCTGTTCGTGCAATATGTTTTAAAAACTTTAGCCCTAGTCCCAGTCCTTCGTGAGCTCCCTCAATAATGCCAGGAATATCGGCTATGATAATATCTCTGTCCCCAATAGTGAGAACGCCAAGATTGGGAATTTTTGTAGTAAAGGGATATGGTGCTATTTTAGGTCTTGCATTGGTAAACGCATCAAGCAGGCTTGATTTCCCGGCATTGGGAAACCCAACTAAGCCGATATCTGCCATAAGCTGCAGTTCTACTTTAAGTACTCTCGTCTCCCCTGGTTTACCGGGCAAAGCAATACGCGGTGCCTGGTTAGTACTTGTTTTAAAATGCGTGTTACCCCACCCGCCATTGCCGCCGCGTAAAAAAACCCATCCTTCTTGTTCATTGCCGGTAAACTCACGAATAACTTCGCCGGTTTCAGCATCTTTAATAATTGTTCCAGGCGGTACGGGAACAATTACATCTTCGCCATCTTTTCCATGGCAGTTTTTCCCCATACCATCCTGGCCGTTTTTTGCAAAAAATGTTTGACGATACCGTAAATGAGCCAGTGTGCGTAAATTATGTTTTACAACAAAAACTACATCGCCGCCCCTTCCGCCATCACCGCCTGCAGGACCGCCGTAGGGAACATACTTTTCCCGCCGAAATGCTATACAGCCATTCCCGCCTTTTCCAGAGGCAACTGTTATTGTCGCTTCATCTGCAAATTTATTCATAGGTATTCCAAGTATAACAAATTATAGTAATAAAAAAAAACACCCCGGCAGTATCCGCGGTGTCCTTCTCACTAGCATGTGAATACAATAAATTCAGTACCGTTTCAGATTAGTTTACTGAATTGCTTCGACATGTACAAACTTTTTGCCCTTAACTTCTTTAAAGAAAACTTTTCCATCAACAAGAGCAAATAAGGTATAATCAGTACCCATGCCGACATTTTTACCGGGATGAATACGGGTTCCGCGCTGGCGTACTATAATTGCTCCAGCATTGATCACTTCGTTTGCATATGCCTTTATTCCCATGCTATGGGGATTAGAATCACGGCCATTAACACCTTTATGCGGCATGTCAACCTCCAGTATATTGTATCACCATTTGTACTGCCTCGGGATACTCCCGCTGCACTACTGTAAATCCTTTAATTAAAAAGCTCGTAATACCGCGAAGCTGTTCTGTATGCTTAGTCTCATACGTTCCAACTTCAAACCAGAGCGCACCTGGCT
The DNA here is from genome assembly GCA_964630305.1 of uncultured Treponemataceae bacterium. Taxonomy (GTDB): domain Bacteria; phylum Spirochaetota; class Spirochaetia; order Treponematales; family UBA12059; genus JAKPPT01. Next base: position 138,837 of record CAZVTR010000001.1, on the reverse strand, counting down.
CCGGAGCATCTCCTTTTATTGAGATACTCTTTACATCTCGTATTGTCTCATAAGCAGCTTTAGCAAATAACGTTATTGCACCGCATGCTACATTACTGCCTCGCACTTGACTGCCAGCGTGGCCAAAAATATGCACTGCTTGTACAATGCTCTGGCTGTCAAGCATAATCTTAACTGTTACGCGATCAGGCTCCGACAATTTCCTTTACCCTGAGCGTTGTATACTGCTGGCGATGCCCATAGGTTCTTCGGTAATTTTTCTTAGACTTATACTTAAAAACTATAAGCTTTTTGCCCTTAACATGGTTTTCAACGACAGCTTTTACTTTTGCGCCTTTAATATAGGGAGCGCCTACTTTAACATCTTGATCGGAAAGGAGCATCACTGTATCAAATTCAAGACTTGCTCCCGGTTCTGCATCGATCTTATCAACCTTGAGCAGCTTATCCTGCTCTACTTTATACTGTTTGCCTTTAACATCAACAATTGCGTACATATCTATCCTCATTCAAAAAAATTACTACAAAAATCGGTTATTGTTTATACTATAAAAACATCCTGTTTGTCAACCAAACTATCTGACGAACGCTCTACATTCTGTCTATAACGTGTATGCCGAGCAGCCCCATACAGAGTTCTAATACCTGTGCCGTTCCTTTTGCTAACACGAGACGCCGTGTTTTATCATCAGTAGCAGCAGTAAGAATCGGACACTTTTCATAGAAACCATGAAACAGCGCAGCAAGATTATAGAGATACCCGCACAGCCTATGCGGTTCAAGGCTCCGCTCAACTTGCTGTAAATAGTCACCCGCCTTGAGCAATTCTAAAGCAAGCTGGCGTTCTTCAGAAACAGCAAAGGTATCGATTATTGCTGTAATTCCCGATTCTTCAATACCAGCCTTACGAAAAATACTTTTAATTCTCACATATGCATTCTGAAGATACGGAGCAGTGTTGCCATCAAATGATAACATGCGATCCCAATTGAACACATAATCTTTTACTCTATCGTTACTCAAATCGGCATATTTTACTGCACCAATTCCAATAGCTTCCGCAATCTTTTTCTGCTCATCAATCGGAATATCCTTGGCTTTTTCATGCACTATTGCATAAGCGCGGTTAATTGCCTCTGTTAAGACATCATACAATTTTACGCTTTCTCCGCTTCGCGTCTTAAACGGTTTACCATCTTCACCGAGAATACTGCCAAAAGAAACATGTTCCGCGCTTACAGGATCCTGTAACCATCCAGCTTTTCTTGCAGCTGCAAAGATCATTGCAAAATGTTGTGCCTGAGGAGCACCTACAACATATAAGAGACGGGTTGCTTTTAAATCAATAATGCGATGCCGTATCGCCGCTAAATCGGTAGTATCATAGCCAAAACCGCCATCGCTCTTCTGCACTATGAGCGGCACAGGTTCCTTGTTTTTCCCGGTTATTTCATCAATGAACACGCAAACAGCGCCGTTGCTCATGACTGCAATGCCCTTATCAAGGAGTTCCCGTACAATACCAGGCAGCATGTCATTGTAAAAACTTTCCGGATAATAATCGCTTTCTTCAAGTTTAACATCGAGCATGCGGTAAATCTCTGCAAAATGCAGTTTTGATTCCTCAATTAATGCTCTCCAGAGTGCAAGCGTTGTCTCATCTCCGCTCTGCAAGAGCACTACGCGTTTTCTTGCGCGTTCTGCAAATGCAGGATCGGTATCAAACCGCTGTTTTGCTTCCTGGTAGAGAGCATTGAGATCGCTGATATGGTGGTCTCCGGCAAGATCCCATGCTTTATCGACAAGGTTTTCGATGAGCATACCAAACTGGGTGCCCCAGTCTCCAAGGTGATTCCGTTTTAATACGGTGTGCCCAAGAAACTCTAGAATTCGCACCAATGCATCACCAATGATTGTTGAACGGAGATGGCCAATATGCATTTCTTTTGCAACATTTGGTGCTGAATAATCAATAGCAATGGTATCGCGGTTTTGACTCAAAGGGATACCGCAGCGAGCATCACCGAGCAGTTCTGCTATACACGTTCCAACATATGAATCGGCTAACGTGATATTGATAAAACCCGGACCGGCTATCTCGGTCTTTTGAATAATTGAATTCTCAGGAAGCGCTTTAGTAATTTGTTCTGCGATTTCTCGCGGTGCTTTCCCCAGTGTTTTTGCAAGCTGCATCGCACAGTTTATCTGCACATCACCAAAACGTGAATCTGCTGCAAACCGCACAACGGGATCAATCGAACTATACTCCTGTCCAAATGCGTGAATAAGTGCTTGTTGTGCAAGCATACGAATATCATTGAGAACTTGTACCATACTGTTTCCTTAGATTATTATTGCGGGGCATTGTACTCT
>CAZVTR010000001.1:23909-136364 GCA_964630305.1 uncultured Treponemataceae bacterium | reverse complement strand
GTAATCTCATGCCCAGATCGATTCAAACGCCTTAAGCACCTGCGGTTTTAGCTCATCTAATGTACTTTGTACATAGGCTCCTGCAGCGTGTTTATGTCCGCCGCCGCCAAAAGCTTCTGCAATTTTACCAACATCAACCCATGCTTTAGAACGGAAACCGATTGTACAATAATCCGGCTTTTCCTGCCTAATTACGACAACTGCTTCACTGTTTTCTACTGTCATCAAAAGCTGATAGAGCATATCGGAATCACGTGACTCAACTCCGTACCGTTCTTGATCTTCCAGTGTCAGCCAGGAGAATAACAGCTGATTATTATAGTACGATTCTGTTCTCAAGAGTAATTCGCCAAGTAGTTTTCGGTTTCCAAGCTGCTTGCCGCCGCTCATGGCATAGAATGCCTGTTTGGGGGAAGCCCCGGCATCAACGAGCCGGGCAACTGCCAGGAAATACTGTCCACTGCCTGTCTCTAAATGCCTAAAAAAACCTGTATCGGTTGCTATACCAAAAAATAAGAGTTCAGCAATCTCTTTTGGTATGGCAAAATGAGCTTGTTCCAGTATTTCCTGTATTAAAAAGGCTGTCGCCGGAGCATGAATATCAACAAAACAAATCTCACCTTCGGGCTTTCCGGAAGCGTGATGATCGATAAAGAGCATTGGAAGCGTTTCAGGAAAATCCGATGACTCAAACCCAGTTCGAGACAAGTTGGAACAATCGATAATAATTAGTGCAGTGCTGTCCAAAAAAACCGGCAGTGTTTTTTCAAAATAACATTCATAGGATTTTATTTCTGTCCGTAAAAACGGCCCTGCTGAAACAACATGGACCTGTTTCCCTTGCTGAGTAAGAAATCGGCCTAAAGCCAGCTGGCTTCCGATACAATCACCGTCAGGTTCTTTGTGTCCAATTATCACGTACCGCTTATAATGCGCCAGAAAACTTAATATTTCCGGTATGAGTTCGCTCGTCTGTTGAGAACACTGCACAAAATTGCCTTAGGGAGTTAATTTTATTGCATCAACCTTGAACTTATCTCCAGGATCGCCTTCTAACGTTCCCCAGGTTGGATCTTTAAAATTATCCTTTACATAAAGTTTGATATGACTAAATGAACCATCGGAACGATAGTAAATGACAGCATACGGTCCAATTGGCCCCCGGACGCGTATCATAACCGCTTTCCCGCCAGCTTTAAACCATGATGCAGGCACATAAAAATCTGCAAAAGTGCTTTCGCTTTTTTGATAGATTACTCGATAACCCTGTGCATGCACGAATATTTTAACTACATTCACTGTTACTGGATATAAATCGGCCGGTGACCGTATCGAATTGCTTTTATCAAGCTGGGTGTTTCCTGAATTTGATTGAGCAAGCGCAAATGGCAGTACAGCAACACATACAACTACAGCAAGTATACCAAGTATCTTCTTCATGCCGAAACCTCCGAAATCGGTAATTTGCCAATTAAAAGTTTACTATTACTGTAAGTATACTTGAGGTTAGTAAATATTGCAAGCAAAAGAAGTGGACAGGCAACTTTATCGAATGTTGTTTTTATGCAATACTGTCACCATGCAGTTTACAACTCAAACAAAAGCACTGGCAGATGCAATCCTTGCTGTGCTCCTTAAAAAGTGGCCAGGTATTGGTACCGATTTACAGTATAAAAATTGTTTTGAGCTTATTATTGCTGTTATTCTTTCTGCCCAATGCACTGATGAGCAAGTCAATAAGGTAACACCACTGCTGTTTGCTCAATGGCCAGACCCAGCATCACTTGCCTCAGCTCCTCTCGATGCACTTGAACAAACTGTGTATTCCACAGGTTTTTATAAACATAAAGCACGACATATTAAAGAGACTGCACGCATTATTTCAGAAACCTATAAGGGCAAGGTTCCAGAAACATTTGAAGCACTGCTTGAACTTCCAGGGGTTGGCAGAAAAACAGCGCACCTCGTACAAAGCCTCTGCCATGATAAACCAGGCCTCATTATTGATACTCATGTACTCCGAATAACACAGCGTACAGGGCTTGCGCTTTCCAATAATCCATATAAGACCGAGAAAATTCTAGCTTCGATAATTGAGCAGGAACTCCATGCACGGGCTTCTTTTGCACTAAACCGACAAGCAAAGCATATTTGCACTGCCAGAAAACCTCAATGCAGCATCTGTTCCATTAATGAGCTTTGCAGAACCTATAGTCCTAGAAATTTTTCTCAATAGCCCTTTATACCACTGCATGTGCTAGTGCGATGTGCACGGTATAATTGCATATGAACTACTTAAAATGCTCAGAATTGAACCCCTCGTATGCTATGGGAATTAACACAGGAATTGAAACCGACACACTTAAATTGCTTGGTTTGACATATCTGTACCCATACCAGCGGCTTGTAATTGCAAATGTACTCGATGCGGTGACAAGCAGTAATGATATTGAAATACCGCATGCGCAGCTTGTCATTTTGCCTACAGGCTTTGGGAAAAGTGTCTGTTTTCAGGTTCCGGCTCTCATGATTTCTGGAGTTACTATAATAGTATATCCGCTCAAAGGACTCATCGCAGATCAAGCACGCCGGTTATCAAACTCAACCAAACCTGTATTTTCGATAACAGGAGATACCGAACAGGAAACATGGCAAACCCTTAAGACCGCACTTGCGAGAGATCCAGATTGCATTATTTTAACAAATCCAGAATCACTGCAATCTCCGCTGTTTTTAAACACCATCCAAGAAACACCTCTATTTCATCTGGTTGTTGATGAAGCTCACTGTGTTGCAGAATGGGGAGACACCTTTCGTCCGGCATATCAACATATAAGTGACTTTGTTAAAAAATACAAACCTTTAATGATTAGTGCATTTACTGCTACAGCTTCTCCACCAGTACTACAGCGAATAGCATGCACACTGTTTGATAACAGTCCATACAAACTTGTGATGGCATCAATAGACAGATCAAATATCTACTATAAAAACATTCAGACACTTAACAAGCTTAAAACCTTAAAAGATATTATTGCTCAATGCAAAAAACCAGCGCTCATATTTACTAAATCTCGTACCAGTGCGGAAATTCTTACCCATACACTGCGGAGAACATTCCTCAGTGAAGCAGTATATTTCTACCATGCTGGACTTGCTCCGCCAGAAAAAAAACAAGTAGAGACATGGTTCTACTCATCGGAGCAAGGAATACTCATTGCTACCTGTGCATATGGAATGGGTATGGATAAAAAAAACATACGAACAGTGATACACTATGACTTGCCAAACTCTCTCGAAGCATATATTCAAGAAGCAGGGAGAGCTGGACGCGACGGTGAAGCTGCAACAGCAATACTGTTGACAGATTGGAATATGGAAAATTTTACCAATTATTCTGAACCTGCAGCATCTGTATATAATCCATCGCTTCCAATTACCTCACTTGAAACAATACGATACTCAATAATGCAATTTTATGCGCAACAAAATAAAACTTGCAGAAGGAATCTCTTGCTTACAAGCATGGGAAATGAAAGTGTTCCCTGCGACAACTGTGATGTATGCTGCAGCGACCTTATGCCATATCCTCCCGAACTTCCGTTGATACTTAGCATTATCAAAAAACATCCCCACCAGTTTACTAAAAAAGAATTATCTCACTTTTTGAAGGGCACAAACCGGTTATTTTATTGTAACGGCTATGGTACATTATGCGATTGGGAAGTATCAGATATAAATCTGTTAATAGATACATTACTTACTCGAGAATTGCTTAAAGAAACAAAAGGATTCAGAAATGGACTTACGTGTGTTCTTCAGTCTCCTCTGCTTCACTCTCCTCCCCTTCCGGAACTTCCTTTGCAGCTTTAGTTTGTTTTGGTTTTTTTGCTGGCATTTTTATCACAGGCTTTTTAGGTTTCTTTTTTTTATAGAGTTCAGCAAGTTCCCTGAATACTACGATTATAATAATAAAAAAAACAAGTGTAACAATGAGCCGCCAATCTTGAATTACTTCGAGTGCAAGCTTTAGCCTGTCTATCAAGGAGAGATTTTCAAGGTTCATTGCATACATCCACTATTATACTGCAGATTAAACATCGAGAGCTTCCTCTGCTTGAGCAAGCGTTTCTGTACCATAAAGCATTCTTGACAGTTCTGATTCAAGCTCTTCATCAACATCAATAAACTGAATACCATAATAAAAATTTGCAGAATCGCTGTAACCGCGAACTATTTTCCCGGTAAGCTCTATTTTTTTCTCTGGCAGTATCATCGTTATAGTAAGATGATAACCCTTTTTAAGCAACAGCGGATATATTTCTCTCGATAGAGATAACAAACATCCACCGGGAGTTATATCGAGAAGCTGCGGTTCAACATGCTCTGGTTCTACTTTTCCAGTATGAAAATAATCAGATAAATGAAGATGATAGGAAAGCACATGAGCAAACTCCCAAGCAAAATCTAGTTCACTTATGCCCAATGCTTGGCTTAGCCTGTAATCATTCATAAGATATACATAGCCAACCGTGTACTGAAAATACTGAATAGGAACATACAGTTCGGAAACAATGTGATTATCTGATTTTTTAAGGTTTGATTTACCAAGTGTTTCAATATCAAGAAAGATTGACGGTCCTTCATATGCTTCCAGCATCTCGCGGGAGATAAGCCGGTCATCATTAAGCTCTGCTTGAGACAGCAGAGGTTTTTTTGTATCTGGAATTAAGAGTGCTCTGGCATAATGAACAATGAGACGCTCTTCTATTTTTGTAGGCTCTTTACCTGGCTGGAACATGACAATACCATTAACAACGGACATGCCATTGGCTTTATATTTAAACTCAGTGACTAGCGTGCGTAAATCATGTTTTCCTTTCCAGTTGATTGTATCTGGCAAATATACGTCATCGCTTTCCGATGATTCTGGAAAATTGATTTTAAGATTCCGATTTTTAATTGTCACATACATTTTAAGAGCATGCGGTGGCGGCAGCCGTATATACTTGCGTTTCGGTGCTTTATACATGGTATCAGGAACACCTAAAAAAAATAAATTACCCTCTACTTTTCGTATTTTGGAAGAAAAAATAAACCGCTGACCTGCATGAAGCCCATAGCAAGTGATACGTTCCCATGACTTAAACGTTTCATAGGTATCCTGATGCACCTGAACCACAAGAAATTCTTTTGTGTAATCATGCACAGAACACATGCCGTTTTTACCCGGCCCAAGCAAGAGCACTTTTCCATGCGATTTTGCAAGCTGCTGTAATATAAAATCACGCTCAACCCTGGTAATCAGCGCACCCATTGCCTTCTCCCTACACTCTCAATAAATCATAAAAAAGTATAAACCAATATAATATAATAGTATATGAAAATATACATAAACTCAATAAAAAAAATATAGATTTACATAGTATTCGGGAAGTTCTTATACAATACCGCTAACAGCTATGACTGCACCAAAATACATGCGATGGTAATCATGATGCGGATACTGTGTTTCTATTGCTGGTTCCAGAAAATGATTTCTATCGATATCCTGGAAATATATTTTTTTGCACTCTATACATAATGCTGCTTCCTTAAAGGAAGGTGCCGATATTTCCAATGAAGCTTCTGGCGTTAGACCAGCTTGCTGTATTTTGTTGCAATCTCTTCCCGAGAGTGTCCCCAAAAGTACAAGTGCATCATGATAGGTTTGGTCAAACAAGGAAAGCGTAAAGTAATCGTAGCTTTCCATAAATTCATAGGTGTAACGCGTGGGCCGAACAAAAACCTGGAAAAACATCTCGTTCCATACCTGTCCATAACTGCCCCACGAAATTGTCATAGCATTGTAATGCTGTTTGGAAAAATCTCCAGCGCACAAAACCACCCACTCATCGCGAAACCGTGAAGGATCAAACATAAAGTCTTTGACAGCAATACGTTTTCGGTTAGCCTTACACTCTTGCATAAAATTAGTTATCCCCTTACTATACACAGTATACAGTTGAAACTCGATAGTATACAACAAAAATATACAAGGAGCACACAGTATGCAGTGGAAAGGAATTCATGAAAGCCGGGAATGGCAAAAACTGATACAAAAAAAACCTGACTCTGGTATAAAAAATCTTTCTCCACAGAGAATTCAGACTAGAATTATTGATGCTGGCGGAGGCCTTTCATATTCTTATGCGGCAATGGATGCTGATGATGAAACCATTGCTCTTTTACAAAACATTTCCGATGAGCTGCAGCTCATCGAACAGTATAAAACACTGCTTTCAGGCGCGGTAATGAACATTGGTGAACACCGCATGGTGCTCCACCATGCGGTTCGCGGAACAGTTATTGGTCCAGTTATTGTGAATGGAAAAAATTATACCGAATTCTATGCGGAAGAAGTAAAAAGATTCTGTAGATTCGCAGAAGATATTCGGAATGGAACAATTCGCAGTTCAACTGGCGCCGTCTTTACCGATGTCGTTCAAATTGGAATTGGAGGTTCCGATTTAGGACCACGAGCACTGTATTTAGCACTTGAAAACTGGGCACGCACGAGAGGCACCCTTAAACTTAAAGCTCATTTTATCAGTAATGTAGACCCTGATGATGCCGTTCAAGTGCTTGAATCTATCAATCCGGAAACAACACTTTTTATACTCGTATCAAAAAGCGGCACAACTCAGGAAACACTCGCCAATGAATTTCTTGTAAAAAAATATCTTGGCGCTACTATTGATCCTGCTAAACATTTTGTCGCTGTCACAAGTGAAACGAGTCCGCTTGCTCATAATTCAGGGTATCTGGATTCGTTTTATATCGATGACTACATCGGAGGCAGATATAGCGGAACCAGTGCTGTCGGAGGGGTTATTCTTGCAATTAGTCTTGGTCCGGATATGTTTAAAGAATTGCTCAACGGCGCTAATGAAGCTGATAAAGCAGCCCTCAACACAGATATCGCAAAGAATGCTGCTCTCATGGATGCTTTGCTGGGAGTCTATGAACGCAGTGTCCTCAATAGGCCTGTCATTGCGGTTTTACCGTATGCACAAGCACTTTCACGGTTCCCGGCGCATCTCCAGCAGCTGGATATGGAATCGAACGGTAAATCGATTGACAGAAACGGTAAACCTGTTCCAATTCCTACAGGACCAATAGTGATGGGTGAACCAGGCACTAACGGACAGCATTCCTTCTATCAGCTCCTCCATCAGGGAACGACAATAGTTCCAATAGAGTTTATCGGTTTCTCTGAAAATCAGTGCAATTTTGATCCCGATTTTGAAGGCTCAACTGCACGAAAAAAACTTAATGCAAATCTTGTTGCACAAATAGCCGCTTTTGCGCAAGGAAGCCATGCGGACAATCCCAATAAAAACTTCCCGGGCATGCGTCCCTCATCATTAATTTTTGGAAAGACACTTTCGCCTAAAGCACTCGGTGCACTCTTAGCGCACTTTGAAAACAAAATAATGTTCCAGGGTTTTGCATGGAATCTTAATTCCTTTGATCAGGAAGGGGTGCAACTCGGTAAAGTGCTGACAAAAGAAGTATTAAATCCTAAAGACATTAGTAATCCAGTGCTTGCTGCCTATGCAAAACTCTTAGGATTATAATATGGCAACAATTGCATTTACAGGAGGCGGCACAGGAGGGCATATTTACCCGGGTCTTGCGGTAATAGAAGCAATTCGCGATCAAAGTCCGGACACAAAAATGTTTTGGATTGGATCCGGAAAAGAGTCTGAACGGAATGCTGTAGAACAAGCAGGCATTGAGTACTATGCAATAGCTTCTGGTAAATTACGCCGCAGTTTTTCGATAAAAAATTTTTTTGATGTATTTCGAATTCTCAAAGGAATCTATCAAGCAAAAAAGTTATTAAAGAAACTTAATGCTGATATGCTGTTTTCTAAAGGCGGTTACGTAAGCGTACCGCCATGCATAGCGGCTGCCCGACTAAAAATTCCAGTAATAACCCATGAATCCGATGTTTCGCCTGGGCTTGCAACAAAGATAAATCTGCGTTTTGCAGATAAGCTCATTGTTAGCTGGTACGAAACGCTCACATTCTTAAAACCTCATGATCAAGCAAAAACAATTGTGCTCGGAAATCCCATACGTAAGACTATTACGCAAGGGGATCGGCAACGAGGGAAAGCTTTTCTTGGAATGGATACGAATATGCCGCTCCTTGTTGTGCTGGGAGGGAGCCAGGGGGCAGAGCAGCTCAATAAGCTCATCGAAGCTACAGCTTCGCGCTTAAAAGAACATGTATGTATTGCACATCAAACTGGACATGGAAAACCGACAAGTGTCCCGCAGAGTTCACGATACCGGCAATTCCCCTATCTTGTCCAGGAACTTCCTGATGTACTTGCTGCTGCAGATATTATTGTATGCAGAGCCGGTGCAGGTACTCTCTGGGAATGCACAGCAGCTCAGAAGCCTATGATTCTCATACCTCTCTGCGGTCCTGGCACACGAGGAGATCAGGTTGAAAACACAAAGATCCTCGTAAAAAACAATGCTGCGATTGGTTTAATTGGCGACGAAGCAGAACCTGAAAAACTAATTCAAGCCATATTAAATTTACTTAATAATCATGAATTGCAGCAGTCTATGCCACAGAATGCGCAAAAATTGCTCCGCATTGATGCAGCACAGCATATAGCATCACTGTGTCTGAGCTATTGCGAAAAAGGAAACGAACCATGAATATACTGGATATTATTTTTATTGTAATTCTTGCAATTGCAGTTTTACGGTGTTTTTTTAGAGGTTTCATTGACGAAATAATGGCGGCTCTTTCTATTTTTCTGCCGCTTCTTGTGGCTATTATTATGTATAAACCGGTAAGCCGATGGTTCGCATTGCAAAATCATTTTTCTGAACTCCTTGCATATGGGATTGCATTTGGCGGAATATTCATTCTCATGTTTATTATTGTTAAATTTCTCCATTCATCGATTGAAGCAATTATTGACAATCTTGATCTTGAAACCGCAGATAAAATACTTGGTGCTATACTTGGACTAGGAGAAGGCATTATTATTATTGCTATTATACTCATTGTTATTAGGTATCAACCAGTATTTAAAATCGATGCATTGCTGGAAAACAGCTTTATAGCACGCTTGCTCCTCCCTATCATAGCACATCACCTACCCTTTAAGGCATAATGCAATGTTTGAAAATGTCTTTGGTCAGCCAGCAGTTATCGAAGCGCTCACAACAGAACTTGTATCAGGAGCAGTGCCTGGTTCACGCCTTTTTTCAGGGCCTGCCTATAGCGCAAAATTAACTACTGCCCTGGAGCTTGCACGTATAGCTTCATGTCATGGAACTGGTACATGGACATGCACCTGCGAAGCATGCAGCAGGAGTAAATCGCTTGTAAATCCCGATGTACTCATCATTGGAAGAAAACTCATCCCGGAAGAATTTGCATGCGGTTTGGATCTCTTTGACAGACAGCCTGGACTCGCATCACGGTATTTTCTGTGCCGCTCTATACGAAAAATTCTCAAGCGATTCGAACCAGATCTCTATATGAATGAAACAGGCAAATTACAAAGTATTTACCAACTTGCAAATCCTCTGTTTGAATTTTCCGAAAGCATTCTTGACGAGTCTGTAGCAAAAGAAACAATACTAAAAGAAGGGAAAAAACTGATTCCTACATTTACAAAACTTGTGCAAGCAATTCCCAAAGATATTCCAATTTTCCTCATTCGTGCTGTAGAAGCAATTGCTCATGAATCACCATGGGGCAAACATCGGACTATAATTATTGAACATGCTGACCATATGCAAGAACCTGCAATGAATGCACTCCTTAAAATTTTGGAGGAACCGCCTAAGACTGTTTCATTTATATTAACAACAAGCAATATTAAAGCTCTGCTTCCAACTGTACGGTCACGATTGAGAACCTATACCTTTATTTCGCGGAATGCTCAGCAGTTATCATTAATTTATCAAAAAATATTTAGACTCGAAAATCACACTCAGCCAATAGATCAATTCTTTCATGCCTATTCTATCGAATATGATGAGAACATAGAAATCTACGCAGAACAGCTTGTAAAAACTATAATGACCAATGAAAAAAACTTTGATGCTGCTGGACTAAAAGATCACATAAACGATCAAGCATCGTTACGTCTTTTTTTGGAATATATTCTTAAATATGCAGTAAACATTGCTTCTTATTATGACAATGCTTTATATAGCAAACTGCAAAAACTGATAACCTTATGCAGAGAAAACATTAAGAAACTTGAATTATTTAATATAAGCCCAGGTATTATTTTAGAAACTGTGCTGTTTTCATTTGGTATACTGTAAATGCATGTTGCACAGAACGGTTCTATACAGTTCTATTGATTTTTTATAATCTCTCAGTATATTTAATGCGAGATAGTTATGCAGCGATTTATCGAAAAAGCACTTGAAAAAGTTCATCTTCTTGACAAAGAAGCAATAAAGCAGCTGCTTTTAGATATAGCAAGGGAAAACAGCAACCTTGAAGCTGTGCTTGACTCAATTCATTCAGGCATTGTTGTCTGTGATACAGATAATATTCCTATATTTGCAAATAAAACAGCAGAACGGTTTTTGCTTTTTGAATATTTTGAAGTCTACTCACAACCAGTTTGGGAATACATTAAACATAGAGAAATCGCTAATTTTGTAAAAAATACAATTACAGCGGAAGAAACGATAATAGAACGGGATTTCCCGGTAGAAGTAAAAAATAAGTACCGCATTATTTCTGTCAGTGTAATGCCGCTTGTTCAAAGGGGACAAATCCGAGGTACAATTATCTACTCTGAAGATATGACAGAAAAACGAAAAAACGAATCCAAGCTTAAACGCGCAGAAAACCTTGCTTCGCTTACAACTCTAGCTGCTGGTGTTGCACATGAAATCAAAAATCCGCTAGGCGCAATGAGCATTCATATGCAGTTATTAAAGAAGGCTCTCGGAAATACTGCTAATAAAAAAATACAAAACTACCTTGAAGTGATAGATGAAGAAATCGATAGACTAAATAAAATTGTTGTTGATTTTCTTTTTGCGGTACGACCTATGAACATTGAACCCATTCGTGATGATCTTAATGACTTATTGCAGGAAATCGTTGATTTTATTAGACCGGAAGTAGAACAAAACGGCATTGAACTCCGTGTATTATTAAATAGAAACATTCCAATGATATTTATGGATAGGCGCTTTATTAAACAAGCAGTTATCAATCTTATTAAAAACTCAATAGCTGCCACAGAAAGCAATGGATATATTTTAGTCGCAACAGATATTTCAGAAGAAGGAATCCAGCTCATTATAGCAGATTCTGGGCATGGGATACCACCTGAATACATCAACAAAATTTTTGAACCATATTTTACAACAAAAGAAAATGGAACAGGGCTTGGGCTAACGCTTACATATAAAATAATAAAAGAACATAATGGTGATATTTCTGTTATTTCTGAACCAGGGAAAGGTACAAAATTTATAATTACTCTCCCTGTACCGCAACATGAATTGTATTTAATTCACGGGAAATGCTGTAATGGAGAAAATGTATGAAATATACAATTTTAATTGCTGATGATGAAAAAAACATTCGCAATGGTATTGCAGAATATCTTGAAGCGGAAGGTTATGAAACAATTACCGCAGAAGACGGCAAAGAAGCCATTGCCGTAATTAATAAAGGTTCTGTAGATCTTGTAATAACTGATTTAAAAATGCCCAATGTCAATGGAATGGAAGTACTCAATTATGTGGTTTCTCATTTTCCTACTATGCCTGTTATTATTCTCACTGGTCATGGTACCGTAGAAGATGCGGTACAAGCAATGCGGATAGGAGCTTTTGATTTTATCTCAAAACCTCTTAATCTAGAGCATCTTGTAATGCTCATTCAGCGCGCTCTCGAACGTCAGGAGCTAAGCAGAAAAAATTCAGAGCTTTCACAAGAACTAGCTAAGACAAAAGTATCCAAACTCCTTATTGGTAAAAGCTCTTCGATGCATGAAGTAATGAATGCAGTAAATCGCGCTGCACCTACTCGAGCCAATGTGCTTATTACAGGAGAAAGCGGCGTCGGCAAAGAAGTAATAGCCGATTCTATTCACGAACTCTCTAACCGCAGTGATAAACCGCTTATTAAAGTTCACTGTGCTGCTCTCCCTGAAGCATTACTAGAAAGTGAGCTCTTTGGTTATGAAAAAGGAGCTTTTACCGGTGCAATCAATAGAAAACGCGGCCGTTTTGAGCTGGCACACGAGGGAACGCTGTTTCTGGATGAAATTGGAGAAATCAACCAAAACATCCAGATAAAACTGCTTCGAGTAATACAGGAAAAAAAGTTTGAACGTATAGGCGGGGAACAAACGATTGAGGTAGATGTACGAATCATAGCAGCAACAAACAAAGATCTAAAAAAAGAAGTTGAAGCTGGCAGATTTCGTGAAGACCTTTACTACCGGCTTAATGTCGTGAATATCCATGTGCCTCCGCTCCGTGAACGCAAAGATGATATACCAATGCTTGCTCAGGCTTTTTTAGAAGAGTTTTGCAAAGAAAATAAAAAAAAGATTCATGGTTTTGAACCCAGTGCGCGTGCTTTATTATTTTCATATCCATGGCCAGGTAATATTCGCGAATTGCGAAATGTAATCGAAAGCGCTGTTGTAATGACCACACATTCAATAATAACCGTTGAAGATTTACCACCATCAATCAGAAACTCATCAGAACAGCCATTTATACGAATACCACTTGGTACCAGCCTAGCTGAAGCTGAAAAAATTATTATTCGCGACACACTCATGGCCAATAAATTTAACAAGAGCAAAACAGCCGAATTGCTTGGTATTGGCAGAAAAACGCTGTATCAGAAAATTAATGAATATAATTTAGATGACAGCGATGTTTCCAAAATTTCAGAAGAATAGCTTATTGATAGAGGTCAATAACCAATTCAACTTCCGATAATGATATTCCTAATCGATTTGCAATGAGTTCTTTATCCATTCCTTGTTTATATAAATTGATGACTTTTTCTTTTATTTCATTTTTAGTTACATTTTGATGACTTAATTTTATAAAAGGTATTGTTTCTCTTGTTTCTGATTCTCTATCAGGAGCTGTACCGTCAGTATTATCTATTCGATCATGATTTACTTGCGGTTCACTTGTTTGAATATTTGGTTTAGCAGAAGCTTCATCTCGTAATTTACCCAGTCGATTATAAATGGTAGATTCAACGACTTTTCTTGATGTTTCCTGATTGAGAACACGAATCCTTTTATCCGCTTCTTCTACTAGCTTTTTTAAAGTAGAAATTCTATCTTCTATTAAAGTAATATTTCTATCAGCTGTTTGATTTAATTCAATTAATAATAAATTCAGCTCTTCTCGTATTTTTGCAGTTTCGTGCTGAGAGAGTGTTTTCTTAATATAGCGCAAATACAGATATATAAAAATAAACAATAATATTTGTAACACTGTAAAAATTGTTATGCTCATAATTATCCTAATAAATCTATATTTTTTCCTATATCAGGATCATCTGCTATATCTAGTTTGTTTTTTTCCGGTTCAGATGTCTCTTGTTCTTTTTCTTTTTTTTGTTTCTGTTCATGCGAACCTTTATCACTTTCTGTATGTTCATCAATTTTTATTGCCGCATTGTTTTCAATATCATCTTCAGGCAGATGTACCTCATTAGCTTTTTCTTCATTTTTTTTTGAAACTATTTCTCGCTGAAGCTCAGCATGCACTATACCGGTACTCTTAGCAAGTGCCTCATTTTTTCCAACTTGCGTGAGCTGCGTATACATAGCTTGAAGATCAATGGGTTTTATAGGCATCTGGCGGCCCCTTTTTTAATAGCTCATCCTCTTCTTCTTCATACTTCTTTCGTTTTATTCTTCCGCCTTCAAGGTAATATGTTACACCTTTGTCTTCGTGTTTTATTTCTTCTTCTACATCTTTTATCTGAATACGAACCGATGAATAAATTTTTCCAGTGCAGCTGATTTTCCCCTTTAGTTTTAAACTATTTAAGTAATTAACTAGCTCATTATACTCATTCCGTATTTCGCGTTCTTCAGTTGCAATTTCTTCGCGTTTATACTGCATTTCTTTTAATAATGCTTCTTTGTCTTCTGAGAGTTCCTTTTTTTGCCGTTTTAAGTCTGTTAATGTTTTAATATTCTTATCTAAATCTTCGATAGTTTTCTCTAATTGTTTAAGTCGTATTTCATGTGCATCTATTTTTTCTTTTGCCTGAGGATCAATCCCAACTTGAAGTATAGTCTCAGAACCTCCACTGGGAGCACCAATTGTTTTTGCAACAATTTCTTCACAAGCAATATATCTGCCGCCCATTATAGCAGCATGTTTACCTGCTACGCATATAATTTTTCGATTGGCTTTTATTTCTGAATTTACAATGTTTTGAGTTACAACAACGCTGTCGCCTGCTTCAATAGTTGCATTTTCAACAAATTTTGCCCAGACACTTTTACCTGCTTTTACGGTGCCGCTTCCTTTACCAATAATTCCCTGATGAACTATCACATCCCCTTCTGCACTAATTAGAGCGCTTCCAACATTTCCTTTTATTTCAATGTTTCCTGTTGCTTCAACTTTAAAACCATCAGCTACATTGCCATTGACAATTATTGTGCCCAGAAAAAATTTATTACCAGTTTTAAGGTCTATATCTTCATTAATGACAGTAATAGTCTCTACATTAATTTTGCCACTGATATAGGTAGCTTCACCATTAACCTCTGCAAGTATGGTAAGTCCATCGTCAGCGACTCGCACATTTTTACCAAGAGGAAGCGGAATATCTTTACCGTCTTTGGCTGCTAAGTATTTTCCAGTAATTGTTCTTCCTGGAATACCTTTTGTGGGAGGATTTTTCTTTGCAAGCGGCTGACCTTCAATCACATTTTGTAGCATTTGCAATTCTTTATAATCAACCCTATTATCTTTCTCTTCAATTTTTAATTTTGTTTTATCAGTCTCAAAGAAAAAGGTAATACTAGCATCGGTACCATTTTGCGGTTTAGTTCCTTCTGCAACAAGCACAGGAGTCTTATATACTGCTTCGTTCTCAAGATCTTGCAGTACATCTTCTTTTATTCCAAATACAATATTATTATTCTTTAAATAAGACATGATTATTTCTTTTGAAAGATCACAACCGCCCGGTTGAGGCGGATATATAATTACATATGCTTCCATTTCATTTGGCTGCATATCAACGGATAAGTAGCTGTCAGCAGCAGGGTTAGTCACAAAGGTACCAACGGGGACCCACTCCCCTGTTTCATCTTTTACAACTTGCTTAACAAGATTTTCATCATACTGTCTAACTGCTCTGGCATGCAGCTTATCGAAAGCCATTTTTTCGGTAACATGCTTTCCTTTTCCTTGCGGCGGAACAACTTTTAGCAATGCACCTTCTGGAGCAAGTCGCACAAAAACCTGACCATCTTTATCAATTATTTTAACTTCTTCGGCTATCGTTGCAAAATCGGTATCAGTTTCAAACTCAATTTTTTTAGCATGTTCAATATGTTTCTTAGAACCTGTCTCATATGCACGAATTATCCATGGTGTTTTTCCAAAACCTGCAAAACCAGGTTTCCCCTTTTGGAGTACATCGTATTCAAGTCTGCTTACTACCGTATCAAGCTGTATTGCTGCGTTCTGAAGAGCTTCATCCAATGTCGGTGCTTCAATTTCTACAGATCGTTTACTGCCATCTTCCTCAAGGTAACGCCGCATGAGCTCACGCAAAACTTCAAGACCTATCTTTCCAGCCATTACAATATGCCCTTTTTAAGATGTGTCAGTTTTGCCCTGAGTCTCAGTATAGCCTTTGTGTGGAGCTGGCTGACTCGGGATTCTGTAACGTCGAGCACTTTGCCTATTTCTCGGAGTGTCAGGTTTTCGTAATAATACAGCACGAGAACCTTTTTTTCATTATCTGGCAATTCTTGAATAGCATTTACTATTACTTTTTTAATTTCTTCCCGTTCCATTACAGAATCGGGATTTTGACTCTGAGGACTTTCAATACTATCGGCAATAGACATTTTTTCATTTTCATCTTTGGTATACCAAACATCATTGAGCGAGAGTATTGAAGTATTGGAAACTTTGTAGAGTATATGTGCCAGTTCTTCTTCTGATATTCCCATTGCTCGAGCGATTTCTGAATCAGTTGCAGATCGGCCAAGACGGGTCTCAAGCTGTGCAATTGCATCTTCAAGCTCTCTGCTTTTCTGACGGATTGAGCGTGGAATCCAATCAAGGTTTCTTAATTCATCAAAAATTGCACCGCGGATGCGAGTTACTGCATATGTCTTGAATTTAACATGCTTATCCGGATCGAACTTTTCAATTGCATCAATAAGACCAAAAACGCCAAAACTTATTAAATCATCAAAATCAACAGATTGGGGCATATTGGTAGCTAACTTACCAGCTACATATTTTACAAGCGGAGCATATTGTTTTATAAAATGGTCACGAAGTCTTGTATCATGAGTTTTTTTATATTCAACCCAGAGT
Source organism: uncultured Treponemataceae bacterium (assembly GCA_964630305.1). GTDB lineage: Bacteria > Spirochaetota > Spirochaetia > Treponematales > UBA12059 > JAKPPT01. Next base: position 119,750 of record CAZVTR010000001.1, on the reverse strand, counting down.
TCATCTTCTGTTTTTTGTTGTTGTTCACTGATAATCATTAACTATTTCCCTTCCCATCTTGTCGTAACAAAGTTTGAACAGCCCTTGCAATTATTTCAGGGCTTTCTTTATCATAAACGGGTGTATGTACTGTGGTACTGGAATAATTTATTGGCGGATTCTCCTGATGGTCAGCATCGGATTCTGCAATATCTGCAAAGACATCACTCATGCTGTCAATATCCGGCAGTACATCGAGATCATCCTGCGTGACGAGAGGCTTTGCAATCGGTCCATGATTTACCTGTACTCGCTCTGTACCTGTCTGTACAAGCTGCTCGTTTTTAACAAGTTCAATTTCTTTCTCTAAGTCCTCAGAAATTCCAGAATCGTCAACAACAGGGGCCGAAGTCTCTTGAGGCATGAGCGATTCTTCAGGAAGGACAATATTTACGGTTTCTCCTGTACCCTCTGGATACTGCTCAACATTTTCAGCAGCAGTATCTTCTAACAATTTTGCCAAAAGAAACAAAATTCCATACATAATACCGGTAAATACGAGTGCGAAAAACAATGCACGAAACAGTATATCACCAAAAGCATTACCGGAAAAAACTCCAACAAAAAAAGAGAGCAAAAACCCAGCACATGCGGCAATTATCAAGAGTGTTCTTTCATTACTGTCGCTGCCCACTGGCCTTTGCACTATTTAACCCTCACTTCTTACAGATTATGGTATTCCTGTATGAATAGTCAAGAATAAAATTACTCATTTCCAAAAAGCTTCTTAATAAGCCGTGCAATACCTGGTTCATCGCTAAAATCAGTTTTCTCAATTTTACTGACAAGATGCTGAACTGATACTGCCGCTTTTGATTTAGGATCTGCAACCATAAAAGGCTTTTGCCTAAGCACTGATGTCGAAACAGTTGCATCTTCATAAATACAGCCAAGATACTCAACTTTTATATTCAGGAACTGACCAGAAATGTTGATAATCCGTTCTGCAACTTTTCTTCCATCTGCAACTGATTTTACCCTATTGACAACGAGCTTTAAACTAAAATTAATATTTTCTACTTCTGTTGCAATAATTTTGATAATTCCGTATGCATCTGTAATTGCAGTTGGTTCTGGAGTGGTAATAATGATGGCGTCATCAGCTGCCGCGATAAACGACAACACATTGTTTGATACACCGGCGCTAGTATCGATAATGATTATATCTGCACTCGAAAGGGTATACAATTCATTGATAAAATTATGCCGTTCTTCATCGGTCAAATTTGCAATTTTTGAAAACCCTGAAGCCCCAGCAAGAATTTGTATTCCATAATCGGTATCAAGAAGAATCTCCCGCATTGTTTTCTGGCGGCGTATGACATGATAGAGATTATGTTTTGGAATAATATTGAGCATAATATTGACATTTGCAAGTCCAAGATCCGCATCCATTACAATTACCCGTTTGCCAAGTTTAGCATAGGCTATGGCAAGATTTACCGATAGATTTGTTTTACCCACGCCGCCTTTGCCGCTAGCCACAGTAATAATTCTCGTTTTTTTAAGTGGAGACGGACCCGAAGCTGCCCGATTTCTAACTAACTCTCGTAATTGCTGTGCTTGATCTTCCATGAACTTCTCTTTTCTCCAAAAAAAATATTTTACTCCTCACAAGGAGTATAAACGCCATATTTCTCTTCTAGTTTTTGCCGTTGGACCGTGAAACCTTCGAGGTTTAACAAAAATTGCATAGGATGCATTACCTCAATGTCTTTAGGAACTTTTTGCCCTTTTGTAATCCAGGCCACTGGTTTATTAATTTCGTTTAATGCCGAAAGAATGTTTCCGTAATGCATAGTCTCATCTAATTTAGTAATTATTAATGCCTGATAATTAAAAGGCTCATACTGCCTGAATATTTCTAAAAGATCTTTAGTTTTGGTTGATGCTGAAATTGTAAGAAACACCTCTGCAGTTGTTCCTGCACCTTCAAGAATTTTTTTCATTTCTGCTAAATGCACTGCATTTCGCGGACTCTTTCCAAATGTGTCTATCAAAATAATATCTGTTTCATGATTCATCGCAATTGCTGTTCTAAGCTGTGAGGTAGTAGTAGTATAATCGAGAGGCACACCCAAAATATCCGCATATTTTTGAATCTGTGGCAACGCACCAACCCTTACACCATCTATTGTTATCATGCGAATATTACAAGCTTGCTGTCCTAAAAGACCTAAATTATACATTGCCGCAAGTTTTGCAATGGTAGTTGTTTTGCCAACACCAGTTGGACCAACTAAAATTATAATTCTTGGTTTTATTGTGGTTTTTGATGCAGTATACGGCATGATGCTGTCGCCAATCCACTCTACTACCTGATGTTCTACTTTTTCATAGTTGTTAAGATCTTCTATTGAAAAAGCTGTTCTAATGCATTGAAGCATTGTATCAATAAATGCCGGCGAAAAATCATTAAGTTCTAATAACTCTTCAATTTTTTTCAGCGTTGGATGCTTTTGTTCCTGTATAGGCTGTTCGAGCACCACCGATTTTAAACTGCGAATTTCTTCTAATACTTCTTGAATCGCTTTAGTTTGATTAAGCTGTTCCAGAATGCGCTGTTTTTCCTGCTGAATCTCATTTTGTCGTGTGCTTTTGAGTTGTTCTTCTTTGACAATGTACGTAATCTCGACACCTTGTTTCCTAAAAAAGCCCAGAAAACCACCATAGGGTATGGTACGGTGAGAAAGAATTTGATACGCGTCACCATATTTTGCTTGAATTTTTTCTAGAACCTCGCGATGTGTCTCACCTTGCTCAATATAGTACTGCACGATTACTCCTCTATCCGTATTTCACCAATGGATTCTACCTGAACATCTGATACAATTTCAGGTACCGACATGACTACAAGATCCGGTATCTCGCGTTCTGAACTTGATTTTACAAGCGCTCGTGCTGCCTCAGAACACAGCAATACCGGGAAATACCCCTGTTTCTGCACAGCCTGCACTGCTTGTGTTAGTGCCCGTATCCATTTTCGCTGGACACCTGGCTCTAAAGCTGCTATTGCTCCCATAGGTGTATCAACACGAGCATCAATGATTTTTTGCTCGAGAGCAGGATCGATGGTTAAAACATGGAGCACTTTATCTTGATCCGCATACTGCAGACAAATCTGTCGGCCTAAAGCTTGCCTGCTTTTTTCGATGAGGAATCCTATATCTTTCGTAATTGGAGCATAATCTGCTAATGTCTCAAATATGCTCACAAGATTCCGTATTGATACTTGTTCACGGAGCAATCCCTGCAATACTTTTTGGATTTCACCAAGACTCAAGAGCTTTTGAACATCCTCAATAACCGCTGGATAATCTTTCTTGAGAGAATCAAGCATGCCCTGAACCTCTTGTCTTCCAAGAATTGCAGCAGCATGTTTTTTAATGATTTCGGTCAAATGGGTTGCTATAATACTGGGAGGATCTACAACCGTATATCCGCTCCGTTCTGCTTTGTCACGCATATCCTCAGTAATCCAAAGTGCAGGAAGACCAAAAGCAGGATCTTTGGTTTTCTCTCCAGAGAGTTCTTCTTGCACCGAACCAGGATTGATTGCCATGTAGAGCCCAAGTCTAATAGTACCGCGGCCTACCTCTACTCCTTTAATCTTAAAACAATATTCAGATGGCTCGAGCCGCATATTATCAACTATGCGTATGCGAGGCACAACTATACCCATATCGAGAGCGCTCTCTCTTCGTATTCGTGTAATGCGCTCTAAGAGTTCTGCTCCTTTTTCTTTATCAACAAGCGGAATGAGCCCATAACCGAGTTCAAGGCTAATCGGATCGAGCGGTGCAAGCCCCGGTTGTTCAGTTTGTGCTTCTGGTTTTGCCGATGTCTTTTCATGTTCTTTACTCTGTGACAGCGCTTGAGCTTGTGTCTCTTTTCTTGATAATCGCAGACCTAGCCATCCAAGAAGCCCAGCAAGCGGCAGGAGTACATAAAATGGGAAACCCGGAATTAGACTCATGCCGCCCATTACAAAGGCAGCAATAATGTATATTCTGCTATTTTGTGAAAATTCTGCAGATACCTGAGTGCCAAAAGTGCCTTCTGCATTTGCACGCGTAATAATAATACCCGTTGATGTTGAAATGAGCAGCGCCGGTAACTGGGATACAAGTCCGTCACCAATGGTAAGTGATGCATATGTGCTTAGGGCAGTTGAAAAGGGTTCTCTATGAATAACCATTCCAACAATAAAACCGCCAATAAGATTAATGACACTGATTAAAATCCCAACTACCACGTTACCAGAAATAAACTTGCTGGCACCATCCATCTGTCCATAAAAATCGACTTCGCGCTGAAGATCGCGTTTTTTTCGTTTTGCTTCTTCTTCTGTAATAAGACCAGAATTGAGTTCGGCATCAATGCTCATCTGTTTTGCGGGAAGTCCATCAAGCACAAACCGTGCTGCGACTTCTGATGTGCGGGTTGAGCCTTTAGTTATCACAATTGCCTGTACAGCAATTAAAATGATAAACATGATAAAGCCAACGACAATTCCATTTGCACCTTCTGCTCCTACAACAAAGGAAGCAAAGGTTTTTACAATACGGCCGTCAAATTTTGTTCCCTGAGAGAGTATAAGCCGCGTAGAAGAGATATTTAAAGCTAAACCGAAAATGGTGCTAACAAGCAAAATTGTTGGATATACTGAAAAATCAATAGCACGTTTTAAGTATAATGTTATTAACAGAATCAACAGTGCAAGCGTAATATTGATAGCCATGAGCAAATCAAGCAGTACAGTCGGCAGCGGGAGAATGAGCATAAAAATAACTACCACTACTGCTATTGCTACAGCATATTCAGGGAAATTTGCTATAAAATTTTTTCTCAATCGTGCTGCTACATCAGCCATACATTATTGCTCCGTTCCAGTTCCAAGGAAACGCTCCCGTGCACGTTCGCTGGTTTTTACTATATATGCAAGCACTGTTGCAATTGCATTCCAATGCTGTTCTGGTATTATATCACCAACTTCAGTTTCTGCATAAAGTGCTCGTGCAAGCGGTCTGTTTTCCACTATCGGTACTTTATTCTCTTCTGCAATCCGTCTAATTTCTAACGCAATTCTGTCAACACCTTTTGCAACCACCATGGGAGCTATCATTTTAGTCCTATCCCACTCAATTGCAACTGCATAGTGAGTCGGGTTTGTTATTACCACATCGGCTTTTGGCACGTTGGCAATCATATTGCGGGTTAAAAGCTCCCTCATACGCTCACGCAATTTGGAGCGAATAAGCGGATCCCCTTCCATCATTTTATATTCTTCTTTTATTTCCTGTTTGGTCATTCGCATTTGCTTTCTAAACTGTCTGCGCTGAACAAGATAATCGAGCAATGCTAACACAAGCAGAATAACACTTGCCTCTAGAAGAATACGTAATGCAAGACCTGCTATAAATTGGAAAGAAACCCATATACTCGCTGTCTGCAATTTTAATAGCCTTGGAATATCTGCCTGTACATTAAGATATACTAGCACAATTAAAATAACCACTTTACCTATTGACTTTGCTATATTGTATAAACCGTCTGTTGAAAACAGCGTACGCTGAAAATATTTTACAAAATTAGGAACAATGCGTTTAAGATCCGGCCGGATTGGTTTTGTTGTAAATAAGAAACCTACCTGCAATAAATTTGCGCCCAGCGCTGCAACAACACTGACAAGTGCAATAGGAAAAACGAGTCGTACAAAATAATCCAGAAATACCATAAACACATAGTTACCAGAAGCGGTAATATCCAATGTTATGGATTCTGAGATGAACCACCTAAACATTGATCTAATTGTTGCCAGCATCGACGGAGCAAACAGCGCTAATGTTATACTCGTGAGCAATAAAACAATTGCTCCAGTCAAGTCCTGGCTTTTTGCTACCTGCCCTTCTTCACGTGCTTTCCGCAATTTATACTCAGTTGGCTCTTCGGTTCTTCCTTCATCTTCAGGGGCGAACCATTGGAGATGCACATGAGAAAATAAATCCTGTGAATTTTCATAAACGCTCATGCTGTTTTCCCCTCTAGCAAAATACCAAGCTGGTAGAAACCTGCATCAATTAATTTTGAAAATACTTCAATGAGATAGGGCATTGTCAATGCCATTATAAGGAATGAAACAAATATTGAAATTGGGAAACCCTCTATGAGCAAATTCATCTGCGGTGCAGCTCTAGTCATGAGACCCATTGCTAGTGAAACCATAAACAATGAACCAATAATTGGAACAGCTATCACAAAAGCATTTGCGAAAAGCGATGCGAGCGCTTTTATAAAATAATCTGAGAAATTTGCATGTCTTTCCAGCATTGAACTAACGGTGAGCGCCTTAAGACTCCCTTTAACGCCATACAGAAACAGGTATTGAAAACCTTGAACCTGAATAAACACAAACATGCCAATGAGGTTAAGGAGCTGGCCTACAATTGGAATTTCCATTTGTGCTAACGGGTCATACGTTTCAGATATACCAAATCCCATCTGTATTGAAAAAAATTGTCCTGCGGTTATAAATGATGAATATAAAACAGTAAGAAAAAATCCAGATATAATTCCAATAGCTGCTTCACCTACAATGTAGGCAAGATATAGTACAGCACTTGCAGGCATAGCATAACCAAGCGATTGTGCATATGGCAGTACAGCCATTGATGTTCCAAAAGCAAGGCCAATTTTTGCAAATTGAGGCACAGAATCACCAGATATGAGCGGAGCAGTTTCCAGCATTGCTAGAATTCTTACTGTGAGAAGCAAAAACAAATCTGCCCGTGCCAGTATCTGGTTAAACATCCATTACATCTCCGAAATGAGCGCAAAAAGTTTTTGTGTATATTGCCCGAGGGATGAAAACATCCATCCAATTAAGAGCATTAAAACCAAAAGAATTCCTGCAAATTTTGGCACAAATGTCAGTGTCTGTTCCTGGATACTCGTAGTTGCCTGCAAGATGCTGATAAGCAATCCAACCAGCAATGCTGTAAGCAGAATTGGCGCAGAAAGCATAATAATTTGCCAAATAGCATTTACAAATAAAGCCGATATTGAACCAATTGTCACAGCTCTACTCCTCTCTATTTAACAAACGATTGCACCAGCTCTGTTGTCATGAGCGACCATCCATCAACCAAAACAAATAAAATAAGCTTAAACGGTGTCGATATCATTACAGGAGGAAGCATCATCATACCCATCGACATTAACACCGCGGCAACTACCATATCGATAATTATAAACGGAATGTAAATTAAAATTCCTATCTTAAATGCTATTGTCATCTCATTGAGAATGAATGCAGGGATAAGTACATGCGTTGGAACATCAGCCAGCGTACGAGGTTTTGGCAGATTACTCATGCTCATGAAGAGCCTGATATTTTCTGGATTTTTCTGCATTTGCGAATACATGAAAACTCTGATTGGTTTTTCTGCCTGCCGATATGCTTCTTCTATACTGGCTTTACCCTCAGAAAGCGGCTTTATAGAATTATTATATATATCAGTAAATGTCGGCCACATAATAAAAATAGTCATAAACAACGCAATTCCTAATAGTACTTGATTAGGCGGCACTTGCTGTAATGACAGCGCCCGCTTAACAAAATCAAGTACTATTGAAATACGCAGAAAACTTGTCATCAATATGAGGAGTCCTGGAGCAAGCGATATAACTGTTAACAGCAGCAACAGCTGAAGGCTAAACGCTACTTCTCTGCCTGTTTGCGGAGAACGAACTCGTACATCTACAAATGGAATTGCAGGAACCGGATCAGGGAATCCTGTTGTGGCACGGTTATTTGCAGTATTTGCATTGGGAATAGGTACATTCGTTGCAGTATCTGCTGGTTTTGCAGGGAATTCCTGTGCAAGCAGAGGCATGAGCGATAAACTTATAATCAAGATGCATACAATTTTTTTCATTTCCCCTCCCCAACTACTTCCGTGCTACAATTTTTTAATTCTATTGCGCTGTTCCGAAAAAACATCCAACTTCGGACTTTCTGGTTTTTTCTGAACCCCCGGAAACATCTTTAAAAAAATGTTCCTAAAATCTGTTGGTGGCACTTCTGGAGGAGCTTCTTGCGCTTTAACAACCATGGCATCAATGAGTTCTTTATCATCTAGCTCTGCAAGCATTGTGATAGCTGTGTCACTCACTCCTAACAGCCATGCTTTTGAACCGAGTGAAAGAACATGCACTGACTTTCCTGGTGCTATCTGAGTAACTCCAAGGTGTTTTATGAATGGATCTTCTTGTATGGGACGCTTAGCTTTTCGTTTAAGAAAAATGTACAAGCCATATAAAGCAAGCAGGACAAGCCCGAGCACGAGAAACATACGTATCATATACCATACAATACCTGTATTCTGTGTTGCGGCAGGAGCGTTTTGAGCAGGCTCTTGAAGCACCAATTTTGTCTCATCAACAGTGGTTTGTGCATACACCATTGAAATACACGTTACCACAATGATAATTGCTACGAGAAATTTATTTTTCAAATGATCCCCCAGTTTGATTTAATTATACACTATTCAAGAAATTAGTGCAATAAAAAAATTTATTTTAACAAAATTGTTTTATCACAAAAAAACGAAATATAAAAAGCTTAAAATAAAAAAAGCTGCCCAGAAATATTTTCCAGGCAGCTCATGCTACTTGCTACATCTGACAGCTATTTAGTTAATTTCCATCATGCGTTCCATTGCAGGCAATATTTCTGTCACACGAACACCAAAACTTTCTTCAATGACTACTACTTCGCCTTTAGCAATAGGTTTATGGTTAACAAGAATATCAACAGGTTCACCGGCAAGCTTATCAAGCTCAATTATATTACCTTCACCGAGACCTAGGATTTCTTTGACGAGCATTTTTGCTCGGCCTAGTTCTACAGTAAGCTCCATATGGACATCCATAATGAGCCCTATATTGCCATATTCCTGCGGCGGAGTAACATTGCCTAGCTGCCCAAATTGCACAGGCTGAACATTAGGAGGCACACCTTGTGTACCCATCATAGGCTGCTGATACATCGGCTGAAAACCTTGCTGCATCATTGGCTGCTGCATTTGTCCCATCATTTGTTGTCCCATCATGCCCTGTCCCATCATCGGCTGCTGCATTTGTCCCATTGTTGACTGCTGCATAGTCTGCATTGCAGGCTGATCCTGAGCACTGGTAAATCCTGAAGCCTTAGCAACATCTCTTGCAAGCTGTTCGGGATACACTTCCCAGAATACATGATCTTCACCATTTATCGAAGCATTCCAGGTTACAAGAATGAAATTTCCTTGCGGAAATTTAACCGATGCTTTAGGAATAAAACTTCCCTCTGCTGGTTCGGACTGAATACCTTGTTTGCTTAGTTTTTCAGAAAAAAGCGAAATAAAAGTACCGGTTATATTTGAAACACTTTCTGCTACAATCGATATTACCATATCATCGATTTCAGAAAGCGATTCGTCTTTATTAGCGAGCGAGGCAATTCGTATTGCAGTATCTTTAGAAAAGAGAAAACCGTGTCCGCCGGGAAGTCCTCCTGTAAAATTTTGTTTGATATAGAGCACTTCATCAGGCAGTTGGCTTAAAGCACTGTCCCGCGACACAAGCATACCGGTTAATCCAGAAACTGAAACATCTGTGCCGGTAATCATGGAAAGATTCTGACTCTGAGCAGATAAAACCGATTCGAGTATACCGGTAAAATCCCTGGCTAATGCTCCTCCAGTATCTGAAGATTGTGCGGCACTCGAACTGCTGATTCCAGGATCTAATCCTGCTAACAATGACTCTATTTCTGACTGGGATAATGATCCATCACTCATAAGTTCGTATCCTCCCCTTCAGGTACCAATTCCTCAAATGTTTCTTGTTCTGACTCATCGAGTCTCTTTACTATTTGCAAAGCAAGCTTTTTACCAACCAATCCAGGTCTTCCAAGAAACTTTTTCTTGTTACCCACTTTTATTACTATCGGATCAGTCACCTTGCTGTTTGAGAGTTTTATAATGTCACCAACTTTTAATCCCATGACCTCTCGAACGGTTATTGGTATACTGCCAACCTCACTGATAACCGGTACATCAATTGTGGAAAGTTTTTCTTTTAACACGTTGAGGTTTTCTGTTGTAGTTCCATGCCGAACTGATGAATACCAGTACTGAGTCGAAAACTTAGATACGATTGGCTGTATGGTCATATAGGGTATACAAAGACTAATCATGCCTTCGACTTCACCAATTTTTGTTTCAAGCGTAACGAGCACTGCTGTTTCATTCGGCGGAACAATCAGAGCAAACTGAGGATTGCTTTCTATCTGGGAAAGCCTCGGGCGGAGATCGATTACTTGAGCCCATGCTTCACGCAGATTACCGAGTATTTTTACAATGACACCTTCTATGACCTGACGTTCTATATCGGTTAGTTCACGATTAAGCTTAAAACCTTCACCAGAACCGCCAAATAATCTGTCTATTATAGTAAAAGTAACTGCAGGATCCAGTTCCAGAATTATCTGTCCTTTTAGCGGATCCATGCTGACAATCGCTAATGTTGTTGTAGGAGGCGTTGAACGGATAAACTCTTCATAAGTCAATTGGTCGGTAGAGACTACATGTACGTTTGCAAGAATACGCAAAGCCGCAGAAAGGTTTGTTGTTGTAAGACGGGCAAACGTTTCGTGCATCATCTGAATTGTTCTCAAAGTTTCTTTTGAAAACTTATCAGGACGCCTGAAGTCATAAATTTTTATCTTTCGGTTATCGGTACGGGTTGGTACGGTCTCGAGGTTTGCATCACCGGAAGTAATTGCATTGAGCAGCTGATCTATTTCATCCTGCGACAGAACTTCTGTCATTTCCGCACTCCATCCATGGTTATATACGCTGTGTTTTTCACAACCATTTTTTCAATTTTGCAAAGAGCATGCAAAACACCTGCATGCTCTGTATTTTCACCTATTACTGTAATATATTTTATTAAAAACTACAATGGAAAACTTTCCATTGTACGATCTTTACATCTGTGTTCGCCTGAAGTCCTGGAAATAAATATCTTTAATAGCTGGTTTTGTTAACAGTGCATTGAGCTGATTTCGCAACTCTTCTTTAAGCACAGGTTCTTTATCTGGCATAAGTTCTTCGATAAGTTTTTTACTGAAAAAGTTACGAAGAAAATCCTGGATTTGATACTTTCTGTTGGTAAGCTCAGTAAGAATCGTTTTGTCGGCTTCATCATACGCTAGATTTATTTTTACGGTTATTGCCCAGGGTTCTTTGTCCATTGTAGTAACAGTTACCTGATCAATTGCAGTAAAGGTTGACCACATAGGAGCAGCTTTCATATAAATTTCTGAATTTGGAAGTTCGGTGAGCGGTTTTGACTGCTTATTCAGTATTCCAACGGTAATTATAACAATGATTACAACGAGAAACACAAAGCCGAGCCCTATTGCGACCCATTTTAGTATTCCAAGTATTGCGCCAGCAGCTATACCTGCTTTTTGCGGTTTACCCTGCTCAGGCGCTTCTTCATCGATGTTATCAAACCCTTTATCATATTCATCAGCCATAGCCGTACTCCTTATTGTTACAGATGTCCTTCATCAAGAATTATTATATCAACACGTCTATTATATGCATATGCTTCTTCAACATCACGGGGATCGAGTGGCATGGTATCACCAAAACCTGCTACCTGAAATTTGGTTTCCGGTACTCCAAAATCTACTAAATAGTGCAGTACATTAAGCGCGCGCGCTACTGAAAGTTCCCAGTTTGTAGGCCAAGGGCCATTGGGATCGGTTGGTGTTCTGTCAGTGTGTCCCTCTATCCGTATTTTTCGATTGATAAGATCTGGAGAACGCAAAAGCTCCGCAATGCGCAAGAGCATATCGCGTGTGTCTTCGATATTGATATCCGCGCTGCCCTTCCTAAAAAATGCATCAGCCGCTAAGGTGATAACAAGTCCTCGTTCATCAATGGTAACTCGAATAATATTTGATTTAATCTCTGGCTGTAAAAGTGAAACAGCTTTTTTCTTAGCTGTTGCAAGCATTTTGCCTTTTTCCATTGAAGGCAGTGAATTGATTGAGTTACCTAATTCTGCCATGCGCCCCGCTGAGAGTGTTTGCCCGCCAGTAGATGCACCAGTACCGATATTGTTAAAGCTTGAAATCATTTGATTGAGCTGAACAACTTCGATATCGGACATATTAAACATAGCCACAAAGAAACAGAGGAGCAGTGTTACCATGTCTCCATAGGTAACAATCCATTCACCGAGTCCTCCTAAATTTTCTTCTTTTTTCTTTCTGGCCATGGCTATTCCTTATGACGACGGATGCATTTCTTCGAATTTTTTGCGCTGTTCTGGCGTGAGATACACAGTTAACTTTTGCTGTACAATATGCGGGTTATCGCCCTGCTGTATTGAAAGCACTCCTTCGAGCACCATTTCCCGGACTTTTGTTTCCTGAGCATCATATTGAATGAGCTTACCCATAATTGGTGTTAAAATAAAGTTAGCCATAATAGCACCGTAGTATGTTGTAACTAGCGCAACTGCCATATTACGTCCAATACTGCTCTTATCTTCAAGCTTTTTCATCATAGCTATAAGACCTTGCACTGTACCGAGCATTCCAAAACCTGGTGCAAGCTTAGCCCAGTTATCTATCATTTTAAACCATTTCCCGTGGCGTTCATTCATCTGATTGATTTCACTTTCCATGACATTGCGCACAATAGTAGCGTCAATTGAGTCAACGACCATGCGCAAGCCAGTTTTCATAAACTCATCATCAATAGTTTCAATTTCTTCTTCCAAGGAAAGGAGTCCTTCTTTTCGTGCTCGTTCAGCATAGGACACAAGCATTTCAATTTTTTTTAATTCACCAAAATCAGGTACTCTTAAAATTTTACCCATGACCTTAAATAATTGAAAAAAATCTTTAACGCTCGATCCAAAAAGCAAAGCAAAAGCAGAACCACCGATAGTCATAAAAACAGAAGGAATATCAATGTAACCAGCCGGTTGTCCGCCTGATGAAATCATTGATAGAATAATCATTGCCCAGCCGCCAATAAAACCTAATATGGACGCAATATCCATTGTTTACTCCTCCTGCCCGTTTGCGCCAAGTTTTTTTCTATATGCAATAATACGATCAATTACTTCTTGAACTGGTTCCTTTACTAACACATGCTTACCGGAAACCATAACAAGAACCGTATCTGGCGTAGCTTCTATAAATTCAATGAGATGCGGGTTTATCCAAAACACGTCGCCATTAAGCTTTGATAATTGTATCATATCTTAACATCCTATTAAAGTGAGCCAATTTCATGCATTATGAAATTGGCTCAGCGAAAACTATCATGCAGGACCCAAAAACCTTTAGCGTTTGAGTGTCAGAAGTTCCTGCAGCATCTGATCAGAAGTCTGAATTGTTTTTGAATTTGCCTGGAACCCGCGCTGTGTTACAATCATGTCTGTAAACTGCTCAGCAAGATCTACATTAGACATTTCAAGATTTCCTGCAAGTATTTTCCCTTTGCCTGCTATGCCCGATGGCCCAATATTAGCTAATCCAGAGTTAAGTGATTGGACAAAATTGGTTTCACCTGCCTTTTCAAGACCATTAGGATTTGTGAATGTAGCAATCGCTAACTGACCAATTGTTCGCGTTGAACCATTTGAATATACAGCGGTAATAATACCCGATTGATCAATTTTGAAATTTTCAAGATATCCCATACTGTAGCCATCCTGCTGATAAACTTTGGTGCTTGAGGCTTCAGCAAACTGTGTTATGGTATTTTTAACGCTGCCGACTGTTCCAAGGTTGAGCGCAAAAGTCTGTCGCACAGGAGCGCCTTCAACTGGTGTTGCACCCTGTACATCAAATGCTATGTTAATTGCAAGGTTGCCAGCCTGCGGAGATTCATTACCCTGGTTATCTAAAATACGCTGCAAGGTTCCTTTGTTATCAAATTCCACAATAAACGTATTATCTCCAAGCGCAGCCGGGTTTAATCCTACTGCAGGATTTGTCGATGTTTCAGCCTGCGGATCAACTGAAACCGTTGCACGCCACTGGTTAGTCTGACCAGGAACTTTTGCAAAATCTACTCGGAGGATATGCTCTATACCGAATGCATCATAGATTTTTTCTTCTACCCGCCACGTATTGGCTCTAATAGTATCTTCGGTTGCCCCTTCTGGAATCTCTTGCAGCCGTTTATCTAAGTTACATGCAAGGTAGACCTGTTCAGTAGCTTTAGCCGGATCTTTTGATCCCACTGGAATTACTAAATCTTCTATTGCACCCGATGTATTTAATATTTCTTTACCATTGATAACCTGTGCATTCCAACCTTGAACACGAAAGCCGTTTGCCGGGTTCACGAGCGTACCGTCGCGGTCGAGACTAAATGCTCCCGCTCTCGTATAAAAACGCTGATCGCCTTTTTGCAGCACAAAGAAACCATTGCCCTGAATAGCAACATCGGTCTGAACACCAGTAGTCTGCATTGCTCCTTGTGTGTGAACGGTGTCAATGCTTGCTACAAGCATACCAAGACCAACTTCTTTAGGGTTTACACCACCCACTTCCTCATTCGGTCTTGCAGCACCGGAAATCTGTTGATATAAGAGATCCTGGAAATTGACTCTGTTCTTTTTAAAGCCAATTGTATTGACATTTGCTATATTGTTACCAATGACATCCATGCGGATCTGATGATTCTGAAGTCCAGCAACGCCAGAATATAATGAACGCATCATACCAGAGCCTCCTTATTCATTAACAGAAAGAACCTGATCGAGATCGTAATATTTCCCATTTACAAGAAGAAGCGGGAAATCGCCGCGCACCACCTGATTCACTGTACCAGTTACTAATTTATCACCATCTGCAATGCTTACATTTTTTCCAACCATTGCCTGTGCTTCACTCGACTTTAAAACTCCGGCAAGCGCTGAAAAATTTTGCACCATATTGGTCATTTGTTCCAGGGTTGAGAATTGTGCCATCTGAGCTATAAACTCTTTATCCTCCATTGGGGATGTCGGATCCTGGTTTTGAAGCTGGGTTATAAGGATTTTTAAAAACTCATCCTTTCCCATTTCCTGAGTGATTTTTTTGCCATCAAATAGCTGCTTGTTAAAACGATCTGCCTCAATCGCTGCTAACTGCAGTTCTTGCGCTGACATGGTAAAGTTCATGTCCATTGCTCTTCTCCTTATTCCAGCATGCTAAATTACCAAATTTACTGTAAGTCCCGAACTCAGCGTCCATGGAGTGCTGGAAACTGCTTCCGGAACCGCCTGTTCAATTTTCTTTACATGTTGGTCATATATTGGCTTTTTATCTGCATAATTATCCGCATTGCTGTTACCGTTGCCTACATTAATATCCAATTGCGTAAGCTCAAACCCCTGGCTGTTAAATGCATCGCGCAATGCAGCATACGAATCTTTAAAGGCAGCCTGAACCACATCAGATTCTACAACAATAGTGCCGCTAATTTTCTTTTCGGCTAATTTGAGTTCAATCTTGACTCCGCCTAAAGTTTCTGGTTCAAGGCGCAGCCTGATAATACCCGAATCATTATCCTGAAGCACAACCTGTGCTGTTTTTACTATTTCCTGACTTGCACCCTCTAAATGCCTTGTAAGTACTTCTGCAAATGATTGATGCTCATTTTTCACCGATCCAGCTTGCCCGATTGAAGACTCTTGCTGAAAGTTCTGCTCCTGCCTGATAGAAAGTACAAGTTCAGGCTCCTGTCTGTATTTTCCCTGCGTATCTTGCTTAACCGGCGTATCGGTTGCGTTATTTGCCGATTGTGCTGGATTCTTTTGTTTTCGCTGATCAATTATGGTCCACTGAGAAATCTGTGCGTCTTGCTTCTCAATTTTTTTTAACGATCGTTTATCATCTTCTGCTATATCATTTTTTACCTGCTCACTATTAGCAGGGCGAGTAAACTGAACTGGAATTGCAATTGCATCTTGAGGTGATTTTTGTATCGTTTCTTTTGCTGCTTCATGATTCGATGCTTTTGTTTTTTTACTGCGAACTAATTCTTCTGATACATCTGAATTATTTGAATTATTTAATTCTGATTTTTTTACTGGCTTTGCAGCATCAAATTTTGATACAATATTCGTCTCAATTGGTAATTTCTGCTGAGCAGCCTGTTGCGGCTTATCAACATTTTTTGACGAGGCATGAGGTAATGTTTTGCTAAAAACCGATGAAAAATTCCCTTTTACCCGTTTGCTGTTTTTACTGCCAGTTTCAGATTTTCCACTCAGAAGGAGTGTCCCAATTTCCTGTGATGCCTGCATGTATCACTGCTCCTTGCCAATTGAGCAGATACTGCAGTATCGAAAATTAGAAAATTAATCCGATTCTGACTTGATCGCCATTTTTCGCTGTATTGCTGCAGAACGTTCGGCAGGCATGAGCGACATCCAGTAGGGTACTATTGAATTCTCCCCTGAACTCGCCGCCAGTGCATCAACCATCCGCAGGATATCAATTACAAGCTCGTCATCCATAGAAAGCAAAATATTTACAGCTTCCTTTGGAGGCATACCAGTCAGATATCGTGCATTCTGCTCGATATTGGCTTTTCTATTTTCGTACGCTTTAAACTGGTTATTGAGAGAAATTTGTTGCTCCTGCAATTTTTTATCTTTATCGTTTAATTCTTGCTCTCGTGCTAGCAATGTGTTTTCTTTTTCTTTGAGTACACGTTCAGCTTCTGCAAGCTGTTGTTTTTGGAGTTCAAGTGCTTCAAATTGTTTAGCAAACCGTTCTTCATCTAAGAGAGCTGGCACAGTTGCGGGGATAGCTTTTCCGGTGCGGACGGGAATATTCATCAGTTTAAATACTGGAGATAGAAAATCTTTTAAATCAATAAAGCCTAAAAAATCCAGCCAGATAAACCCGAGTATTAATATAACAATAATTAGCAAAATCATTGCTAACAATCTCGTTCCAATCCGCTGTTTTCTATATCCCGGCATCAGTGCATCCTTTTATACAACATGTTTTTCCCGCTCATGAGCTCCTATGCCAAATTCATCAAGCATAAGTATTTCCTGCTGAGCTTTTTCTTGCTTCCAAGCAGTATATTTTTTTTCTTTCATTTTTTCCAGCACCTTTTTCTTTTTATTAGCTTCTGTCCACTGCGCACGAATTTTTTCTAATTCTAATTCTGCTGCTGCTATAGCTTTTATGAGTTTTTCTTTTTCAGCTTCGAGCCGTTTGCTGTAAAGTTCATACGCACGTATTTCTTTAAGCGTATTTGATTTTTGGAAACGTTCAAATCCAATTCTCAGCAATTCCCTAGCATTAGCTTCGAGCTGTTCATTAAGGAGTGCGAGCTTGCCGCTCTGGAGTGAAAGCTCTTTTTCGATTTTTTCAAGTTCAAAGGTGCGGTATTCTAAGAGCGGTTCCAGGCTGAATACAAACGGTTTCATATATCGAATTTACCTCTATCGCGTCGTTCTAATAATTTAGCAGTATCAAAGTTAGGAACATCCATAAATTGATCCAGTTCGCTATGCGGTATGTCAATTCCGGCTATGGTTCCCAGTGTACGCATCGTTTCACCAAATGGTATTTTTTCGGTAATAGATTGCTGGAGCAATGCAAGTATTGCAGGCCGCTTTTCTATTGCACTGTCGATTTCCGGATTAGAACCTTTAACATATGCACCAATTGCAATCATATCTTCTGCTTCTTCATACACTGCTAAATATTTTCGTATAATACCAATCGCTCTTTGCGTTTGGGGTCCTGCTACACTGGTAACAAGCCTCGATATTGATTTTAATACATCGATTGCAGGATATTGATACCGTTCGGCTAATTTTCGTGAGAGTACAAAATGGCCATCGAGAATTCCTCGAACAGCATCAGAAATTGGCTCATCCATATCATCACCGTCAACTAAAATGGTAAAAAAGCCAGTAATTGAGCCTTTGGAAGAAGTGCCAGCTCGCTCAAGCAGTTTTGGCAGTGTATCAAAAACACTGGGAGTATACCCCCGGGTAGTTGGCGGCTCTCCAATAGATAATCCAATTTCACGCTGAGCCCGTGCAAAGCGAGTGACAGAATCAAAGAGCAGCATCACATCCGCTCCCTGATCCCGGAAGTATTCTGCTACCGACATCGCTACATACGCGCCTCTGAGCCTCGCTAATGGCAAATTATCTGAAGTTGATACAATGATTACTGAACGCTCAAGTCCCTCTGCACCAATATCATTTTCAATAAACTCACGAACTTCTCTTCCGCGTTCACCAATAAGCGCAATTACATTGATGTCTGCGAGTGTGTTTCGTGCAATCATGCCCAGTAATGTGGATTTACCAACACCAGAACCGGCAAAAATACCAACACGCTGTCCTTTGCCTACAGGAAGGAGTGCATCGATGGCTTTAATTCCCGTTACCATTCGTTTAGTGATGCGCTTTCGCTCCAGTGCATGTGGCGCTGTGCTTTGCACTTGATACCTCATTGATGAACTTATATCGCCTTTGCCGTCTATTGGTTTACCAAGACAGTCGAGCACTCTGCCTAACAATTTTTCAGAAACCGGTACTGTAAGACTTTCACCGCTCGCTATTACCGGACAGCCAATCTCAAGACCATCAGTAGCTTCAAACGTCATGAGCTGTACAATCTTGTCATGCAGTCCAACAACTTCTGCAAAAATAAATTTTTCATAACGAGGAATAAATATCTTGCACAGTTCACCTATTACAGCAACCGGTCCTAAACTTTCTATAAGTAAGCCTTTAACGCCAATTACCCTGCCAGTAAATTTTATTGGATCGGTGAGTTCGACAGCATCAAGATATTTTTCCATGAGATCCATAATTACTGACTTTTCCCTTTAGATTTAATTGGTGCAATATCAAGTATCTTTTCTTCTAGTTCATTAAGCTGGCTCTGTATTCTTGCATCAATTTCGCCAAAATCGGTTTCTATGATACAGCCGCCCTTATCAACAGTTGTGTCTTCAACAATACTGATATTCTTTGCATTTTCAACCATATCCGTAAATTCTTTTAAATGTTCGCTTGCAAGCTGAAGGTCCGCAATATTAACTCTGATAATGATATCGCTTCTTGTTTTAAGCTTTCGCAAAGCCTGAGCAATGTTAGAAATAATAACGCTCTTCTGGTTTTCGCTGATTGTTTTAACAACTTTTCGTGAAATAAGAAGCACAAGTTCAACTATTTGAGTTTCTGTGTTATTTAATATTTCTTCACGTTTATCAAGCGTTCGTTCGATAATAGTATGCAAACGCTGAATGAGCCTTTCTACTTCGGCTTTTTCGGCTTTAAACCCTTCCTCTCGTCCCTGTTCAAAACCTTTTTTATATGCTTCGTTAGTAATTTCATTGATGCGCGCTTGTGCTTGACGTTCCATTTCTTTGATTTTTTGTTCAGCATCGGCGAGCGCTTTTTCAGCGGCAAGTTCAGCCTCATGCCTTATAGCAAGAGCCTGATCATTTTTTCGTTTTACTTCCTGGAAAGCAGTAGCCTCTGCGCGTTTTATAATTTCTTCGGCTTCTGCACGAGCAGCAGCTATCATTGCCTCTTTTTCTTTTTCCCACTGTTCTTTAAACGCTTCTGCTTCTCTTCGCAAATCATCAGCAGTTGGACCAGTATATGCTTCAAGCGGTGTTATAGCTTCAAGCTTTTCTTCCTTTTCTTCTGGTTCTGGCGGTCCTATAACAAAGCTTGTTGAAAGCGGCACAATTTCCTGCGGTTTAAATACTACCTTTTTCATTGTTTTCCCTTATTACTCTTTGTTTACTGTACTAACTGATCATCCTCACCGCGAGCTATAATAATTTCACCAATATCTTCAAGATGCCTGATGATTGCTACAATTTTCTGTTGTGCTTCTTCTACGTCTTTTATGCGAACAGGACCCATGTATTCCATATCTTCCTTGAGGTTTTGCTGAGCACGCTTTGACATATTCTGCAAGATCTTATCAGCAACTTCCTGATCAACACCTTTAAGCGCTTTTGTCAAATCTTGCTGATCAACTTCACGCAGCACCTTTGCAATAGATTTGTTGTCCAGCATAACAATATCTTCGAATAGGAACATTTTCTTTTTGATTTCTTCGGCCAACTCTGGATTTTCATCCTCGAGCGCTTCAAGAATACCTTTTTCTGTTGTTCGATCTGCAAGGTTGAGTATTTCTACAATAGCATCAACACCGCCTGCCAGCGTGTAGTCTTCATTTGTCAAGGTAGAAAGTTTCTTTTCCAACACCCGCTCAACTTCACGCAGAACTTCAGGAGATGTTCTATCCATGGTTGCAATACGGCGTGCTACGTCACCCTGAATATCTTTATTTAACTTTGTAAGAATATAGCTTGCTTTATTGGGTTCAAGATAGGCAAGAATAAGTGCTATAGTCTGAGGATGCTCGTTCTGAATAAAGTTAAGAAGGTTTTCCGGGTCAGTTCTTCTGATAAAATCAAACGGTCGTACCTGGAGCGAACTGGTTAGTCGGTTTATGATATCAATTGCCTTTTGCGAACCTAAAGATTTCTCAAGCAATTCCCGAGCATAGTCAATACCGCCCGTTGTAATAAACTCACTTGCCATCATGAGTTCCTGGAATTCCATCAGCACAGCTTCTTTGAGCTCCGGCTCGACATTATCGGTTCGGGCTATTTCAAACGTTAATGTTTCTATTTCATCTTCGCGTAAATGTTTAAAGATTTCAGCTGAAAGCTCACTTCCTAAAGAGATGAGAAAAATTGCAGCTTTCTGACGGCCTGATAAATCTTTTATAGTTTTAGGCGTCTTTTTACCCGCTGCTTGTACCGAAGCAGCTGCTTTTCCTTTTGTTTGAGCAGCCTGCGCCATTTTCTACCTCCTTACGACCGTTTCCTAATCCTCTCTGAGCCAGGTGCGTATGAGCTGAGCGACATCCTCAGGATGCTCTTTTGCCATATTGATTGCATGTTCCTGAAGGTCAAGACGCTTTCGCTCTTCAACTGACATTGAAACTTCAAGATTTTGCTCTTCAGCTTGCCTGAGAGCATTTTCACGAAGCATCTGCTGTTCAAGGGCTCGCTTTTCTTCAAGAATACGCCGTTTCCGCTCAATTTCCCTGGCTATAATTCTGTATATAATAAATGATAACAGTAAAACCGCTAAACCTGCAAGCGAAAGAAAAATTATTTTTTCGCGCTGTTTCTGTGCTAAGATTTTTGCATCTTCCGCTCTAAATTCTTCTGTTCTATCAAAGGGTACATTTTTTACAACAACAAGATCGCCGCGCGCTCGATCAAATGCAATTGCGCCTTGAATTAACGCAGTTACATCATCAAGTTCTTTTTGTGTGAGCGGAATATATTCCCGTTCGAGCGTTCCGTCTGGCTTTGTAATGTATTCTCCCTTTTCATTCATTTTATATACCCAGCGGCCATCAATATTAACAGAAACTGAAACACGATCGATTTGCGGGGAACGTTCTTCCGTGATATTTCTTTTATTTAATGCTTCATTTTCAAGCGTATGTTCCTGTTTTGCTTTTCCTACCATGTTCTGTAAATCTTTGTAGGCAGGAGCCGTCTGTCCCTCCATTCCAGCAGGACCTTCTGGATTAAAGCCAGTTCCCTGATATTCATAGGTTGTTTTTTCGGTTGAGAGCCGTACACTGGGACGAATATCAGAATCATCATACGGAGTTAAAGGATTATCAGGTTTAAGCACAAAGGGGAAATACTCTTCGGTTTGAACCGCTTTTTTGCTCATATCCATTTCAATTTTGATATTGAGATCCCGCACTCTGTCTTTTGTATAAGCAAGCTGCAAGGCATTTAATATTTTTGCACGATATTCAGCCTCTAACCGCTGAATTATCTGCTGTTCACGTTTGGTTCTTTCTAGGCGGTCAAAATCGGCCATACCTGCAAAGTCATTGAGTACAATGCCGTTTTTATCAGTGATGACAATATTTTCATCGGTTAAACCTGAAACTGCAAACTTAATAATTTTTTGTATGCCTTCCAGTTTTTTGCGATTGGTTGCAATATCTGAGCCGGGTTTTGGGTAAATAATAACACTTGCTGTTACGGGCTTTTGGTCTTCGGAAAAAAGCTTATCCTCAGGTATTTCAATGATAACATTCGCTTTATCAACATCATCGAGCGATTCGATATGCCGTGTTACCTGAGCAATAATTGCTTTTCGTAAATTAACATTGCGTTCAAAATCGGTAACGGTAAAGCGATCAATAGCAAACACTGCCCATGGATCTGTTCCTTTCGGAATTAGATCTTCTCGGAGAAGTATTGCATTTGCTTTTGATCGAGTTTTTTCATCTTTAACATAAATTATATTATTTTCACCAACCTGGAATGCAATTCCTTCACGATCAAGTGCATTAGCAATGAGCCTGAGTTCTTCATCGTTTTTTATTGGCGTATTGATGAGCCGGACCATCGTTGGCGTTCGTGATACTGCAATAGTGATTATAATTGCAGCGATGAGCGCCACACCAATACCAATGACAGCTAATTTTTGTACTAGCTTCCATTTGCCCCAAGCGCTTTTAATTTGATTTACAATTTTTTTTAACCATTCGTTCATATTCCCCTCCCGTCACGAACGAATCAGATACCCAACAGACTGTGCCTCCCAGAACAGTTTATCGAGTATTGATTAAATCTCTCCATGCGCGAACTACTCTATCAAGAATAGTACGTGTTATATTAAGCGACATATTTGCTTTTGCCATAGCTAGTGTTACTTCATGCGCATCAATTGAATCAGGATCTGTCAGCATTGCCTCAATAGCATCACTGCTCTCATTTTGGAGCTCATTGACTCCGTTGAGCGCTTGAAGCATTGCATCTTCAAACGTAGGCGTAGTCTGGGAATCTTCCTCTGCACCTAAAACTCCCTCTGAAACAAAATGCCGAGGGTCTGCTTTTTCCAATTTTATTTTATCGCCCCGAGCCAGCATACCCTGCGGTGCAAGAGCCGGCTGCTCCGGATTTTTAAAACTGTTTGAGGTTACGTTTATATACTGGATAAGACTATCCATTGTTGAAACTGCCATTTACCCCTCCCTATCTTCCAATCTCCAGAGCCTTAAGAAACATTGCTTTGGAACCATTAATAATTGATGAATTCGCTTCATAGGCTCTTGAAGAAGCTATCAAATCAACCATTTCGGTAACAATATTGACATTGGGCATTTCCACATAACCAGCGCGAGGACCTGTCTTTATTGCGTCTGGATGTGTCGGATCATACACCAGCCTCGTTTCCGTACTCATATCTTTTTGAATTTCGCTCACTCGAACACCTCTTCCAGCGCCATTATCCCATTGCTGAGGAAGAAACGGCAAACGAAAATACGGTGTGTCAACTTTGGGCCGCAAAATCACCCTGCTTCTCCTGAACGGGCCGCCCTCAGGGGTTCTCGTAGTCGAAACATTAGCGATATTGTTTGCTATAACATCTTGCCGAATTCGTTCTACAGTTAGTCCTGTCGATGCTATATTAATTGATGAAAACAATCCCATAGTTTACCCCTACCGTAATACCAGATTAACCTGGTTAAATTCAAAATTTGCTGCCTGAGTCATCAGTGTGTACATGAGCTGATTTTGCAAGGATGCCATAAGTTCTTCTTCCGGATTCACATTATTGCCGTTGTTTTTCTCGGTTGAAAGATAATCAAGAACCCTTCGTGGCTGAACTGAGCGCCAGTCAATCTTTTTATACGAAGGAATATGCCGAGGGTCTGTTGTTATAAGCTCAAGTTTTGGCTGATAATTCTCTGAATCCAGGGCACGCTTGAGTGCAGATTCAAAATTAATCTCTGAACGCTTGAAATTAGGCACATCAGCGTTGGCGATATTATTTGCTATAACATCCCGCCGTAACATGGCAACATCCATAGAGCGGGAAAGTAATTCAATAGTTTTGCCAAATCGTGTATTTTCAAGCATACGAAACCTCTCTTAAACTTACTATCGGCACAGCAACTTGAGCTTATAATATAAATTTTGCCAAATCGGGCCGCTCAAAGATACCTTTAAAACGTTCGGCTACAAATGCCTCATCGATAGTTACTGTTTCTCCTTTCTTTTCTGATGCGCTGAATGAAATGTCTTCAAGCAAATGTTCCATTATGGTATGCAGTCTCCGCGCTCCAATATTCTCTGTTTGCTTATTGGCCTGTTCACAAATAACTGCAAGTTCATGAATAGCCTGCGGTGTAAAAGTAAGTTTTACCGACTCTGTTTCAAGCAATTGTGTATACTGCCTTATCAATGAGTTTTCTGGTTCTATAAGAATCTTTTCAAAATCTGCTGCATTGAGCGAGTCAAGCTCTACTCGAATGGGGAAACGTCCCTGAAGTTCAGGTATCAAATCAGTTGGTTTTGAAACCGTAAAAGCGCCTGCAGCAATAAAGAGTATATGCGTCGTATCGACAATGCCATACCTTGTGCTTACTTTTGAACCTTCCACAATTGGCAGAATATCGCGCTGAACACCTTCGCGGGAAACATCGATAGAAGATGTCTGTCCTGCTCGTGATGCTATTTTGTCTATTTCATCAACAAAGATTATTCCATTCTGTTCAACGCGTTCCCGAGCAATCTCAGTAGCTTTATCTTTATCGATGAGTTTTTCTGATTCTTCCTGTAAAAGTACATTGCGGGCTTCACGAATCTTCATGCGTCGCTTTTTTTTGCCTTTGCCGCCAAACAACCCTGCAATGCCTGAAAAAGTACTTTCTAAATCCTCGAACGGCTGGCCTGCAAAAATTTCGAGAGCACCACCGTTTTGCGTAGTTACTTCAATTTCTATTTCTCGGTCATCTAATTCTCCACGCTCGAGCTGGCCTTTTAACCACTCCCGCGTTGGATTAGGTGTGATAACGTTTTCACTCTGTGTTTGAGGCTGAACACCTGGCAACAATGCATCGAGTATACGGTCAGTGACTTTCTGTTGTGCAGTATTTAACACTTCTTCCCTAAGTTCTTCCATAACCATCCGGTAACCGGCAGCCATTAAGTCTCGTATCATCGATTCAACATCTCTTCCTACGTAACCAACTTCGGTATACTTTGTAGCCTCAACTTTTACAAACGGGGCGTTGCATAGTTTTGCTAAGCGGCGCGCAATTTCAGTTTTTCCGACACCGGTAGGACCAATCATAAGAATATTTTTAGGCGCTATCTCTTCACGATCTTCGGGTGCTAGTTTCATGCGGCGTATCCGATTGCGAAGAGCTATCGCTACGGCTTTTTTTGCTTTAGTTTGACCAATGATAAATCTATCGAGTTCTTCTACTATTTTTTTTGGCGTCAATGTTTCAAAATCGTTCATGGAAGCTCCTCTACCAGTATTTCTCTGTTCGTATAAATGCATATGCCCCCTGCGATGGCAAGGCTCTTTCGAGCAATTTCACTGGCACTGTACTCTGAACTTTCTAGATATGCCATTGCGGCAGCATACGCATAAGGACCGCCAGAACCTATTGCAATAGCATTATCGGAAGGTTCAATAACATCACCAGTTCCAGAAAGCAATAATATTTTTTCAGCATTTGCCACAATCATCATTGCTTCTAGTTTTCTGAGCATTTTATCGGTGCGCCAGTCTTTTGCAAGCTCTACCGATGCACGTAAAATATCGCCCGAAAATTCTTTCACTTTTTCTTCAAATCTTTCAAGCAGCGTAAAAGCATCAGCTGTTGCACCTGCAAAGCCAGCAAGAATTGTATCGTTATATATTTTTCTTATTTTTCGCGCATTGCTTTTTATAACCGTATTTCCAAGCGTAACCTGACCGTCTCCAGCCATTGCTACTTTACCATTCTTTTTAACCGCAAGAATTGTCGTGCTCCGTATTTCGGGATACTTCTTCATGTATGTTCCTCCAGGTTTTCATTTTTTCGTACCGAATGAGGGTGTGCCTCTCTATAGACATTTCGAAGTCGTTCGAGATCTACATGTGTATAAATCTGTGTCGTAGATAAGTTTTCATGGCCTAGCATAGCTTGAACTGAACGTATATCAGCACCATTTGAAACAAGTTTTGTAGCAAAACTGTGCCTGAGCATATGCGGGGTCACATGTTTTTTTATATTACTTTTTTGCTGAAGTACATCAAGAATATATGCTATACCTCTTCGAGTTAATGGTTTTCCTAAACGATTGACAAAAACATAACTAGTATTTATTCCCTGCAAAGCCTGGCGGTATGCAAGATAATTTTTTAGAGCATTCTCAGCATGTGACGAGAGAAACACTTGTCGCTCTTTTGAACCTTTTCCCGTTACACGGATTGAATGTTTATCAAAATTAATGTCTTCAAGCTTTATGTTTGCAATTTCTGAAACACGGCATCCAGTACTGAACAGCACGGCAAGCAGCGCCTGATTTCTTGCACCAGTAAAAGATGCTGTATTACCAATAATTTCCTGCAATGCTTCAATTTCGCTTTCAAATAAAAAATTAGGCAATTTTCTTTTACCTGGCACCGATTCAATATCGTTTGCGGGATTTACAGCTATTTTTCCAAAACGAAGACAATAACGAAAAAATCCTTTAATGGAAGAAAGCATTCTATTAACTGAAGCCCTGGAATACTTCTTTTCTGAAAGCCAGGCAATATAATGGAGTATTGTTTCTGGTTGTACGTCAAGTATGTGAATATGCTCTGCTTCACAAAAAGAAGCAAACAGTTTTAAATCTTCCCTATAGGAATCTATTGTGCGAGAGGATAAATTTTTTACTGCTGCAATATAGGTTATATATTCTTCAATCATGGTGTTCATCCTGAGTATGAAGGTAATCGCAATCAGGGTTTATGCAGGCTTTATGGTAGCCATTCTTTTTATCATATCGTTCAACGAGGAACCACCCGCATTTTGGACAATAGGTATCTGATGGCTTAAAATAAGTTACAAAATCGCACTCCGGGAAATTAGTGCATCCATAAAACAATCTGCCCTTCCCGCGTGATTTTTTGCGAGCCACAATATAACCGTTACAGTCTTTCCGTGGGCATCGTGCTAACGGTACAGAACGAGTATTTCTGCATTCGGGGAAACCAGAACAAGCGAGGAAGAAACCATTTCTTCCCAATTTTTTTACCATTGGTTTACCGCACTTTTCACAGACAAATTCTGTAGGCTCATCAAGCTTGCCTTTTATTGACTCCAGCGTCTCCATGAGTTCCTGAACTTTTTTATAAAATGGATTAAAGAAATCACGAACAGGAGTAATCCAGTCTCTATGTGCGTCCTCTACTTCATCGAGCAAACTTTCCATATTTGCGGTAAACACAACATCAATGATATCTGGAAAATATTCAACTAAAATTGAGTTTATTATTTTTCCTAGCTGGGTTGGAACCAGCTGTTTATTTTCACGGGTTATATAATAGCGTTCAAGCAGTGTTGATATAATTGGCGCATAAGTAGATGGACGGCCAATACCTTTTTCTTCAAGCACTTTGACGATTGAAGCATCGGTATACCGTGCAGGTCCCTGTGTAAAATGCTGTTCGGGTTTATAGCCTACCAGCGTTAGCACTTCATTAATCTGTAGTTCCGGAATAACTTTTTCCTTTTCATCTCTTGAAACAGAAAGCTGTAATACTTTATAAAAACCTTTTTGTACAAGCAATGAACTTGAAGCTCGGAACACTGCATCTCCCGCAGTAATTGTGTAAGCTGTGCTCAAAAACTTTGCTGGAAGCATCTGCGATGCTACAAATTGTTCCCATATCAACGCATACAACCTATATTGATCGCGGTTGAGATATTTTTGAATTGAATCTGGTGTGTATTCAATGATTGTCGGCCGAATTGCCTCATGAGCATCCTGAACCTTTCCTGCACTCTGATAATAAACAGGTTCTGCAGGTAATTCCTCAGGATAAGTATTTTTAATATAATTGCGCACTTCATTTAGCGCAACCGGAGAAATTCGCACCGAATCGGTACGCATATAGGTTATGAGACCTATACGGCTTGAACCTATAGTAATTCCTTCATAGAGCTGCTGAGCAATCTGCATAGTTTTTTTGCCGGTAAAGCCGAGCCGCGATGCAGCTGCCTGCTGCAGCTTAGATGTTGTAAAAGGCGGTTTAGGACGTTGTGTTTTTTCCTGATCTTTTCTTTCGGTAACAATACAGGGTTTGCCACTGATTGCATCAATAACAGCTTGAACATCAGCTTCTTTTTTTAAGTCTGGCTTTTCCTGTCTAAACTGTATGAGCTCAGCAGAAAACTTATGCCTTCCTTTTTTAAACTCTGCTTCGAGCGTCCAATACTCTTCGGGAATAAACTCTTCGACTTCTGTCTCACGTTCACATATGAGACGCAGTGCCACTGACTGAACTCTTCCTGCGGATAAACCATTTTTTACTTTTTTCCAGAGCAATGGCGATAAATGATAACCAACTAACCTGTCAAGAATTCTTCGTGCCTTTTGTGCCGCAACTTTATACTCATCAATTTCATGAGGCTCCTGCACGGCCTCACGGATTGCGTTCGGCGTTACTTCATTAAAAACAATTCGTTTTACTTCTTTATCAGGTACTTTTGCTGCAATCGCATGCTGTATGTGATAGGCTATTGCTTCACCTTCACGGTCATTATCAGAAGCCAGCAGCACGAGTGAAGATTTTTTTGATTCCTGCTGCAATTCCTTTAATAGTTTTGCTTTCCCGCGAATGGTGAGATACTCAGGTTCAAAATCATGTTCTATATCAATGCCCAGCCGCGATTTCGGAAGGTCGATAAGGTGCCCCATCGATGCAAGCACTTTATAGCGAGATCCGAGATATTTCTCTATTGTTTTCGCTTTTGCCGGTGATTCTACAATTACTAAAATTTTTTGTTTTTCAGCTGTTGATTTTTTTGCAGGTGCAGACGATTTCTTTTTTGTTTCTGTTTTTCCAGTTGCAGCTTTTTTGGGCATCAATAGTTCTCCTTAAAATAGCAATGTTGTCTCGATATATTGTTCCAGAATTTCATCAATTGAATCAAGCAGTCTAGCGCCATCACGCTCTAAAGCTCTGCATCCAGATGAGCGTATAGAATTGATACAGCGCGCAGAAACAAATACATCACGACCTTCATTGACTGCAAAATCAGCAGTTATAAGTGCGCCAGAACCCTCTGGTGCTTCAACAACTATAGTTGCATCCGATAAGCCAGCAAGTATTCTATTACGCTCTGGAAATGTATATTTTCCAGGCTTATAGCCGCAAGGATATTCAGAAACAATCACACCTCCAGATGCGATAATTTTTTCAGCCAAGCTCCTATTTCCTGCGGGATATATATAGTCAATTCCGGAACCAAGGACTGCAATAGTATAACCGTTGCCGTGTAATGCTCCAGCATGACTAGCTGTATCAATTCCTCGCGCTAATCCCGATACAACTACTAAACCACGTTCACCAGCAGTTTTGCCAAACTCATGAGCAGTTTCAAAACCAAGTCCTGTAGGATACCGTGTGCCTACAATCGTGATACAGTGCATGTTCAATATACGATAGTTTCCGCGAACAAACAACAGATAGGGAGGACGCGCTGTTTCACGTAAAAGCGATGGATATGTTTCATCAAAAAATGATATGCACATTATAGATTGCTTTTCACAGAGCAGCACCAGTTCTTCTGCTTTACGTTTCCAGCTATCCGGATCCCAGTGCAATGAATCAATGCGTTTCTGCGCTAACTCTTCAACATTTGATTGAGAGAGACAAACAGGTAAAATTTCACCATTCAAGATATCATCAAGACATATCCTATCAAGCGCATTTAAGCCTGCAACTGTATTAAGGTACAAACGTTGAAACAGTTTACTTTGATCCATACAACTCGTCCAGAATAGTTTTTTGATGCTGTTCAGCAAGTTGGCGTTTTTCTTTGCTGCCGGCATATTTTGCAGCATTTCCATATGCATTCACAGCATCCTGGAGTCTTCCTGTCGCATACAATGCCCTTCCGTATAAAAAGAAAGCATCAACATCTTTCTCTTGAACCGAAAGATAATTTTCCAAGTATGGCAGGGCCAGCTCAGGACTATCAAGCTCAAAAACATACAGGACCGCAAGCCCATACATGCTGCGATAATTTTTAGGATCTAATTTCAATGCAGTAAGATATGCCGATTCAGAAGTTTCAAGCCATCGTTTTCGTGCTGCTTGAGGGTTTGTTGTTTCTGTAATGGCTGTCTTTGCCATATTGCCTGCCGAAACCCCTAGGAGATAATAGAGACCTGCATCATTTGGATTAAATGAAAGTGCTTTTTTTGCTGCTTCAAACGCTTCACCAAACATTCCTGCTTCGCTGTAACGAACGGTTAACAAACGCCAAAATGAAGCTAGATTTTCACTTTCTGCAATAACTTTTTCTACTTTTGCTTGAGATTCTTTTATCGCATTTTGAAGCTCATCAATGCGGGAGGGACTGACACCTTGCTTGCTTCTCGATTCAATATCAAACATACGCTCAAGAAGGTTTTTCTCCTGCTGCTTGCATGCTGATATCATCCATGCTGCGCTAAAAATAGCAATAATCAATATTATTTTTTTTTGCATAGCATTTCCTCCCCATTATAATATCATTCCTTAGTTACTCAGCGTACTGCATGCAATTACTTTTCAAAATATGCTTCATGTATTTCTGCCAACTTATCTTCATCTACATGGGTATAAATTTGCGTTGTTGCTATATCTGCATGACCAAGCAGTTCCTGCAGTGTTCGTAAGTCTGCTCCACCTGCAAGGAGGTGTGTAGCAAAGGAATGTCGCAAGGAATGAACTTTTCCATCGACATGAGCCAATGCACGCAGTTCGGAAAAACGCTTCCAAATACCTTTCCGAGAAATTCCTTTTCCATTTTTATTTAAAAAAACAAAATCTTTTGAAAAAGATTTTTTGAGCTTTGGGTATGCTTCTCCAAGATATTTTGAAAGCCAGTACGCTGCTTCGTCGCCAAATGGAATAATTCGTTCCTTCATTCGCTTTCCAGTAATCCGAAGAATTTTTTCTTCGGCAAAGACATTGCTAAAACAAAGGTTTGCTGCTTCTGAGATTCTGAGTCCGCACGAGTAGATAAGCTCAAACAGAGCTCTGTCCCTTAAACCTACTGCGCTTGTAATATCGATTGCATTTAAGAGCGCTTCTATTTCCTCAGGTTTAAATACCTCAGGCAGCGGCTTTTTTTGTTTTGGAGACTCCAAAAGCTCGCAAGGATCATCATTTCTAATTTTTTCAAGTCTTAAGAATTTAAAAAATGCGCGCAAACTGGAAAGTATTCGATTTATTGTTCTTCCTGATAAGTTTGCAGATTTTCTGTATACAAGATATTCAACAAGCTCAGAACTGGAAACGGTGCATACATTTAAATTTTTATTACTAATCCATGCTAGTAGATAATTTACTTCCCTCATGTATACTTCATGGGTGAGCGGAGATAGTCTTTTTGTCGCCGATATCCAAACTCCAAAGCGGCGTGAATAATCTGTATGCAGTGCTTCTTTCATTATTAGTCTCCGGTTCGGCGCAGATATGTTGGCACTTCAAGGATTTCTTCGTCATTCCTGCTCTGTAAAAAACTTGTTTTATCTTTAGCTTGCAGTATTTTATCCCACTCTTTTGTGGTAATAAAACTATTGTTTGGTTTTAATGTATCAAGGCCGGTTGAAGCTGCTCGAGCCGTATTCTGGTCGCCTTTGCCGCCAGTAGCCACAACTGTAACATGCACTTCATCACCCAGCGACTCATCCGTTACCAGGCCATATATTAAAAACGCATCAGGAGATACTTTCCCAGAAATGTATGACAACGTTTCATTAAACTCATGCATGGTATAATTACTGCTTGCAGTAATGTTTACTAGTATTTTTTCTGCGCCGTCTATTGTTGCATCTTCAAGTAAAGGATTCTTCACTGCGCGTTCAGCTGCATCAATTGCCCTATTATCGCCATCTGCTTTTCCTATACCCATTACTGCATATCCTTGATTTTCCATTACCGTTTTTACGTCAGCGAAATCAATATTGATAATCCCAGGTTTTGTTATTAAATCGGAAATACCCTGAACTCCCTGTCTGAGAACATCATCTGCTATACGAAAAGCCTCAATAGCCGATAGATTTTTATCTGCAATTTTAAAAATATTCTGATTTGGAATTGTTATAAGCACATCGACAGCTTTTTTAAGTTTTTCAATCCCTTCCATTGCAAGACGCATTTTAATTGGACCTTCAAATAAAAATGGTTTTGTTACAACTGCTACAGTGAGTGCACCGCATTCTTTTGCTACTTCTGCAATAATAGGAGCAGAACCAGTACCTGTACCGCCGCCCATTCCTGCAGTAACAAATACCATATCAGCGCCCGAGATATATTTTGCAATATTTTCTCTGTCTTCTATTGCAGCTTTTTCACCTATTTCAGGTTTGCCTCCAGCGCCTAACCCTTTTGTAATTTTTGAACCTAAAGGAATTTTTATTTTTGCTTTTGACTGAGACAATACCTGCAAATCAGTATTTGCTGCAATAAACTCAACATCTGCTACTCCTGCTTCAATCATACGGTTTACAGCGTTAGAACCGCCTCCGCCTGCGCCGATTACTTTTATCACAGTAACCTTTCTTGATGCAGTTTCGATGTGAGCTGTTTCTTCTACCGATGTTTCTTCAATTAACTTTAGTTCCATATTCCCCTCCCAGTATTCTATTTATTTCTATTTCACCATGTATTAGAACATTTCCTTAAACCAATCAGATATTTTTTTAAGAACTCCATGCCTGACGCTTGATCCTTTATCAGATTTTTCTTTAATAGTATTACCAGCAAGCAGCCGCTCAGCACCCATGAGCACAAGACCTACCGCAGTAGCATGTTCTGGTTTTTGATATTCCTCCGTCAAACCTCCCAATGATGAAGGAACGCCTACACGAACTGGCATATTAAATATTTCCTGTACAAGATCGACAATACCATTCATTTGCGCACCTCCTCCCGTCAGAACGATACCGCCCTTGAGAAAGTGCATATAATTCATTGTAATAATTTTTTCACGCAACAAATGAAGAATTTCCTCCATTCGCGGCTGCATTATCTGAGCTAGATTGATTCTAGGTATTTCTGCTGGCGGCTTTCCAGGCATACCTGGCACAATTACTGTTTCTCCAGGATCGATGTGCGGAAGATAGCAGGTGCCAGATTCTTTTTTAATTCGCTCTGCAGCATCAAGAGGAATCTTGAGCACTATTGAGAGATCATTTGTTACCTGAATGCCGCCTACTCCAATAGAAGCAGAAAAATATGGCGCACCTTCAACAAAAAGCAAAGCATCGGTTGTTCCTCCGCCAAGATCAATAATCATACTGCCTAGCTCTTTTTCATCTTCGGTGAGCAAAGCTTTTGAAGAAGCTAATGTTTGAAGGATAAGACCATCCACTGTAAATCCCGCACGATTAATACAGCGGACAAGATTTTGTGTTGTTGTCAAAGAACCGGTAATAATATGCACTTCTGCTTCAAGTCTAACCCCAATCATATCGAGCGGATTTTTTATTCCTTTTTGATCATCCACAATGAAGCTTTGAGGAATCACATGCAGTATTTCCCTGTCCATAGGAATAGCGATTGCTCGCGCTGCTTCTACAACTCGGTTAATATCATCTTCTGAGATTTCCCTATTTTTCCCAGATACAGCGACTACTCCGCGTGAATTTATGCCCTCGATATTAGCACCAGCAATTCCTGTAAAACAGCTGCGAATCTCCCTTCCTGACATTAGCTCCGCATCTTCCACTGCTTTTATAATTGCTTGTACAGTTGCTTCGATATTTACCACAACACCACGGCGCAAACCATTGCATGGAGCCTTGCCGACACCAATAATTTCCAAAACTCCACTGTCATTTATCTCTGCAATGACAACAGAAACTTTTGAGGTACCTATATCCAAACCTGTAATTATTCGGTCATCCAGATGCTGCCTCCTTAAATTTAACTGTATAAATTTTTCCACGCAAATCGATTTCTTTTAACTCAAGAGCATCAACTTTATCTTTTAATGCATCAAGCATCCACATTCCTATTTGCAACACCGATTCATCTATAACAGAACCAACTCTCATTGCAGTATGAAAATTTACAGGATATATAATTATTTCAATATAGCCATTTGTTTTTTCTTCAAATCTGAACTCAGAAACAGCCTCAAAGAGCTTTATATTATTTCTTTTAAGGGTATTTATGCCATTGAGCACAGGAAGAAACTTATTATCAAGTTTGTTTCCCATTTTATAATTTTTTATAACAACACCGCTAATTACAGGAATTCTAGAATCTCCGGGGAACTCATGTTCATATCCAATGATATAACCGTCTTTATCAATGCATATGAGTTCATAAGTTGTATCTGATGACCCTGCAACAATAATTCCAACAGGATCGCGTTCTTCTATATTTATAGTGAGCTTATTAGGGAAACTATATTTTATGCTGGCGGATCTTATTTTATAGTATGACTCTAAAGCAATTTTTGCTTTTTCAATATCAATGCTAAGAATGTTTTGCTTATCAGCAATTCCAGCAATTTGCAAAATCTCCTGTTCAGACAGCAAAACTGAACCATTTACATGTATATTGATTGAACTAAACAGAGTTATAAGTAATATTACTATAACTAATAGAAATGAGGTCAGAATAATTGCTGGAATAACTTTATTTTGCGATAATTCATGCTTTGATTTTTTTAATGAAGATTGTTGTTCGTTTCGACACTGGAATATTATATCATTTGTAACTAAAACCCTATCGCTCATCATGCTTCCTTCCTCATTAGTTTTGCAGCTAGTGCAAATGCAAAGAGCACTGCTAGCACTCCTGATCCGCCGGATGAGAGCAATGGGAAAATTATACCTGTTGTCGGTGCAATTCCACAAACAACTGCCATATTAACAAGAATTTGAATAGCTAGGTAAATTCCAATTCCTGACAAAGCATAATATGTAAATTCATCATCAGCTTTTTTTGCATGTTTAAATATTATTCCTATTAAAATCATCCATAATGTCAAGTAGAGCAGCATTCCAAAAAAGCCAAGTTCTTCAAACAATGCGGAAAGTATAAAATCGGATTGAACTTCCGGTATGCTTTTTATTTTATAGACACCCTGCGCTAATCCTTTACCCCATAAACCGCCGCTCATAATTGCTCGAATTGAACTATTTATCTGATATGTAGCCGTTCCTGAATTGCCTTTTGCTATATAGCCAAAAATTCTCATTAGTCTGTAATCACTGCTAAAAATTGTTAGAATACCGAGCGGTACAAAAATTGAAGCACATGCAATAAAGAAAATTAAATTTATATCGCTCAACCACATTATGGAAAGAGCAATAAAAATTATCATAGCAGCTGTAGAAAAATCATTCTCAAGAAATATTAATAATGCTGCAATCATAACAAGCATAAATGGCGGGAGAACACCATACACTACATCGTCTAGCTTTTCTTTTTTTCTTGATAGAATATATGCCATATAGAGAACAAGAACCGGTTTAAATAATTCTGAAGGCTGTATTTTCCAGGAGTTAAAACCTATCCATCGATGCGAACCATTTTTCGTAATTCCAATACCCGGAATCAGACAAAGAATGAGTAATAAAATGCAAATAATTGTTAACAAAGGAACACTTTTTTTCAGAAACTCAAGAGGAATAAGCATCACCGGAATAAAAATACCTAGGTAACCAACAGCTAGAAACACGAGCTGCCGAACAAAAAAATACTCGGGATTTTTATCAAGTGTAAGAGCATAACCATATGATGCTGAAAGCAGAAAAGCGGCGCCGCATAAAGAAAGAAAAATCCCAAGACCAATGAAAAGGTATTGAGAATTATCTGTTCCTATCTGCTTTTCAACACTAAAGCTCATGGTATAGTTATATCCCTTTCTTACTGAATTTTAAGTGTTGTCAGCGCAATAATGGTAAAAAGCCCGCCAAGTATCCAAAATCGTGTCACAACTTTAGCCTCATCCCATCCTGATAGTTCAAAATGATGGTGAAGCGGAGCCATTTTGAATACTCGCTTTCCTTTAGTTGCTTTAAAATACAGCACCTGAATAATAACAGAAGCTTCTTCCAGTACAAAAACCCCGCCAATTATAAAAAGAAGAACTTCTTTTTTAACAATAAGTGCTAACACTGCAAGAACCCCGCCAAGGCTTAAGGAACCAACATCACCCATAAAAACTTCTGCTGGATGCGCATTGAACCATAGAAATCCCACACAGGCTCCCATCAGCGCAAGCGTTACTACCGTTAACTCTCCAGCGTTTTTGATATATGGTATGTTAAGATATGCTGACCAATCAGCACGGCCTGTTATATAGGTTAAAATTGAAAATGCAATAACAGAAAGAATTACAAGACCAATTGCAAGACCATCAAGGCCATCAGTTAGATTAACTGCATTTGACCATGCCATTACATATACAATAGCAATTGGAACCCAGAAAAAACCAAGATCAATAACTGCATTCTTTATAAATGGAATGTATAAAAGCGTTGTCTGGTTACTGCGAAATACATATAAAACAATGACTGCAATTGCGGACACAAGAAACTGTCCAATTAGCTTTGATTTTGCAGAAAGTCCATCGGAAGTTTTTAATTTTATTTTCAGCCAGTCATCCATAAATCCTACTAGGCCAAAACCAACCGTAACAAATATTACAATCCATACCTGAATATTTGAAAGATCTGCCCACAAAAGTGTGGCTACTACAACACTGGCAAGGATGAGTATTCCGCCCATAGTCGGAGTACCCTTTTTTTGCATATGAGATTCTGGTCCGTCATCTCGAATTGATTGCCCAAATTTAAGAACCTTTAACCACCTAATAACGACAGGTCCTAATAAAAATGAACACAATAATGCAGTAACAGCTGCATATGCAGATCTGAATGTCAAGTAACGAAAAACATTAAATGCTGAAAAATACTTAACAAGCGGCAATAATAATTTAGGAAGCATGTTTACCTGCCTTTTCTTGCAATGCAAGAGCAACTTTATCAAGCATCATTGCTCTGCTGCCTTTAAGATACACGCAATCATCCTTGCTCACATACGCAAGCACATTGCTGATAATTTCTTCATGGCTATTGTCCATTGCAATATTCATAAATCCAAGTTCTTTTGCTTTTTGTATTGTATAGATCGTCTCTTCACCATAACAAATTACTGAATCAGGTTTAACCTGCGCTATTAGTTCTCCAAGTTTCTCATGAATTGCCTGTGACTGTTCTCCAAGTTCTTTCATTGCGCCAACTATGCAGATGAGTTTATGCGAACCAGCAAGCTGTTTCCCTAACGCAAAACCAGCCTTAAAGCTTTCAAGATTAGCATTATAAGTATCATCAACAATGATAAAATTTCCCTCATAAATTGAAGTCCTCGATTTAGCGCCCTCTACCTGCTCTAGGCCTTTTAAAATATCTGCGGCACGAATACCAAGTAGTTCTGCAATTTTTATTCCGGCAAGCGCATTGAGCAAATTATGAGATCCAGGAAGCGGAAAACATATTTCAGCACCATGATATCTGATAAGCCATCCCTGCGAACCTAAGTCTCTGGCTCCTTCAAAATTCATGCTTGAACGCGGTCCAAAGGTATTTGTATTAATAATGTCTTTTATCAAGAAGTCACGAAATTCATCATCTTCCCATACTATAAGCGTACCACTATTCTGCGATAGGTATTTAGCAATTTTTTTCTTTTCTTCTGCTATGTGCCGTTTAGTGCCGCCTAGCAATCCAATATGCGCTGTCCCAATAAGCGTTATTACTGCAATTTCAGGCTGATACAAATCGGCCAAGAGATCCATTTCTCCCTTGCGGTTAATACCCATTTCGAATACTGCATATTCATGGCAGTCTCGTATCAGGAACAATGATGCCGGAAGACCTATTTCCGAGTTAAGATTTCCCGGATTTTTTATCACTTTTGACGAGACTGATAGAATTGATGCTATAATTTCTTTACAAGTTGTCTTACCTGATGACCCTGTAACGCCTATTTTAACAAGTGATCTGCCATTTCTCTTTTCTAAAGGGCCACTCATCATACGGCACCAAAGCCCTGCTGTCTGCTGTAAAGCAAAAAGCGTGTCTTCAGCTACAATATAGCATGCATCTTTGTACTGATTTGTTGCAGTGGAATACCAATTTTTTGAAACAAGAAACAATCGGCATCCGTTAGCATATGCTTGATCAATATACAAATGCCCGTCGGT
The DNA here is from genome assembly GCA_964630305.1 of uncultured Treponemataceae bacterium. Taxonomy (GTDB): domain Bacteria; phylum Spirochaetota; class Spirochaetia; order Treponematales; family UBA12059; genus JAKPPT01. Next base: position 81,331 of record CAZVTR010000001.1, on the reverse strand, counting down.
ATTGTTACCTTTGAGAGCAACAAACAGCGATCCCTTCACCGCATCACGAGAATCAGTTACTGCGCATTCAAAATGAGAAGTTAGTCCATAAATTTCCGCTCCAACAGCTTCTTTAAAAAGAACTGAAGAGGGAAGCATATCAGCCATCGTTTTTCTTGTTTACAGAAGGGACAACTCTAATAATTCTTGATGGGTCAATTGTTGTGTATACATCAAACGTTTGAGTATGGGTATCAATGCGAGCACGCGATGAAACTATGCTCTTACTAATTTCCTGCATATACAGAGTTTCAATGAGCTTAGCTTGCTGTGCTTCAAGATCCTGTATTGAACTAACAAGCACATGGTACTGAATTGCTTGCCATATTACAGCAAAAAAAACCAATGGCAGTATACATACAGCAATAACAAGCATAATCCGCTTCATGCACTTACTCCTTAGTCAACCAATGCGCCTTGCAGCTCTCAGCTTAGCACTTCGCGATGCAGGGTTTTGCCTAGTTTCTTCCTGACTGGCAATTACTGGCTTTTTTACCAAAAGCTCGAGAGCAAGCAAATTACTCTCACGGTGAGCATCTATCGATGATATCGGAGTTTTTTGAGCGATTTTTGAGGATTTTTGGTCAGCATATTTATTGACTGACTTTTTCTGCACATATCGGGCAAATGTTTGTTTAACAATCCTATCCTCAAGTGAATGAAAGCTAATTACTCCAATACAACCGAGAGGAGCAAGTGTACGCAATGCAGGCTCAAGTGCTCGTTCGATTCTTCCAAGCTCGTCATTTACCGCAATCCGCAATGCCTGAAAGGTTTTTGTAGCTGGATGTATCTTTCCATACCGCACTCTGGCCGGCACTATTTGCTTCACCAGCTCAGCTAGTTCCTTTGCTGTTTTGAGTTCGTGAGCATCACGCGCCCTAATTATCGCCCTAGCAATAGGAACAGCATACTGTTCTTCCCCATACTGTTTGAGTATTCTCACCAGATCTCGTTCGCTGGACATTTCAAGCAATTCCAAAGCGGTCCTCCCAGTTTCGGCATTGAGTCTCATATCCAGTGTTTCATCTTCCATGAGCCCAAACCCCCGCCTTGCCTCTTTGAAATGAACCATTGACACACCAAGATCGAAAAGAATGATGTCCGCCTTCTGTCCTCCTTTGCTAAAGTTTATAAAAAAATCATCAAAAAACTGATGCACGAGCGTGCATCGGTTTTTATATGGATACAGACGCTTCTCTGCCTCCTCTAGCATCGAAGCATCAGCATCAACACCAATGAGCTGCAACCCAGGATACTTTTCCAGAAATGCTATGGAATGTCCTGCCAGTCCCAGTGTTGCATCAATCATCAGCACCGGCTCATGCGGCACGGATAGCAGCGTGAGAGATTCCTGCAAAAGCACAGAAGTATGCCCGTACATTACCATAACATTCCTATAGATTCTGGATATTTAATGCTTCAGAAGCCGCTTCAAATTCGGCTTCGGTTGCTTCAAGCCAGGCCTTATATGTCTCCTGGTCCCATATTTCAATGCGATGTGTAATACCCAGCACAACGCATTCCTTTTCTAGTTTTGCATAATCCCTGAGACTCTGAGGGATTGCAATCCTGCCGGCTTTGTCAATTTCTACTTCTTGAGCCGGTGCAATGACACGCCGCTGAATATTGCGGCCCTGCTGCTGAAACAGACTCGTTGATTCAAAAATCTGCTCCGATAATTTTTGCCAGCTCTCGGGAGTAAACACCCAGAGGCAGTTATCCATACCCTGGGTGATAATGAGGACAGAACTAGTGAGGCTTGTTCTCAGCTTAGCCGGCAGAGAGAGACGGCCTTTTTCATCAAGCGTATTTCTAAATTCGCCTGTTGCGAGTTCCATTCCCCAATTTCCCCTTTTATCCCACTTTTTCCCACTATTTAACCTTATTCTACCCTTTTTATCCCCAATGTCAATTGATTTCCATAATAAAAACTGAAATAGACAGAAAATATTTTAGCTTTTTACTATACATTTGTTTAGGTGCTGTTATTTTTAAGCAAATTGAACTTGAGAACGAGCTGCGAACAAACTGTATGCGATTATTTGGAATAACTTGAATTGACTATTGCTAACTTGAGACGTCTTTGTGAGAAATTAAAAGCCTATAACACTATAATCTGCTGTTAATATGGCTCAGAACTTTACTGTGCTTTTGCTCTGGTTAAATCTGTTATATAGTTTTCAATAAAATCTTCAGGTTTTATATCTTGATTAAGAATCTTATATACCCCAAAACATATAGGAAGACTTATTTTAAACTTTTTTGCGATTTTATACACATACTGTGCAGCAACAGCTCCTTCGGGAAAATATCCTAACTTTCCAATATTGGTGAGCAAATCATCTAGATTTGTAAACGATTCCAGAACATGTTTTTGGATAATATCTCTTCCGAATCTGCGATTTCTGCCATGTATGGAACGGCAGGTTACATCGAGATCCCCTACACCAGCAATCGAAGTAAATGTTTCAGGATGTGTCGCTCCCAGCACCTGCCCGAGCATTTGGATTTCGTTAAGTCCTGCTGCAAGGAGCAATGATTCTGTATTGTCTCCAAAATGATCTGAAGTTTCTTTGAGTGCATCTAGCATACCAAACGCTATTGCGATAACATTCTTTACAGCACCGCACACCTGAACACCAACAACATCCAGCGAGGGGTACACAAAAAGATACTTATTTGCAAGAGCCTCTCGAACGCGTATTGCGTTTCTGCCATTGATGCTTGCTGCAATTAGACCCGTTACTTTTTTTCGAGAGACTTCTTCCGCATGGCTTGGTCCAGAAACATAGACAAGGTTACCCCGGTAAAAACCAGGCAAATAATCTTCAAGACTCTCAATTATTAGTTTTATTCCACGCGGAGATTCAATAAATCCTTTAGTAACTACTGCAATGATCGTATTACCATCGCGAATATCAGGAACAATAAAAAGCTCTTTTACCAATGAAAGCAAAAATGGGGATGGCACGGCAAGAAATAACATATTGCGATTTTTTGCAGCTTCTACCATATTGGTCGTTGCAGTAAGTTCATCAGGCAATAGGACACCTGGCAAAAATACGCTATTCGTGTGTTTTGTATTTATAGAGTCAGCAACTTCCTGTTCCCGCGCCCATATAACAACGTCATGACCATTTTCAGTTAAAACTTTTGCTATAGCCGTTCCCCAGGCTCCCGCACCAATTACTCCGATTGATAATTTTTTACGGTGCTGAGGGAATCGGAAGGAAGGAAGCCGCCATTTTATAAACTGTTTGCGCTTAGCTGAATCTGAATCGTTCCCTGTCATATTATATCCACTCATCGTTATTATCTTTCCAGTCTATGAAATCATGCTTATTAAAAAACAATGCTATTTCGCGTTTTGCGGATTCTATAGAATCAGAAGCATGAATGATATTTTTGCCAGTGTGTTCTGCAAAATCACCGCGAATAGTTCCCGGGAGTGCATCCTCTACTTTGGTTGCTCCGCAGAGCTTACGCAATACAGCAACGGCATCATCACCGCCAATAATAAAAGCAATAACCGGCCCGCTTGTAATGTATGCAACTAAATCGTTATAAAATGGCTTACCTGCATGCTCTTTATAGTGTTCTTTTGCAAGCTCCTCTGAAACCTGCATCATTTTACAGGCATGAATCTGAAGGCCCTTTTTCTCAATTCGTGCTATAATCTCACCCGCAAGACGCCTCTGCAGCACACCTGGTTTGAGCATTGCAAATGTGTATTCCATAGCCATTGCTCCTTACTTACATGTTTTCGTAACTATCAATAAAACTAAGAGTTTCTCGTCCAATCTTTATCATATACTAAAGAACCCTCAAAAATAAGTCAATGTAAAAAGCTTGCAGTATGTCTCAATTGTTTTATTATCTGAGATGTGCTATAACCACAATACAGTGAATAAAGAATTTCATTTTAATACAGTATATGTACTTGCGCGCGAAGCAGGCTTTGCTGAAGCAGACAGTTTTATTCTTGCAGGATCCTCACAATTTGTTGATGAAGCCGTATTCACACTGCAATTTTCAATGCCCGATGAAGAACTGCAATTTCTCATAACACAAAGCTATGAATTTTGGGATGATGCCATACAGAAAAACGTCTATCTCCCATTTCATTTTATCCCCGGCAATAGTCACGAACCTATTGCGCAATTAAAAAATAACATTAAAAATCCAAACTGCGTAATAGCAAATGGAACATTAGCAAAAGAAGCACTCGTTACATGCTTTGAGCAGCGTGATATTTTTCTCATTGGAATTGCGCTTCATGGCTTTGCCGATACATGGGCTCATCAAAATTTTACCGGCAAAAATGAACAGTGGAATGCAAATACTGACAACTCTGTGTTTTTGAATACAGTAAAACAGTCTATTGGTCATATGCAATTCGGATCACAGCCAGATGCCTGCGGTGCACTATGGCATGACAATCGATTAAATGATCCTGTATGTAATAACATTGTTCGATTCCGCGAAGCTGCCAAAAAGATATATCGATACTTATGCATCTATAACAAGAGATCATTTGACAATGAAGAATTTATTCTCGACAAATTATGTTCCATCTGGAAACACACCAATGAAGATGAGCGCTCTGCTGATTACATCCTTGAATGGGACGTTCCAGAATGGTCATATAAGCTTTGGTTTGATCAAGCAGGACTTGGATCTGTTGTACAAAATACAGATAGCCTTTTTGACTCGATCATACACCCAAAAATAAAACATAAAATTGAGCTATTTATTAACCACATGGATACAAAAACTATTGCATGTCCAGTATCATTTAAAGAGACTAATTTATACCATTGGACTCAATCAGCTCATTATTATAAAAGTATAATGAGTAAAATTCTTGAAAGGGAGCATCTTTTATGAAAAAAATTTTATTAGCTTTAACAGCTCTTGCATTATTATGTATGAGCGCATGCACGACAATGCAAAAACCGGCAAAAAATCTTGCTGTCGATCTTTTAAGAGATGACAGCACTATTTATATTACCATAAAACCGCAGGAATTTGACCCTGCTGCAACACAAAATTTACTTGCATTTATGATGCCTGCAATAACCAAAGAACAAAAGGATGCAATAAAACGTATAGATTTAATTATAGCAGGGCTTTCTGTTACCAGCAATAAAACTATTAACATTGAGGCAATTGTTAAAGGCGATTTCCCTTCCCTTAATTTATTAATAAAACTTGACAAGAGCGGTAACTGGAAAAAAATCAAGGATGCCTGGTACAATACCAGCAGCAATTATTTTATTTCGGAACCATCGCCAGGTGTATTTTATATTAGGAGCAACACTTTAGCTGATGTAAATACAGCAAAAGATAAAAATAAATTTGGCAACTTTATTGCTTTTTTAACATCAAAATCTTTATCAGTAGGCATCTATTCGCTCAAAGATTTTTCTAAAACAATACTCAATACAACCAATGATGAAATCGCAATTCAAAGTATCTATGCAAGCTTTACTAAAAACCAGAACACTTATGATTTTTCATTAACACTGGGATATCCCGATAAAAAGACAGCAGAAGAAAACACTCTGCTTTCACGAACAATAGTTTTTTTAACAGTTACAACAGCATTTCAGCAGAATGCTTCTAAAATTGCTTCAAAACTGGAATGGACTATTGATGAAGAAGGCCGAGCAACCTGCACCTATAAAGGGTTGACGCTCTCCGAAATTAGCACACTCATTAACAGTTCATCTGGAACCACGCTTCAAGGTATACTAAACAATTAGTAAACCACACTTTTACGATAAAACGAATAAGCTGGCACTGCTATTTTACCTGCCAGCTTATTTAGTATTTAAGCAACCGCTTTTCTTTTAAAATATTTTATTGGTTTCCTTTAATAAAATCTAAAATCCCCGTTAATAACTCAAACGGTATAGGAAATGCAGGATCAGAGAATGCCTTATTGTTATCATCCATAAACGGCGATACAAGTTTGAGCACATGATTCATTTCGGGGATAACAATACCCTTTGCCTGAGGAACCGATTCCATTATTTTAGTGTATTCATAGTACGTTACTTGCATATCACGGTCACCCTGAATTACTAAAATGGGCTTTTTAATTTTTGCCAAATCACGTTTAAGGTCAAATGTGAATAATTCTATTAAATAATTTTGAAATGAACTTCTAAATGCTGTTGCATAAAAATCTGAATAATTTGTAACTTTTTTCCCTTTTTTAAGCGATTCTAATATTGCTTTGCCCTCTGCCTGTTTATCCTGCGGCGCATCTTCTATGCTCTTAAGATAGGTCTCATAGGGGGCATAAGCGCTTGAACAAGCAATAATAATGCCATCATAATCTGATGATTTTAGTGCTGCGGCTGCAGTAATTAAAGCACCATCATGGATGCCCATGAGCCATATACTGGAAAACCTGGAATCATTTTTAAAATATTTAATTACCTCAAGAAAATCATCGGTCCAGACTTTTGGACTTAATTCATTTTCACTTTTAACAAGCCAATAGGCTTCGCCTGCACCGCGTTTATCATAGCGAAACGATGCTATACCAGATAACTGCAAAGCTTCTGCTAATTGTTTTATAGCATCATTTTTTCCTGCTATATTATAGTTATTGCCATTTCTATCAGTAACGCCTAATCCGGAGTGAAAGATAACAAGCGGCACCTTATCCGGAATGTCTTGCGGCACAAGCAAAGTGCCAGGCAGAACAGCTCCTTTAACAGGAATTCTGAGCGCGAATTCTCCTCTCCGCTGAGGCTTTTTTACTACAGCAAGCTCAAAACTGCCTCCTGAGCTGCCATTGCTAAAATTTCCTGTATACTGTGTCCCCGTTATAACACCATCAAATGTAAGTTTTGTATTACCAAAGGCAAAAACAATTACCAATTTATTTTTAATAAAGCTTGATGATGAACACGGAAAGCCGTATAGGTTTTGCGAAGGTATATCAAGCAGCGCTCCGTGTTCTACAAGCCTCATCGCAATGGGAAGCACTCCATCAACAAATTTCATTGTGCCTTCCCAATATCCCGTTATAAAGCTCTGAGCATGAGCATTTCCAGAAAACGCAAGTACAATACAAATAGTGATACAAATAAGAAAATTCCAATATCGCATAGTAGCCCTACTATATACCAATTCTAAAAGGCATACAACTGAGCAACGATAATTATTTTCAATAAATAAATAAATAATTTGCTTTACAATTTACTAATCGTATGATAATAGTTTGTCTAGAATGAATAAGTGTCCAATAAAAGATTTTTCGAAAGAAATAGCTAAAATTGCTGAGCAAATTGACAACCAGAATATGTCAGTGCCCGCTAGGGCATATTTATTTATTCAAAGCCTGCTCAGTGATCTGGAACGAGATCCAGATTTTTTCACTCATGTTTTCAACTTTCTTGAACATGCATTCATAGATGAACAAGGATACAATGCAGGTAAAGCATGGAGTACATTTCTCGCAGCTTGGCTTAATCTAAAACACGGCGAAACCGATAAAGCAATGTCAAAATTCCAGGAAGTGTTGCCAATATTCCAAGAAAATAATGATAACTTTGGCACTGCACGAACATTAAACGGCATTGGCGTTTGTTATATGTACCAGTCTAATTTCACTCTGGCAATAGAGTATTATGTTCAGGCACTGGAATTAAGCCAGCAAATCAATTATCAGGAAGGAATTGCAACCGCAAGTTCAAATCTCGGCATTGTATATTATCAATTGCATAACTTTGAAGAAGCAGACCGCTTTCTTTTGCAAGCTCTCTCTTATGAAAATATTTTGCCTAACAATAAAGTGATTGCAGAATCATACAGAGCTTCTATTATGGTTGAACAAAACAGACTGCAAGCTGCATATAAATTATTCCTTGATTGTCTTGAAGAATGCAAAACAAACAGCTTTATTTTTACAGAAATTGATATTCAAAACCGTTTTGCTATGCTCTTAGAAAGGCGCGACAGCCAAAAAGCCGAAGCGCTCCTCAATGCATCATACTCTCAAGCAAAATCAATACATAACCCAAGGCTAATTGCAGAATGTGCATTCCTCTTAGCACAACTGCTTTTTAAAAGACAGCAGTATGATGAAAGCATGCACTATGTTAAAGAAGTATTACATATTGCAGCAACAGAAAATATTTCCAGACTCATTGTTGAAGGTAAAGCACTTGAAGCACGAATACTAGCAGAACAGCAGGAATGGCAGAAAGCTTACACAACACTTTCAGAAAGTTATGATAAGGAAAAACAGCTTTTTAATGAAAAACTAATAGGTCAATCCTTTGTTGCCCATCAAAACAGAGTTTTATTTGAAAAAAACCAGTATGAACAGGAAATTAAACGGCTTCAGCTTATCTCTGAAACAGGAACACTTATTGCAAGTGCAATGGACACTAAAACAATCGGTTCTATTATCTACAGTAAACTTAAAAATCTCATGCCCATCAATGCATTTGGTCTTGCAATTTATAATCAGCAGAAAAGCGAACTTGCATTTGATTATTTTATAGAAAACGAAACCGAAGGTGAACCGTTTACGATGCATATTGATAACAAGGATAGTCTTGCTGCATATTGCATCCGCAACAATGAAGACATTCTCATTAGCAATATATTTAAAGAATATTCCAAATATGTTGAAAAAACACAGTATGTAGCACTTGATAATAATGAGCCTGTTTACTCTCTGATGTTCTGCCCAATTCTTGTTGGTACATCTGTTAAAGGAGTATTGACAGCACAAGCTCGGCCTATAGGCGTTTATAAGAAACACCACTTAGAAACGCTGCATGCACTTGCGGCATACGCCGGAGTTGCAATACAAAATGCAAAGCTGTTTCATGATGTTCAGCTGCTTGCTTCAACTGACCCGCTCACCGGTATCGCTAACCGGCGAAAATTTATGGATTTATTTTTTATAGAACTTGAACGGGCTTCCCGGTATGGCACTAATTTGAGCTTTTTAATGTTTGACATTGATTTTTTTAAACGTATCAATGACACCTATGGTCACTCAATAGGAGACATTGTGCTCCAAAAAGCAGCTGCACTCGCAAAGACTAATTTACGGACTACCGATACGATTGGGCGTTATGGCGGGGAAGAATTCACTATTCTCTTGCCAAACACTCACCTTGAAGGCGCAAAAATCGTTGCCGAGCGCATAAGAAATTCTTTTGAAAATGCTGAGATTGAAGCTTATCCCGGCAAAGCCGTTGTATTTACTGCAAGCTTTGGATTAGCAGAATTTCAGGATGGAGATACCATGGATTCTCTTCTGGCCCGCTCCGATCGCGCGCTCTACTATGCAAAAGAAACAGGCCGCAACAAAGTAGCATGGGAACGGTGAAGAGTACTATAATTAAAATTTGTTAAAACAAGGAGGGCTGTCTTATTTGAGACAGCCCTTATCATTAAACACCTAGAAATAAATAAGTACTGCTATTGTTATTCTACCGTAACGCTCTTTGCAAGGTTTCTGGGCTGGTCGACATCTTTTCCCAGTTCCAGGGCGCAGAAATATGCAAAGAGCTGGAGCGGTATTACCATTAAAAATGGCTGGAACAGTGTATCGCAGTGCGGTATGCCAATATATTCATCGGCGATGCTGGCTACTTCCTCATCACCTGCTTCTGCAACCGCAATGATAAGCCCGCCTCGAGCCTTGATTTCCTTCATGTTGCTTATTGTTTTTTCCCGAAGGTAATCATTGGAGACAAGAAAGACACTGGGAGTGTCAGGGCTGATGAGCGCAATGGGTCCGTGTTTAATTTCCCCGGCGGCATACCCTTCGGCATGGATATACGAGATTTCCTTGAGTTTTAATGCGCCTTCGAGAGCTATAGGATACAGCAAGTTTCTTCCTAAAAAGAGAAAATCTTTGTATTGACAGTATCGTTTTGCTATTCGCTGTATGGTATCCCGGAGCTTGAGCGTTTCTTTTACCAGTTCCGGAACCTGCTGTAATTTTTGGCAATACTGCTGTCCTTGATGCGCAGACATATCATGCAGCCTGGCAAAATTGAGCGCAAGGAGATAAAATGCAGCAAGCTGACTCGTAAAGGCTTTTGTGGAAGCCACTGCGATCTCAGGGCCTGAGTGTACATAAACGCCTCCATCACTCTCACGGGCAATTGTCGAGCCTACCACGTTGCAAATGCCTAAAACAGTTCCGCCGCGGCGCTGTATTTCGCGCATGGCATAGAGTGTATCAGCAGTTTCTCCCGACTGCGATACAGCAAAATAGAGCATGCCGGGCGACACAATAGGGTTTTTATATCGAAGCTCACTCGCTAGGTGTGCCTGAGAAGGAAGGCGCGCAACCTGCTCAAAGAGATACGAAGCCGTCATTCCTGCATGGTAGCTTGTGCCGGCAGCAATAATCTGAATTGCATCGATTCCTAGGAGTTCTTTTTTCGAGAGATTCAGTCCGCCCAGCTTAGCGGTGCCAGTTTCAAGATCTATTCTTCCGCTCAGCGCACGAGCTATGGAATCGGGCTGTTCAAAAATTTCTTTTTCCATGTAACAGGAAAAACCTTCTTTTTCGATTGCGCTGATTTCCCAATCGATATGATTAATTTTTGGAACGATAGGTCTATCCTCTGCATCGCTAATAGAAAACTCATGCGGATACAGGGAAACAATTTCTCCATCGTTGAGATAGACAACTCGTCGTGTATGAGCAAGCATAGCAGTTACATCACTTGCTAAAAACATCTCTCCATCACCAACGCCAACGACGAGCGGGCTCCCGTTGCGAGCGCCAACAATTCTACCCGGTTCGGCTTTATGCATACATGCAATGCCGTAGGTTCCTTTGAGATACGAGACTGTTGTTTTAACCGCTGTTTCTAAATCGCCTTCATACACATAGGCAATAAGATGCGCAATGACTTCGCTATCGGTTTCGCTCACGAAAGTAAAGCCTTCTTTAATGAGCATTTCCTTGAGCGTCGTATAATTTTCTATTATGCCGTTATGAACTATGGCAATTCTTCCATCTGCTGAGCAATGCGGATGCGCATTGATGTCGGTGACTCCGCCATGCGTAGCCCAGCGGGTGTGTCCAATGCCGCAAATCCCTGGTAATTCTTTTGGAACTATTTCACGCAATTGCGCAATTTTACCTGTACGCTTATACACAGTAAAAGGAGCATCTTTGTTTTCAAGATCCTCGTTAACAGCAATACCTGCAGAATCATAGCCGCGGTATTCAAGACGCTTGAGACCCTCAAGCAAAATTCGGGCCGCTCGCTTTGGCCCCGTGTAGCCAATAATGCCGCACATACCTTTCTCCTTCCTGCTGGATTATGCCGTTGCATAGCCAGCAATAATACAACACTTTCACTTGAAAGCTGAGTATTGGTATAAGTATAACATGTTATAAATTCATTTACAATGTTATGTGCTTATGTTGATGCTCTTGCATTGTATTCTGCCAATGGAAATGTATATGCGTGTGTTCGTATACAGTATCGTTATTACTATGTATATGTGCATGTTTATGAGTGATAATTAATAAATCTAAAATTATAAATACTGTCCCCACTATCATTACTAATACAGCTATCAAATAGTTCTCTGATAGTTTTTCTTGGAGAATAATGAAAGATAAAAACGATCCTATAAATGGATTAAGAGCATAAAACGCACTTGTTTTTGCTGCGCCAAGCGAATTTTGTGATTTGACATAACAATAAATGCTTAATCCATAAGCGATAAATCCCAGTAAAAGCGTTACAATTACTAATATGAGTGCAGGGAACCTCAATGAAAAAACAAACACTAAAACTAACGAGCCTAAACCTGAAAAAATACCTTTTATGCTGACTATTTGAAATATATTTTTCGATGATAAAGCTTTTGTACAATTATTTTCTAATCCCCAGGTTATACATGCTAACAAAACATACAAAGAACCGACTGAAAACTGCAATGCTGTTATATCGAAAGATAGTATAATGCTGGCAAGAGTTACTAGCATAATTGCAATCCACATAACGAGGGATATATTTTCTTTAAACAGTAAAAAAGCAATAACCGCTGTGGCAACTATTTCAAAGTTACTTATAAGTGCAACATTTGAAGAACTTGCCTTTTGCAATCCGAACATGAGCAAGATTGGAGCAACAATATCAAGCACGACCATTAAAACTGTAAATGGTATTTCTTTTTTTGTTAATTTTGACTGTTTTTCTTTTTTTGATATGCATGATAGCAATGATATTCCAATACCTGCACCTAAATACAATAATGATGCCATCACAACAGGATGAACTGATTGTAATAAAATTTTTGATAACGGTATATTCACTGCATAAAGAATAGCCGCCAGTAATGCTAAAACAATTGATGCAATGTAATGTTGCATTTCTTCTTTAACCTCTTTTCCACAAAACTAATTGTTTTACATATTTCTATTTTTGTTTTTTTACAGTTTTTTTAGAGTTATCTTTCTTAGATACTTTTTTAGAACCTATCCTGGTTATACTTTTAGTATTCCTTGAAAGTTCACTAGGGACAATTAACTTTTCTTTTGCTTTTGTCTTTTTCTCTTGCTTTTTAGTCGCCGACGTTATTTTTTTTGCCGACGCTGTCGATTTTTTTGCATCAGCTTTCTTCTCTTTTTTTTGAGCCAATTTTGCAGCATTTTTTTTCTGTGTTGCCTTTGCCAGTAAGCCATTTTTAGAAAGCTTTTCTGGTTCTTTTTCTTCTTCTCTATAGCTTGTTACGGTTTTCCCTTGAGGAATATCGTGCATAAGTTCTCCGCTCTGTGCCTCTCGCGGAGCAAGACGCAGTCCTTTTGCCTTTAATGCACGCACAGGATATTCCTGTATATCAAAATATTCTTCTGTTATTTTTAGCCTTGGTTTTGGCGTATACGTTATGTGTATATAACCGCTTTGCTCGGTAGTAAATAGTAATATCTCTGCATCCTCAGGAATAATTTCATAATGTTTATTCATTATCCAGCCGGAAATGGTAAATCGTTTTATATACGGGTAACCTTCCTTGTCTTTATAAACACAGCTAAAGACAATCGGAGCAATGAGTTCCTTTTCTGCAATAGAGCAAAAGAGCATATGTTTATCAACAAAAGTTTTTTCCGGAACTGGTATTACAGAAACAATACCATTGTTTCTTATGATTAACACCTTATCAAACGGTGATACTGTCTCTATTTGCTCTCCAGCTGATACAGCAGTTCCCAAATATCCCGTCTGTGCATCATAGCGAAGTGCCAAATTACGCCGCGCAGCTTCCCGCACTGCTATTTTTTCAAAACTTACTATTTTAGTTTTTCGCTTGAACGATTCATCAAGCATCGATGCCATAGTTTCAAGCACACTGACTGCATAATCTGTTATATGTTTGAGGTTATGCTTTATCTCTTTTATTTTTTTGATGATTGCTTCCATTTCATGGCGTGCTTTTTCTATATCATACAATGAAATTTTACGTATTGGCGTTTTTAATAAAAATTCAATATCATCCTCTGTTACCGGTTTGCCTATTTCATCTTTAAACTTCATTAAACCAGTGTATACCGCTTTAAGCACTGTTTCCTGGGTTTTTTTATTCTCAATCTCTTTATAAATTCGCTCTTCTATAAATATTCTTTCAAGCGTTCTTCTAAAATATTCTTTTTCTAATTCTTCTAATTCATAGGTTAATTCTGCTTTTAATATTTGTACAAGTTTTTTAGCATGATACTGAATGATTTCAGATACTTTCATAATCTGAGGCGAACCATCTTTTATTACAAGAAGGTTGCAGTTTATTGTCTCTTCACATTCTGTAAATGCATATAATGCATCGATTACCTCTTTGCTGGTCTGCTCGCCTCGCGCAAGTTTTATTTCAATTTCGACTTTGTCAGTTGTAAAATCGTTAATACTTGTTATTTTTATTCTTCCTTTTTTACCAGCATTTTCAATGCTTTCAATTAATGATTCAGTTGTTACTCCAAAAGGTAATTCTTTTATTACAATACGTTTTGGATCGCTATCGTCAATGACTGCACGAACCCTTATTTTCCCGAGTCCATCGTCATATTCGCTTACATCTATGAGACCGCCGCCAGGAAAATCTGGATATAATGTAAATGGTTTTCCTTTAAGTGCAGCTATTTCTGCTTGAATAACCTCGAGTGGATTATGCGGAAGTATTTTAGTGCTCATGCCAACGGCGATACCCTCAGCGCCAATCATTAAAACCACAGGCAGTTTAGCAGGAAATACGAGCGGTTCTTTATTTCTTCCGTCATAGCTGTCTATGTATGTTGTAATATGAGGGTTATAAAATACACTCTTAGCAAACTGGTTTATTCGGCATTCAATATAACGAGCAGCCGAAGCTTCATCACCTGTAAGGAGGTTACCAAAATTTCCCTGCTTATCTATAAACAAGTCTTTGTTTGCAAGCACCACTAAAGCGGAATATATAGAAGCATCTCCGTGCGGGTGATACTTCATCACCTGCCCCACAACATTAGCGACTTTGTGATACTTTCCGTCATCAAGTTCAAATAGTGTATGCAAAATACGGCGCTGTACTGGCTTAAGCCCATCGTCAAGCTCTGGAATTGCGCGATCGGTAATTACATAACTTGCATAATAGAGAAAGTTTTCATCATAAATTTTATGTACATATGCCATTGCTGTATCCTATTATAATTCCCTTATAAGATGTTTCATAATATATTCACGGCGTTCAGGCGTATTTTTGCCCATGTAAAACTCAAGTATAGAAGGAACGTTTTTAAGTGTCTGAACATCAACCGATATCAAGCGCATGTCAGGACCAATAAACTTACCAAACTCTCCAGGACTTATTTCTCCGAGTCCTTTGAACCGCGTAACCTCTGCATGGTTTCCAAGCTCTGCGATAGCAGTATCGCGTTCTTTTACATTATAGCAATATTTTGTTACCTGTTTATTTCTCACCCTAAAAAGCGGTGTTTCAAGAATAAAAACACGGTTATGGACAATAAGCTCCTCAAAAAAGTTAAGAAAAAATGTTAAGAGAAGATTTCTTATATGAAAACCATCATAATCTGCATCGGTTGCAATAACAATTCGTGCATATCGGAGGCCTTCAAGTGAATTTTCAATTCCAAGCGCCATCATTAAATTATAAAGTTCTTCGTTTTTATAAATATTTGTCTTTTTTAGCCCATACATATTTTCAGGCTTACCGCGCAAACTAAAGATTGCCTGTGTGTACACATCGCGCGCACTGACCATTGAGCCGGTAGCTGACTGCCCTTCTGTTATAAAAATAGTGGTTTGTTCGCTCAATTTATGTGAATCGCCAAGGTGAATTTTGCAGTCCTTTAAATTTGGTATTTTAAGCTCAATCTTTTTTGCAGCTTCTCGCGCTTCTTTTTTTACGGTATTTAGCTCAGTCCGTAATTTTTCATTGGCAATAATTTTTTGCTGAAGCATTGCTGCAGATTCAGGATTTCTCCGCAAAAACTCATCAATGCCGCGTTTTGTTTCCTGCAAAATCCATGGCCTAATGTCTGTATTTCCCAGTTTGTTTTTTGTTTGACTTTCAAAAACCGGATTTGCAATTTTTACTGCGATTGCTGCTGCAATGCCCTCGCGGATATCCTCACTCTTATAGTTTTGTCCAAAAAATTCATTAACAGCTTTTGCAAACCCTTCCTTAAATGCAGACAGATGAGTACCTCCATCGGAGGTGTATTGGCCGTTCACAAATGAAAAATATTCTTCACCATAGCTATTTGTATGGGTAAAAGAAAATTCAATGCGATCTCCGCGCCAGTATGCAGGCTCGTAAAGAGAATCTGATCCCAGCTCATCTTTTAATAAATCAAGGAGCCCCTTATCACTGGTATACGAAACGCCATTAAAAACAAGTTCAAGACCGGCATTAAGATAGACATAATGCTTAATGCGCTTTTCAATGAACTCAGTATTAAACTCATAATCCCCAAATATTTCTTCATCGGGAGTAAATTCTACATAGGTGCCATCAGGTTCATTTTTAGCTTTTTCATAGCCGGAGTCTTTGAGCTTACCGCGCTCAAATACTGCATAAAAACATTCACGGTTGCGGTATGAAACTACTTTAAAATTAACCGAGAGAGCATTGACAGCTTTAGTGCCGACACCATTCAAACCAACTGAAAACTGAAACACTTCATCATTATATTTTGCACCAGTATTGATTGTAGAAACACATTCAATTACTTTACCGAGCGGAATTCCCCGTCCATAATCACGCACACTGACTGTATGGCCGGAAATAGTTACCACAATTTTTGAGCCATAGCCCATAATGTATTCATCGATTGCGTTATCGATCACTTCTTTAAGCAGTATATAAATACCGTCATCGGGATTTGATCCGTTTCCGAGTCTTCCTATGTACATGCCAGTACGTAATCGTATATGCTCAAGGGAAGACAATGTTTTTATTTTTGATTCATCATACACTGGTTTCATGTATGCTACTATACCACAAAGGATTAAAAAATGAAAAGCTCTGATGTATCTGACCAAACAATAGATATAGCTGTTTTTCATATTGGAGAAACTACGAGCACCATGGTAACTGCCCGCGAGCTTGCGCACAAAGCTCCTTATGGCGTGGTATATGCCGATGTTCAAACGGCAGGGAAAGGCCGTCTTCCGGGACGCAGCTGGAATTGTGCACCAGGCGAGGGTCTTCTTACTACTTTTTGGTTTCCAGCTAATTTCTTTAAAGACTGTCCCCCAGCCCTTGTTACCGGAGCAATCGTTTTAGAAGCCTTGCAGCAACTCATACCACCTCCTTTAACTGCCGCTCTCCCGATCACAATAAAATGGCCTAATGACATCTTAGCGCAAGGTAAAAAACTTGCAGGGATACTCTGTGAAAATACCGGAACTACCATCTTTGCTGGTATAGGCATCAATCTTGCTCAGAAAGAATTCCCGGGACAGTACCGTACTGCGCCGACATCACTCTTGCTGAGCTATAATATTTTGGTAACTCAGGAAATCATGCTGCATGAGCTAATTCATCAATTTTTAGAATTCCCAAAACATCCAGAATCATGGTTTAATGCTGTTAACAGCAAGTGCGCATATAAAAATGAGCATATATTATTCAAACGCGGAACTGATACCGGCGTTTCTGTTACAGGGCTTGTGAGAGGAATTGACAGAAGCGGATATCTCATACTGGAAACCAGCCAGGGGATTCAAGTTGAAGCGTCTGGAGAAATACATTCAACTATTGACCCGAAAACAATCATAGAGTAATGTTATAGATATGGCTGCTAAAGGAACACCACAGGAAAAAACCTCTGACACTAAACAGGACAGCAGTGCAGGTTTTTTACAGCATATTTTGGATTTTTTTACCGGTTTTAATAATCCAGAAGCAGAGAAAAGACGCCAGCTTAAAGCAATCGCTCGGGAAATACATCGATCTCCCTATAGTAAATTTTATCGGCCAAAGACATTTGAAGCGCTCCCTACACTTGCGCGATTTTTTTATGACACATACAGAATTATTGCGCCAGCACAGCTCCAGCTTGAAAATGCATCTAAATCAGGTGTGCTTAAGGCTTTTGTGATAGACAGCTTTTTGACATCTAACCAAAAATCAGTCCTTGATGCGCTCGCTGAATCAAAAATTATGGAACAAGCAAATTCCATGAGCCTCAAGCAGCTTCAGGAATATGTTAAGACAAATATTCAAACCCTGGACGGCATTTTTGACGCAGAGAAAATTAATCAAATAAACAAAGCCTATAACACGCTGCTTACATTTTTGCAATTTGTTAATTACGATTACTATTTTTTGTTAAAGAAGTTCGATTCAAGAATTACTGAACGCAGCTTTAGCTATACCCCAAAATTCGAAACCATTTCCTGCGAATACATAGCAGATGATATGGCAGAATTTGTAGACCGGCTCCTCGTGCTCAATCTTGACGCCGATTGGAAACGAATTTTTGAAGCCTTAAAAGCATACAGAAATATTGAACTTGTTCAAATTGACAGCTGGCTCAAACACGCTCAAACACTCAAAGCAATACGCCAAAGCGGAATTCTTGAAAACATCATCAGACATTGTAAACAAGATCCTAATTTTAAGTTTATTCTAAAAGTTCCTAATGAACAGATTGTTGACCCCTATGTCGAAAAAATAAAAAATCAGGCAAATGCACTCTTGCAAAAAATAACAACAGAACGTAAAACTTCAAAAATAGAAGAGTTATCGCAATTTATTTTTGGAACTGTCGTTGTGCTTCGCATGAAAAACTATACAGAAAAAGCTAATGCAAATTTTAATAAACGTAATATTGCCGGCTACACGCATACAGAGCCCCTCAATTATGTAAAAGCTTATTTAATTGACTACCTTAAAAAAGATGTACGCGAACTCATTGATCTCCTTATCGTGAGAGGACAGTGGATTACCAATGTGCAGTCTCAAGAAGTTGCAGATGCCTTCCACAATCTTCTCGAAATCTCCGATATGATTACGGCTTTTGATGATGATATTGGCGATGACGGCAGTACGGGCGGCAGACTGCGCAGTTTATTGGCAAGAAGCGATCGCGACCGTGATCAGCTTAGGCTCTTAAAACAGCTCATCAAAGTGGTTAATGATAAAGCAATGGAACTTATTAAAAAGACTGCATTAAACCTAATTGCGCTTGGCAAATACATACATGCACTCATTAACGATCAGGCAGCGCCTTCGCATTCTATAATAACAAATTGGAAAGAGCTTGATAATTTCACAGAATCCCGCAAACCAGTAAAAGAGTTATTAATTCATAACTATAAAAAGCTCTATGCTATGGTTCAGCTGCTTAATTTTTATGTTAATGACGCAGCAGTGTAACTGAGCATATTCTATTATTTTTTTATTTGGGATACTCACATACTGTTAAGTTTTTAAAAAATTCTAATAGCGCATCAATGCCTTCGCCAGTAAGCGCCGAAACAGAAAAATCTGCATTTGCGTGATGTGTCTGTAAATCGATTTTATTCATTACGATACGGGCAGGTATTCCACCGCAGCCAATTTCAGAAAGCACTTTCCGTGTTGTTGCAATTTGCTCTTCACATTCTGGATCTGATGCGTCAGCAACGATAAGCAGCATATCTGAAAAAACGGCTTCCTCAAGTGTTGCTTTAAATGCAGCAATGAGCCCATGCGGCAAGTTTCTGATAAAACCTACAGTATCAGTAATAATAAGTTCACGGCCGCTTAAGCATATTCTCCGGGTAGTTGTATCGAGTGTCGCAAAGAGTTTGTTCTCGGCATACACACTCGCTTTGGTAAGCCTATTAAACAATGTCGACTTTCCTGCATTGGTATAGCCGACAAGCGAAATATGCAAAATCCCCGATTTTTCTCTTCGCTTTCGCTGAGTTTCACGTACTTTTCGTACTTCTATAAGTTCTTTTTTAATGTGCACAATCCGATTTTCGATATAGCGCCTATCAAGTTCAAGCTGTTTTTCCCCCGCATCCTTTGTGCCGTACCGGCCGCCTTTTTGCCTGTGAAGGTCATCGTGAGCATGTAAAAGTCTTGGAAGAAAATATTCAAGGCGGGCGAGTTCAACTTGAAGCTGAGCTTCTTTCGTGTGAGCGCGCTGTGCAAATATTTTTATAATAAGTTCAGAACGATCAAACACCTGAACATTCCATGCTGCTTCCAGATTACGCTGTTGCAACGGTGAAATACTTGTATCAAAAATAACTGCATCTGCAGTATGTTCATGTATGATCCCATCCAATTCTTCAATTTTGCCGCTCCCTAATAATGTCGAAGGAGTTTTTTCTCTCAAGCGTATCAGTTCACTATGTACGACCGGAATATGAGCGGTATCAGCAAGCATCGATAGTTCTTTTAAGAGTGATTCGGCAATATGCTTTTCCTGTTTTTCTGTCCAGACACCAATAATAAGAGCCCGCTCTATTTGTTTTTCTTTGATTTCATGTAAAATCATGTTATTCCTGAATTACTTACTGACCATCATAACCTGAAGAATTTGCAAGAGCGGAAAAACAATACAGACAATGATAAATATAATTTCAAGCCAGAGCGTAGTCCGTTCACTCTTTTCTGATTTAACAATATCGTATACATCCTGCAATGCAGTGATTCGTCGTTCAATTGATCGTGTCCATTCATTCGTATTAAAAATATAACACAAATGCTGATATATTTCGCCAAGAAAGTAGTCACCAATTATTTTTGATGAATTCTCAAGGTTTTCAAGAATAAAGAGTGCATCAAGGCGCATCGATTGTATAAATGCTATTTTCTTTTTTAAAATACCGCTTTTCATTTTTTTAGGTTTTGTGTAGGAATAAAATATGCCTACATCATCTTCTGCTTCATCGAGCCATGAATCAAGCATTCGATCGAGCGTTCGAAGCTCTAAAAGCTGATAATTTGCTAACTCACAGATTAAAAGTAAATCTTCATAATCTTTTGAAGGATCAATAATTATGCAATTATCTAATCCAAACACAGCCCAGTCACATGCAGAATATGAAAAGCTATTTGCCAGTGCTTTAGTAATTTGTGATTCATGGAGATTTGTTGTTGAAGAATCACCATTGATAAGATTAGCAAATTCTTTCCGATATTTTTCTACAAACTGATTACAGGATCCAATAGTTCCTGAAAAACAAAATGCGGTGTACATCTCATAATCAAAATTTTCGCTAATAGTTTTGCTGCTCCGTATTGCAGGCTTGAGAATTCTAGAAAGCTCAATAAATTGATCTTCTAAAAAAAGCGACAGTGTCGTAAACTTGCTGCCTATCTGAAAATTTTCTACCTCTAATAAATCATGGAGTGTTGCATTTATTTTAAGCCTGAGCATAAACGATATAACACCTTCTTCATACACACGCGCCGATAATGTAAGCGATTTTATTCGAGGATCTGTAATGGCAGCCTGAGGACCTGCTCTAAGATCAATACTGAGCGGCTTTGGAAGCTGAATAGAACCAGGTGTATTCCTGCGTTTATCAAGCTTCATGCCGGGCGTCCCAGGAACAATGGTTAAAACTTTGGATAAATCAATAGATCTACCCACGTCATAAAGCGCAAAACGAACTACTTCGGTTTCAAATAATTCTTTTTGCCTCGTTCGAATGCTCATGTTAGTTTTTTATTTCCTTACGCAGTATTACTCTATCCAGCACTGATAAAACTAGCACTGTATTTTCCGGTAAAAAATACGGGAGTGAAAACTCTTTTCCTGGATGCTTTGTTTCAAGCAAAGTCTGTTTCTGTCCGGTTGGCAATTCTGCAACAACTTTTAAAGAAAGCGGGTATGGATATTCAGGAAGCTGAGCTGTTAACAAACCTCCAATCAT
Organism: uncultured Treponemataceae bacterium; assembly: GCA_964630305.1. Classification (GTDB taxonomy): domain Bacteria; phylum Spirochaetota; class Spirochaetia; order Treponematales; family UBA12059; genus JAKPPT01. The sequence continues at coordinate 59,906 of CAZVTR010000001.1, read as the reverse complement.
ACCAGTTGCAGACTGTGAATTTGTGCACACTATTTGCACCTGTTCAACTGGATCAATCAGTGTTCCTGGCTGAGGCTGCTGCGATACGATGAAGCCTGGCTTTTCTTTTCCTTCTGCTGAACGCATAACTACTTTGAAATTAATGCCTGATTCACCTAGCACTCTATAGAGCCCGGAAATATCAAGTCCGATAAGATTAGGAGTTTTTATTTTTTCTTGTTCAGGTCCTTTTGAAACAACAAGCTGCAATTCGGTTAAACCGGTAACCGGTGTACCAGGAGCCGGTGTCTGCGCAAGAATTGTCCCCGATGGGCTTTTATTATAGTCATATACAATAGGATCTTTAATAACAATGAGCTGCTTGCTCGCACCAAACTGTGATTGTAAAAGTATTTTAACTTCATCCACTGTTTTCCCTACATAATTATCAACTTTATCGACAACGGCACCTTTATTAACAACCAATGCAATTCTTCGGCCTGCTTTTACTACCGTGCCAGGCCTTGGATCCTGCTCAAGTATATGACCTTTAGTTTCTATTTTGTCAGATGTCCGCAATGTTATTCGTGGATATAATTCTTTTTCCTGAAGTTTCAACAAAGCCTGCGTAAGTTCCATTCCCTCAACATTTGGCACAAGAACCTGCTCTTCACCGCGTAAAGTAAGCGAAAACACTGCAATACCGGCTACAAACATTACTACTATAGCCGTTACTAACAGCAAAATAATTGTTCTAAGCTGGTGTGGTTCTAAATTAACTAATTCCCTGCCTGAAATTTTTTTAAAAAAATCTTTAATCTTGTCAGTATTCATTATAATAACTCCTGTACACAATATTACACAAAATATGAACCCGGTGTAAGCCGTGCTCCGTTAATAAAATCCTTAATCGGAAGCAGACTTTTACCCGGCCACTGTACACTTGTCAAACACAGTATGCCAGTACCTGTTTGTACCATTATTCCGTTATTTTTGTCTATGGAAACAATAGTTCCTGGTGATGCTACCTGCTTCGTTTCACCGAGTACTGCATTATGAATATAGAGCACCTTGCCGTCTATGGTTGTTCGCGCAAGCGGCCAGGGATTAAATGCCCGAATCATCGCGTGGATTGTTTCGCCAGACTGATTCCAGTTTACTATGCCATCTTGTTTTGTGATCAATCTGGAATAGGTTGCATTGTTTTCATCCTGAGGCTGCGCATGAGCTTTCCCGGATGCTAGTTTTTCAAGCACACTCTTAAGGAGCTCAGCACCTTCCTGCGCTGCGCGCTCGGTGAGCTCTCCTGTTGTTTCCGTAAATTGCATATTCCAAACCACTTGAGCAAAAATATCACCGCTGTCAACCTGCTCTACAATACGCTGTATACTGATGCCTGTTTGTGCATCACGGTTCAATATAGAAAATGCTAGTGGCGCTGGCCCCCTCCACCGGGGCAAGAGTGATGGGTGTATATTGATACACTCCGAAAACAGCGATAAAAATTTTGGACCAAATATTTTTCCGTATGCGTAAACAACAAGAACATCAGGTTTATACGACCGTATTTGTTCACGGACTGTTTGATTTAGTTTTTGAGGTTTTAATACCGGTACATGCGGGCAGTATGATGCTGCCGCAAGTGCTACAGGACTTGGCATAACAACAAGCCCTCGCCCCTGGGGAGCATCAGGGCTTGTTAGGATACCTACGAGTTCATGCGTTTCTGCAAGCAGTTTGAGTGATGGAATAGCAATTTCAGCAGTTCCGGCAAACAGTATGCGCATGCTTTAAGCCCGCATCCTTTTTTCATACTGTTCAATAAGTTTTTTTCGCACACTGGGAATTAATTTATCAATAAATAACACACCATCCAGATGATCATTTTCATGCAAAATTACCCGCGCAAGCAATCCCGACGCTTCCAAAGTAAACCGCTTGCCTTTTTCATTGAGTGCCTGCACAACCAGTGTCGAAGGGCGTTCAATTTCGGCATATACTCCAGGTATCGAAAGGCAGCCCTCTTCATAGAGAACTTTTTCAATACTTGTCTCCACAATTTCTGGATTAATAAAATAAAGCGGCTTTTCATTTTCTAGCTGGACAACAAAAAATCGCTGACCTATGCCCACTTGAGGTGCTGCAAGGCCTATCCCCCGAGCTCTATGCATGGTTACAACCATAGCTTCAAGCGTTTCAATAAGCTTGCTGTCAACATTGAGCACAGGTTCTGCTTTGCTTTTTAACACCGGTTCACCTAACGTATATATATCCAGCATGAACTAATCTCCTCATTATCACTAAATCTTTGAAAGCACATCGGTTAAATCAACTGTATCACCGGTTTTTATGCCATGCTCTGCAAACCAGCCCTGCGGCACCTCAAGCGCATAACGCACCGATCGCGAGCTTGGAACACCTGCAAGCGAATACGGCTGCATATCAAGAATATCTACAATTGTCCCATCTGAAGCAATGAAAGCGATTGACAGCGGAACCTTTGTATTTTTCATCCAGAATGTGAGCGGCCGATCCTCATAGTATACAAAGAGCATGCCAGTACCATCCGGAACGCTATTGCGGAACATAAGACCTTTTTCTTTTTGAGCTTCGGTCACCGCTAATTCAACAGTGAGCTTTATACCATTGATCGAAATAACAGCGGTAGGCAACTTTTTTTGGGGAGCGTTATCCTGTGAGGTACAGCCTGCTCCGGCAATCACCATGAGTATAATGAGTAAATTATGGCGCAGTATTTTTTTCATTAAGACTCCTTGTTTTCTATATTACTCAAATTTATCTATTAAGACAATGCAGATACTTTTAAAACCCACTTGACCTCCACTACAATTGATTGTATAGATATAAGCAACAGACACTATATGTAGTATTAAATAGTCAAGAAGGAGCCAGTATGAAAATTAAACGCCATTACACTACCGAAACATCAGGACCATATTTCGATATCCAGTGGGAAAAACGCATATCAGAAATACGAAACAAAGATGGTTCACAGGTTTTTTACATGAATGGTGTTATTGTTCCTTCTACATGGAGTCAAATTGCTACCGACATACTCGCACAAAAATATTTCCGCAAAGCTGGTGTCTCAGGAGATAAAGCACGAAGCTGGGAAGCATTTGTTCCAGAACAACAGCGAGCACTCTCGGGGCCATCTCCTGTCCCCGGTTCTGAACACGATGCGCGTCAGGTATTTCACCGGCTTGCGTATACCTGGATGCTCTGGGGCAAAGAAGGCAGCTATTTTGATACAGAAGACGATGCACGGGCATTCTACGATGAACTGTGCTATATGCTTGCGCATCAGATAGCTGCACCAAACAGTCCGCAATGGTTTAATACCGGTCTCTATGCTGTCTATGGCATCGAAGGACCTTCACAGGGACACTTTTATGTGGATCCGGCAACAAATGAAGTTGTACCTTCTGACAGTGCGTATAAGCGCCCCCAGCCTCACGCTTGCTTTATCCTTACCATAAAAGACGACCTTGTTAATGAAGGCGGAATTATGGACCTTATCGAACGCGAAGCCAGGCTGTTTAAATACGGATCAGGAACCGGTTCCAACTTTTCCACCATTCGAGGCGCCGGAGAACCGCTTTCAGGCGGAGGAGTATCGAGCGGCTTGCTTTCATTTTTGAAAATTGGAGACCGATCTGCAAATGCAATAAAGTCCGGGGGTACTACCCGCCGGGCTGCTAAAATGGTCATCCTTGATGCAGACCATCCCGACATCGAAGAATTTATCAAATGGAAACCGCATGAAGAGTATAAAGTCGCCTCGCTCACAGCAGGCAGCCGTCAGATATATCAGTTTTATGAAGAAATAGCAGAGGCGATTCATACAGGCGATCTTGCGCCTGAGAAACGACTGCTTGTTTATGAAAATCCCAATCTTCAGCATGCCTGCAAAAAGGCTGTCGCAGCAGGAATACCGCTTTCATTTATCTATCAAACAATGAAAAAACTTGAACAGCAGGATACCGAACTCATGGCGCTGCTGTTTGATACTAACTGGGAAGGCGAAGCATATAACACGGTGAGCGGTCAGGCATCAAATAATACAGTGCGTGTAACGAATGAGTTTATGGAAGCAGTGGTAACCAATAAAGACTGGAAACTCATTGCACGAACAACCCGGAAAGCAACAAAAACAATTAAAGCTGGATATCTCTGGGATTTACTAGTACAAGCAGCATGGCAATGTGCAGATCCTGGATTGCAATTCCATACTACAATAAACGAATGGCATACCTGCCTGGCCGATGGCGAGATCCGCGCTTCAAATCCATGCTCGGAATATATGTTTCTGGATGATACCGCATGTAATCTTGCATCGCTCAATCTTACAACTTTTTATAATGAACAAACAGCCAGCTTCGATATTGAAGCATATCGGCATGCAATACGGCTCTGGACCGATGTGCTTGAAATATCGGTCTATATGGCACAATTTCCGTCAAAGGAAATCGCTCGCAAAAGCTATGACTACCGTACCCTTGGCTTGGGTTATGCAAATTTAGGCACACTGCTCATGATCTCCGGTCTTGCATATGACAGTGATGAAGGGAGAGCCTGCGCTGCAGCGCTTTCTGCAATTCTGACCGGAGAAGCCTATGCCGAATCAGCCCGGCTTGCACAGGCGATGGGACCGTTCCCGCGTTTTTCAGCAAACCGGGAAGATATGCTCCGTGTCATACGAAATCACAGACGAGCGGCATACAGCGCACCAGCAAAGGAGTATGAGAAACTTTCGACTATTCCGCAAGGCATTGATATAAAAAAAGCTCCTCCTGCGCTTACAAAAGCAGCACAGCAGTGCTGGGATGAAGCACTTGCATTGGGCGAGCAATATGGTTTCAGAAACGCACAGACTACCGCTATTGCTCCAACAGGAACAATAGGTCTTCTCATGGACTGTGATACAACCGGCATTGAACCAGATTTTGCGCTTGTTAAATTTAAAAAACTTGCAGGGGGAGGTTACTTTAAATTAGCTAACAAATCTGTTGTGCCCGCACTGCGCAAGCTCGGCTACACGAATGCACAAATTGATGATATCGTTACCTATCTTGTTGGAAGAGGTACCCTTAAAGACGCTCCAGGTATTTCACTTGAAACTTTAAAAGCACACGGGTTTTCAGATCAAGCGCTCAAAACCATAGAGCAGGCTTTACCAGGCGCAATGACCCTCGATAGCGCAATTGCTGTCTGGAATCTTGATGAAGCAACAAAAACAGCGATAGGCCTCACAGATGCAAAGCTCACAAAAAAAGGATTTAATCTGCTCGAATATCTCAATTTTTCTTCTGAGGATATACGAGCAGCTGAACTCTGGTCGTGCGGATTCATGGGACTGGAAGGGGCACCGCATCTAAAAGCCGAACACTATGCAGTATTTGATACGGCAACACCATCTGGCCGTAACGCAAAACGTTCAATTCCATGGCAGGCTCATATAGCAATGATGGCTGCGACACAGCCTTTTATATCCGGAGCTATTTCAAAAACCATTAATATGCCAGCTACAGCAACATATGCCGATGTAAAAGGTGCATTTATGTCTGCATGGCAATCATGTTTAAAATCTATCACAATTTACCGCGACGGTTCAAAACTGTCACAGCCCCTCTCATCGGTTTTAAATACCGATCAAGATCCTATTGCAAAAACGCTTCTTGAACTTTCTAAAAAACCTCATACTGCCCAGATGCAAGAAGCTAAAAAAGATTCACACCGGTACGGCATACGTAATCCGCTTCCGAATAGACGGTCTGGTTATACACAAAAGGCAAAAATAGGCGGTCATTCAATTTTTATACGAACTGGAGAGTATGACGACGGCAGGCTTGGTGAAATATTTTTGGATATGCACAAAGAGGGAGCAGCATTCAGAAGCCTCCTTAACTCATTTGCGATATCGGTTTCTATAGGTCTCCAGTATGGTGTCCCGCTCGATGAATACATCGATGCATTTACTTTTACTCGGTTTGAACCTAATGGCATGGTGCAGGGTCATGAATATATCAAAATGGCTACCAGTGTTCTCGACTATGTCTTCCGTGATCTAGCGATTAACTACCGCAACCGCTTTGATCTTGGGCAAATAAAACCGGAAGATCTCAACGCAACATCGACAAACTCTAAAGCACAACATAAAAAGCCGCATACGCATGAAAACACTAGCGGAGAAGCATCGCACCATGAAGAAGATTTCCAGGAAGAACTTTTTATTGCCCGCATGAAGGGCTATGAGGGAGACCCCTGCCCTGTCTGCGGTCATCTCACGCTCGTGAGAAACGGTACCTGTCTTAAATGCGAAACCTGCGGCAGCACGACAGGATGCAGTTAACAGGCAATATTTTGATAACTGATTTGATTGTTATGCTTAAAAATGAACAGTTCCTCTGATTTAAACGGATTGTTGTGCATTTGCGTTTGTATGTTAAAACATCACATTCCTATTAATTCAATGCCTGTACAAAATACAAATCTTGAATTCGAAGCACAAAATAACGTTTGCCGTTGATAATGCCCCAGCCTTCTTGCGGAACAGTTTGTCCAAAGTCAAAATACTTAAACCCAATCCAATATATGCGCGGGTTAGCATCTTTAATGATAGGAAGCTCCTGTCCCTTAAAAAGAACTCTCGCCGGAATAGCGTTTTTTATATAGACAACAAGCGGGAACGTACCTGACATATCTATTGCAGCATCATACCGAAGCGTGCCGTCTGTTTCCTGGGTTAGTATTATATCTTGTATTCCATCTTGATTTGTATCCCATAGTTTAGTCAAAGCGGGGATATAGCGTTCAATATATTCATATATTCCATTACCGTCACTATCAATGCGAGTTTCAGCAAGCACCGGTATGCCTTGGGCATTCCGAATATACACACGAACACCATCATACCTGCCATCTGCATTGATATCGATACGTTCCAGCACGGGGAAACCGTTATTGTACAAGGTAAATATTTTATACCCTGCATCGGTTTGTATGCTTGTCACGGGAACTCCGCTCGAAACTTTTATTGTGCTAAAAGCATTGTTTTGATTACGTTCGAATTTTATAGAATTTTTTACTAGAGCATCTTGTGTTGGAACAGTAATACGAAGGGGAAACTCATACCAGAGCGCTATGGTTTTATCAATTGCACCTAAAAACTTTTGTTCTACAAGCGGCAATGAAAAAGCTCCAGGACTAAAATAATAGGTAAACGTACCAGTGCTATTCTTAACAGAAATTTCACGAACATGAGGCCATCTGTAATAGGTTACTGATAACATAGTACTTCCAGCAGTATATTGACCTGATTCAGGTACACCATCAGCAAACTGCATTGACGCTTCATAAATTCCATTTTGGTCGTTGTCACGATATGCAAACACAGGGAGTCCATTACTAACTTCTAAAACCATCTCCGGTATTGCATCGTAATTTCTATCTGTGATTATGAAACCCTTCCAAGCTGCAAGTTTCTTTTTAAATGCAAGGAGCGATTCTGGTGTCGATACAGATTGAGCTGCTTTTTCATAAATCTCATAGGGTACAACACTGTTTTGAATAAACAATTCTTCGAGCATTGCTTCCCATGAAATGAGACCAAACTCATAGGCATAGTATGTGGCATACGCATTTCTTCTGTTATAGGCTCTATATTCTCTGAGATAGAGTTTTGCAGTTTCTTTGTCTCCGGCGAACGGCACTAATGCAGGCAAAATGTCCGGGTGATCAAACCGTATATACTGCAGCAAAACAGTTTTGATGTATTCAATAAAGGATGCAGCCTCTGCTGAGTATGAAAGCTTTCGCATCTGCATGAGCCAGGGATTTATGCATTCTATAGCATCAGGATTAATACCTATATACGCTTTATAGTATGCAAGCGCAGCATCGTAATTACCTAATTCAGACTGAGCACGCGCCATAATGTACCAGCGCTCCGGTTCTGATACAATTGCTTCTGACGCTTTTAATGCTTCATATATTCGCTGACTAGAAATGAGCTCATGGCAGTACCGTACAAGAATATCCTCTTTATAAAAGTTTTTAAAAGTATCAGCTTTTAACGCTGCATCTAACAGCCCAATGCAGGTTTCTGCCGGCTCTTTACGCGATTTTACTATAAAATACTTAACTACAAGGGCATCTGATGTAGCAGGATAAAAAGTTAATGCTGCCTCTGCTGTCTCAAGCGCATAAGCATAGTTTCCCTGCCATAAAAATACAAAAGCAGAATCAGCATATACTTCTGCGATTTGCTGATTCCGCTTTAGCAAACTATCAGTTTCTTCTGTTTCTGCAAAGCTTAGTTCTGTTAGTACTGCCAATACAAAAATAACATTAAGTAGCCTGAGCACGTTTTTCAAAACCGAACAGAGCCCTGATTTCTTCATCAAGTAAAGTCTCCTTACGGATAAGTTCTTCAGTAAGGGCTACGAGCTGGTCTTTGTGTTCAGTAAGTATGGATAGCGCACGGTTTCTTGCTTCACTGAGAATTCGTGTAACGGCACGATCAATTCTCATAGCAGTATCTTCTGAATAATCCTTATGCCGGGCAAGTTCCTTTCCTAGGAAAATTGGTTCATCTTCCTGGCCATATGCCACAGGCCCTACTTCTTCTGCCATACCCCATTCACAGACCATCTTCCGCGCCAGTGCTGTTGCCTGCTTGATATCATTTGCAGTACCGGTGGTAGTTTGTGAATAAATGATTTCCTCTGCGGCATACCCACCGTACAGTATCACCATCTGATCGAGTATTTGTTCCTTATTCCGAGAAAAGGTATCCTTTTCCGGAAGCGAGAAAGCAACACCGAGCGCTCTGCCGCGCGGAATAATCGTAACCTTATGTAAAGGATCGGCATGTTGGACATAATAATGAAGTAGAGCATGTCCGGATTCATGGTAGGCAGTTGCACGTTTATCTTCTTCGGAAATAGCCATTGAAGTACGCGCTACCCCCATGAGCACTTTATCGCGAGCTTCTTCCATGTCCTGCATCTCGACTTTATTTTTACCGCGCCTGATAGCAAACAGCGCCGCTTCGTTTACCATATTTGCTAAATCTGCACCGCTCATGCCGGGAGTTGCACGCGCGAGTTTTTCTACATCAATATCAGGCCCCATGGGTACTTTTGCCATGTGTATTTTTAAAATTTCTTCGCGTTCTTTAATGTCGGGCATTGCAACAACAACCTGACGATCAAAACGACCGGGTCTGAGCAAAGCAGGATCGAGCACGTCGGGTCTGTTCGTTGCTGCAAGAATGATAATACCGTCTTTAGTGCCAAATCCATCCATTTCTACGAGCATCTGATTGAGCGTCTGTTCGCGTTCATCATGACCTCCCCCAAGACCTGCGCCTCGAGTCCGTCCGACAGCATCAAGCTCGTCTATAAAAATGATACAGGGTGCATTTTTTCTTCCCTGCTCAAAGAGATCTCGAACACGGCTTGCACCTACACCAACGAACATCTCGACAAAATCAGAACCGGACATATGGAAAAACGGCACTCCGGCTTCTCCTGCTACGGCTTTTGCAAGGAGCGTTTTACCGGTGCCTGGCATACCGACAAGGAGCACCCCTTTGGGAATTCTTGCACCCATTTTTACAAACTTTTGGGGATTTTTAAGGTAATCCACTACTTCCGTTAATTCGTATTTTGCTTCTTTCTGACCGGCAACATCATTAAAAGTTATCTTATTGCCGTCGTCCATATAGAGCTTTGCTCTGCTTTTCCCAAAGGTAAATGCCTTATTATTGCCCTGATATTGTTTGTAAAACATCCATATTATGAATAATAAAAATACCCATGGTACGAGATCAAAAAGAATTTGCCAGGGACTCGTACCAGAAATAGCACCTTCTACCTTTACATTATGCTCTTGCAATTTATCCAGCAGGTTTAAATCAACATACGGAATGGTTGTTTTAAATTCCTGTGCTTCCCCTTCAGCAGAAGTCACCTTAAAAACTATAGTAAGCTGATCCACTATCTTAACTGAAGACACTTTTTCTTCCTGAACAAATGCCATAAAAGAAGAATATGGCACTGTCGTTTTTGCTTTACTTGCATCAGAAAGTACAAACCATGCTGTTACGCCAAGTAACGCAAGGAAAAAAAACAGGGAAATTTTGCCGCGAGGACCTTGTGTCATTTTTTGCGGTGTATTTCCATTATTATCATCATCATCAAGCTGCATTATTCGTTATCAACCCCTTTCATTATAATTGTAATATAATCATGAGTGTTTGAATTTGCCAAATCTGGATTATGCCTGAAAACTACAGTTTTGCCTATATGTGCACCCCAGACAGCAAGTATTCCATCTATATCTTCTACAATTATAACGTGCTGCTCCTGTTCCCTCGAGAGATTCCAGGATGCTATGATTTCATCCACCGCTTTGTGCCCTTCTTTTCTCACAATAACATCACCAGGTTTGCGGCTTCGCACAATAAGCGGCATAGTACAGGCATCGCTTCGTAAACCGGATGTATCATTCGAAAACTGGATTTCCAGTATATATTTCCCAGCAAGCATAAAGCTGCCAGGTTTATCCACCATGCAAGAAAACATATAGCCAGCACAGCCTGATGCTCTATTTGCACTATTTTGAACAATTTTGATATATGAACCACTATTAACAAACGTATATGCTCCAAGTGCAGCTTGCCTTTTTTGTACTATGGACTCTGCAAGTAGTTTCATTGTCTCCCAAGAAACACGTTGTTTATACTGACGCATAAGCAAGTACAATGCGCGAATTTGCACAGCTAAAGGACTTCTCGTAAAACCTTCTGCATCAATAGCGCTGACTCCATCACTCATGTGCACGAGCTGCTCTGCATACGTATTGAGAGCATCAGCATCGCACCGGGCTTTTTTTTGCACTGTGAGAAGCGATGCAGTTACTGAAGGGAAAATTTCTGTAACAACTGGTATGAGCTTATGCCGTACCTTATTTCGGAGATACACGGTTTCTTGATTGGTAGAATCATGTGATACAGGAATATTCCATGCATTGATATACTCAAGTATATCGTTTCGTGTTACTGTGAGAAAAGGTCGAATGATGCATCCCTGTTCCTCTGGTATTCCGCACAATCCATCAATGCCAGAACCGGTAATAAATCTCATCATGAGTGTCTCAATTACATCAGACTGAGTATGTGCGGTAGCAATTCTATCACACTGTTCCCGTTCTGCTACTTCATGAAGCTTTTCATAGCGAAATGCACGCGCTGCAGCTTCAATGCCGCCTGACACACCCAGTTCATGCTTATACGCTTCGATTTCACCAGCTTGTGCTGTTACAACAATGAGGGGAATACTGAGACTATCCATAAAATGCTCAACTAAGCGCTGTTCTTCTGCCATTTCTTCAGCCGGTCTCAGTGTATGGTTGATCCAGCATGCTTTTAATGAACAGTGGAGGAACTCCTTATTGAGACGCCAGAGCGCGTGGATAAGCGCTGCAGAATCAGGACCTCCTGAATACGCAACTAAGAGCGAACGTACTGATCGTTGGGAAAAAAATGATTGCAATGTTGCATCAATAGTTTGTCTCATGAATCTAATCTAATTCTAATAGTGGAACAAAAAACAAAGGCTGTCCAGTATGGGACAGCCTGATAGTTTACAACAATAGTTCTGGTTATTTCTTTTCTGCTGATGCAGCTGGTTCTGCTGTTGAAGCAGCTTCGGCAGCAGGTGCAGCCTCTGCGGTAGCAGCAGCTGCTTCATGCTTTGCGTACTTAATAGTTGCTACTACCATATCAGGAGCGCTTAACAGCTTAACTTTACTGTTTACTTTTATATCCTTAACATGAATTGCTTCATTAACATTGAGATTAGAAACATCAACCTCGATGTGCTGCGGGATATCTCCCGGGAGAGCACTTACTTCAACTTCGTGCACAGGGCTTTCAAAGATTCCGCCTAATTTGATGCCAGGTGCTGTGCCCACAAAATGGAGCGGAACACGTACGTGTACAACAGCATTCTTTTCAACTTCAAAAAAATCAATATGGATAAGATTTCCGGTAAGCAGATCGAGCTGGCGGTCTTTTACAAAACAGCTATGTTCCTTACCATCGATAAGAAGAGTAACTATTGAGCTTTCTGAAATTTCGCGAGAAACTTTAGTAAACTCTCTTAAATTTACTGCAAGCGGCTCCGATTTCCCATGCTGGTTATACATAACAGCGGGCACTTTACCGTCCCTGCGCATTGTATTCAAAGCACCTTTTGTTGATACTGTTCGTTTTGATGCTTGTAATGTAATTTGTTCCATGTTTATAAACCTCTCTCACACCTAATAACGCTCTCATCGTTCTCATACTGGGAACTGTTTGTATACAAAAACTGTTAATTTGGGACGGCAGGATTCGAACCTGCGAATCGCGGAACCAAAACCCGCTGACTTACCACTTGTCGACGTCCCAAGAAGCAAGTGCGACTTGCATGATTGCGGATGCACTATACACTATTATTAAAACTTTGTCATCAGGTATAGACTGCTTTGTATGGTATTTTCAAAGTTCTAAAACGGAAAAACTCAATCCTCGTCTTCATCAGTTGCTATTGCTGTATCAGCAGAGCTATACGCTTTTAGGATTTCGTTTTGCAGTTTTTCCCTGAAATCCGGGCAAATGGGATGTGCTATGTCTTTGTACTCGCCATTTTTGGTTTTCCTGCTTGGCATAGCAATAAATAAACTCGATTTACCTTCAATTACTTTTACATTGTGGATGACAAAGCAATTGTCAAAAGTTACTGTTACGTAAGCCTTTAATTTGCCTTCTGTTGTAACCCGTCGTATACGAATATCAGTAATATCCATGGAGCAAATCTCCTTGACACGTTGTAAATTTACCAGTATATGTCGATACCAGTACTGGCTAAGCCCCATACGCTTACTAGTATTCTTTATTATATATGGTGAGTTGTCAAGCAATTTTTAAGCGCAATCTGACATACTGCTTGACTATACTGTAATCATCAGTTACACCTGATAAAGGATAGTGGAAACTCAAGAGACGGATATGAAAACTAGTGAATACCAAAAATATTAAAATTCGAAAAAAAATCAAAAAAAATGAAAATTCTAGTTGACATAATTGCAATTCGTCTTTTAGATTTCCAATATACAGAGATGGTTGCAAATAATCATTCCATAACACGCATAGGGGGAAATTATGAATACTGCTCTTAATGAATTGGAATTGGAATTACAGACATATACACAACAGGAATCTGAGGAAAAACTTCCTTTGTATATGTTTGGTGATTTTGATGATGATTTCGACGAAGATTATGACGAAGACTTTGATGACGAAGATCTTGATGAAGATGATGACTTTGATGACTTTGATGAAGATGATGAAGACTTCGAAGACGATGAAGACGACGAAGATTTTGATGATGAAGACGATGATTTTGACTATGACGAGGATGAAGATTTAGACTTTGATGATGATTATGATGAATAAGTAGCAATTACTAAAAACAAGAGGCTGTCAATGGATGTATTTTGACAGCCTCTTGTTTTTATCCCATGCAATACCTAAAACTATCTGAGCGCACGTTCAAGCTCAGCAGTATTAAAGCCAATTATAATTCTTCCATTGATATCCGTTACCGGAACACCCATCTGACCCGATTTTCGTACCATTTCTTCTGCTTTTCTTGGATCGCTCGCAACATTGTACTCATCAAAGCGTACATTCCGTGCTTTAAGCCAGTCTTTTACCATGCGGCAATAACTGCATGTAGGTGTTGTGTATACCGAAACTGCCATCTCAAACTCCTTATATATTGTTTTTATTATATATAATATTTTTTACATTAAACGTCAAGCGCTGTTTCAAAATGACTGCATGCATAGCGCTTTTCTTAAGTGAAAAATAGCGTATGAAACGCTTCAACAAAATCCTGGTTTTACTGGCATTCGCACTCGTGGGGCGTTATGCTAGGAGCCAGGAGGTTTCCGAACTTGTATGGAAAACAAAGACCACCGCTCTATATGACAATGCATGTACCCTGTATAACGAAATCAAAATAAAAGAACAATTTTTTTCCACCTACTGCTCCATTGTAAGGACAGACGATGGTTCATTTTCTGGCAGCCTAAGTTTTAGCCTGCCAAGTTTTCGAGCAGGAGCGTTAGCATACACCAGTATTGCTTACCTATTATTTAATCCTGCAACCAGCACTGCGATACAATATCAAAGTCCACAATCGGCATTTTCAGCGGCTCTTACTAGTACTATAAAAGGATATGCATTGGGGCACAATGCGGGTTTCTTTTCATTATATAGCTCCCAGGATACATTAAGCACACCCTGGACATCGGGGTTATGGATACAAACACCATGCACAAACTCTGTTGTCCTTCGTTTTTTAACAGCCTATGGCAATAAACAAGCACCTGATACTAATTCATGGACATATAGCAGCACTGTGCCATCGGTATGGTCAGTGCTGGGGCTCATATCACAGGGTTCTGCGATAAACTGCGCGCTGATATATGGTTTGAGGAGAGGAATCGATAATAGCTTTGGCTGGTTTATACGCGCGTATAGCATTATCAATTTTACGATAGCAACAATAACAGCAGATACAGCATTTTCAAATGGAGCTTACTATACACCCAATTTGACAGATTTTTCGATTATTGCACTTTTTTTAAAAACAGTACTTTTTCCTAAATCAATTGTTTCTGGTACTGTTTGGCTCAATCATACCCAGAAATCACTTTTCGATGCACCAGAACAAACGTATGGCGGATCGTTAGATTGTAATAGCTTTGCTCTGAAAGGAAAACTATCACTCGAACTCGCTGAATCACAAACAACACATGTAGTGAATCTAATATCTTCTCTCGAATTTCGACCTACTGTATTCCAAAAACAGTCAAAAACTATAGGCCAGAGCAAACAACTCCTCATTTCACTAGCAACTAATTGGAAAACAATTGATGCACAAGCTGATATGTTTTCAATTACAGGGCTACTTGAATATAAACAGTTCATAACGTTGAGCATTAAAATAAAACATCTGTGGGATACTCATGGCTGTATGCTGTATTTTAATCCAGGAATTTCTATACCATTTATAGCAGGCAGTATGAGCGGATATTGCCAATTTAGTCAGGCTCCTGAAGCAGGCATACCGGAACTGCAAAAACTCGAACTTGTACTTGTTTTGCATAATTAAATGCAATTGCTATTGTTTTTTATCAGCAATGTTATAGACTAATAATAAAGCCAGTGCTTTCGTCTATTTTGTTTCTACTAAAATTCAATTATTGAATACGAGTAAACTGAAAGGCGAACACGCTACTGTAATAAGATTGCAAGGAGGTCAAAATGCGCAATCGTAAAATATTGTTCGTATCATTTATTTTTATCATTGCTCTCAGTATGCTCACAGCACAATCGGCAACAAGCGATCCGCGAGTCAAAAAAAGCCTTGAACGGTTAGGATTAAACTATCAGCTATCTAAATCTGGCAATTACAATGTGACGTTTCAAATCGAAAATTCAGATCGCACTCACATGGTAACAATAATGTCGAAAACTGAAACATATCGCGGTATTGAAATTCGCGAAATATATGCAATTGCAGCGGCGCTTGAGGACTACCCACCTGAAGAACTTATCTATCGAATGATGGAAGAGAACTCTACACTTAAACTGGGTGCATGGGCTATGGAAGCAGACAGCAGCGGTGTCTATATTTACTTTACAACCAAAATTCCCGCTGATGTTAAAGACAATGATCTTAAGTACTATTCATACTTTATTGCAGAAATTGCTGATGAGATGGAAGAAGAGCTTTTAGGCACTGATGAATTTTAATTGTAAAGGTTTGGCTCTTAACACTTCTACATAGTGTCAATTAAAAACGCAGTATGACTTGCTTATAAGACTTAATTTGAATAAGCGGGCCATACTGTGATTTCTTTTTTGGAGGTGGGGGGAGTCGAACCCCCGTCCTAATATGCGAAGCATGAGCTTCTACAGGTTTAGATAATCTTTTTAAATCTCAAGCCTGGCTTAGCGGATTATCACGCGGCACAGACTCCAGCTTGTTAGGTTGTCCTGTGTGATTCACAAGCACATCACACAGTAAGTTCCGTAAGGTTACAGACACATGCAATGCCCGGAACAAAACAAAGCACAGTCCGTCGTTCAACGCTTATGCAGCGAGAGCGAGAGTACCATTATTGTTGGCACTTATAGGTTTTCCCAAGAGTAAGAGCTGGGTACTCTACCTGCCACCCATGTTCCGAATCATACCAGTCGAATCCGGGGCACCCCCATACATTTGTATAGTATATTGCAATCATGAAAAAAGGTCAAATAGAGCAATTTTATTTACTTTATTTATTCTGGATTTTGCTATATACTGATGCCTGGCATCATGCAGGCACAGTGCTTGTATGCTACAGTCAAAAATTATTTGGTAAGGATAGGATGACATGTTTACAGTAGGAAATATCATCACGCTGCTTATATCAATTATTGTAATCCTTGTTTTTCGATATCTGGATAAAGATAATAGATCACTTGAAAAAATTAAACGCTTTACTGACAAGCTCATGGCAGAAATCGACGAATATGCCGCCAAGCGCGAAAAAGACGTTAAAACCTACGCTGCAGAACTTGATGCATATAAAATGTCAGCAAAAGAAGTGCTCAGGCAAGTTATAGAAACACAAAAAAATCTTGAGGACAAGACTACCGCAATGGGAATTATCGCTCAACGCATAAGCGAATATGATGCAGCGCTTGCTGAGCTTAAAGCTATGAGCGCACGAGTAGATGAAAACCTCCAGATTATCCATAATGAAAGCAGTTTTGTTGATAAAATTGCAACTACATTAAAAAACACAAAACAGGAGCTAGAAACACTCAAAGCTGAACTCCCTGAAATTCGCGCGCAGGCTGAACAAAACGTGCGCATCGAAGCAGAAAACTATATTAGCGAATTCAGAAGCCTTATTGACGAGTATCAGAAAAAAGCTTCACAAGAGCTTGCAACATATATGGAAACACTCAAAGAAACTAAAGCGCTTCAAGCAGAACAGTATGAAACCTATAAAGCTCAGTTTGATAGTGCCTTTGAAAAGGCGCAAAAAACTGCCCGTACACTGGAACATGAGTCATTCGAGCAGTTAAAGGCTTTCATTGTTGATCGCGGCAAAGCGCTCCACGATGAATTTGAAAAAACAACACTCGAACTGGAAAATCAGCTTGCACAGCGCACCGATAAACTTGAAGATATGTTGATGCAACGAACCAGCAAGCTGGAAGATATGATAGATGAAAAAACCGGAGCAATAAAGGAACAGCTCAAAGATAAACTGCAGGATGTACAAAATTCACTAAAAACAATTCGTGCAGAGTGGACAAAGGAAGCAGAAAACCTTATGAGCGGTCTTCGCAGTTCAGTGACCGCTATGCATAACGAACTGCTCACGGCATATACACAGGCTGACAGCCGTGCAAAAAAATCAGAAGAAGCGCTGATTGAAAAAATACAAAAGCTTGATGCTAAGTCAGCCGAAATGCTTCAGACATTGCAATCAAAAATTAAGGAACAGCTTAAAACGTACCAGGAAGAGCTCATTGTTAAGCAGCAGGAATATAAAGACACCATTAAAAAAGTGCTTGCAGAACTAAAATTGGAAACCGAACAGGCACAGGGTCAGCTTAACGACACAGAAAAAAGCATACTTACCGCCATTAATACACTTGAAGCTAAACTTACTACACAGTTTGAAAAACGAATTGAAACAGCTCGGGCTAATCTTGAACAAGCATTTGCTGTCATTGAAGCATCAAAACTTGATATTAAAACTATGGATCATAACCTTAAAGAGGCTATGCAAGCTATTCAAAAACAGGTGCTTCATGACTTTTCTCAATTTACTACTTCCATTAGAGAACAAAAAGAAACATTTGCACATTCTGTCGAAGAAGAGATTATTAAACTGCAAACAACCATGACTACGCTCGATGATGAGCTTAGCAAACTCAAAGCTCACGCATATGAAAATGTATCAGCTCAGATGAAAGTTTTTGAAGATGACTTCTTTGCTGATCTCAAACAGCGCAGCGACGAAATTGAAAAACGGCTCGCTGAATGGAGACTAACACTCGAACAGCGCCTTGAAACAGAGCTCACAAAATCAGGAGATTTCCGTACTGCATTAGAACAAAAATGGCTCACAGAAGCTAATGAACGCGCTAAAGCGATTCAAAACCGAATTCAGGAGGTTTTTGAAAAAATCAGTGCTAATGTAGAAAAATATAAAACAATGCTAGCGCAGGAAACCCAGAACACACAAGAACAGATTAAAAGTCTGCACAGCACTATTGCAAAAGAAATTACCACTGTTAAAAAAGAAACCGAAACTCAAACAACTAGCATACAGGGAGAAATTAAAAGTTTATCACACTCCATAAATTTGCTGGAGCAGGATCTTAAACAGCGCAGCACACAGGCTCTTGCCGAGTTTTCGCGGACCTATGAAACACTCACAATCGATGCCGGCAAACGCACTGAAGAAATACAAACTAATCTAAACACGGCTATTAATCTTTATAAAATGCAGGCAAAAGAGTTTGAAGAAAGATTCCAGACAACAATCCAAAAACTAAATCAAGAACTCAACGCTCAAGAAAAGCGCCATGATACTCTGTTTGCCGATTTCGAACGACAGTTTAAAAACTTTGAAAAAGAAACCAGACTCTTTGAAAGAGCAGATGAACTTAAACAAAAACTTTCAGAGGCTATTGCGAGCATGAAGGAAGATCTTGCTGCTATTAACAGCCGCCAGAATGAAATCAATGAACTCGATCAGCAGTATACTCGCATTAAGAAAACCGAAGAAGAAATGAGCCAGAAAATTAGCCGATTCCTTGCGGAAAAACGCAGGCTCGATGCCATGGAACAGGACTTTAACAAACTGCTGGCTATTTCACAGCAAATTGATCAGAAACTATCGCAAGTTACTGCAAGTAACGATCAGCTGACACAAATCCAGGTTGAAATTAAAAAACTCATAGAAATAGCAGATGAAGCTTCAAGCAAATATGACCGTCTTGAAAAGAAATCTGCTATCATTGAATCTACGACGGATACTGTGGATAAAAATTTTGATGCAATAAATAAGCTTGAAAAAACTCTTTTACAGCTGCAAGAAGAACTCAATACTATTCCAAACCAGATTATTGATATTAAGCGCTCATTAAGTGAAGTCGAAGAACTCGAACCGCGGCTCGATAGCATACTTGAAAAATACAATACAATTGATTCGGTACTGGAAGATTCAGAAAAACGGATTGATAACTTGCAAAAAGTCAGAGAATGGCTTGTACGAGCTGAAACACGATTTGAAGAACTTAATAAAAAAGCAGGTGAAAATCTTAAACTGCTCCGTGATGTGTTAAAAAAAGAGCCTGCATCAAGCGATTCTAGCAGTGCCCCGCCTCTGAGTGTGCAGGATTCAGTTCGTAAACTGGCACACCAGGGCTGGAAAACTGATGAAATTGCTAAAGCATTAAAACTTTCACGCGGAGAAGTCGAACTTATTCTTGAACTGCCATATGAAAAATAATGTGTAAAATAGCATAATAGCTATCTCGAACATGGAGAGAGGGAAGTTTTCGCGGCCAGCTTGTAACCATATTATTATATTATTTCTTACCAGGCTGGCTATCCTGTATTATTTTTTCAAGTTCGTTTTTTATTGCTGCAACCTCTTTAAGCGTAAGGAGCTCTGTGAGAGCCTGTGAATCAGAGTAACCCATTTTGAGCGCTTTTTGCAGTGACTCTTTGCCCTCCTGCAGTTTTCCAACACGGAACTGTAAGCGTGCATAAATAA
Organism: uncultured Treponemataceae bacterium; assembly: GCA_964630305.1. Classification (GTDB taxonomy): domain Bacteria; phylum Spirochaetota; class Spirochaetia; order Treponematales; family UBA12059; genus JAKPPT01. The sequence goes on along the minus strand of CAZVTR010000001.1, from coordinate 39,998 downwards.
AGAGCGCTTCTCCATCACTTTGAGCATTGATTAAATAGCTTTCGAGCAGCACGAGCGCATCATCAAATTTGTTTTGCTTCTCTAAAATTTTGGCTACAATTTTTATTCCCACACCATCGGTCGGTTTTGCGGCAGTATACTGCTGAGCCTCTGCAAGTGCTTCCTCGTATTCTTCAAGCTTGTACAATAGTTGAGCAAGTTTAAGCCGATAAGGTTCAGAGGAAGTGCTTATTTTTATTAACTCACGGTAATAGTAAATCGCCTCTTCATTTTGATTGTTATTTTCAAGCAGTAAACATAAATTAGCTATGCTTATCTCATCATTATACCTAAGCATCACTACTTTTCGGTAAATCGCTATAGCGGTATCATAATTGCCTGCTTTATAGTGAGCATATGCTAATACTGTTAAAAAAAGCGTATTCTCTGGTTCTTTCGCAACAAGTTTTTCTGCTAGAGCTATGGCTTCTTTAATTTTACCTGTTTCAATTAGCGCTCGTGCATAATTGTAAGCGCCCCCAAGATTTTCGGGATCTAATTCTAGCGCTCTTGCATATGAAGCAGCTGCTTTATCCCATTTTTTTAATTCCATATAGGAATTCCCAAGATCAATATAGTTTTCCGCGAGCGATTTTCGTTCCTGGGCAGTAATGCATGAAGTTGCTGTAAATAAAACAGCAAGTAACAAGGCCACCACTATACATAATTGAAACTTGCTATGTAGATTTTTTAGTTTCATTATCACATTTCCTTGTAGCATAACGGCTTTAAAACAAAAACACTTAGTTATACAAAAATTATTTCCACTTACTCAGCGTCTCAAAACTGTTTCTTCAATAACTCTAATTTGCGAACGATAGAGAAGCGCAATATTTGAACCATAGTCTGCAATGAGCTGAATAATATCCCGCGGATACATGCCCTCATCTTTGCCGTTAATTCGATCACCGGCATCTCCAAGACCAGGCATAATGTATGCAATATCATTAAGCACAGGGTCCATCCAAAGGGTATAAAGCTTTACATTATCGAGAGCACGCACAATACGCAGTGCTCCTTTTAACGCAGAAATAATAGTAAAAAAGTTAATAGACTTTGGCTTTATGCCTAGATCATACAAATATTTTATAACTGTAACAAAACTTCCGCCTGTTGCATTCATTGGATCTGCAAAAACTAAATCCTTTCCTTCTAGCTGTTCAGGCTTAAAATATGATCTGTCAAGGTCAAGAATATATTCCATTGATTTCTCATCACGCGATTCATCACGTTTTATCTTAAAAAGAGCAAATGGCGTTACATAACCATGCGATGAATACTCCTGTATTTCTTTTGACATAATCATAGAAGGAAGCAGTGCTCCCCGTAACATAACACACATAACTGTATTTTCAATTTCTGCATCAATATTGGGAATTTTATGTACAGCAAAATTCTGGAACGGATATGTTACAGGGGTTTTGACAATTAGATAATTTTTATTGACATTTTTTGATCCGCCATATGCAAGATTAAACAACAGCTCATATGCTCGCTGAGTATAATAAACAAACTCATGTCTGCTTGTATTAACATCACGCAGTTTAGCGATAAGTCTGCTCGCTTCTGCATGATTCTCTTGCGGCGTATTAAATGAATATACATTGATTCTATCCTCACGCTGACATATCTGCTGCATGAGGTTTCCCATCTCATTGTATAAAGTAACTATGTTTTCCGTTTCTCGCGCATAGGTGGCAACTGAAACTGAGTGGCTTAATACTTTAAAGTTTTCCATTGCTTTTGCATAAAGCTCATCCATTTGCGATAGCAGTTTAATATCTTCAGGTGTGAGATAGCCATCAAGATCACGTGCTTTTCGTATTACTCTATTCATATTGCTCCGCCAAACCTTTTTAATGTATTGCTAGTACTATTGTACAAAAAATAGAGAGAACTGTCATTATTATTTTAACATATTTTATTGCGAATCAAGAAAACGCCCGATGACATGGATGCCCATGCTAGAAACATCCATGTCTGTCTGCCAAAATTACTGTAGTACAGTAAACTACCATGAGGAAACATTAAACTTTAAGAACTTCTCCGAATGCACCTGAAGCTATACCCAAGGCATTACCTTCATCAAAATCGAGGTGACATTCGAGAGCAAATGCGGGATTTACTCTGCATACAACATTCATGAGAATAGCGCCGCGCTCTCCGTTTATTTTAAGGTTTACAATTTCCTTGTCACTTACATCAAACTTTTTAGCACTTTCAGGATCAAAATGGATGTGGCGTTTTGCTACAATTAAGCCTTTTTGTTTCGTAACCCGGCCTTTAGGCCCTTCGATAACAAAACCAGGTGTTTCATCGAGCTGTCCAGATTCTCGAACAGGCACACTGGCAAATCCCAGCTTAAAAACATCGCTCGCAAGAATTTCGCATTGTGTTTCCTTGCGTTCTGGCCCTAGCACCCGAATGTTTGCAATTGAGCTTTTTGGACCATGAATTGTAACACATTCATCGCATGCAAATTGCCCCGGCTGGAGCAAATCTTTTGTTTTTGTAAGCGAATAACCTGCACCAAAGAGAACTTCAACATCTTCTTTTGAAAGATGTATATGGCGGTTTGACAGATTAATGAGTACCTTTGTTTCCGGCATTACATGTCCCCTTATATAAGAATTGTGTGCGGGGCAGTTTGACATATCAACTATTTTTGTTGATATGAAATAATAAATTTTTTACCCTCATTACTCTATCAAACTTTTCTAAGTATGTCATGGGGTTTGACATACTTCAGCATGTAAAATAATAAGCTGGAGTGTTTCTACGCCGTTCCAGACATTTCGCTGAACCCGGTAAAATACATCGATTTTTTTCCCCGGCTGCATCGTACTGTGATGTTCTTCTGCAGCACCCCACCAGAGCGCAGGCCATTTGTTTTTAACAAAATCAAGCGTTAGCTTGAGATGCAGTTTGTCAGTCTTTCCAACAATTTCAGAATTAATAATCATGACATTTTTTGAAAAAAATACTGGAGCAGGATTTCCTTCTCCGCACGGTTCCATAAAATCATTTAGTTTTATTAAATCGGCCGTAACATACTCATGCGGCAGTTCGGCATCGACTTCTAAAACATTTTCGTGTTCATCGAGATCCATCGCATAGAGGTATTCGCCTGCTTTTTCTTCAAATAACTTCCAGTTTTCTTGTTTAAGAGAAAACCCCGCTGCAGCCTCATGTCCGCCATAATCGGTAAAAAGATCCGCACAGTAATCCAAAAGACCTTTGACATTGAGTCCTCTGCTGGTTCTCACAGAACCTGTCGCAGTGCCGTCTGATGAAAATGATGCAGCAACAGCTGGCACTTTGAATGTATCGGCAAGCTTACTGGCAACAATTCCTGCAATACCTCGGCTTATTTTCTCACTGCCAATAATAATAAATTTTCCTTCACTTTCTTCAAATTTCTTTATTGCTTCTTCATAAAATGCCAGCCAGGTATCGGAAGCAAGCTGGCGACGTTCGGTATTCATGCCTACAAGCGTTTCAACCAGTTTTGTCCGCTCCTGAATCGTATCAGCAATAAAAAGGTCAACTGCTACTTTAGCATTTCCCATTCTTCCTGCTGCATTGATTATTGGAGTAAGCTGCCAGGATATGTCCCCTGCACTAATTGGTTTATTTAATAAGGACTGTCGTGTCATTAATTCTAACAGCCCTCTCCGCGGCTTTAGTGCAATTGCCTCAAGTCCAGCTTTTACTAAAAGCCGATTTTCGTCTTTGAGCGGCATGAGATCAGCAATGGTTGAAAGGGCAACAAGCTGCAATTCATCCGGGTCGAATGATGCTGTAATTTTAGATGCTTTCAGTGAATATGAAATAAATAGGTTAAAAAAAGTATCGATTTCGGAACCCGGGTTTGAGGTGTACTTATCAATTTTTGATATTTCAGTCAGCCGCAATAGACTCAATCCTGCTGCTTGAGGAAATACTCGAGCAATATCCGGTTGAATATCATAATAGCAGACTTCCACTGCCTTTCCTAATGCTTTCTCAAGCAGCTTCCCCTGCAAAGCTCCATCCCAGACAAGAATTTGAGAATCTTTTAAGAATGGCAGCAATCTTGTCTTTTCAATTGGTATGGTTCCCGGTACAATTACTTCGCTTAAACGTGCTTTCTCCACAAGATTTTCTATTTTGATAATATCGATGCTATAAGCATCATTGAGCGGCCGGACATTGAGCAGCGCAAAATTTTGCTTGTAGAGGTTTGTATGAGCAAAGCGCAGCGCACATAAAAACTTAAACACAACACCGCAGCCAGATAAGTCACGAAACGGATAGATTTCATTGCCAACTTTTGGATTGATGACAGCTAATGCCGATGGCAGCGTATCTCCTTGCGGTTCATGGTGATCAAGAATAATCACATCAATACCAAGTTCTCGTGCATGGGCTATTTCTTGAAAATTTGAAATTCCGCAGTCCACTGTGATAATCAATGATCCAAATTCATCGGCAAACCGATTGACGCTTTCTATTGAAAGCCCATATTTCTCTTCTTCACAGGGTACTTCCCAGGAAACATCAGCCTGGAGTGTTTTGAGCGCTTCATATAAAAGCACTGTTGCAGAAACTCCGTCAGTATCACGGTCGCCAAATATCAGTATTTTTTCCTGCTCATCGATTGCAAGCAGCACCCTGTCAACAGCATCCTCCATTTCCCTGAATAAGAAAGGGTTATGGAGAAACCGTAAATCCTTTTCAAGATAAAAAAGAAGTTCCTCCGGTTGAACAATGCCTCGCCGCGCTAACACCGCTGCATAGAGTAAATCCAGTTTATATTTTGCTGCAATTTCACGAATCAATGAGGCTGGAGCTTCTCTCTTATTCCATTTCATAGAGCAGTAATTTCCTTAATAATCAATGCAGCAGTATCCGGCTTTTGCTCAGTGATTTTGAGTGATGCTTCAACGAGCGGCCATGCAGCTTGAAGTGCACTTTCTGAATGAGCAAACACGCGGGCAACAGTATCACCTTTTGAAACAGCATCACCCTTAACTTTCTCAAAAATAAATCCAACATCGGGATGCACTGAATCGGTAGTTTTATTACGGCCAACACCTATATATACACCAGCAAGTCCTATTTTGTATGCATCAATTGATGCAATATAGCCGCTTGTTTGTGCCTTTACTTCTTTTACAATCGGGGCTCTGTAGTTTCCATACTTTTTAAGCATATCATCACTGTCTCCGCCCTGAAGTTCAATATTTTTAACAAAAAGCTCCCATGCCTTTCCCGATTTGATTGCTGCTTTGCACTGGTCTATACCTGCTTCAACGGTTTTGGCTTTTCCTCCTAAAACCAGCATCCACCCGCCAAGCCTATAGGTAATATCCATTACATCCTGAGGCCCTGAACCTTTAAGGCAGTCAATGGATTCTTCTACTTCAAAGAAATTGCCTACTTTGCGGCCTAAAGGCTCTGTCATATCGGTTATCACGCCGACAATTTTTTTACCCATAGCCTTCCCGGTTTTTGCTAAGCTGTTTGCAAGCCGCTCTGCATCTTCTAGTGTTTTCATAAATGCACCAGGTCCAGATTTAACATCAAATACAAGTGCATCTGCTCCTTCTGCAACTTTTTTAGAAAGAATACTTGCAGTAATTAAGGGTATTGATTCAACGGTAGCAGTGACATCACGAAGTGCATAGAGTTTTTTATCAGCAGGAACAATTCGTTCTGTTTGTCCCGTCATCGCAAAGCCGCATGACTCAATGATTTTTCTAAACGTTGCTTCATCGAGCTGAGTTCTATATCCTTTAATGCTTTCAAGCTTATCGAGTGTACCGCCCGTATGACCCAGCGCTCTTCCTGACATCATAGGCACTCTCACACCGCATGCCGCAACCATCGGTGCAAGAATTAACGAAAGCTTATCGCCCACGCCGCCCGTAGAATGTTTATCGACAAAGGGTCCCTCAATGCCATCGAGATGAATGACATCGCCCGATTTCAGCATGAGCTCAGTCAGTGCTGCAGTTTCCTCGAAGCTCATACCATTAAAATAAATTGCCATAAGCAAAGCCGAAATTTGATACTCGGGTATATCGCCTGCTACATACCCCTGTATGATAAATGCTAATTCTTCCTTTGTTAACGCTGAACCATTGCGCTTTTTCATAATGATATCAACTGCTCGCATTTTGTTTCTCCTCTCATTATTACGATAACCAATCTAATCCAAACTGGTAAAACAATCATGTTTATGAAGCAACCAGTGTATTGCTGTATCACATCATGGAACCTTGTATTGCGCTTACAATCTCACTGTTTTGATCACAAGGTTTCTACAGCAATGCACTTGTAAACAGCGGCCGCTCGAGCATGTGCCCAAGCATATCGAGCACGCTTGCTTCAAGGCTTATTAGTGCATCTAAATCTGTCAGACACTCGTACATTGGCTTTTTAAGAACAGTAAATAACAGAGCGACAGCCTTATTCTGAACAGATAATGATGCTTCATCGCTGCATGCTTCACACACAAAACCCATATAATTGGGGGAATAATACAATACAGAATTTTCCGCACTTATACCAGTACAATGTTCACAAGCATATGTTTTATGAAAATGTCCTGCACTGTTTAGTGCTTTGACTCCAAAGATAATCTTGCATGCGCGCATCACACGAACAACATGCATATTCATAGCTGGATTTGTTAGTATCTGCTCTATAGTTTTAAGCAGCTCCAGCATTACAGGGAAACCACTTCCGCCAAGTCCATGAGTTTTAACCATAAGCTCGCTTGCCCAGCTTGCAAGCATAATTGATTCATAGCATGATCGCACTGCAGAGAATAAGTATTCTGGATCAAAATCACAAATTTTTTTTAAGTCATGTTTACTGTCGGCATATAGCCATATTCGTCCTGTATGCCAGGGCAGCACTAATGAACGATACTTGCTTTTGCTTCCGCCAAACAAAAAACAATCGATAAGGCCGTATTCCTCAGATAAACAGGATACAAACTTGCCGCCTGATGGACTATCTTTTGTATGCAGAACTGTTACATATGCCGATATGTTTCTCTCAGCCATTAGTTAGAAGCGATATTGAATGCCTAAACCGCCTGTACCCTGAAAACTTGTAGCAGGAAATAGCTGCATTCCAAGCCCAATTTCAAGATATATGCCTAACGGTGCTGTTGAAGGTCTCCACGATAGTCCAAATGGAATTCTAAAACCAATGCTCACATCATCAGGTCGTAAACCTACCGATAATCCTGGGCCAACAAACGGGACGAGGTCTACTGTATTATTAATAACAAATACTCCAGGAAACGCTAACTTATAGCTTGCAAAGAGCAAAAAAGCATAGTTTTGATTTGTCGGACCTGTGAAATCCCATGCTGCTGTAAAATCAATCCAATTGGTAGGATTAAGATCAAACTCAACCACGATGCCTGTAGGCTGACCAAGAAACAACCCTATACCGACAGGGCGAGCAGCTTTCTTTGATTGTGCAAACACAGCTCCCGATGCAAATATAAATACCAAAAATACAAGTGCAATGCTATGCTTTTTCATACAAACTCCTTTTCCCAGATACATCGATAGTTCTCAGCATCTAAAAAGACAGCATATACTGGTTTTCATATGCTTGAAACATTACTTACTGATTATAGCATTAAAATAAAGGATTTGCTAGAATCGCTTGAGGCGGTACGTTATGAAAACTAATTTTCACACACATTCCACACTTTGTGATGGCACATGCAGCATCCATGAAATGGCAGAAACTGCACGGAATCATCAATTCAGCATGCTTGGTTTTAGCGGGCACGCACCGCTTCCATTCCCGACTGACTGGAATATGAAACAGGAAGATATTCCCCGCTATTATAGCGAGATACAAGAAGCACGCGAATCAATTGGGCAGGCTCTTACGATTCTGACAGGATTAGAAATTGATTATATTGAGGGAATCATTGGTCCTAAAACAGTCAATTATCCTGAAATTACTTACAGCATTGGCTCTGTTCACTATATCAATCCCAAAAACAGCGAAAACAGCAGTGATCTTTTTGCTGTTGATGAGAATCAAGAGGATTTTGATAAGCATGTCCAGACATACTGTAATGGAGATTATGAATGGGCTGTACAGTTTTACTACAGATCTTTACAAAACATGATAGCTGCCGGCGGTTTTACTATTCTTGGGCACCTTGATTTAATTAAAAAGAATAATCCAGGCCAAACTCGGTTTAGTGAAACTTCTTCGTTCTATAAAGATGCCGTAATGCAGGTTGTGGATACACTACGGGGTACCGATATCATTGTGGAAATAAATACTGGAGGGCTTGCACGCGGGAAAACACAGGAAGTGTATCCTGCACACTGGATACTCAAAGAACTCCATGCAAGGAACATCCCCATCTGCTTAAATGCCGATGCTCATGCGCCTGAACACTTATACGCTTACTATGAGTATGCTCTCAAGGCTGCACTGAAGGCAGGCTATACTAATCAGGTAGTACCCAGTACACACGGACTCACAATTTTATCATTGGCCGATTCACGGTAAACAGTATCTGTAGAGTGTTACAATAATCTAGCTTTAGCGATTTTTTCTTTCATCAACTCGCTGGCATTCGATACAGAGTACTGCATAGGGCAATGCCTCGAGGCGTTCATGCGGTATTTTTTTGCCGCATTTTACACAAAGTCCATATCGATTCTGCTCAATTCGAATGAGAGCGTTATCAATAGCTTTAAGCCGTTTCATATCCTGGACACCGAGAACATCCAGCATTCTCCGATCTGTATCATCAGAAGCTTCATCGGCTTGATCTCGTGGCTCAAGCTCTTCAAACAATGAGCGAAATTCCTCATCACTGGCTATTAATTTATCCACAATTTCCTGTTTCATTGATAAAAGAAGTTCTTTCATTTTTTGAATAAACGCTGCTTCCATTGCAAGCCTCCTTTTTTCATTGTACGCTGTAATACGGGTGCATACTATTTACTATTATAAGACTTGTGTCAAGTCTTTTTAAAGTTGTTGACATAATTATGCATAGTGCATAGTATATATGTATAAAATATTATAAGGCAAAAGGTTACTGCCGATAGATAATTGGTATTACATACAAATACATTATGGGGGTCTTGTGGCAAAAGAAGAGGCTATTGAAGTCGAGGGAACAGTTAAAGAGGCTTTGCCAAATACTATGTTCCGGGTTGAATTGCAAAACGGTCATATCATTCTTGCTCATCTTTCTGGGAAAATGCGTAAGCACTATATTCGCATAGTGCCGGGTGATGTTGTTAAAGTAGCACTTTCACCCTATGATCTTTCCCGCGGCAGGATTATCTTTCGGGAACGATAATTCTTTTCTCTCATACAGTACTAACTTATATATTACTGCTTAATAAACACAATTACAGCTCCAGAGCCTCCAAGCTGCTGCTCTGCTTGCATTGTTCTTCCTGCAGCTGGACATGATTCCAGCCAGTTTTTTACAAACCTTGCAAGCACCGCTCCTGCTTTTGAATGATTCCCTTTGCCATGAATAATGCAGACTTTACGCCAGCGATTAGAAACTGCTCTTGCAAAAAATTTTTCAAGCAGTACTTCTGCTTCTCGTACGGTACAGCCATGCAAATCTATACATCCATCAATAGGAATACGCTCAAGATCTTTTCTGCTTATTACTTTTTTGGAATTATGCTCTTTTTCTTCCACTGTGCTATCTTTATCAATTATTGCATGTGACTCCAGCCATGCTTCTTGGATCTTCTGTGCAGAGTTCTTAGTGCTTTTTGAATATTTGCCTTGCTCCCATGCTTCGAGTATTTCTTTAAAATTCATTATTTCTGGTCATAGCTCCTATTTTCAAAACTATTTTATTAAAGTAATAGCTATTATAATAGCTTTGATTACTGTACCTTATATAAAATTGCCTGTGTTGGTATCCATCCCTGTTTTCCTTCAAATTCAATATAATTCCAGGCATGTGATGCACTAAGAATTTTCACTATCGAACCAGCGCTGCACATTGCTGTAGTAGTTGCTGCAAAATCCGGGACTTTATATACAGGCGTAGCATCGGTTATACCATACTGAGGAATGCGTTCATAGATTGCTATTCCCATGAACACAATTACTATAAACATAAAAATGACTATTATATTGCGGAGAAAGACTAATCTTTTATATTTACGTTTCTGTAGTTTTATTATTGCTATAAGAATACTACCGCATATGCATAGCAGAACTAAAAAATAAAAAGGAGCAGGCATTACAAAAAGCAGTGATTGATATAACATTGGATACTTTACCTGCAATAGTAGAGGAATGCCATTTTTTTGTGCTTCAGTAATCTGATACGATGCATACGCTGAATCATCTGCAATAAGCGCAAATGCTATGCGTGATGCATATGCCCTTGACCACCATGTATAATTTTCTTTTTTTAATCGATTAAGTTCTTCAATATATTTGGTAGTATCTGAATTGGCTACATCACAGATAAGCCGCTGTTCTTTTGTTAATAGGTTTTTTAAAAGAGTAGTTTCTTTTATAGCTTCATCAATACTAATTTCAATTTCTTTTCCGTATAGCAGCTGTTGTTTCCCTGTGGATATGTTAAATACCACAATTGGTTCTATTACAATTTTATAACTTCCGCTTTTAGCAAAAAAAATTGTTCCTGAACCTTCTAGTTTTGAAGATACAGTATTGTGCGTTATTGTATAATTTGTTTTTAATGGAATTTCCAGATTATCTTGGTAACCATTCGTTCCCACTATATATACAGATCGAGTAAGTAAACGTACGGGTACTCCAGCTCCTTGCATATATAAATCAAACATAATTGGTTCATTAATTGCATACAATGATTTTTTTGTTTGCAAGGTATACTGCATGGTACTGTCATTAGTTACCCATTCAGTTCCCGGAGGAATATCCGCTACATTAACAGCGAAAGGTTCTGTTTTAATGAGAAATTGCACCGCATTGCCAGTGCTTTCATCAGCAATATCTATTTGAAGACCAGGCAGTTTAAATTGAGAGCTTGGTATTACAAGATATTTATTAGGACTTATATAGACTGCTTCACAGTATTTATTAATTTCATTTGCAAAATATTTATATATATTTTCATTAACATTCATTGGAATTGCAAGCACTAGTATAAATGGCTCATATTGATATACTTTTTCTGGGGCAATCCATGTAGCAGCAATAGATATGACTCCTTCAACTATAAATGTTGCTCCTATATCAAATGTATAGATGGCACTGCCGCTTTTGATCGTAACACTCTGCATAAAGTGCTTACCTGCTTTGTGAGGTATCAGCTTAACCGTAAAAAAAATGCCTTCTTTTTGAGGTATTATTTTATATTCGCTGATTGATATTCCATCTGAAACATTAAATGTAGCTGCATCGATCGTCTTTATGTTTGTGTTAAGCAAAAATGTAATTATTACAGGGGTCTCCGCTGTTATCTTTGATGGCGAAACAGTATATACCTGTTCCGCGATGCAAAAATTGAAAACACTTAAGCATATTATAATTATACAGTATCCAATTCTATGATTCATACCTAATGATCCAGAGCTTCATCAGCATTGACTTGGTTTCCTGGAAATAAAATACCATATGGTACTGGAGTAAAAATCAGGGCTTCTGTTTTTGCATCATGCTGCCCAATAACCGCTGACATCTCAGTAATTCCTGTAATTCCTAAACCAGGATCAAGCCCCGCTAAAACGCATTGATATAACATCTGTACATCCTTATCATCAGTAACCATAAGTGCTTCACGCAATAGTTCTGCAGCATCTGAATACTGTTTTTTCTCGTACAAAATATGAGCAGCATTATACAATGAAGCCGCACGAATTGTTTCAGGTACTTTTTGAGTAATAATTTTATTATAGACATTTAAAGCTGCTTGATATTCATTTAACTCTGTATAAAGAACAGCACAGTTATATGCAATCAATGGGTTTTCCAGTTCTTCATCAAGAGTCTGATACAAAGCTATTGCTTTTTGATAGTTGCCCTGTTTACCTGCCTGCTCGGCTTTATACAATGTTAGATCATGAAACATGCACGACATACACAAAACAGGATACAAGAAATACATTAATCGTTTGCACATATAAGCTCCATATATTGTTTATGCATTAACAAGTAGCTAATATACGCAACTGCGAACAAGCAATAAGCTAGCAGAGCTATAAATGGCGTAAGCCGTAATGGTTTTTCTTGTGCAATAGCAAGTCCTTGCGATTTTTTTAATGCAACCATTTTTTTTAAGAGCATTTCAAATTTTTCAGAATCTTCAAAATCGCAATAGTGTGCATGAGCCTTTTGTGCCCAAAGCATTAATTGTGGACGATTTCTTGCCAGCTGTATTGGTTTTCCTGCAGCATCTTTTATTATATTTCCTTCACTATTATAAACAACTGAAGGACTTACAGACCCAAAACCAACAATATATGTTTCTGTACCCAATACATACAAATCAATCAGCTCCCTATCTGCAGAACTGCTGTTTCCATCAGTACATATTACAAGTATAGAACTTTCAGGATTATGGATTGCTGATTTTGCAAGTATGAGAGCATCAGCTAATGCAGAGCCTGCGCCGGAAATTGATGCTGGCTGCACCCATGCGAGAGCATCGATAATATATCCAGTTTCCTGTACCGCTGGCACAAGCACAGTTGCTTTTCCTTTAAACGCAATAAGTGAATAGAAACAACTACTGCTCTGAATAGTTTCTTGAAATGAAAGCACTTTAGTGATATATGCCTTTGCATCATCTAAAGCTGTGGTTTTAGAACCTTTCATAGTCATGGAATTTGAAACATCAAGCACAAATACTATTGTAGAGTTTCGGATTATGGTAGTTTTTTTATATGCAGGTATAATTGGTTCTGTTATTCCTATCACAAGGAAAATAAGACCAAGCAAACCATATATAATAATACTCCTTAGATAAGCTAATGGTATACTGACAAGTCGCAATGCATTGATATTTTTTATATACCTATTCATTATCAATAAATAAGGAATTACTATAATTAATGCATAGAGATTATTGGGATGCATCATATCTTACCTCCCATAATCCCAAATACAATAAGCCAGCCAACAACAAGCATTACAAGAGCATAAGGAAGTATGTTTATTCCAACACGTGTAGTAGTCTCAATAGTCTTTTGAGAGTCCTGGTCTCTGGTGAGCGATATATTCAAAATATCTGGATTAGCAAAAAATGTCATTGAAGCAGATTCAACTGATTTTTTTAATTTTTCTTCATTAAACTGAGAACGGTACACACCAGTAGTTTCTTCTTGTGTAAAGGGGTCTATATATGTAACAGGAATATCACCACCCTTCCCTATTGCAGCAAAATATATAGATGATTGTACCTTTACCATATCGAATAATGATGAAAGCTGACCTATACTTTCATAGTCTTCTCCATCTGAAAGTAACACGATTGCACTATTATGAACTTTTGATGCAGCAATTTGAACTAATGCACTCTTTAACGCAGCAAGAATATTAGTACCGTCTCCGCATATTCCAGGCTGCAATGCATGTAATCGCTCTAAAAATATATCACTCTGCGGTGTAGGCGGACATATGAGCAGTGCATCTTTTCCAAAAGCAATGAGAGCATGCAGAGCATTGCTGCTTGTTACCGATTTTTCAATGAGCTCTACTGCTTTTGCAAATCTTGTTGGGCTAATATCTGCAGCTGACATACTTGGTGATGCATCAAGAATATAGAGAATAATGCAGTCGGTGTTAATGCTTTTTGTTTTTGGCGTTATTTTAACGGGTTCCAGTGCAGCTATGCCAACAAAGAGCCAGCCAAGCATCATTAACACGCTTCCACTATAATACAGTATGCTTATATAAAACGGCGGATGTTTAAATGAGTACCCATTATATATATCAAAAGATATCTTATAGTGTTTCCCAAATCTTAAAAACATACCAAAGAGAATAACAAAAATGAGCACTACTATAATACTCAAACCTGGGTACATAAAAGCAATCATGATTGATCTGTGCCTCTCAAAACGTGAACTGCAAAAAGTGCTGGCAATGTCTTTGCTTTATCACAACAAGAAGCATAGTCTTCATTTGCTTTTTGCCAGCGCGCACGTTCGATAATCTTAAGCAGATTGACAAGATTGACTTTAACTGGTTCTGGAATTTTTTTATATAAAACAATTTCTGCTGCGGTCAAACTTTGAGCTTGAATATAATCGATATGCTCTTTATAAAGCTCATGATGAACTAAAGCATTGGTAACTCTATCACAATACTGCCGAATGCAATAATCTAGTTCTTTCCAATTGTTTTTTTTCTCAAGAACAGTAATTTTTTTTAACAATCGATACTGTTCAACCAATATACTTATATACAATTTAATCGTATCAATTATTATTCTTCGTTTAATAATAAAAAAAATGATTATTGCAATAATAATTAATAGTATAATTACATAAATAAGAAGTCTGATATATAAGCCATCATAGGAAATATTTCTTTTAAGTGGTGGCACATAAAGACTCTTTTTATCTATTGATGCATAAATGATTTTCGAAGGTACTACTTCATTATTTACTATTATTGATGGTATTGTATTTTTGCCAATAACCCATGGAATAATTTCTAATTGCCAATAAAAGCCTGAATCTTTTTTCACTCGCTTTACTGTACGAATATAGCATACATGCGAAAGCTCATCACCCGGCTCACTGTTTATTTTCCAATTAATAGATTGTTTTTCGTTGCTGTTCGCCGGATATTCATAGACTGCTGCGACACCAGGGATATAAGCATCCTCAGCAAAACTTTGTATTGTGAGTATCAGTATTGCTATTGAAAACAAAAATCTCTTCATACAAATGTACGCTTTTTCAAAAAACTTGCTAATCTCATAAAGACATCGTCACCTACATCAATTTCAAGCAATAGTAAATCATTAAAACTTGCATATAATTCAGATTCAATAAATAGTTTTCTCTCACGAAATGCTTCTTTTGCATATTTCAAACCTGACATAAAAAGATATTTATTTCCAGATTCAGAATCCTTACCATGCAGAGCGCAGCATGGCAATCGAGTGTTATCATGTATAAACCTAATTCCTGTTACTGTATGAAGGGTTTTTAGCATCATAACATACTGTTTGTAACCCGCAATACAAAAATCACTTAAAATAAAAACAAGCGTACCAGGATGAAGTCTTTTGTTAATATAAAAAAGAGCATCGTCAATATTGCTTTGAGCGGAGAAAGATGGTTTTATAGAAAACAGTAACTGTTCTATTCTATGATAATGCATAATCGTTGATTCAGGGTTTATATAGATAACATTAGCATTTGCATTATTAGACTGTGTGTAACCAAAAATTGTGCAGCCAAGAGGAATATGCTGATACATTGCAGCATAGAGCAGCAAGAGTGCACATTCCTGCACCTTTTCCCACAGTATTTTGGAAGCTGTAACCGAAGCCGAAGCATCGAGAACAAGCATAAGTGGAACATTGTTATCTTCTACAAATTCCTTTATATATGGCTTTCCAAATCTTGCAGTTGCATTCCAATCAATAAAACGAATATCATCACCTGGAATATAATCGCGAATGCTGTCAAAATTTAAACCTCTCATTCTAAACTCGCGTTGAAATTTTCCAGTTTTCATCAAGTTTGAGAGCTGAAGTGCATTAAAGCGAATTTTTTTTGCTTTTTCGTAAAGTGATGTATTCATGGCAGCGGAACTGATTTTAATGTAAGTGCAATAATATCGTCAGATACAATACCCTGAGCCTCGGCTTC
The DNA here is from genome assembly GCA_964630305.1 of uncultured Treponemataceae bacterium. GTDB lineage: Bacteria > Spirochaetota > Spirochaetia > Treponematales > UBA12059 > JAKPPT01. The sequence continues at coordinate 24,123 of CAZVTR010000001.1, read as the reverse complement.
ATATGAGAGCAGTAGTCGATGCCGCAACACAGCCGGAGCACAGCGCTTGATATCATCAGGGCTTACATGCTCACGGCCATCAATAAGCGCAGAAGCGCGCGCGGCTCTATGCAGTGCCAATACTGCTCTCGGTCCAGGACCATAGTTGATTCCCCGCAAAATTTCCTGCTGGACTGTAACAGGAAGACTTTGATCTGGTTTTTTGCGAAGAACA
>CAZVTR010000001.1:0-23809 GCA_964630305.1 uncultured Treponemataceae bacterium | reverse complement strand
TTATCCATGTTTAGTTCCTTGTAAACACTTTTAATGTATAGTACCATGTTATTATAAATATTTCTATTATGGAGCGGTTTCATGCATATATTAATTGCCAATGATCACGGAGCTGTTGAACTTAAACAAACAATTAAAACGCTTCTTGAACAAGAAGGACATATGGTTACGAATCTGGGCGTCGATACCGAAGAATCTGTCGATTATCCCGATATTGCAGGAAAAGCAGCAACAGAATTTCTTAAGGGCGGTTATGATTTTGGTATTGTTTGCTGCGGTTCTGGTATTGGAATTTCCATTGCAGCAAACAAGCATAAGGGCATTCGCTGTGCACAGGTTTTTGACCTCTATACTGCAGCAATGTGTAAAAAACATAACAATGCAAATTTTTTAGCTTTTGGCGGAAGAATTCAGTATCCCGTCCCTGTTATCGATATGATTCATGCTTATATGGAAGCCCAATTTGAAGGCGGCAGACATGAGCGCAGAGTAAGCAAATTAGACGCTTTGTGCTCTAATTCCTGACTAATCTGATAAACAGCGCAATTTTAATTTCTATTTGCAAGTCTCGTAACCATGCATTATTATGAGTATAACTCATATTACGAGGCTATATATGAAATTTTTCAGAGTTCAATCGGTAGGTGCAGTAGCATTTATAGCAACTGTTACAGCTTTTTCGATGCAAATATTTTTGGGAATCTACTATGAACGTAATCTTATCGGTGTACTCTCTATTCTAGGACCATTTATTGGTTTTACGCTTGCTGCAGTCATCATCGCTTGTATACTTATCTACAATGCTTTAAAACCAATTTACCAAGCATATAGACTTGTGGAGCAAGGAAAAATTCCCGATACAGCGCTCGTGGAAAAATCCAGGAAAGCAGGCAACAAAGTTCTGCTCATTATTGTTGCAGTAGTTTCGCTGGGTTTTCTTTTTGGACCAATGATTACAATTACAGTAAATTCGTTACTTGGTCTCAAACACTATACAGCACTCGATACTATTCTGCTTATCCTCTTTAATTGCAGTCTTGGCGGAATGACAGCATTACAATGCATATTAGCAGTCGAAAATATAATTCGACCACCGCTTGAGCTCATTGGATTTACTACAGCGCAAAAAAATGTTAAGCTTGCCAGCTTGAGCGGACGGCTCTTGCTGTCAACTATTTTTTCTGTGGTATTCACAGCGCTTGCAATGCTCCTTGCATTAAAGGGTTATTCCGATAAAGGCCTAGAAATTCCGCTCGTGCAGCGGATTATCGAAATGATTCCGCTCATTCTTATCCTAGCTGGCTGGAGCATCTACCTCGTAGGTACCATTGTTCATTCTACCATCAGCCGTATTCGCGCTATCACCAAACGCATAACAGAAATTACCGATGAAAATGGAGATCTTACGCAGCGCATTTCTCTCATACGCGATGATGATATTGGATTGCTAGCCTATGCGTTTAATACATTTGTAGAAACAATCGAAACACTCATTGGATCTGCAAAACAGCTTACGAGTTCAGTTGCTGATTCTGCTGAAAAATTGCATACAAGTTCCGATACAGCCCAGGAATCGGTAACCACTATGAAACAGTCACTTGCTGTTATTACCGAAGCGTTTCAACATCAGAATGTCATTGTTACAGAAACAAAATCACGAATCGATGATCTTGTAACTTCGATTCAAGCTGTAGCCGACCAAGTATCATCACAATCAGCTGTCGTCGATGAGAGTTCTGCTTCTATCACAGAAATGGCAGCCAATATTGCCAATGTCTCAAAAACATCGGAAAAAGCAGATGCAGTAGCAGAAGAACTCAAAAAGCAAGCCGATGAAGGCGGAGATGCACTCAAGGCTTCTATCGAAGCAATTAAAGATCTTGAAAGCACCTCTCAAAATGTACGGGTCATCGTTGGTACAATTTCTAAAATAGCCTCACAGACAAACCTGCTTGCAATGAATGCAGCAATAGAAGCTGCACATGCAGGCGAAGCAGGAAGCGGTTTTGCTGTTGTTGCAGATGAAGTACGAACCCTTGCAGAAAGTGCAGCAAAAAGTGCAAAAGACATTATCAGCCTCATTAAAAACATGATTGATAGAATAACACAAGCCGTAAGCCTTGCTGACAAAGCTGGCAATGCTTTTCAAGGAATCCTGGCTGGCGTTGAATCTACTTCAGAACTCGTACGTACAATCGCTGCAAGCATGGAGGAACAGCGGCTGGGAACAGAAGAAATACTCAAAAGCACACGAGCGTTAATTGATGCAACGCATACTATTAAAAATGTTACCGGAGAACAGCGCAAAGAATCAGCAGACATGCTTGCTGCGATGGAAGAATTGGCGAAGGCTTCTCACAATATTATTGCATCGGTTCAGGAAGAAATGAAGAGCATTCAAGAAGTTCATAAAGCAATTATTCTGGTTAAAGAAGAATCACATGCAAACAAAGAACGCGTACTATCGCTTGCAAATTCACTCAGGCAATTTAAAATACACGCTGTTCAAAACCAATAAATAGACTTACTGTTTTAATATTGGAACACAATACTTAGAGTGATTTACCGCGATATCAGGTTATCATCCTGCACATCTCGAGCAGACGGTCTCCGCATGAATTTCCAAGCAAAAAAAGCGCTCGCAATGGGGCCAAACAGCCATGCCAGAAACATTCTAAACCTCCAGCGAAAACGCGGCACTGAAATAATTTTCCCTTTACCTGCTTTTTTCATGCAATAGAGCACTGCTTTATCAGGATCCCAGCCACCTTTTACTTCTTTTCGCAAACCGCCCGACGCTACTTCCGCAAATTCTGTTTTTACGGGTCCGGGACAAAAAGCATGCACAGATATACCCTGTTCCCTCAATTCCGTAGCTAATCCCACAGAAAGATTGAGCATAAATGCTTTTGTAGCTGCATACAATGCAAAACCTCCCAATGGAGCAAATGCAGCAAGACTCGCTATGTTAATTATAATTGCACCCGATTTCATGAATGGACTAGTTATGCTAATAAGTTCAGTCGGAACACGGCAGTTCAAATCAAGTTCCTTAAGAAGCAAATCTCTGCCTGTGCTCATAAATGTCCCATATGTACCAAAACCTGCATTGTTGATAAGGAGTGAAACTTGTTTTTTTGTCTCAATAATCTCATGGCGAATAAGGAGCAGTTTACCAGGCTCTGTGAGATCGTATGGGAAACAACGGATTTGCAGCATGGGATGCTCTTGAGCAAGTTCATCCACCACCTTTCGCAGTCTATCTTGTCTCCGCGCTATGAGCCAGAGCTCATCAAAACCGGGTATACCAGGTATTGAAAGCGTTCCAGCCGATAATCTGGCTAATGCACGCGCAAACGAAGCGCCCATACCAGAAGAAGCTCCAGTTACTATTGCAATACCTGTACGCTGTTCCATTATTCCTCCAATTACTTGCTTTATTGTTTTTTAATATAGCAAATTTTTTAATTCTATGCAAAACTTACTCTATGAGGCTCAGTAACCGTTTTGCATTAGCTCGTGAAGATTATCTCTATCTCTTAAACCGCGGCTATCCATCAAAATCGGCACTGGATGTTGTTGGCAATCATTACCAGCTTTGCAAAGATGAACGATTATTGCTCTTTAGAGGCGTACGAAACAGCCATGCAGTTGTTATGATGGAGCATCGGTTACTAGAGCTCCATAATTATGCAAATAACTCCATATCGACAGCTCATGATAACACAGCAGTTTTTCATCAGCCAGGTATATGTTTAATTCTTGACGGATATAATGTTCTGGGAACTATTTTAAGCTACCTACTCGGCCGAATGCTTTTTATCTCTAACGATGGAATGGTTAGAGATATTGGCGCGTTTCATGGAAAATTTTCAAAAAACTCCACACTATTTGAGAACGCTATCACTGCACTTGCAAAAACGTGCAAAGTATATTTTGGAGCGTTTACACACAAAGTATATCTTGATGAGCCTGTATCAGAAAGCGCGCAGCATAAATTACTATTTGTTAATATTTTTCAAAAATTTAACATTGACATTATTGTTGAGATAATTCATTCGGCAGATTTTGCTCTTATCAATGCAGCACAAGGGATTCTCTGTACTTCTGATTCCGCAATTATCGATGCTACAGAACAATTGCTGCTGGATCTTCCTCGCCTCGTATTGGAGCATGAGTTTAAAGCACAGATACCGCACATAGATAATTTATAGCATAAGGGAGCATAGCTTATGAATATTGTTAAATTACTATTACTTGCTATATCGAGCAGTTTACTAATTATGTGTATTGTCAGTTTTGGACTTGCATTATATGTTGTTTTCCCCAAAAAGCTTGGCACTGAAAAAACACTTTCTACCGATGCTCAAAAAGGATGGATTGATATAGTAAGCTGGAATCGCTGGAATAAAGAAAAAGTAACTATACCATCACCCTTTGGCTACAATATTGAGGGAACTTGGCTGCCGCTCCCCAATGCACATGGCACTGTTATTTTATACCATGGTCATTCATGGACACGATATGGATCTGTAAAGTATCTTCCCATATTTAGAAAACTCGGTTTCAACGCACTTATCATCGATCTCCGCGGACATGGTGCCACAGGCGGCACTACCTGCACATATGGATGGAAAGAAAAAGAAGACAGCAAAGCCTGTGTTGACTGGGTTATTGCAAAAACGAATGGAAACACTCCTATTGGACTTCATGGCGAATCACTCGGCGGGGCTACAGCCCTCCTCCATGCGGCTGAAGACAATCGTATTGCTTTTGTCATTGCTGATGCAGCATTTAGCAGTCTTAAAGAATTGCTCGTAGTTCGTTACAAAGCGCTTACAAAAGCTCCAGTATTCCCAGTTTTTACTCTTGCAGAATATTTAATTCCATTAGTTAGCGGCGGATTTACCATGAGCAAGTCTGAACCTCGTGAAGCTGTTAAGAATCTCAAGGTTCCAGTGCTATTTATTCATGGCCTCGCTGATGATTTTACACCTTACGATATGAGTATAGCTATGTATGAAATTGCAAAACTGCATAACAAAGCTGAGCTCTATCTTGTTCCTAATGCCCGTCATGCACAATCACAACCAGTTAATCCTGAAGGTTATGAAGAAGCTGTTGCTAATTTTCTAAAAAAATATACTATTATACAGTAAATATAACTTTAGTTAACTGTATGCACAAAACTTTCTTTACCTTTGCAATAGCAATAAAGATGGCGGCTCTGTAATGAGCCGCTATTTTGACTATCGTATAGTATCTTTCATCACAAATACTGTTTTATAAAAACCATGTTAGGGGTTTGTCGTTGGTACCTCAGTTGCCGCTTCCTGCGCAGATCCGTTTGTCTGCTGCTCTGGTTCGCTGTACATGCTCTCAGACACTGCCTGGGCAGCAATTGTTTTTGAACCAGTAAGACGGCTGTTATCAATGAGAGCGCCATCAATCATTGCGGCTTTAGTGCCCTTTGGATAGCTAAGGATTCCTTCAAAGATTGTGGTTCCGCTTTTGGTTACAATAATATGATGATTTCCAATGCCTTTCACATACAGTGATTTTACACTCCCTGCGGGAACAGTTACCGAGGTAGCATTATCTAGTTTTATGCTAAATGTATATACACCATCTCGAGCCTTATTATCTACAAACAGCAGATATCCTTTTCCGGTCATTGAAGCCCAAACAAAAATAAGAATATACAACGCAACAACTGCTGCCTTTGCAGCAATACCTTGAATTCTTTTCATCACTTGCCTCCTTCAGGAGCACCGCGTAACGAAGCACGTGCAAGCTCGGCATTACGTCTATTACGCCATGCATAAAGGACTAACGAAAGCGAAATAATGCCATAATTGATAAAATCACTCATGTACTGCCCAATCATAGCTGATGCAAATATTTCTTTACCTGCGAGCGGCATAGTGATATACAGTAGATGAACAAGAATTACGCCTACAATAACATTAATGATTTTTGCATGAGTAACAGATGCTCCTCCAACCAATATAGCTGCTGCTGCAAAAAATCCTGCTTGCCGCTGACTCGTATAGGTAAACATGTTGCCCATATTCTGCAAAAAGACTATCTGTCCGAGACATGCAAGAATGGTAGAGATAATAATTGCAAGTATTCTCGTTTTATCAACATTAATACCCGCAGCATTAGCAACTACTTGATCCTGCCCGACAGCCCGCATATCCTGTCCGAGTTTGGTTTTTCTAAACCAAACAACAAATAATCCAAGCAGTGTTATCACTATAAATGTGCCTAATGGGAAATTAAGGCTAAAGGTACCAATTTTAATTGGTATATTGATTAGTTTATCGAGTGCGCCGCGAACCGGCTCAAGTCCTAGTGTGTTTCGTACCCCATATCCTCTCACCTGGCGTACAGCAGCAGTTGAAAGCGGTATAATCCAGCCCATGAGATATAAACCAAAAAACTGATATATACCGTCCATAAAATATCCCAGAATAAATCCGGTGACCATCTCCCTGCCGCGAGCTTTATTGAGTACAAGGCCACTAAACCATCCTAAGAGAATTGCAATTGGTATTCCAATGAGCGCAGCATAGATGAGTCCTTGAATGCCCATTATCCTGTGATCAATTGCAAATATTAAACCGATTTGTCCTGCTGTAGCTCCAAGTACCATAGCAAAGTTAATACCCATACCAGCGAGAATAGGAAGAATAAGCGCAAAAACCAGAAAAGCGCTTCGTGCAAAACGGTCTACCAGATTAGTGATAATATACTGAGCCGATAATTTAGAAAATGGTATTGCAATTATTGCAATAACAAGAAACACTATAGTTACAATATTATCACTTAAAAAATTTATAATACGTTTACTAGTCAGTTCCTTTGATTTCATTTTGCCACCTTCGTCTTTCGAGTTAATGCATAAATAATCATACCGTTGGAGACAATGATACGGATGACCTCTGACATATCAGTCTGGAGCATGGAGTTAATAACCGATGGAGTCATAGTAAGCATGCCCTGAAATAACAGCGTACCGATAATAACATTGACAATACTTGCTTTATTTACCGATGCACCGCCAATAAGCAGAGCAGAAATAGCAGGGAACGCCATAAACAGCGGAGCATCATATACCTGTACAAAACCAAAACTCTGTTGATATACCAATATGCCAATACCGCCAAATACTGTTGAGATAATAGTTGCCGATGTGCGCATTTTATTGATAGATACGCCGCTTGCTCTGGCATAATCGGGATTAGAGCCAACTGCAGTCATCGCGGTGCCTGTTTTTGTTCTCATAAAAACAAACATAAAAAAGGCACAGAGCGCAACAAACAAAATAAGACCAGTCGGAAATATCACTGATCCAATTTTTATTGTTAAAACATTATCATTAAGCACATGGCGCCAATAATTTTCCAGTGAAATAGATCTTCGGAGTCCTTCACCGGCATATCCCATAACAAGTGTCGGCTTAGTAAATGGCAGTACGAGCCAAAGAATAGAAAATAACATTACGATTGAAAAACCGATATACATCGAAATTGTCATTTCCTCACCTTTGACTCGATTGAGGAGCGCCGCGTAAAACCAGCCGAACAAACTGCCAAAAAATACCGTAAAAACTATTGAAACAACAAAACCGGTGAATCCCGTTAAACCTATCTGCATGGTGATGAGTGCGCCAAGAAGTCCGGCAACAATACCGACAGGTAAACCAAAGTTCAATCCACAGCCAGCCTGCACCATCGGCACAAGTGCGAGTACCATAACGGCATTCTGTCCAAAGCGGTTAAATACATCGGTAAATGATGGACCTAATTTCACACCCACAAAAGGCGCTGCTACAAATAGTGCAATGAGAAACAGAGCAATGATGATGCGCGGCCAGCCAAAATCAGTAATAAATTCTTGAAGCCATTTCATGCTGCACCTCCTTCTTTAGCTGTACCAGACATAAGGAATCCAAATTCTTCAATGTCAGCTGAATACGGTAGAGTACCGGCAATTCTGCCTTCATCTACAATGGCAATTCTGTGACAAATTGCCCTGAGCTCTTCAAGTTCGCTAGAAACCATCACAATAGTCATGCCATACTCTTTGTTATATCTTCGTAACGTATCTAGCACAATGGTTTTTGCTCCAACATCGATGCCTCGAGTAGGTTCTGAAACAAACAGCAGTTTTGGTTCGAGTGCAAATGCTTTTGCAAGGCATACTTTTTGCTGGTTTCCTCCAGAAAGTTCTTTTGCTTTCTGTTTTACGCCTGTGCATTTTATTTCCAGAGCATGGATATACTCTTCAGCAAGCTTTGTCATACCTTTGTTATCTCTCAGTGTAAATAGCTTAAGAATTGATGTTAAGAATTGATTCTTTATCTGCATTGCAGTAAATGCTATATTCCAATCAAGACTTTCATCAAGCAAAAGCCCTACGCCGCGCCTATCCTCACTCACAAACGCAAGTCCAGCTTCAAGCACAGCACGTGCATTATTCAATGGCAGTTCCTCACCATCGAGCAAAACTTTTCCGCCAGCAGGAAATAATCCCATAATTCCGTTTGGAATACCAAGCTTACCTTGTCCTGCAAGACCGCCAATGCCAAAGATTTCTCCTTTATTAACGTCAAAGCTGACACTGCGGACTGTCTCGCCAGGCATATCCACCCAGAGGTTCTGAACAGAAAGATATACTCTGTTCTCAACAGGTGTTCGCTCATGTGATTCAATTTTTACGTCGCGGCCGACCATCCAGCCGGCAACATCACGGATAGAAACATTTTTTGCTGGAGTATCTTTTACTACTTTACCGTCACGCAATACGATAATTTTATCTGCAACACTGATGACTTCTGCTAATCGATGTGAAATAAAAATAATAGAAATACCCTGCGCTGCAAGATTTCGTATCGAAGCAAGGAGAATTTCAGCTTCGGATTCTGTCAAAACAGCAGTTGGTTCATCCAGCACAAGTAATTTAACCTGCTTCCTGTCAATCTCTCGAGCAATCTCGGTAAATTGCTTATGTCCTACTGGCATTTCACTCACGAGTGTCTCAGGATCAATTTTAACGCCTAACCGCTCAATAGCAGATTGAGCACGATTATGCATTGCAGTACGATCAAGAATACTCATCCGCTCACCAAAAATATCGCACATAAAATTGCGTTTAAGTGATTCACGGTTAAGTGTAATATTCTCTGTTGCAGTAAAACCAGGTATTAAGCTAAATTCTTGATGCACCATACCGATGCCGGCATCAAGTGCATCAAATGGGCTTGTAAATAAAACAGGTGCTCCTTCAAGCTCAATTGTGCCCCCATATCCCCCTGTTTCTGCAATAACAGGCATACCAAAAAGGATACGCATGAGAGTAGTTTTACCTGCACCGTTTTCACCAACAAGACCAATGATTTCTCCTTTGTTTATGGTAAAGGAAACATCTTCAAGAACTCTGTTGCCATAAAATTCTTTAGAAATGTTTTTTAGAGAAAGTAAAGGTTCTGCCATAGCACCTTCCTTGTTGAATAGATTTAAAGCGCTATCATTGTACTATAGAAAAAATATGTGGTCAAATAAAATACAATTTCAATAAATAAAAAAAAATTATGTAAAGAAATTTAAAAAAAAATAATAGTGTGCTATACTTTTTATAGTCAGCGAGCTGTCCACATAAATCTTATACAAAAACTATCACAGTTCCTGAAACTGTCAGACGACAGTATATTCAAACGTAGAAAGTACAAGAAGGTGGCTTTATGAAAAAAGTATTGTTAGCTATTATGGTTGCAGTAATCACTGTAAACAGTTTTGCCCAGAACCAGCAAACAAATCCGGAAACAGTTACCAGCTTGAATGATGTGTTCATGAAAAAACCATTTTGGACAACTGAGCTCTCTGGCGGGTTTGGATACAGAGCGGAAACTTACTGGCAGTCAGTAACCCAAATTGGAGGTGGAAATGATACTATTCCATATTTAGGTATTGATGTTACCGCAAAACCATATTTTTATAGTATTCCTCGTATTACTGCAGGATTTTCAAACTTGTTTGTATCTGCAGCTTTTTATTTTGATGTAAATAACAATAGTACTATTATGCCAGATATTGCTACGTATGGGATTGGTTTTTTTAATCAAAATATTCATGCCGCAGGGAAATTTGCGGAAATTGGAGTAACGTTTATTGCTGATGCATTTACCTACAATAATAAAGTATACATTGATTTTGAAAACGTACATAGCGGCGCGAATCTGTTTTTTATTGAAAACAATTTAAAACTTAGCATGAACAATGTATCTGCATACATTGCTACACTTGCAAGCTGGGATGGTACACTTACCAATATTACATTTGCTGACCTAATTGTAACAAATGCATGGCTTTCTCTTAAAGACATTTTTTCCTGTATAAGCATCCTTGCAGGCAGTACCGATTTTTCATTCCTCCGCATCAATTCACTCTTTGCACCCTCAGCATATAAAGAGCGTATTTTGGAATATGCAAAATCCGGCTTTTTTATCGCACCGTTTGTCACCCAGCAGCTCCGCGCTGAAATGGACTACTATTATGGAATGACAGGCTATTTTACGCTTACCTCAATTGATGGTATGACAGATGTCGTTACTCTTGCTTCTACAATTCCAATACTTTCTACTATTGCACTTCAAAAACCATTTAAACTCCCGCTAACAATATATGTATACACACCGCTTCCTGAAGGGCCAATCAGTTTTGCGAGATACTTTAACGCATACAATGTTACTGTAGCGCTAGCGTATGAAATTACAGGAGTTGGCACAATCGATGCTGGCTGGGTCTCTGGTATTGGTTACACTATTCCTGGTATCACTCAAATTTTAGCTTCCTGGTATAGTCCTGTGCACTATCATGATAACAATGTCTTTTTTATTGATGCAAAGCTTAACTTTACATCATTCAAAGAGCTTACTGTGGTAACAGGATCAGAATTTATTTTAAGTACATTTTATAATAGTGATGTTGTAAGCGGTGCTGGAACTCAGACTGATCCATTTGTACGAGCCATTGTAAATAGTTTTGAAATTAATTATGGGCTTGAAATTGCCTATCAAGCAGATGCACTCCTAAAAAATCTTTCTTTTGGTGCCGGTCTTTATATTAATTATGGTACTGGTAAAAACTATCAGAATATGAATACTGGAACGGAAACATTTGACCAACAAAATGCTGCAACTTATCCAACTGCAACATGGGTATTGCTAAATTCATACACTGAAGAAAATTACATTCAACGAATGTATTATGAAAACTACCCTGTCTCAATTTTTTTCAAAGCAGGTTATACTTTCTCAAATTTTTCGGTGTCACTGCAAAATCTTTTTATAAAACTACGCGGGCTCATTGATGGCGGCAGTACTTGGTGGAATGAAACTACACCTGGTGTTAAACGACCCCGTGGTTTTTATGACACCGATACCCTTACAGTATCGGGAACCTACACAGAAGGCATGTTAAGCCTAACTGCTGCTTTAAGTTATACCTTTTTCATGGGGCTGCCTACTATTACTGATCTTGGCTATACCGATGCCATTGCGCAAGGCATAGGATATTACAATGCCGATGCTCTGTACAAAGATAGATCCCCTGATATTGTAAAATATCCCTGGAATATTACCATAATATACAAATTAAAATATTAATAAAACAGGCTGCCTTTTTGGCAGCCCGTTTTGTATTCTAAGCAATCCAGTTATTTCTTGAACTTAATCTGGAAATATTTAGGATCGATAGCCTGTTTGGTTGTGGGGAGATAGCCTTTTCCGAATACATAAGTATCCATATAGACGAGCATATGGTTAGTAGCTTTTTCACCACTTGTAGGATTGATATAATTAGTTGAATTCCAGTTTGCGCCAGGTGTAAATTTTGCAAAAGCAGTATTCAATGCAGAAAGGTCTCCCTTCTGAGCGGTGCCTTCAATAATCATTTTTGCATATTCACCGAGACCTGCTGTTACTGTAAATCCATAGCTGTATGCCCAGGTACCAAAGCGGCCAGCACCGCCTTTGGCTACAACTGCATCTTCAACCTTCTTGAGAATCTTCTGGAAATCTCCAGCTTCTGCTTTAAGATCAAGGTCAAGTGCTCCGGGATATCCCATGAGCGGTGAAGGAAGGTCTGCTTCTACAAAATATCCACCCTCTGCAAGAAGTTGTTTAAGGAGTGGTTCAGTATGAGCATCGTTAGTGCAGAAGAAAGCAGTTTCCTTGCCATATTTCTTAATCCACTGGGGAACTTTTTCCAGTATATACTGCTGAGCACCTGCTACGCCAACTTCAGTTGTGGGATCTGGTGCAGTTTCAAATATAAATTCAAGACCAAGATCTTTACAGGCTTGTTCCATAATAAGCCGGCGGAGACCAAGGGTTTCATAGGACATATGGCGCGGGAAAGAAATATGAACAAATTTCTTTGCGCCCATTTCTTTTGCTGCCCAGATGATGGTATAGCCGCGAGCGATGAAATCTGAATTGATAGCAACATCAGCTGCTTCCTGAATTACGGGAGGATCCTCATGAGGTTCTCCAGCAAACAGCAAAATGTCAGGGCGTTTCTCGCGTACACGCTTGAAAGCTTCTGCAGTACCAGGAACTGCCTGGTTAACAACAATTGCTTTCATGAGCGGATCATCAGCAAGTGAGACAATCTGGGAAATGGTAACATCCATCTGATCCATGAAGTTATCTGGATAGGTAAGATGCTTAATCATTCCGCCATTCTTAACATCGCCATAGAGCTCAATGAGCTTTTCTGCGCCACGGAGATCGTCTTCGGACTGTGAAACAGAACCGGTAACGACACCGATGTGGAAAGCTGCACCCTTAGCAGCTTCTTTTTTTGGACAGCCTGTTAACACTACTGCAAAAGCAGCCAGTGCAACAAGAACTAGTACCAGGCTTTTCTTCATTACATTCCTCCTATTTAGAAGTATGAGAAAGTTCTCTCGTAGCAATGATAAACCAGAGACCATTGAAAGTCAAGGAAATAATAGCATGCATTTTAACTAATAAAATATTTTAGTGCTGAAGATTATAAATTTTAAACTTTTGGCAGATACTCAACATTAATATTCATAAGTGATTTAAGCAATAAATGCTTTTTTTTGCTTGAACTGCCGGTAAGCTGTTCGAGCAGTTTCCCCGTTGCGTCACGTTTTCCTCCGATATTAAATGAACACGTGCAAACTGTAATACTATCATCGTTATACAAACCCAGTTCTTTTGCAAAAAGCTTTATTTGATGCTCTTCAACCAGGTAGAGCGGACGTGCAAGCTTTATAGGATATTTTTGATACTGCATGATAGGGAGCATGGTTGAAAGTTCACCTTTCTCCAGCATGTTCATGAGCACTGTTTCTAACACATCATCGAGGTGATGTCCAAGTGCAATCGTGTTATAACCTTGGGTTTCTGCAAACCTGATGAGTTCGGTTCTTCTTTGCATGGAACACCAATAGCAGTTAAGGGTACGACCGTTTTTTAAGCGCCCTGCTATTGGAACATACAATTCGGTTACCTCAATACCCCAGCTTTGTACAAGCATTTTGAGAACCGGGGACAAACTTCCGCTCATAGCTTGTGAGGTCTGTTGTACAGAATCAGATTTTTTATTGACATTGTGTGTTGAAAAATCGTTTACAACATGGAGCGCATGTAATGTTATTGGCAGCCTTTCGTGTTTAACCATCGATGCGAGGAAATATGTTAAAACCGCAGAATCTTTTCCGCCAGATAAACCGATAAGCACCCTATCACCAGGTGCAAAAATGTTCCAGGTTTTAATGGCTTTTGTGATAAGCCCATCGATTACATGTTCATGTATATACATTTTTCTCTAAAGTGCTTGCTTATTTTCGTCCCCATACAAGCTGAGGCTGCGTCTTATTTCTAAACAATACTTCTCCTAGTTTTTCAAATTCTGCCTGATGTTCAAGTGATAAGTTTTTATATACATCATTACTTATTATCAAGTTTTGTTTAAATTCTCTGCATAAAGAATCAAGTCTTGCAGCTACATTAACTGCATCACCCACAACACTGAGGCGCTTTTCTCCCGCTGGATTGATTAAATCTCCTACAGCGACGGTTCCTGCATGAATACCAATACCAATATTTTTTATTATAGGAAGCTTATTTTCAGCAAGCTCATCCTGGAGATAAATAAATTGATGCAAAAAATCGAAAGCACAGTCTACTGCATAATCTGCACCTTTCTCGTTTTCAAGCAAGCCAAAAACAGCAATAACTGTATCACCGACAAACTGCTCAATAATGCCATGGTTTCTGCGCACCACAATATCCCATAATGCATAGTAGCGATTAAGCATTTCAAACGCATTTTGCGGATTTTCTTTTTCGGCTATTGGAGTGAAATTCCATATATCAGCATACAATATTACCACAGGACGCTGTTCGCCTCGTATTTGTGAACCAATTGGCATAATATCTTGCGTTGGAGGCGTAACAGCTGCATATATAGAATCAATTCTATATTTAAGTGAAATCTGTTTGACTTTATCAGAAAGCTGAAATAAACCAAACATAAAAACGCCAAAAATAAAAAACATGTGCTGGACAGGTTTTAAAAAGCTCATAAAAGCTGGAATAAAATTTTTAATAGTAAGTGCCTGACTTAATGCTGAATAATCAAGTTCACCGCTCAGATAATTGTTAAAGAGCCGGATTCTGAGATCCATATAGAAATAGAAGAATACAAATGAAAGAATTGTTCCGGCAGTCATGAATATTTCTGCAATTCGTTTTGGCCATTTGCGGCGAAACACAAGTTCTAATGCTTGTATGCTTCCCTGGTAGAGGGAAATTCCCCACAAAAAGTAACTAGCCATATCTGCAAGGGTTCCAGGACTAACTAATGCTTTGCTTAATGTGTATACAACAGGTGTAATACAAGAAAAAACAAGCCTGGCAATTGGTCTGTGGCCAAACCGAGCAAGCAGTGCAATCTGTATAAACAGAGAAATTATTAAAATTACAACCGGTAATAATTCAGGCCTGAGCACTGGGGGTGCTGCAAGCAGCGCAATTGTATAAAACAAGACGAACTGGCTGGAATATAAAAAAAACTCTTCCAGATACCGCCTGGTAAAAAACGTCATGATTCAAACTCCAGGAATCGGGATTGCAGTATCATAACTCTGTTTCTTAGAGTTGTAAAGACTTTCACAAGCTTTGTAACACTGCAAAATGCCTATCTAAATGCTAAATGCTTCAAACACACCATAAAACTGTTTTTATTATTGAAACCCGCCCAGCATTTTTTTGTTTTTTACCATTTTTTTCATCATTGAACGGGTTTTTTCAAAATCTTTTAGGAGTTTTGCAACCTCAGCAACCGAAGTGCCTGAACCACGGGCAATGCGTGACCTGCGTGTCGGTCCAATTATGAGATGGTTGAGCCGTTCTTTTTTAGTCATTGAAAGGATAATAGCTTCGTTTCGCCTGAGCTGATTCTCATCGATCTGATCTTCTGAAATCTGCCCTGCAAGCCCAGGCATCATATCAAGCACCTGCTTCATTGAGCCCATTTTTTTGAAACGGCGCAACTCCTGTAAATAGTCCTCTAGTGTAAATGTCTCTTTGCGAAGCTTCTGTTCAAGCTCAAGTGCTTCCTGTTCTTCAATAACAGATTGTGCTTTCTCAACAAGCGATACAATATCACCCATGCCCAAAATACGGTTTGCCATTCTATCGGGATAAAATGGTTCAAGACCATCAGGTTTTTCAGAAACACCTACAAATTTAATTGGCTTACCGGTAATCGATTTAATTGAGAGAGCAGCACCGCCACGGGTATCCGAGTCAAATTTAGAAAGTATCACGCCAGTGAGGCCTACTTTTTCATCAAATGTTGATGCAATATCGACTGCAGTCTGCCCTGTCATAGCATCTGCGACGAGTAAAACTTCATCGGGTTTGATTGCAGTTTTCATTGCAACAAGTTCCTGCATCATCCCATCATCGATCTGAAGGCGGCCTGTTGTATCGATGATAACTACATCAAAAAGCTCTTTTCGCGCTCGTTCAAGCGCGGCTTTAGCAATGGGCAGGGGGTTCTTTTGTGCACTATCGGCTGGCATCGAACCCGTGTGCACAGCAATTCCAAGACTTGCGCCAAGCGTAACAAGCTGATCGACTGCTGCAGGTCGAACAAGATCACATGCCGCTAAGAGCACGCGCTTATTTTTATTTTTAAAATAATTTCCTAGTTTAGCTGCAGTTGTGGTTTTACCAGATCCCTGAAGACCGACGAGCATGATTGTTGTAATGCCATCTTTAAGAACAATATCCTGCCTGCTGTCACCTAAGAGCGCAGTAAGGCGATCGTGCACAATTTTTATAAACTGCTGCCCGGGAGTAACAGAGCGCAGAACTTTCTCGCCTTTTGCTTCTTCTATGGTGCCATTAACAAAACGGCGCACAACACGTACATTGACATCTGCTTCTAATAAAGCAATTTTTATGGCTTCTACTGCATCTTCAATATTTTTTTCGGTAATGGAAGCTTTTCCGCTAATTTGGCGGATGATATCTCCCATTGTTTGTGTCAATCGTTCTAGCATTTTCACTCCTGCTATTTATATATTTATAGGTCTGACCCTTTAGCTGGTTTAAAAAGGCAAACCCGACCCTTTTACCAATTTTTTCCTATTATGCAAGGTTAAACAAGTCTGGTCAACTGAAGATATTCCATTTTTGATTTAATTTTTATATGTTTTTTCCTCTTGATTTTAAAAATTTCTTGCTTTTTGATTTGAATATACAACTTTGGGTGAATTCAAATACTAGTCTGAGTATACTTATCCTGAAAGGTTTTCTTTATGGAGGATAAAATTATAAAAATCTACTAGCAACCGGTATTTTTTTCTACTTTTTGCGCTTTTTCGCTAATATTTGCATTGTAACACTGAAAATTACCTTTTTCGTGATTTCCTTCTGCCTATGGGTCTGACCCTTTTGTAACTTTGATATTACTTTCTCATGCAACTCCACCGACCATGAACTCATCCAGCGTGATACAAAGTCAGGAGCAAATCTAAAAAACGCAAGCGAATTCCATGGCCAGTTCAATTCATTTTTAACAAGCTCTGCTTTAACTGGATTTTGGCTTAAATACTCAAAACATTGCTCAAAATCAGCTTGAGTTCTAAGCACACGAGAAAAATATCTATCCCCCCAGATGTGTCCTGATCGTCTCATTGCCTTGTTATAGCGTATTGTATAGGTCATCAATAATCGCTGCATAATTTTGGGTAGCTCCAAATCAAGTGTAGTTATAATGAAATGCACATGATTATCCATAATTGCAAAGTGCTCAAACTTAAAACCCATCTCGGTTTGAAGCTTTTCCATGATCTCTAAAATAATACTTTTGCATAACACCTCTTGTAGATGCAGTTCTCTGTTGTTTATTCGTGCACTTACATGATAGGTGCCCCCAGGTACAAGTTCTCGCAGTTTTCGCATATACAACTCCTTAACAAAATTAATGTTCTTTACTGCAATGCTTGTTGCATATATGCTTAAACTGCTTGTGAGTTATTTTTGCATGCAGTTTTCATTGATAAAACTGCATTTCTATGTATACAATGGGGACATGGCAACAGATATCGATGTTCTTCAACTCTTAAAATCATACGCACAAAAAAACCGCACGTATGATATTGGCTACCGCAATTTTGCGATAACACTATCAAAGCAGTTTAGAGCTGCCGATCAAACTGTTCCTCTCTATCGAGATCTTGTACTAAATCCTGATGTTGTTCTTGTTCCAAAACTTATGAAACTTGCACAAAAGCGCGAAGTGGCTCTGATGCTCTCAGGCAATGAAATTGATACGATTCGTCTGCCAGAATCATGTATTAATCCGCTCATTGCAGAATATGCTCGAATTGAAGAGTTCCCGGAAGTTCCGTTCCCAGATGAAGACACACTAAAACTTTCAATACCTCCTGAATGGATTCTTCCAATTGGCATTGATGATGAATTTAAACGAGTACTCGACGCAGAAGAAAACAATAATATACCTATTTGCAGGATTTCTTTTCCAGAAGGAATTAAATCGATGATAATTCCTGTGGAAACATTAAAAAATAAACTTCTCGAATTTGCTATATTAAAAATCAGGCATTACTTGCGCAAAGGTGCAAATAAAGATTATATCCAGCAGCGTCTTTTGGGAGCTTTTCCAACAAAGGATATGCTTGTTCGAGATTCAATGACAGGTATTCTTATAAAGCCATACGATCTCATTTCAGAAATTCAAAATGCAAAAAGTGATTTTACTTTCCCCTTTGTAGCATATCTCAATAATTCCATCCGCAAGGATATTATGAGTAAAGGAGAACATACCCCTGACGATGTAGCTGTATTGCAAGCAAGCTATATTCTTGATTTATTTACCAATTATCATAAGAGTAAAGCGCAGCGCTCTTTTGACCGAGAAAATGCATTCAAAACACTTGACTTGCTCTTGGGAAAAACACCATATGCATTCACCATCGATGATATCTGTGATTTTCGCGACAGTCAGGGTCGTCCGCTTTTAGGCAAATATACACGCGAAGAGCTTGAGGACTGGCTTAAAGAAAAAACACGAGCAAAAGATGAAAAACATCTTCCACAAATCCTTATCCTCACTATTAAAGGACAGCAGCTCTTTATAAAACTGGAATTTTTCCTTCCATATATAGTTAATTTAATTAATAGCGTTCGCCCAGGGGTACGATCAAAAATTATACAAGAATGGCAAAACATCATGTATCAGTTTGAAAAAATACCTGCGATGCTATCTGATGAAGACTTTAACAAATACCTTTCCTATAAAATTGATGAAACTAGCCCAGCACTATCACAGGCACTCGCAAGCGGTTTTGCACCGCTTGTATATCAAGAAATTTATGGTTCACGAGGAGAGAAAAACAATCTTTCTCCGCTTTTTGGTAATCTGAAGCAGGCACCGCTCAATGTTCTCTTACATCTCGACAGACAGCACCTTCTTACTGATGTTAAAATACTCCTCCCCATCTGGTATACAATTCCTCTGCTGTCCTGGTTTTATAAACTTATAAAAAAACTTGGCCAAAAAAAACCAAAACAAGAACAGACAAAACGGCAAGAACAGCCAGTTGCAAAACCAGAAAACAATCGTGCACTGGAGTTCTCACAGATAGCTGGGAAATTGGAAAAAGACATTGTCCCGGCAAATTATACAATGGATCAGTACATGATGCTCCTTATTGATAAATGGAATACCTTAATCAATCCCGAAGCTAAACGCAATCTGGTGGAAGATATCAATTCGCTCGTACGTGATTACCTCAGAAAAACGCTCCGCTCCATGAAACCATCTTCATTAACGCTGGAAAGAATTGATTCTATGGCTAATAATCTCCTTAAAGTTCCTGCGCTTATGCAGATAAAAAATCACGGTGCGTTGCGCGAATATATCAAAACATATTTTTTAAAACTTCTAAAACACTAAACGTGTTTTGATATGTCTATTTGATCTGAAATGCATTAAGATAATAACAGGGAGTAATGCTGTGAAGACACCATTAAAACGACATTTTATTTCCATTGCTGGGCGCATACAAATTGCTATTGCTTTCTTATTGCTCATAACCTTTACCACTATAACCTTAATTCTCCATAGCACCATTAAACGTACCGAACAGGTTATCACATCAAATCTTGTTACTTCACTTGCTAACCAATATGCTGCAGAAATCGATAAGCAAATTGAAGAAAGTCTCAATGTCATCCGAAGTACAGCACGCATGTTTGCAGCTGTCACATCAATGAAACCAGCCGAACAAAAATCCGTGCTGCTTGCATTTTCTAAAGCAATGGTCAGCCAGAACATTACAATCGATACATTATATCTTATAATCAATTCAAAATATTACAGTGGTTTTACAAGCGATGAGGCATGGGTATGCTATGAAAAAGCCGGTGATACCATTCAAGAAAGCATAAGTTTTAATACACTGAAAAATTTTTCTTGGTATTCTGCAATCAGTAGCCAAAATCAAGAAACTGTTTCTGATATGCACACTTCATATCAGAGTGGAAAGTTAGTTATCTCCCTTGCAGTACCAATACAGAATTCAGAAGCACGTCAAATAGGAGTTATTGCTGTAGATATCGATGCATTTACGCTTAATACTATCATAAGCAAAGCTCGTCCTATGGGGAAAGGCTATGCTGTACTGTTTACAAAAAATGGCACAATCCTTGCACATGGAGACAGCAATAAAACAATTTATCAAGCTGGAATAACAGTGGAACAATCACAAACAGCGCTTAAAGCTGCTGATATAGTTGTAGAACAACGAACAATGGAGTTTGAAGCTGACAGATGGGAAACTGGCTGGCAGCAGCTTAAAGAACAACTTACAATAGGTAAGCCCTATTCTGGTAGTTTACAGTCACATTTTAACGGAACAATATGGAAAGCTGGTATTGCACCATTTAGAATTGGCAACTCGTATACTGTATGGGCTATAGGGATTTTTCTGCCCGAAAGTCTTCTAACAAAAGATTTCAATGATTTTATAAAAGTTCTTCTCATTATTGCTGCTATTTCGTTTTTAGCAAGCATGATTATTATTATCGCATTATCACGATCTTTTATGAAACCGCTCACACTGTTTTCTAAAGCCTTTGTCAGCATCAGTCAGGGAGATGCTGATTTAACACGAACAATTACTGTTTCTGGTAAAAACGAAGTTACACTGCTTGCTCAATCATTTAATGATTTCCTTGCAAAATTACGTGCTTTAGTATCACAAATCAAAGAAACTGCACATACCGGTTATACAATAGGAACAAATATTTATGAACAAAGCAATTCCACTTCACATACACTATCAAACGCACAGAATAATTTTGATGAAGCCAAAAAGAAACTCGATGAACTTAAAATGCTTTTACAGCAATTTTCTAAAACCGTAAGAAATATTGGAGAAAATTCTGAAGTTTTAAATGAAAAACTATTAACACAGACAAAAGAATCTGAATCTGCAATGGAAAAAATTGATGTTACTATTAAAAGCATGGCTCAGCTTGCTAAAGTTGCTCTAGAAAAAAAGAAGGTCTCCGATGATCTCAATGCCAACGCGTCATTAACCATTAAAACTGTAGAGCAGCTCGTAAATGGCGTTAAAGAAATAGCGCTCGATGCAGAAAAAATTAAAAACTTTAATGAGATTATCAATGATATTGCAGAACGCACCAATCTTTTAGCAATGAACGCAGCTATTGAAGCTGCTCATGCAGGAGACAAGGGTAAAGGCTTTGCAGTTGTTGCTGATGAAATTAGAAAACTTGCAGAAGAAGCTGGTAAAAACGCTTCTCTGATTCAAAATGAAATTAGCGGAATTCTAGCAAGAATTGAACACACAATAGCCGATTCAGCAGATGCGAATACATCCATACAAGAGCTTGCACGAGGAACATCTGATATGGCAGATGCTATGAACAGCATGATAGGCTCTGTGCGTCAGTCTGCACAGCAAACAGGAAGCATCTCGGAAGTTTTTGAAAAACTAAAACATGCCGCAGGAGAAAGCATGCGTGATGTTTCTGAAATTTCAGAAAATTCGCAATTGCTGCTTGCAGAAAACGAAAAAAATGAAGCGCTTATTATTAGGATGATTACTGTTCTTGATGATTTTATACAGACATCAGAAGCTATGCTTACATCAATAACTGCAATTTCTAAACTTGGCAAAGATAATATCGAAGCGCTTACCAATCTTGAACAAGAAGTTTCTCGGTTTATCGTATAATTATGGTTGATGCTTATAAATTAATTGCAATTCTTATTTCGCTTGCTTTTTCATTTATATTCTCCGCAGCAGAAACTGCATTCACCTCGCTTACCATGATTCAAATAGCAGGACTAAAAAAACGTAAAAAAAACACCTTTTTTATAGAAAAACTAACAGAAAAACCTGATGAACTACTATCAACAATTCTTGTTGGCAATAACATCGTAAATATTCTTGTATCAATATTGACGAGCGACATTATTCTTGAACGTTTTGGGAATATCAATATTGCGCTGGTCACAGGTCTTTTAACATTTGTCATTCTTATTGTCGGTGAAGTTACACCCAAACGGATTGCTATTGCCCATAATGAAGCAATTGCGCTTATTGTTGCCCCGCTCATTTACATTATCGCAATCCTGTTTAAACCGCTTGTTTTTATTATTAATAGCATCAGCAACATCATTACGCGGATTTTTGGAAAAAATACGAGAAAAGAAATCTCTCTGGAAACTTTTATACAAATGCTTGCAATAGCAGAACACATGAATATTATTGATAAAATTAATGCATCAATGATTAAAAACATACTCAGGCTTAAAAAAACAACTGCGCTCTCGGTTATGACACATCGTAAGGATGTGGTAAAGCTCCCTGATTCCATGAGCTGCGAAAATGCTATTCATGAGATTATTGACAGAAACATTACATGGATACCCATATACAGCAAACACGAAGAACTAATCACTGGTATTGTGCGGCTCAAAGATATATTTAGAAAAATTCTAGAAGGACAAGGCTATAGTACTTTAAAGACGATTGCAGCACAGCCCATATTTGTAACACCTTCAAAATCTCTTGGCGACATTTTTAGCACCATGAAAAATACGCGAGAAAAAATTGTTATTGTCATGGATGAATATGGTGGATTTTCTGGTATTGTTACCATGCAGGATATAATAGAAGAAATTGTTGGTGAATTATATGATAAAAACGCTCCTGCCGAATCCCGAATTCAGCGTCTTTCTGATGGCACCTATAGTATTGCCGGAGATACACCGCTTGTTGCAGTACTTGATTTTTTTTCCAAAAATCTTTCAGAAATGCCTCCAGCACATACCTTAGCAGGATATTGCGCCTGGATCTTAAACCGAATCCCTGAAAAGGGCGATAAAATAAAAGCAGAATTTGGAGAAATTACCATTACAGATGTCCGTCATAATAGAGTACTTGCAACCGTTGTAAAGCCTCTCGATGAGTAAACCTGTTGTGGTACATACAGGTTTTTCACTCGCACGATGCGCACCCGTGCGCTCTGCCATAATGGCGTACAAATATAAAAGACCAGCCGGTATACAGCTGGTCTTTTAGCTCCCCCGCGCGGGTTCGAACCACGGACCCAGTGGTTAACAGCCACTTGCTCTGCCGACTGAGCTACAGGGGAAGGATAGTGAAAACATAGCAAAACTAAAAAATATTGTCAATATACTTTTTTAATTTTTTCACGCGGTAATAGCAAAATTAGTACTTACAAAGAGGTAAAGTTTTAGTATGTATTTCAATTTTTAATACTATGTTTTATTTTTTACAGTGTTTCGTTAAAACACTTTGACAGAATTATGTTTATCTGATATGAATTTGTAGTCTGCAAGTTGAGCGGACTATCCCATGCAAACAGGTGGAAATACATGTACAAGTGGTATGCGATTAAACGCATCCTGAAAGGCATTGTTATTTACTCCTTGCTGATCTTTACGTTCTCTCTGCTCTTTAATAAAGTTGCTGATGAGACCCAACGCTCTCAGATCGAAGAACAAGTTCGAGCTGAAGCAATGAGACAGAAAGGAAAAAAGGTAGAAGAAATAAAAGCTTTTCAGGACCAGAGGCGAAAAGCCCTTATCCGTCTATACGGTCTTGATAAACCATATTTTGAAAAGGTTATTACGCGTACAGTTAAAACGCTGACCTTTAATTTTGGAAAATCAAC